>JANMGQ010000132.1:0-6489 GCA_031374735.1 Hyphomicrobiaceae bacterium | reverse complement strand
GAGCGTTTCGCGCTTGTCCCAGGCCGCGTCGATGGTGGCTTTGAGTTCGGCGGCGCTCATGGCTGTTATCCCGGTGTTGGGCTGGTGTTCGGGCCTTCTGGCGGCAGGCGGTCAGGCTGTCAATGTTGCGGCTTCGGGGGCTTGGTGCCTGACCGAGGTCAGACACCACGCCCCCGCATGCGCTTCACGGCCATCAGCACGCGCTCGGGCGTTGCCGGCGCATCCAGCGCCGGATAGTGCGCATAGCCACCGACACTCGCAATCGCATCGCTCAGCGCCAGCAGCACGGACGTTGCCAGCATCAACGGCGGCTCGCCGACGGCTTTGGAGCGGTGGATCGTGTCTTCCTGGTTTTCGCTCGGCTCGTAGAGGCGCATGCGCAGATCAAGAGGGCGGTCTGAGATGGCCGGAATTTTATAGGTCGAAGGCGCGTGCGTCAGCAGACGCCCCTTTGCGTCCCACACGAGTTCTTCAGTGGTCAGCCAACCCGCGCCTTGCACGAATCCGCCCTCGATCTGGCCGAGATCAATCGCCGGGTTCAGCGAGCGGCCGACGTCGTGCAGAATGTCTGCACGCAGAATGCGGTTCTCGCCCGTCAACGTGTCGATGGCGACTTCGCTGACGGCCGCGCCGTAGGTAAAATAGTAGAATGGCCGCCCGCGCGCCTTGTCGCGATCCCAGTGAATTTTCGGCGTTGCGTAGAAGCCCGTCGACGATAACGAGACTCGGTTCATCCAGGCAAGCGCGGCAAGATCGTCGAACGTGGTCGCGTGTGCCCCGGATGTAACGCGGCGATCTTTGAACACGATGCTCTCAGGCGCGACGGCCCACTTGCTCCCGAGCAGCGCGACAAGGCGTGCCTTGATCGTCTCGGCTGCGCTCTTGGCGGCCATGCCGTTCATGTCGGTGCCCGACGAGGCAGCGGTGGCGGAGGTGTTCGGCACTTTGCCCGTCGTGGTGGCGGAAATCTTCACGCGCGCGAGATCGACTTGGAAAACATCGGCGACGACTTGCGCAACCTTGGTGTTCAGGCCCTGGCCCATCTCCGTGCCGCCGTGATTGAGATGGATCGAACCGTCCGAATACACGTGCACCAGCGCGCCCGCCTGATTGAGGAACGTCTTGGTGAAGGAAATGCCGAATTTGACGGGCGTTATAGCAATGCCGCGCTTGAGGATGGGGCTCGCGGCGTTCCACGCGCGGATGTCGGCGCGGCGGCGCTCATAGTCGGACGAACGCACAAGATCGTCGATGATGTCGGCGATGATGCAGTCGTGCACGGTTTGGAAGTAGTGGGTGGTGCGTTTGGTGTCTGACCTCTGGTCAGACCCCATGTGCTCAGCCCTGGCCCGGGCGTGCTGACGCACGGTCGGGGGCTCGGGTGTCTGACCGAGGTCAGACACCAACAGTGCAGCCGCGGGCGGCGCGTAAAAATTCCGGTGGCGCACCAGCAGTGGATCAAGCCCGAGATGCGCCGCGATATGGTCAATCACGCGTTCGCTCGCGACAATGCCCTGCGGGCCGCCGAAGCCGCGAAAGGCCGTGTTTGATTGCGTGTGCGTCTTGCAGCGATACGACGTGATGCGCGCCGCCGGCAGATAATAGCAGTTGTCGGCGTGGAACATCGCGCGATCGGCAATGGGCTGTGAGAGATCAAAGCTCATGCCGCAGCGCATGGCCTGCACCATATCGAGCCCGAGGATACGCCCCTCGCCATCAAAGCCGACACGATAATCCGCGCGCATGTCGTGGCGCTTGCCGGTCAGCATGAAATCGTCGTCGCGATCGTAAACGCACTTCACGGCGACGCCGAGTTTGCGCGCGGCGATGGCGGCGACCGCGGCCGGCAGATTGCCTTGGCTCTCCTTGCCACCGAACGCGCCGCCCATGCGCCGCACCTCGACCGTGACGGCATTGCTGGCAACACCCAGCGCGCCAGCCACCTTGTGCTGGATCTCGCTTGGATGCTGCGTCGATGCGTAAACGATCATATCGTCGTCTTCGCCGGGGATCGCGAGTGCGGCCATGCCTTCAAGGTAGAAGTGCTCCTGTCCGCCGATCTCGATGCGACCTTCGAGTTGTAGCGGCGCCAACGCTATCGCCGCGGGGGCGTCACCGCGCTGCATGACATAAGGCGGCTCCAGGAAATGCTGCGCTGCCATGGCTTCGTCAATGGTCAGGATCGCAGGAAGATCCTCATAAGTCACGGCCGCGCGCCGCGCAGCGAAGCGGGCGGCATCGCGCGATGTGGCGACGACGGCGAACATCGATTGCCCCCAGTATTGCACGAGCGTGTCTGCAAAAATGGGATCATCGTGCGTCGGCGTCGGCGACACGTCGTTGTCGCCAGGAATGTCAGCGGCGGTCAGCACAGCAACCACACCCGGCGACGTACGCACAGCCGTGAGATCAAGCGAGAGGATGCGGGCATGCGCCCGCGTGCTCATGCCGATCTGCACATGCAGGGTGCCAAGCGGCTCTGGAAGATCGTCGATGTAGCGCGCCTCGCCCGACACGTGCTTGCGCGCGCTATCATGTGCGATGCTCTCGCCGATGATGGGTCGTTGGCTCATGGCGTCAGCCTCCGACCGTGGCAGTGGCACCGACGAGGCGCGTCGCGGTCTTAGGCTCGGTATGCTCGATGAAGACACGCAGCAGCAGGTTCGCCGCCACCTCTCGCCGATAAGCAGCGGAAGCGCGCGCATCCGAGATAGGCTGGAAATCCTGATCAATCGCGTCCATCGCGGCATTGACCGTGCTGCGTGTCCACGGTTTACCGATAAGTGCGGCTTCCATGGCCCGCGCCCGCCTCGGGATTGCCGCCATGCCGCCATAGCCAATGCGCGCCGACGTCACAGTATTCTGGTCGACGGCAATGTTGAACGCGGCGCACACGGCCGAGATGTCATCGTCGAAGCGCTTGGAAACTTTGTGTACCGACAGTGTGCGAGCCTCGCGCACTGGAAATGACACGCCGACCACGATCTCGCCGGGGCGCCGGTCTTGTTGGCCATATGCAATGAAAAAGTTCTCGAGCGGCAGGTCGCGAGGCTCGCCGCCGAGGCGTAGGTGCAAGGTCGCGTCCAGCGCGATCAGCGCCGGCGCCAGGTCACCTATTGGCGAACCGTTGGCAATGTTGCCGCCGACTGTGCCCGCATTGCGCACTTGCAGGCCCGCGAACCGGCGCCAGAGTTCACCCAGTGTTGGATCCTGTAACGCGCGCGCGGCATCCGCATGCGTCACACCGGCGCCAATGAAGATCTGCGAGCGGCGACCACCGGGCGATATCGAAACCTCCGCGAAATCTCCGGCCACCCGCCCGGTCCAGATCATAACCGGCAGATCCCGCCCCTGCTTGGTGATCCACAAGCCGACATCCGTTGCGCCAGAAATGATCGTTGCTGTCGGGTGAGCGGCGGCAAGAGTTGCAAGTTCATCTTCCGACGTCGGCGCAAAAAAGCGTCGCCCGTTTGCCTCAAGCAACAGCGTCTCCGCATCGGCAATCGAAGCCAGCAGCGCCTCATCCGCGACCCGCTGCGCGTCATCCCACTCGGGCCGTGGCACCTTGAACATGCGCTGCGCCGCTGCCGCGATCGGACCATAGCCGGTGCAGCGACACAGGTTGCCAGCGAGCCATGTGTTGATCTGCGTCTGTGAGGGGGTGGAACGCTCCGACACGTACAGCGCATACAGCGACATCACGAAGCCCGGCGTGCAGAACCCGCACTGCGAGCCGTGACACTCGACCATCGCCGCTTGCACCGGATGCAGCTCGCCCGTAGGCCCTTTCAGGCTCTCAACGGTGCGCACGATGCGCCCGTCTATCATACCGATCAGTGCAATGCAGGCATTGATCGCCTTGTAGCGGACGCCATCGCCATGCCGCTCGCCGACGACGATTGTGCAGGCGCCACAATCGCCTTCGGCGCAGCCTTCCTTGGTGCCGGTCATGCGCCGGTGGTTGCGCAACCACTGCAACATCGTCGTCGCCGGATCGATGCCGGCTATGGCGACGATCTCGCCGTTCAGAACAAACCGAACTGTGTCGCGCATGGGCAGGCTCAGCCTCGTGAGGCCGGACCGCCGTGGCAGGGCGGACCCTGCTCGGTAGATATCCGTGTCTGTCGAAGCTGCTGTTTCGTCACTTCTGGCACCTCTCGTCAAGCGTGGTGCGCACCTGTCCGCATCTGTCCGCGCAATCACGTCGAAGGACGGCGGACCTGCCCCGAATTGGAGCGCATGTTGCGGCAGGAGCACAACCCATGACATCCATTCCAGCCGCCGCGCGTGCAGAGCCGCGCCTGTCACTTGACCGCTTCGCCCAAGCCGAACGCCGCTTCGCCACAGCCCTCGGCGCTCAAGGCAGAGTAGGCGTATTCGCTTATGAATTCATTCGCTTTGGCGTGAAGATGGCGTGGGCATGCCTGTTCGGCAAGATGGCGTGGGCATGCCTGTTCGGCGCGCTGATGCTGGCACTGCTGATCGGAACCTTCCTTTGGTATCCCAAGGGCGCAGCGCTCAGCCGCTTTGACTTTCTGACCATCGCCTCGATTACCATCCAAGCTGCCCTGCTGTGGACGCGCCTTGAGACATGGGAGGAAGCGCGCGTCATCGCGATCTATCACCTCGCGGGTACGATCATGGAACTCGTGAAGACCGCCCAGGGATCGTGGATCTATCCCGAGGCAAGTCTGTTGCGCATCGGCGACGTGCCGCTGTTCAGCGGCTTTATGTATGCCTGCGTCGGCTCATTCATGACGCGGGCGTGGCATCTGTTCGATTTCCGCTTTGAACGACACCCGCCGCTGTGGCTGCTCGCGACTCTGTCAGCCGCGATCTACCTGAACTTCCTGTTGCACCGCTATTTCATCGACATCCGCGTCGCCCTGGCTGTCATTGCCGTCGCCGCGCTGGCCCCAGGCATGATCCACTATCGCGTCTGGCGCGTGCACCGCCGCATGCCATTGCTGCTTGCGGCCGCGCTCACGGCAGGGTTCATCTGGATCGCCGAAAACATCGGCACGGCCACCGCGACCTGGGTCTACGCTTATCAGCGCAATGGCTGGGCCATGGTCTCGCCCTGGATCTACCTGTGCTGGTTCCTGCTCATGATTTTAAGCTACACGCTCGTCGTGGCGAACGAGGGCGGTGTGCAAGCCCCAGCCCGCGATGTGTGAGATGACAGGACAGCGGCCTGCAGCGTTCACACATCAGCTCCGCGATTGACACTTCCGGCGCTGCACACCATCTGCGACATGAAGCCGGCAGAGGCCCACAAAATGTCGATTCGCCCCGTCAAGCACATCTCTGGCACCACACCGCATATGGAGGGCGCTGGCGTCAGGCTCGACCGTGTGTTCGGCTTCGGCGATCCGAGCCTCACGGATCCCTTCCTGATGATGGACGACTTCCGCAATGACAAACCAGCAGACTACCTGAAGGGTTTTCCCTGGCATCCGCATCGCGGCATCGAGACCATCACCTATGTGCTCGCGGGCACGGTTGAGCATGCCGATAGCCTCGGCAATCGCGGGACCCTTGGCGCTGGCGATGTCCAGTGGATGACAGCCGGCTCGGGCATCATGCATCAGGAGATGCCGAAGGGCGATGCGCTTGGTCGCAACCATGGCTTTCAGCTGTGGGCCAATCTGCCGCGCGATCTCAAGATGACCAAGCCGCGCTATCAGGACGTCGGCTCCAAGGAGATCCCCGAAATCGTCGAGGACGACGGCACACGCGTGCGCGTTGTTGTCGGCTCGTTCTGGGGCAAAACAGGGCCCGTCGACGGCATCGCGGCTGAGCCGCAATATCTCGACATCTCCGTGCCGGCTGGCAAGCGCAAGGTGTTCCCAGTCGACACCTACCGTTCAGCGTTTGCCTACATCTTCGAGGGCTCTGCGACCTTCCGCGACGCATCAGCGCCGCGCGGTGTGCTGGTGGAAAAAGAGTTGGCCGGCGAGGAGGTGCACGTGCGCGATATGAGCGGCAATCGCACACTCGTCGTGTTCGGAACCGGAGACGAGGTGGTGGTGCAGGCCGGCGAGCAGGGCGTGCGCTTTTTGCTTGTGTCTGGCGCGCCGTTGAAGGAGCCCGTTGCCTGGTACGGCCCGATCGTCATGAACACGCGCGCCGAACTCGAAACAGCCGTGCGCGAGTTGCAGAGCGGAACGTTCGTAAAAGAGGGCGTGCGATCGCGCTGATGGACTGTCCATCGCGTGTGCTCCTTCACGCGAAATGGCCCGCGTGGTAAAGCCCCGCGTGCCAAATCCATGTGCGCTGCCGCGGCGGCGGCTGATCTCCATCGGCTGATCTCCATCTGTCGGAGCAAAGTAGAAATGTCCCCTTTTTGTGAACCCGGCCTCGCAAGTTGAAATGCGAAAAACGACGCAGCATCTGATCTATCTGCGCTTCAGCAAAGTTCAAGATGTGCAAGTGGGCCGGGCTTGTGGACGGCTCGGGCTATTGAAGGCCCGACCCGACCACAATCCC
>JANMGQ010000141.1:0-44652 GCA_031374735.1 Hyphomicrobiaceae bacterium | reverse complement strand
GCGTGATCGCATTCCGGGATCTACCTCCGTCCGCATGGCACGAGTGCCTAACCACGATAGGATCCCGGAAATACCTGCCGCGCCACGGCGTGACAGGTATTCCGGGATGACGATGAGGGTTGGTCAGTCATAAATTTTGGCCGCTGGTGTAAGTGGAGCAACAATGCCGTCGGCTGAACAACAGGCATGGATCTTGAACTCTCAACGCTGTGTCCCATCAGCGTTGTATCCGCATGCCCGCATTCGCCGAACCAAGCCGCTTCACCGATGTCCCCCGCGTCCGGGTCGGCGGCTTGCCGTTGCTGGTTCATTCGCGCGCCGAGGGCGCCCGCTTGATTGTGGTTGAGGCCCTGGCCCGTCGAGGCCGGCAAGAGCCGCCGTTATTCCTCACCTCGGCCAACGGCAATGTCATTGCCCGGGCGGCCCGCGACCCGCAATTTCGTGATCTCTTAGAACAGGCCGATGGCATCGACGCCGACGGGCAACCCCTTGTTATTGCCTCACAGTGGTTGACGTCCGCCCCAATCCCGGAGCGCAGCGCGACAACGGATATTTTCTACGATGTAGCCGAGTTCGGCGCCGCGCGCAGCTTGCGGGTCTATCTGCTCGGGGGGCGCGAAGACATCAACGCAGCGGCGGCCGAGGGGATGTTGCGCCGCTACCCCGGCTTGATCCTCGCGGGCCGCCGCAACGGCTATTTCCGCCTTGAGGACGAGGCCGATATCGTTGCAGACATTCGGGACGCAAAAACGGATCTGTTGTGGGTTGGGCTGGGTGTGCCGACCGAACAGGCTTTCGTGGTGCGCAACCGAGCGCATCTGGCTGGGGTCGGCGTGGTCAAGACCTGTGGCGGTCTGTTCGACTTTGTCGCGGGCAAGAACTCGCGGGCGCCGCAATGGATGCAGGATCATGCTTTGGAATGGGCGTATCGACTTTGGCTCGAGCCACGCCGCTTGTTCTGGCGCTATCTGACGACCAACATTGCGACAGTGCTGCTGTTGGCGCTGCGCACGGGTGATGCCGTACCAGAACGGGCCAAACGATGAGGGCTCCCGGAGCCACGGCGGGTGCCTGATTTAGGACATCGGGTGATGCTAGCGTGATACTGCTATTGGGACGGTGCTGCGCTGGTGCGGTCGCCGCGATTGTTGAGCACGGTTTGTGAGCGGCGGTTCTGCGACCAGCACGAGATGTCGTTACACACCGCGACCGGGCGCTCTTTGCCGAATGATGTGGTGCGGACGCGGCCGGCGTTGACCCCGTTCTTGGCCAAGAAAGCACGTACGGTTTCGGCGCGTTTTTGGCCGAGCCCGATATTGTATTCACGCGTGCCGCGTTCATCGGCATGGCCTTCAAGCGTGATCGTATACTGGCTGTATTGATTGAGCCAGCGCGCCTGGTTTGACAAGGTCTGCTGCGCCTCTGGCGTCAGATCCCACGAGTCGGTCGAGAAATAGACGATGTCGCCGACATTGGTGGTAAAGTCCTTTTGCGAGCCGGGTGTGGCTGGCCCACCGCGCGCATTTGCGCCAAGACCACCAGGGCCTGTGAGCGGATTGCCATCTTCGCCGGGCTTCGGGGTGTTTGAGCACGCGGCGACGGCCAACATGACGCCTGCCAGGGCCACAGCGCGGATCGCACGGGTTGCCAGTTTGCGGCCCACATCCTTGCGGCCCACAATCCTACAGCCCACAATCCTACAGGCTGAGTGCTCTGCTGCGGACGCGGTTGCCGAAGCGCCGCGGTCAGTCTCTGAGGTAACCATCATCCTGACTTCCTTCCGTCAGCGCAACCACGAGCCCTGTAAGTGCAACACGGTGTCGAGAAACACGGTGTCAAGACCAGGTCCGTTGATCCGCCGGCTGCGGCTTCTTTTGAAAACCGCGGTTCCGGGTGTCTGCAGTGCCCCGAGACGCCGCACCCCCGGAGATTGCTTGGCTCTACGTGATCGATCGTCCGAAAATATGGCCGAACTATTGTCGTTGTGGACGAAATGTGCCGCCGGGGACGAACCTAGGTCTCGTGCACACAGACGGCTTGCGTCAGACTGAAGGCTCTGAAGCAGAAAAGCCGCGCCACCGTAAACGATGACGCGGCCTTCTAAGTCTGAACCTGCAAAAAGCAGGCTCAAAATTACTGCTGCTGAGCAACTTCAGCGCCGAGCTTCATTGGCTTGTGAGCGACTTCTTTGCGGCAAGCGCCGAGAGCAACGGCCGAGACGACAGCTGCGAGAACGATCAGTTTCTTCATTTGCTTCTCTCCATCAGGTTAGTCATTGGCCCGAGCGTTTAACGCTTCACCTGCTCTGTAGCCGGCACGTCACCGCCGAGCTTCATCGGCTTGTGCGGGACTTCTTGACGGCAAGCGCTAAGCGCCGCCGCTGCGATGACCGTCGTAACAATAAGGCTACGTCCAACTTTCATCTTAGCAGCCCCCTGTGACTCGTTCATCGGCAATCGCATGACAGGGGTACTTGTGACCGTCCGGGTTAGCAAGAAAGCGAACGGTGTTCAGCAGCTTTTTCGATATCGTTGATGCTGAAATGCCACGCAGAGGGTGGCGGCCGTGTCGCAGGTGAGCTTTGGGCGGTGGATCGCTTCGACCAACGTCGTAGGTATCTGATTTGACATAGCTATCTGTTGAATGTCTGGATCGGCAACTTGTGCATGAATGAATCAAAACGGCTGCCGGACGATGATCCGGCAGCCGCCTTGCGCGTGTCTGGTTCGCCACTCAGCGTTTGGCGAGCGCGTCGCGTATTTCCTTGAGGTAGATCTCGGACTGCGGCGGCGCTGCGGGTGCGGCCGGTGCCGCAACCTTTTCCTTTTCGAAGCGCTTCTTGGCCATGTTGATTCCTTTGATGACCATGAACAGCACGAAGGCGATGATGGCAAAGTCGATCATGGCTTGCAGGAAGGCACCGTATTTCACTTCGACCGCCTTGGCTCCGGCGATGGGCGCGGTCAACTTGATGGCGAGGTCTTTGAAATCAACGCCGCCAATCAAGAAACCGATCGGTGGCATGAGGATGTTGTTGACGAGGCTGTCGACGATCTTGCCGAACGCGCCGCCGATGATCACGCCGACCGCCAGATCGACGAAGTTGCCTTTCAAGGCAAACTCTTTGAATTCCTGCATCATGCCCATGCGACACTCTCCCTTTGTAGCAGACCCTATGTGTGCAGACAGCCAGCGGAGCGAGCGCCACACACGCTCCTCGCGGCCAAACAGTTCGAAGAACGAACTGGTGCGACACTTGGCACATCATACGGGGGGCTGAAAACCTCATTCCCTGGCTAATATCCGATTGGTCGTGCATAACATTGCTGCTGAATTGAAGGAGGCCGTTGCCGTCACCTGCCATGGGCAGGTGGCGGCCAAAACGTCCGCATTCATGCCTTTCGCTTCCCGGGCAAGCCTATGAACCGTGGTGCCGCACATGCTCGGCTGACAGAGATGTGTCAGTGCCAAAGATGTTTCGGTCGGCCATGCCCTCGATTTCTGCCGCAACTACGCTATATTGACAGTGCGTCGTGTGCAGCCTGACGTCACGAGAGCATTGCCCCATGAGCCGTCCACTGAGCCGCCCCCGCCCCGCCATCATGACCATGACCGACCGCGCCGCCGAGCGCGTGAGGGCCATCATGGCCTCGAAAGGGGCTGACGTGGTCGGCCTCAAGGTCGGCATCAAGAAGGGTGGCTGCGCGGGAATGGAATACACGATGGAATGGGCGACCAGCGTCGGGAAGTTTGATGATGTCGTCGAAAAGGCCGGCGCCAAGGTCATCATTGATCCCAAGGCGATCATGTATCTTCTTGGGACAGAGATGGACTACAAGACCGAGAAGCTGTCGTCCCAGTTCGTCTTCAACAACCCCAATCAGCAGAGTTCTTGTGGCTGTGGCGAGAGCGTCAATCTGGTGCCGGCCGCCAAGGGCAAGCTTGAGCCTGTCACATAAAGCGGTTTAACGACGTTGCGCGGGCGCATCACGATCAACAGCTGAACTCATTCTGATGCACTGGCGTATCCGGGTGGTGTGTCCTACATAGACGTGTATCCGGTTTCCGAGCCAACGCAGGACGACGCTCCATGACACTCGATGTCATCACCATTGTCGCGCTGGTGATCGCGGCCGTGGTCTTCATGCGACTGCGCAGCGTCGTTGGCCGCCGCACGGACGACGACGAGGCGCGCATCGAGAGATACCGCAGCCAGCGCAACGCCCAGCAGCAGACCCCCGCCAACGATGGCAAGGTGGTGACCTTGCCGCGCCGCGAAACGGTCACAGCCGGGGCGCCAGTCCGTGAAGCAACGGCTGACCGCGACTTGCGCATCACCAAGTTCGCCGCCGGCAACGCCCAGATTGCTCGCGGTCTGATCGATATCGCCAACAAGGACGCGGCCTTCGACCCCGTCGAGTTCATGAAAGGCGCGCGGGCCGCCTATGAAATGATCGTGATGGGCTTTGCCGAGGGCAACCGCAATCTCCTCCATGACCTGCTGAGCCCCGAAGTGTTCTCCGGCTTTGCACAGGCGATTCACGCGCGCGAGGAGGCACGTCAAAAGGTTGACCAGAGCTTCGTTGGCATCACTGCCGCTGAGATGGTCGAGGCCGAGCTTGCAGGCGCCAGTGCCCAAGTCACAGTGCGGTTCGTCAGTGAACTCATCAGTGCTGTGCGTGACGACGCTGGCCAAGTGGTCAGCGGCGATCCCAAGCGCATCAAGGAAGTTACGGACGTGTGGACGTTTGCGCGCGACGTGACGGCGCGTGACCCGAATTGGCGCCTGATCGCGACGCAAGCCGCCAGCTGAGTCGATGCATGCTGCGCGCCACGCCTCTCGTTCTGGCGCTTGCCATCTCCTTCGCGTATCTGAAGGCCTGCCCGGTGTTGGCCCAGGCGCCGCCGGTTCGGTCTTCAAGCGGTCCCGCAGCTGTCGTCATGACCCAAACGCAGATCCGCTATGAGCCGATAGCTTTCTCGGACGTGTTCGGGTGGGCCAACGACGATCACCTCGCGGCGTTTGGTGCCTTCGTGAAGTCGAGCCGGCGGCTCGTGGCAGCCGCCGCAAAGGCGCCGCCAAAGGCTGATGCCGCAGCACAACGCAAGCGCGCGCTGTTGAGCGTTGCTGGGCTCGCGCTATCGGCCGAGGCGACCGTTACGACGCCGGCGCTTGCGCGGCGTTTCTTTGAGCAGCATTTCAAGCCCCATCGGGTGATTTACACGGGTCCGCCCGGCTTGTTGACCGCCTATTATGAGCCGCTCATCGACGGCTCGCGTATGCGCACGCCGACATTCACGGCGCCGATCTATCGCAGGCCGCCCGATCTTGTGAACCTCGTGGATGAATCACAGCGCGGCGCCGTCGGCGCTCAGCTGACGCATGCCCGCAAGACGGCTGCAGGGTTAGTGCCCTATGCCACACGCGCCGAGATCGATCAGGGCGCCTTGAAGGGCCAGGGGCTTGAGCTGCTGTATCTGGCCGACCCCGTCGATGTGTTTTTCCTGCAGATCCAGGGCTCGGGGCGCATCCGCTTGCCGGATGGGACGTTCATCCGCGTCACCTATGACGGCAAGAACGGCCATCCCTATACCTCGATCGGCCGGCATTTGATCGACACCGGCGTTATCGATGCCGCGCGCATGTCGCTGCAATCGCTTGCGGTGTGGCTCAAGGGGGATCGTCGCCGTGGCGAAGCTGTCATGCAGCATAACGCGTCCTACGTGTTCTTCCGCGAACTGATGGGTGAGCAGGCGGCGGCTCCACTTGGTGTGCTCGACGTGCCGCTTACCGCAGGCCGCAGCATGGCTGTTGATGTTGCTCATCATGCGCTTGGGCTGCCAATCTATGTCACCGCGCCCGCACTCACCCATGCTGGCGATAAAGCCGGCTTCCACCGTCTGATGATTGCCCAGGATGTGGGCTCGGCCATCCGCGGGCCCGAGCGCGGGGACCTATTTTTTGGCTCCGGCGATGATGCAGCGCGGGTCGCTGGCATCACCAAGCATCCTGGCGCGTTCATTGTGCTTTTGCCAAATGAGACGGCGTCGTCTACCCTGAAGCCTTCGCAGACCGATCAGGTGGGCCGAACAACGGGCGCTTTACCGACAGCCGCGCCAACGCAAAAGCCGGCCAAGCCATGACACGCCGCAGCGGCTTCCTGACACCCGACGAGGAAGCCTTGTGGCGCCATGTGATCGATCGCGTGCCGCCCTTGCAACGGCCGCGACCGAAGCCCACAGCGGAGGCTGCCGCCCCGCCCGTGCCGAAATCACAGCCCCGAGTGGCCGCCGCTGATGATGTGCCGGAGCCGGCCCCGCGTCGGTGGCAGCCCTTGATCACGACGCCGACGCCACGCCCGCAGCCGACCGCCGCCGTCGACGGCTTCGACCGCAAAAGACTGAAGCGCATCGCCACGGGCCGTATCGAGATCGAAGGCCGCATCGACCTGCATGGTCTGCGCGAGAGCGAGGCGCATCTGCGGTTGCGTGGCTTCCTCAGGCAGGCTCATGCCCAGGGCCGCCGCACCGTGCTTGTGATCACGGGCAAAGGGCGAGAGGACGACGATCCCTCCGCGCCGTTCGACTTCGGCGCTGACCGCTCGCCGCGTGGCGTGCTCAAACGCAATGTGCCGCGCTGGCTGAGCGAGCCCGATCTCGCCGGCATTGTCGTTTCGTTCGCCCTTGCGCACATCCGCCACGGCGGCGAAGGCGCGCTCTATGTGCACCTGCGGCGCGCGTGATAATCAACACTGATGACCTTGACCGTGACCCTTCTGCGCCATGCCAAATCATCACGCGATGATGCGACCCTGGCGGATATCGCCCGTCCACTGGCCGAGCGCGGTCGCCGCGATGCGCTGCGGATGGCCGCATGGATGGCGTTGAACGGCATTAAACCAGATCTGGTGCTGTGCTCGACATCCGTGCGCACGCGCGAAACGCTGGCGCTTGTCGCCCCTGCAGTGGCTCCGGCCGTCGCGACCCGTTTTGAGGCGTCGCTGTATCATGGCGAAGCCGATGTCCTGCTGCGCAAGGTTCAAGGCCTCTCAAGTGCCAAGCAGCACGTGCTGTTGATCGGGCACAATCCGGGCTTTCACGACTTAGCGTTGTCGCTGATCGGGGCAGGCGACAAGGGTTTGCGCGCGTCACTGGCGGAAAAATTCTCGACCTGCGGGTGCGCCGTGCTGACGTTTGCAGGCAGCGATTGGGCAAGCGTCGCGCCCAAGGCTGGCGCCCTCACCCACTGGATGGCGCCAAAGCGCCTGGCCTGATCAGCGCCCGCGCGGCCAGTCCGCATACAAGGCTTCAAGCGCCAGCATGCGGGCATCGGCTTCAAGGCCAACGCGGCGCAACGCGCGGATCGAGTCGCCCAAGGCCACCAGATGCGTCTTGGCCGGGCCGTCCGGCCCAATGGTGCGCATGACAAGCAATGCCGTTTTGCCGATTTCGCCGCGGCGCACGGCTTCCTGCATCTGCGGCAGGGTTCCGGTTTCAGGGAGATGACCGGTGTTGGGCTGCGGCGTCCGGCTGGCAGCTTCCCAGAGCGGGATTGGCACATTGACGTCGAGCGCATCCAGCACGCTCGCGAGGCGGTGCAGCGCTGCTGGATCAAAGCGGCCCTGGCGCGCAAGGTTTTCGACGGCGGTAAGGGCCCCATCCGAGACACCTTGTGTGCGCGGATCGGCAATGTCGACCAGGGCCAGCCAGGCCTGTGATTCCGGTTGTCCCGATGCCAGCTGGCGCGCGCGCGGATAGTCGCCCGCCGCAATCGCCGTTTCGATCGCGACCACCGACAACGGTCCGGTGTCACCGCCCGATCGAATACCTGCGAGCGGGCCGGCCAAGGCACGCGCCATGACCAACCCGAAGCCCGAGCGCCGCGCGTCGTCGATGAGCTGGCGGGCCAATTGAAGCTTGCGGGCGCTGTCGGCCTCAGCGGTGAGGGACTTGAACAGCGCGGCACGGCGGAAGAACGCGTCCGAGCCGGCGTTGGCCGGCAATTTCAGCGTGCCATAGACCTCGGCGAGGCCTTCCGGCGCGAGTGCATGAATGGCGGCAGCAGCTTCAGCAGCGGCCAGCGTCAGCCGTGGATCAGCGTTGTCCGCATTGGCAATGGCGCTCAACAGCGCCGGCTCGGCGGTGGTTAAAACAGCCTGCGCATCGACGCTGCCGAGCAGTTCCAGCAGGCGATACTCAAGCACCATGAGCCGCTTGGGATACGCGAGCTTGACGCCCTTCTGGGCGTCCGCACCCTGGCCCGTGCCGATCGCATCCAGGACCTGCAGGGCGAACGCTGCTTCCACCTCATCCTCGCGCGCCAGCTCGGCGGCGAGCCCGGCCCCGCGCGCATTGCCTTGCACGGCCGCGCAATAGCCCGAGAGCACGTGCACCTCGCCCTTGAGCAGCTTTGGCAATCCACCGCGCTTGCCCGCCAGCCGCTTCGCGCCCTCACAGGCCTTTGCGCTATCGCCATCGGCGAGGGCCAGTCGAATGGAAAACGCCGTGATCAGCGCATCATCGGGCGCCGCGTTGGAGCGTGCGAGGCGCTCGGCCATCGGGCCCGTCAGGCCAGAGCGGTACAAGGCCTCCAGTTGCAGAGCGAGATAGTGGCTCGGGCCCTGGCCACCGGCCGGTGGTGTTGCGTCCGCCATCAACAGGCGTGTCCAGATGCCGTGCAGCGCCGCGGACTTTGGCGGCACATCAAGCGGACTTACGAGGCCTTCAAGCTGGCGCATGTCGACGCCGCGCCACAGATCCGGCGACAGCGGTCGCACAGCGGTTGGACTGGCTGCCGCCGGACTGGCTGTGCGCGGGGTGTTGGGCGGGGTGCCGATGATGGCCGGCGCAAGCGGCGGTGACGGCGCGGCCTGCGGTCCCGGCTGTGGCCCCTCAATGGGCGGCAACTCGAGACGCTCGATCTTGGGAGGCCCTGTCTCCACCGTCGAAGGGCGGAAGTAAGGCTGACTGCCGGGTGACGGCTGCGCCTCGGGTGCTCCTGCTTGGGGCGCTCCGGGCAATTGCGGACGCGTGAGGTCGCCGCGCTCGATACTCGGCAGGGGCGGCTGCACCGGGGCTTGCGGCCGATTGCGCGCCGCGCGCTCGTCTTTTTCCTTGAATGGCTGCCACTCGGTGCCCTGGGCCAACAGCGGTAGCGCTGGGGCAGCGGAGCCCAAAAGGATAAACGCAACGGCCGCGCTGGCGCGGCGCAGGCTCACAGGGGCTGATGGCATTGCGATTCTAGCCTCGGCGACACAGGTCGCGCGCCTCTATTTGCGCACCTTCACGCCCGGCACGGACGAGGTGACCTCGCGTGGTTCGGGCTCGAAGAACTCAGACAGCACATACAGTCCGCCGAACGCGATGCCGCCCAGCAGCCCCGTCACGAACAGGAATCGAAAGAGGCTCGGCATGTGGCGCTGCTGCTCCTTGATATGTATGGTGACGGCGCACCTTGGCGCCATTATGACCCGTTCTGGACCAGAACCCAAATTCAGGCTTCAAGGCTGCGCGAAGCGTTCGGAACAGTCTCGTGAAGTCGACCATGCAAACGTCTGATATCGCGAGGGCTAAGTCGGAGTCCGATACGGCTCTGGCAGTTGAGCCGCGACCACTGGTGGTGCCTCGATCTGCTCCCGTTTCGACCGCAGGCGCCGAATCAGGGCCGCCCGCAACGGTGTCCCAGGGCGGCGCAGCGGAGGCAGGCCAGATCGTGGCGGACATTGAACAGCGCATCACGACGGGCATCGGCCGCCGCTCCATCGTGCTGGTGGGCTTGATGGGTTGTGGCAAGACGTCCGTCGGTCGCAAGCTCGCCCAACGGCTGTCGTTGCCGTTCGTCGATGCCGATGAGGAAATAGAACGCGCCGCCAACAAGACCATCCCAGAGATCTTCGCCGAGCATGGCGAGCCCTACTTCCGCGACGGCGAGCGGCGGGTGATTGCGCGGCTGTTGCGTGCTGGTCCGCAGGTGCTTGCGACCGGCGGCGGTGCGTTCATGAGCCAGGAGACGCGCGTCGCCATCGGGGGCGCGGGCGTTTCGGTCTGGCTGCGCGCCGAATTGCCCCTGCTCATGCGGCGGGTAGCGCGCCGCTCCAATAGGCCCTTGCTGAAATCACCCGATCCCGAGGGCACGATGCGCCGCTTCATCGAGGTTCGCTATCCCGTCTATGCGCTCGCCGACATCACGGTCGACAGCCGCGAGGTCACGCACGAGGTCATGGCCGAAGTCGTCATGCGGGCCCTGTCGGCCAGCGGCAAGTTCGGCGCCTGATCGTCGGCGGCCCAATCCTGGGCCGATTTGTCCTTGACCGACTGTCCTCCGCAAACTGTCAGAGAAACGGAGCTGCACCGATGCCGCATCATTTCCTCTACGTCGCCGATCCCATGTGCTCGTGGTGCTATGGCTTTGCGCCTGTCATCGAGCGCATCGCCATCCATTTTGAGGAGCGCGTGCCTGTGAAAGTCATGGTCGGTGGCCTGCGCGCGGGCAACACCCAAGCCATGCGCCAGCAGGACAAGGACTATATCCGCAACGCCTGGGGCAAAGTCGGCCCGGCCACAGGTCGATCGTTCGACATGCGCTTTTTCGAGCGCGAGGGTTTCGTCTACGACACGGAACCGGCCTGCCGCGCCGTCGTGACGGCGCGCCATCTCGCACCCGAAAAAGCGCTCGCCTTCAAAGGCCGCATCTCCGAGGCCTTCTACGGCAACAATCGAGATATGACCGACACGGATGAGATCGCTGCCGTCGCGCGCGATGCCGGGTTCGACGAAATGACGTTTCGCGCCGCATTTCTATCGCCCGACGTGCGCAACGATACCTTCCGCGATTTCCTTTCGGCCAAGCAGATGGGGGTCGAGGGCTTCCCGTGCCTGCTGCTCGGTGACGGCAGCGGCTCATATGCGCTGGTGACCAACGGATATCGCCCGATAGACGGAATGATCGAGGGCATTGAAGGCTGGTTGGCGCAGCAAGGCGCAGTTGGTTAATCGGCGGGGAGAGGGTGCCGTTCGGCGTTCACCCGATTGCGCTGGGCTGATCGGTGTTTTTCCTTGCCGGCCTGTGCCCTGCGATACAGCGAGAAAAGATTCTTCACGGCATATTCGAACCTGTCGGACGGATGCTGCGTCAGACCCGATACGAGCGCTGAAAACCAGCTCTTGAAACGGGCCCCGCATAAGGCCGACCATCGGAGAGACTGCCATGTCGTACGCTTCAAAAGTTCGCCTTGCCTTGGCAACCATCGCCATCGGCGGCGCCACGCTTGCCGCCACCACAGCCGTGACGTCCACCTCTGCCGAAGCCCGCCGCTTCGTTGTTCGGGGAGGCTTCGTTCACACGCATCGTTTCGTCTACCTGAAGCCCCGCTACATCGTGCCGCTCGCCACTGTGGCGACCGTGGCGGTCGTCGCCAACAGCTGCGCGGCGTACCGCTGGCGCGCACAGGCCTACAATTCGCCCTACTGGTGGGAGCGCTACAAGGACTGCAAGGGCTATTGATGCTGTCCTGTCATCGCGCCTTGCTTCATGAGTTTCCGAGTTCCGCCGTCTTCCCCTCCCCCAAGCCAGACGGCGGTCCGGCGCGTGCACCCCGAGGTATGCCCCAAGCCCACGGGCTGCACGCGCCATCTTCCTTTTCACCAGATCCCGCCCCGATGTCCTCCGAGAGGTGGCTCCGTATCCACGGGGCGGCGAAGACCGCGCGCTGCCCAGGGTATGCCCCAATCCCAAAGCGGCGCGCGGTGCTATTCTTTCGCGCTCAAAGTTCGGCGATCGCGCTGCTGATTCGCTCGCCGCGGCTGAGGCGTCCACGCATGATCCGTAAGCGCGTTTTCCATTCGTCGGACAGTTCTGGCAGTGCCAATGCGTTCGCGACGCTTGCGTCGTCGCTGAGGCCCTTGAACATCACGCGATGCAGACGCTTGACGGTCCACACGTGCTGGCGCTGTTCGATGCGCTCGATTGTATCGCCGACGGTGATCCCTCCAGGCGTGACGACAGACGCGTAGAATCCGCAGACCTCATGATCATGCATCGCCTTGAGGATCTTTGGCAGGCCAAGGTTGCGGCCTACGGCTTTGCAACGCTCCGTCGGCTGCGTCACCACGATCACAGCCGTGCCACAGCGCAACATGTCGCCGACGCACACATCGTCTTCGAGCAGGCCCGTCGCCGTTATGTTTTCGCCGAAGGCTGGGCGCGGCAGCGCGTGTCCGAGGCGCTCTTCGATGAGCCTGTAGTTCTCATCCGCGAAGATGTGCACCGTCTTCGCTGCGGTGTGGTGATCGGCTTCCGTCGACGCATCACCGGGCAAGCCGCTTGCTGTCACGACCGCCCGCGCAATTGGCCACTTGCGAATACCGGATGTCATCGGCCGGCCATCGGGCGCAACAAATGTCCCGACGCCACCTGCGTAGAGGCCGGTGATCATGGGCGCATTTTTCAAGGTGCACCGTCTGCTGCCGCATCACTTTGCGGCAGCGGAACACGCGCATACACCTGTGCCAGCGTCATGGCGGCAGCCGTGCCTGGGATCTGAAGCACGTCGGTTGCGGCCTCGAGGCGCTGATGCTCCCATCGATCATCGGCACCGCGAACATAAAACATGACGTCCATCACATCGGGGTCGATGTGTACGATCGCCTTCGGTGTCGGAAGACGCATGTATTCAATCAGTTTCTCGCTGCGGTCGTTCTTGCGCGTCGTCGGCGAAAGGATCTCGAAGACAGCGATCGGATTGCGTGCCTCGTATGCCTTCGGCGTCACCGGCGAACATTCGATGGTGACGTCCGGGCGGCGCGACTTGCGGATCGTGGTGCGCACAGCCTTCTCGGCTGTCGACGGGCGGCACGGTGTACCAGCGAGTTGGCCAAACAAAAGGCCAATCAAATTGACCACGATGGCGTCGTGCGCATCACTTGCCCCCGCAACCGCGCGCCGCGGTACGACGATGTCATCAACGTACTCGAAACGCTCGTCCTGGGCTTCACACCAGACGTAGAACTCCTCGACGGTCATCAGTTTGCGGGCAGCTTTGGCTATTGGGACGCTCCAGAAAGTGCGACCAACCTATTCGTGGCGCGCCCGACGATAAAGCTGACGGCCCGCCACTTACGCCCCACCCCTCACGCCTCGCTCTTGCCCGGCATGCCGCGGATCGCAGCTTGCGCTGCGGCCAATCGTGCGACGGGCACGCGGAACGGCGAGCATGAGACGTAGTCGAGCCTCGTTTGATGGCAGAAGGCGACGGACTTCGGATCACCGCCGTGCTCGCCGCAGATGCCGATCTTGAGTTTCGGTTTGACGCGCCGGCCGCGCTCGGTGCCGATCTCAACGAGTTCGCCGACGCCGTCCTGATCGATGGACACGAACGGGTCGGTGTCGATGACCTTGCCGTCCAGGTAGTTGGCGAGGATGGGCGCTGCGTCGTCCCGCGAGAGGCCGAGGCAGGTCTGCGTCAGATCATTTGTTCCGAACGAGAAGAACTCGGCGCCGTTCGGCCCTTCGGCGATTTCGGCGGCTTTCAAGGCGGCCCTCGGCAACTCGATCATCGTCCCAATCGAGTATGTGAGCTTCGCGCCGGATTCCTTTTCGACGGCGGCACCGGCTTTGCGGATCACATCCGCCAGAATGTCGAACTCGCGGCGGAAGGCGACGAGCGGGATCATCACCTCGGGCACAACGGGCTTGCCCGTAGACTTCGCAGCGGCAACGGCCGCCTCGAAAATGGCGCGGGCCTGCATTTCAGTGATCTCGGGATAGCGGATCGCCAAGCGGCAGCCGCGGAAGCCGAGCATCGGGTTGACCTCGTGTAGCTCCTTGATGCGCTCCTGCAGGCGCACCAGCGGTACGCCAAGTTCCTTCGCGACTTCGCCCGCTTCCTTGGCCTCGTGCGGCAGGAACTCGTGCAGCGGCGGATCCAGCAGGCGGATGGTGACGGGCATGCCCGCCATGATCTCGAACAGCTTGGTGAAGTCGGCGCGCTGCATGGGCAGGATCTTGTCGAGCGCGCGGCGGCGGCCGGTCTCGTTCTCGGCGCAGATCATTTCGCGCACGGCGAGAATGCGATCCTTCTCGAAGAACATGTGCTCAGTGCGGCAGAGACCGATGCCTTCAGCGCCATAGTTGCGCGCGGTTTCTGCGTCGCGCGGCGTGTCGGCATTGGCGCGCACGCCGAGTTTGCGGAAGCCATCGGCCCACGTCATTAGTGTCGAGAAATCGCCTGACAATTCCGGCGGACGCATCTTCACGCGGCCTTCCAGCACTTCGCCGGTGCTACCGTCGATGGTGATGATCTCGCCCTTTTTGAGCGTTTTGCCGAGAATGCGGACGGTGCCGTTGGCAGCGTCGATCTTGAGCGCACCTGCGCCACAGACACATGGTCGCCCCATGCCGCGCGCAACGACGGCTGCGTGGCTGGTCTGACCGCCGCGCGCAGTCAGGATGCCCTGGGCGGCGACCATACCCTCAATATCTTCCGGGCTCGTCTCTTCGCGAACTAGGATACTGTCACGACCGGCGGCTTTCGCAGCTTTGGCGCTGTCGCTGTCAAACACGATTTCGCCAGAGGCAGCCCCAGGAGATGCGGCCAGGCCCGTGGTCAGCACGGCTTTGTGCGCGGACGGATCGATGGTCGGATGCAAGAGCTGATCGAGCTGGTCCGGCTCGATGCGCAGTACGGCTTCCTCTTTCGTGATCACGCCCTCATTGGCCATATCGATGGCGATCTTGAAGGCGGCTTTGGTCGTGCGCTTGCCGGAGCGCGTCTGCAGCATCCAGAGTTTGCCCTCCTGGATGGTGAACTCGATGTCCTGCATGTCGCGATAGCGACCTTCGAGGCGCGCAAAGATGTCGGTCAGCTCCTTGAACGTTTTTGGCATGAGCGCTTCGAGCGAGGGCGAGTCGCTGAGAGCTTCAAGGCGTGCCTTCTCGGTCAGGTTCTGCGGTGTGCGAATGCCGGCGACGACGTCTTCGCCCTGCGCATTGACCAGGAACTCGCCGTAGATGGCGTTCTCTCCCGTCGACGGATTGCGCGTGAAGGCGACGCCGGTTGCGCTGGTGTCGCCGCGATTGCCGAACACCATCGCTTGCACGTTCACGGCCGTGCCCCAGCTGTCGGGGATGTCGTAGAGGCGCCGATAGGTGTTGGCGCGGTCGTTCTGCCAGGAGCCGAACACGGCGCCGATGGCGCCCCACAGCTGATCGCGTGTGTCCTGCGGGAACGGTTTGCCGATCTTGCCTTCAACAATCTTTTTGTACGCGGGGATCAGCTTCTTCCAATCCTCATCCGTCAGATCCGTATCAAGGTCGTGGCCGTTGAGGTCTTTGTGGCGCTGTAGCGCTTCTTCGAAATTGTGGTGGTCCACATCGAGCACCACGTTCGAGTACATGGTGATGAAGCGGCGATAGCTGTCGTAGGCGAAGCGGGCGTCACCCGTGCGCTTGGCGAGGCCTTCGACCGTGACGTCGTTGAGGCCGAGGTTGAGGATCGTGTCCATCATGCCGGGCATCGAGGCGCGCGCACCTGAGCGCACCGACACCAGCAGCGGGTTCGCCGCGTCACCAAATGTGCAACCAACGGCCGTGCCGATAGCCGCCAGCGCAGCATCAACCTCAGTCGTCAGACCATCAGGGAACTTGCGGCCGAGGTCGTAGAACGCCGTGCAAACCTCGGTCGTGATGGTAAAGCCGGGCGGGACCGGCAAACCCAGCGACGCCATCTCGGCGAGGTTCGCCCCCTTGCCACCGAGCAGGTTCTTCATGTCGGCCTTGCCGTCGTTGCGGTCGGCGCCAAAGGCGTAGACCCACTTCTTGACAGTTGCGGTCGAGGACATCTGGCGAACACTCCGAATCAGCCGATGCGGGTAGATACTGCTGCTGCGTTAACGATGGCTGCTCGCAGAGGCAATGCCGGATTGATGCCGGCTTGACATCCTTCATGTTGCGATCTTGCTTCACGGTGCGTTCATGCCTGCCGTCGTATGGAACAGGAGAACACGCATGGTGAACATGGATTGGGGATAGACCTAATGCGCGTCCGACTTGTCTTGAGTGCCGTCAGTGCCGTCCTCGTAGGCCTCCCCGGGCTTACTGCAGGACCGTCGTCGGCGCAGAAACTGCCAACCGAACCAGATTGCCGGACGACCGACGGTAAAACGCGGGAGTGCCCGAGCTTTACGGCTGCCGCGCCCCGATCGACGCGAACCATGGTCGCGCAGCAAAAATCAAGACCAGACGCGCGCGGTACCGCCGCAACTGTCGCGAAGCAAAAGCGCTGAGCATCGATTCAACATCGGCAGCTGATGAACCCGGTGCGACAGGCTGCGAAAGGTAACTGAACGGAATTCAGGTTGCATTCACATTGTCACCGTTATAAGCTGATGACGCATGAGGAGGAGACCGCAATGCTAAGGAAAATCACATTGGTCTGCACACTGGTGCTCACGAGCCAATTGGCAATGGCAGTGATCGCCGCAGCGGTGCCATATGTCGAACGGTAGTGCCAACGGCGCGGTCCACATCAGGACTGGCGCTGCTCATGTCGCTAGTTCGCTAGAAGATAGCGTACGTCGGATTGCAGGCGCTCAAAGGCATCCAGTATTTCGCCAGTGCCGCTTGGCACAATAGCGTCCGGGAATCGCTTCTTGGCTTGATCCCTGAAATGAGCTTCCTCGTACGGTACGACAAGCTTGCGCCCGAAGTCGGCTTTCTCCGATATGATCGTTAGGTAGTCGCGCACACTCTTTTCGTCTGCCCCCATCCGGCGCTTGTCCAAAACCACAAAAAGCTCTGCCCTGGCTTCGATGTAAGTTGTGTAGGCGCGATAGGTGTCGATCGCTTGTTGAGAATAGTCGATTTGCCGAAGGCACCGTAGGCCGACACTGCCCAGTCTGGAGGCGATGTCCCAGAAATCTTGAGGCATTTTGTAATCTGGGTCTTGCAGCCGCATGGTTATCACATGGAACGCATAACTTATCCGAAAGTTGTGCAGTTGTAGGCCGAGGGAAAGCCGCTCCTCGTTCAATGGACGTTCTTGATTCGCTTTATCAGTGCCACATAAATCTTGCTGAATGAACCGACCCAGCGGCTGCCCTTTTGAACTGACTTCGGCTGGACCTAGATCTAAAAAGGCGTCTCGCACCCAAGGCTCCTCCTGCAGCAGCCGTACTGTGCGCTGCATATGCTCGATGAGGTAGCGCCGAAGCGCATGGTGCGATTGCCGTGCCTGGACCAGGTCGTCCACAATCAGCGCATGCTGTTGGCGTGCACGAATCAGATGCGCCAACATTTCGGCCCGAACTGCTGGCGCTAGTTTATGTTTGCGTTGCTCGTAGTCGGCTTGATGCAACGTGATCCAAGCGTCCAGCTCCTGCACCCTGGCCCGCCAATCATTCGAGGCCCCCAGCAGGGTGGCAATCGTAATGGTCGCGTAGGGGCGCGCACGGATGTCCGCCTGCGAACTCAGCAAACGTCGAACATCACGATAGACGGACTGTTTATGGTCGTCCAAAATCTCCAGGTCGTTATCTGAGGATCCAGATTTGCGCCGACGCTCATTGCCATCTGCCGACAGACATGCCGGTAGTGTCGTTCTGCTACTGAGGAACCATGCAATTTCCGTCGTCTCTGTGGGCAGCTTACAAAACAAGCGCGTAAGCTTCAGACAGCTCGATAGCGCTCCCATGAACTCTTGCGGCGCAGGGCTCGTCACCTGCCATGCGATGTGCGGCATCAGCATGAGGACCGTGTCGCTTATCGACCACATTTCTCGAAACAACGGCTTGACCTGCTCAACGGCATGCTCAGGCAGTGGGTCGTCCCAACGGTCGTGGGCGATCGGAAGTCTTGGATAACTCAAGAGGCGGCGCACTTCGAAGACAACACGGGCAAACCTATCTGCCTGCGCCGCTTGGTTTGGCGCATACTCATCGACGATGCCAGCGCAATTGGCATAGGGGACGAGATAGTTTGAGATGAAAGGCTTGTTCATATTGTAGTGGTTGGTGAGTCCGACGTGTTGCGCTGGGGGGGCCGTAGCCGGACGCGACTGAGAAAGAACAAGCGACTTTGTCGCCTCGGCACGAATATAGTCATTTGTAAGGAAGTCGATGCGCTTCTGATCATACCACATAAGGGTTGAAAGGCGGGTGATCTGCGTCAGCGACCGGCCGCGGATTGCCGGCTCGCCCTGGTTTCCCTGCGACACCGTGGTGCTCGACAGTTGACGCCCATCGCCGGCTTGGCGTCGATCGTAAAGCGTCAACTCGAGTGCCGTGGCTGAGACCTTGAGCCCGCTCAATCGCCCGAGCCACGTACTCAGCTCGTCAGTGGCAACGCCGAAAAATAGCGCCCCCAAAGCAATCGTGACCAGCCCGCGGCGCAGAAAAGCCGGCAACGGCTTCTTTTCCCCATCCCCGGCTTTCGAAGCCGGCTTGGTCGCGACCTCATCGCTTGGCTTGTTGGCCTTTTCGAGAGGTTTGCCCTTTCCCCCGTCGGGTGACTGTGCTGCTGCACGGTCGGACGATTTGTCCGCAGACTTGGCAGGAGTGGAGACGTCCTTGTCGGCTTGCGGCGTTTCGCGCCACATAGACCGCGTCAAGAGAAAAGCCGATGCACCGAATAGCAATCCGTACCCGGCACGTACGAAAGCGCGATAACGGAACGCAGCATCAATCCCACTGTTGAACGCCGTGAAAATGATCCAGGTCACCATCCAGAACGTTGCCGCGATTGCCATAGCCGCAACCCAAAACGTCGCCTCGCGGTCGGCAGTAAATCGGCCAATTTTACCAAGTGCCAGAACTTGCGCTTTGACGCGCGTCTGCGGCGCCAGCAGATTGAGGAACGCGAGCAGCCCATATCCGAGCATGGCGCAAAACAGGAACCAATCCATGGGTGGACATCCGAAATCTCAGGGACCACGAGGAACACGACACTGCCCGGGCCGGCGGAGGGACACAACGCTTCCGCCATGGCATGATGAATCGTGTCCATCTGCGGCCGAGCGGCATCGAACAGGTGAGATTGACGTGGGTCCGAAATTCTGCCGCCTGTCATGACTTTCTGACTTTCAATTTCGGGGGACTCCAACATGATCTATCCGCTCACGGCTTTGGCGACACTTGGCATGGTCGGTGTCTACGTTTGGACCATGGTGCTGATCGGGCCAGCGCGCCGCAAACACGGCGTGAAGGCGCCAGCGACAGCGGGACCGGACGACTTCAACCGTGTGTATCGGGCGCACGTCAACACGCTCGAACAGCTCGTCATGATGCTGCCGGTACTGTGGGTGTTCGCGCTCGCGGTCGGGGACCGCTGGGCGGCACTGTTAGGGCTCGTGTGGATCGTCGGGCGCATTCTGTATGTGCTTGGCTACACGGCTGCGGCGGAAAAGCGGGGCACCGGTTTTATGATTGGCCTCGGAGCACTTGCGGTGGGGCTGTTTGGCAGTGCCGGGACGATTTTATGGGGCCTGCTGCGCTGACGCGTGCGGCCGCCCAGCAGGGTGGACCACCGTGTCAGTCACGTGGCATTGCAGATGCGTCGCGTAGCGTCTCATAGTCTCGACGCAAGGGCGAGGGCGGACCATGACGATCACCAAAGCGATCAACTTCGATGATCTCAGACGGGCAGCCAGGCGCCATCTGCCGAAGATCGCGTTCGATTTCATCGAGGGTGGTGTCGACGGCGAAGAAGGTATCGCGCGCAACGAGGCGATGTTTACGCCACGCCGCCTGGTGCCGAAGTACGGCATCGATGTCCGCGCGATCGATCCATCCGTGATGTTGTTCGGGCGGCGCTACGCGCAGCCCTGGGGGATCGCGCCGACGGGTGCAGCCGGCCTGTTCCGCAATGGCTCGGATATGATGCTCGCGAAGGCGGCCAAGGCAGCCGACGTTCCGTTCATCCTGTCCGGCATGGGCTGTGCCTCGATCGAGGAGCTGGGCGATATCGCGCCGGAGCACACGTGGTTCCAACTCTACATGGCCAAGGATCGCGCGATCTCCTGGGACATGGTGAAACGGGCCGACGCCGCAGGTTTCTCGACCTTGGTGATCACGGTCGACATTCCCGGCCACGGCAAACGCGAGCGCAATCTGCGCAATGGTTTCGCGGCCGCTCGCCCCCTCAAACCATCGCTGAAGGCGCAGGCCGAGACGCTGCTGCATCCGGCGTGGCTCGCTGGCTATATGCGCGGGCCCGCGCTGACGGCGTCCCACTGGGAACGCTACGCGCCCAAGGGCGCAAGCGGCCAGGAGGTGTTGGCCTTCGTCGCCTCTCAGATTCCATCGCCTGTCACATGGGACGACATCGCGCATTTGCGGAAAATCTGGCCAAGGAACTTGGTCGTCAAGGGCATCATGCATCCGGCCGACGCGGTGCGCTGCGCCAATATCGGCGTCGACGGCATCATGGTGTCCAATCACGGTGGCCGCCAGTTGGACCGCGCGCCGGCACCGATAGAAGTGCTGCCCGCCATCCGAGACGCCGCGGGCGATCGCATCACGCTCATGTTCGACAGTGGCATCCGCCGCGGCGCTGACATCGTCACGGCGCTGGCGAGCGGCGCCAAATTCTGTTTCGTCGGCCGCTGGACACTGTATGGCGTGGCAGCGGGCGCCGAAGCGGGTGCCGCCCACGCGGTCGACATGATCAACACGGAAGTGCGCATGGTCATGACCCAGATGGGTGCGCCTGATATCGCCACGCTCGGGCCGGATTTCCTGATGTGGGATGACGGTGCATACGGGCGCAACGCGCGGCGGTAGGCGTCATTGAACGTCACAGATGGCGTGACCAGCGATCAGCCTCGATGGCTCGCCTCTGCCTGCTGCACTGTCCGCGCCAGCATGACCACCGCGACGAACGATCCAACCGTGACGAGCGCTGAAACAGCCAGTGTCCACTCGGCGCCAGCGCGAAAGATAAGCGCTGCATAAAGGATCGGCGCGACGGCGTTGCACAAGCTCTGCGGCAGCGCGATTTTGCCCATGGTTGCGCCATAGGTTTCAAGCCCGAACAGGCGCAACGGCAACATGCTGCGCGCGATGGTGTAGAGGCCGTGGCCGAGGCCATAGAAGATGGCAAGCGTGGCGGCTGTCATCCATGACAGGCCAAGCGTGAACACGAGCGCAAACCCGATCGGCGCCAGGGCAACCGATAGCAGCGCCGTCACCATGATGGGATAGCGGCCTGCGAGCGCAAACTCGATCATGCGCGAGACGGCCTGGCAGGGCCCGGAAAACATCCAGGCGGCGATCGCAAGTTCCGTCGAAAGACCTGCGCCCCGCAGCACGTCGATCGACTGCATGTTGAAGCCCCAAACCAGCATGCCTTCAAGGCAGCTCCAAGCAACGATCAGCCAGAAGGCGCGGGCGTGCAGATGCTCCGGGATGATGCCCTTCCAGGGCGCATCCGAGGTGGCCTCTGCGGCTTTGCGCTCCGGGCGCACAGGCGGCAGCACAGCCAAGGCGATCGGCAGGGCGACGAACAGATGCAACATCGCAAAAATCAGCAGCGTGAAACGCCAACCGAACTGCGCGTCAAGCCAGGCCGTCAGCGGCAGAAACAGCGCCGACGTCGTGCCGCCGACAATGGACAGCCCCGTGACCGCGCGCCGCGCGCTGGCACCGGCGATCATGACCGTTGCGGGCACGACGACGTTGGTCAGCCCCATGGCGACGTAGGCACCGAAGAAAAACCACCCCAGCCAGAACAGCAGTGGCCCCTTGGAGACGGCCATGCAGGTCAGCGCGATCGCGCCCACGAGCGAGCCTGCGGCCATCAGGTCGCGTGGCCCATGCTTGTCGAGGTAGCGTCCGCAGTACGGCGACAGGATCCCGCTAACGATCAGCATGATGGTGATACCGGCAAACACAGTCTCTCGTGCCAGCGCCATGTCATTGGCGATGCGCACACCGAGAACGGCCATGGCTGAAAACGATGTGCCCCAGCCGACCATCTGCGTGATGCCGAGGCCGAACACGGCGGGCACGAGATGGCGCGGTGTGGCCGCAATCGCGCGTTCGTGCTCCCCGTCCATGGTTTCCCCGCAACTAATGGTCGGAGACTAGGCTCACCCTGTCGTCGACGCTATGCGACCCGCTGCACAGGAGGTCTGCTCCGTACGGGTATCATGCAACGAGGCAAAGCCGTTGCTCGACAGCGCAATCGCTTGAACCGTCATCCCGCACAAACGCGGCCACTTCTGGCCGCGTGCCGATGCGGGATCCAGCACAAGACGTCCGCGCAGCGGTCCGCATCAACTGGTCTATAATGTGCGCTGTGCGCACTCACCCGCTGGATCCCGCATCAGCGCGGCCGAAAGGAGCCGCACTTGTGCGGGATGACGAGGTCTTTGCCATACGATTACTCTGAGGCCCTCGATCCCGGCGCTTGCTTCCGGTTCGGCAGTCACCCATCGTGTGGCATGTCTGACCGCGCTCTCACCATCGAAGCTTTCGCCGCCGAGGTTGCAGCCTTCCCGTGGGCGCGTCGCATCTGGCGGGTCGATATGCATCACACCTTCATCCCCGATCATGCGCGCTGGCGCGTCATCGGCTCGGCCGCATGCTGTGACGGCATGCGCCGTCACCACGTGATCGAGCGCGGCTTTGAGGACATTGCGCAGCACGTTACGATTGCCCCTGACGGCCTCATCTGGCCCGGCCGCGATTGGAACCGCACGCCGGCAAGCGTCGGCTATGGCATGAACGGCGGCGTCTTCATGTTCGAGATGATTGGCAATTTCGACATCGGCTGCGACGTCTTCGAAGGCCGCCAACGCGCCGCAACTCTGGCGGGGATCGACATTGTGCAGCGGCACTTCAAGCTGCCCGTGCACGCCCTCCTTTTTCACCGCGAGGTGCCGCAGACCGAAAAGAGCTGCCCGGGCACGTCCATCCACAAGCCCGATGTTCTGCGCGCCGTTGCCGCCGGCCGTGTTGCACAACGTGAGGCAACTGCATGATCTGACGATTGACGCCCAAAGCGAAGCAGAGCACCTGTGGCGCATTCAAACGGGAGACCGCGACCATGCCAACTGCACTCGCCATCACCAAGCCAGAGGATGTCGGTTTGGCGTCCGTTCGCCTCGCGCGCATCTCGGCTGCACTTGAGCGGGAAGTCGAGGCGAAGCGCATTCCTGGCGCCGTCGTAGGGGTTATGCGCGGGGGCAAACTCGCCCACTTGGTGGCCGTCGGCAAGCGCGATCCCAGGTCGGGCGCCGCGATGACCACGGATGCGGTGTTCTCGATTGCCTCGATGACCAAGGCCATGACCTCGGTTGGCATCATGATGCTGGTCGAAGAGGGGCGCATTCTCCTGGCCGACCCGGTGTCGGTGTATCTGCCCGAGCTGAAGAACCCGCGCGTTGCAGTGTCGCTCGACCCCGACAAACTCGAGGTGCGCGGCCCCGCGCGCGAGCCAACCGTGCAGGATCTGCTGCGTCACACATCGGGCTATGTCTATGGCGATCGCGGCAACAGTGCCGCACAGAAAAGGCATCCGAACGGCGGGTCTTCGTCCATTGCGCTGAGCAAGGCGCAAGTACTGGCAATGCTCGCCGAGGCACCCTTGATGTTCGACCCTGGCAGCACCTGGGAGTACGGCTTCTCGACCGACATTCTCGGCTTTATCGTTGAGGCCGTCAGCGGCCAGTCGCTGGGCACGTTCCTGCGCGAGCGCCTGTGGGTGCCACTTGGGATGTCGGATACCGCCTTCGAACTCGCCGACAGCCAGCGCGCTCTCTATGCCCTCGCCTTCGAGACTGACCCGTTGAGTGGCGGACCACAACAGATCCGCCACGCCGACCCTGCGCCCTCGAAGTGGGAGTCTGGTGGAGGCGGCGCTGTCTCCACCGCGTCAGACTATTTGCGCTTCACCGACATGTTGCGCGCCGGCGGACACTATGGCGGCAAGCAGATCCTCGGGCGCGGCACGGTGCGGCTCATGACGTCTGACCATCTGCCTGCCGGCATGGGCGCGCGCATTGCCGATACCATGGACCCGGCAGCCGCCGGCTATGGCTTCGGTCTCGGCTTTGCCGTTCGCAGCGCAGACGGCATCTCGCCCAAGGCTGGATCAAAGGGCGACTTCTACTGGTCGGGCGTTTTCGGTACGTATTTCTGGGTCGATCCGGCTCAAGACTTGTCGTGTGTGTTCATGGGCGCCGTGCCGGGTTTGCTGCGCCTGCGCTATCGCCAGATGATCCGCAATCTCGTGTATCAGGCACTGGTTTAATCGGGGCGCAACGAGTCAGCGACGGAAACGCAGGTCGAGGCCACCGGAGATCCAGGCCTGTTCGATGAGGTCGAGGTTGGTCTCGCCGGATGGGCGTGCCTTTGTCGGTGACCACAAACGCCGCGGCTCGGACGTGCGACGCCAAATCGCCAGAAGGCGAGACACCTCGGCCAACGGCGCCGCGTGATCGTCGACCCGGATATCGACGTCGGCAAAGTCCTCCGTGGTCACGATCTTCAGGGCCGCTGATTGGCGACCACGCTTGTCGCCGCCTGCGGCTTCGCCCGCATCGAGTGCGGCCATCAGGCGCTCGGCGAAAGGCAGGTCGGTGCGCGTGGCAAACATGGCGGCGGTGTCGGCGACTACAGCTGCGCCCGCGAGCATGTTGCCGGCGACGGAGACGTTATCGGCCGTTTGATGTCCGCACCATTCGACGCAATTCTTGCCGGTCCACGCCGCGCTTCGGCCTCGCGCATCGACGGCATGGACTTGCCGCATGCCGGAACCTTCATCGGCGGCAACGGCGCTTTCAATGGCCGCGCGTGGCGTCAGACCACGTGCGAGGCCGTCGAGGATGACTGGGCCGAGATAAGGGTTTGTCATGGATTGGGTCGCAACTGCGCCGACGCCCGCCCGCACGAACGTGCACCGCGCTCCGACCGCAAACGCGCATGTTGTGATGGCGACCGCGAAAGCACCAGTTGCGGGATCGCGGGCGACGATGGACCAAGTCATGGGCGTTCTCGCATCGTTAAGGTATCTTTGCGACGAGCGGAGCAAATGGCGCGGCCTCTGTCGAGCGCCTTGGAAGAAAGATCATGCGGTTCCACCTCGCCCTTGCACTTGGTCTGCTCGCCTCAGCGCCTGCGGCGCTCGCCCAGTCCTGTCCCGCCGTCCCAAAGCCGGTCGTCGATCTCGATGTTGAGCGCTTCTACGGTGACAAGGCTGGGTCGAAAGTCGATGCCGGCAAGCTCGCAGCCCATGACGCAGCCGTCGCGCCTCTGACGGCGTTCCTGCGCGAGGTCACGCAAAATGCCGATAAGGCCGTTCGGCGCACAGCGCGTGGCTCGCGTGACGAGGTAGCGGCCTGTGTATTGGCGTGGCTGGAAGGGTGGGCCAAGGGCGGCGCCTTGCTCGGCAGCATGAAATCGCAGCAGGCGGAGTATCAGCGCAAGTGGGATTTTGCCGGGCTGTCGCTCGCTTATGTCAAAGTGCGCCCGTTCGCGTCGCCACAACAGCGCGCGGTGATCCAGGCTTGGCTCGTGCGCCTGGCCGACCAGAGCCGCGCGTTCTTCCATGACACTGGCCGGAGCCGCAACAACCATTGGTACTGGCTCGGGCTTGGTTTTGCCGCTGTCGGCCTCGACAGCCCCAAGCATTGGGAGATGGCGCGCGGCATCATGCGCGATGCAGCGCGGGATATCGCCGCCGATGGAACGCTACCGAAGGAAATGGAGCGGCAGAGTCGCGCGCTGTTTTATCATGCGTTTGCGGTCATGCCGCTCGTGGTGATGGCCGAAGTCGCAGCGTCGCGCGGGGAAGACTGGTACGCATTTGAAAACGGCGCGCTGCATCGCCTGGTGGCTGTCACGCATGCAGGGCTGATTGGGCCGGAGACTTTTGATCGCTTGGCAGGCGTCGCGCAGGAACGCCCGGTCAACACGCGAGCGGGGTGGCTGCAACTCTATGAGGCGCGTTTTCCGGGTCGCCTCGTTGGTCCGCATCCCGTGGTTGCCGAAGGGCATCGCTGGATCGGCGGCAACGCGCTGTTACTCAAGGACGCCTTGGGCGTGGCACGATGATGGGCATAGCGCGCGGCTTTTGCTATGTGACGCTAGGCCAACACAAGCACCGGAGCAGCAGCCATGCTCGACCACGTCGGCATTCCCGTGTCCAACTTCGAGCGCTCGAAGGAATTTTACACGCAAGCGCTGAGACCGCTCGGCTACGATCTGTTGTTCGAACTCACGGCCGAACAGACGGGCACCTATCAGCACGCGGGTTTTGGCGCCGGTACGCGCCCGCAGTTTTGGATCGGCTCGGCCAAGCCGCCTGTCGGCAAGCCCAGTGAAGGCCGCATGCATTTCTGCTTTGAAGCCAAATCACGCGATGCCGTGCGCGCCTTCTACGACGCGGCGATGAAAGCCGGCGGCACCGACAACGGCGCCCCGGGCCTGCGTCCGCACTACCATGCCGATTACTACGGCGCCTTCGTCCTCGATCTGGACGGATACAACATCGAGGCCGTCTGCCGCGGTCCAGCCTGAGCGCACTCAGCCCTTTTTGAGCTTGCGCCAGTCGATCCAATTGGCGTCGCCGGACTTGATGTAGCCGGTGGCATTGGCAGCCCAGTTCTTCGCCACGGCAGCATTGTAGTTGAGATACAACTTTCCCTCGACTACTTTCCACGCGGTTGGATCAACGGCAGCTGTGTAACCACTGGCAACGGCATAGGCGCAATAGCCGCCATATTGCGGCACATACTTTGCCGGCTCCTTCTCGAACGCGGCCTTGTGCTCGGCCGTCGCGAAACGATAGGTCGCGCCATCGTGGATGGCTGTGATGGTGTCTATGCCTTTGGTCGGCTTGCCGAGCGTTTGGTAGGCGACGGGATCGTAGCCCTGGATGGCGATGCCAGCCTTGTCGAGGTTGGTCGGCGGCTTGCTCTGCGGCGCTTGCGAGACAGCGGGACCGGCGAGGACAAGCGCGGCACCAGCAGCGAGTATCATGCGGCGCGAGATCGACATCAGGTATCTCCATGTTGCACGGTCAGCAACTGGGAGCACGATTATGGCGCGCACATGAAAACGCAAATCACGACCGGCCTGAGCCAGGGCACATCCTCGTGAGGCCTCAGTAGCGCCCACACAGTTGCGCTTGGACCTTGCATGTCACGAGCCCCGAACCGGCCGTAAACAAGCGGTACGGTTCGCATGTGCGTCGCACACCGATGACCTTCACGCGCCGGACACCGGACGAGACGAGATCGCCGCGCGCATCGATGGCTTGCACGCGCAAGGCGCGTTCGGCCCGTGCCAAAGCGATGCCGCGGCTGTAGCTGGTGGCGGATCCTGTCGCGACGTCACAGGGCGACAGCGGCGCCTGGGTGCGCTGCTTTGGCACGCAGGCTGCGATGATGGTGCACGCGCACGCGGCGGCCAACACGACCGAAATGTTACGCATCGCCCCCTCCGCACATGTGCCGCTGCATAGACCACTTGGGTTAAGGACGGATTGCGGCGTGCACGGGTTTTGTTTGCGGCAATGCTGAGAAGAACGCCCCCACCTAAGTCGAAGGCGGGCGTGACGTTGGCGGCCCACCGAGGTTCGGCACACCGTCTCCCATCCCCTGGCGTGATCCCCTATAAGGCTGCAAGAACAGCGAGAGCATCCCCATGTCCGATCCGACCAACGCCGCCGACCCTGTCGAACGCGCGCCGCGTGTGAACTTTGTGCCCGCGGGCGAACCCGTGCCGGTCGAAAAGGGCAGCCATATCTATCTGATCGATGGCTCCGGCTACATTTTTCGCGCCTTCCACGCGCTGCCGCCGCTGACGCGGCCATCCGATGGTCTGCCCGTCGGCGCGGTGCACGGCTTTTGTGCGATGCTGTGGAAACTGGTGACGGAGGCACGCGGCACCAAGGGCCCGACGCACCTCGCCGTCATTTTCGATGCGGGCTCGCAAACGTTCCGCAATCAGATCTACGACCAGTACAAAGCCCAGCGCCCGCCGCCACCTGAAGAACTCGTGCCGCAGTTTCAGCTCATCCGCGATGCGGTGAAAGCCTTCAACATCCCGAGCATCGAGATGTCCGGCTATGAGGCTGACGACATCATCGCAACCTACGCCAAGCAGGCCCAGGCGCAGGGTGCCGATGTGACGATCGTGTCGTCCGACAAGGACCTCATGCAACTCGTCGGCCCTGGCATCGGCATGCTCGATACGATGAAGAACAACCGGGTGATCGGCCGCGACGAGGTCATCGAGAAATTCGGCGTCGAGCCGGATCGGGTCATTGACGTGCAATCGTTGGCCGGCGACTCGACCGACAACGTCCCAGGTGTGCCCGGCATCGGCATCAAGACGGCCGCGGAGCTGATCAAGGAGTATGGCGATCTCGATAGTTTGCTCGCGCGGGCCAGCGAAATCAAGCAACCGAAACGGCGCGAAAAGCTGATCGAGTTTGCCGAGCAGGCGCGCATCTCGCGCAAGCTCGTGACGTTGATGACGGATGTGCCCGTGGCCGTGTCGGGCGAGGCCTTCGGCGTCAAAGACACGCCGCCTGATACGTTGCTCGCGTTTCTGCGGCTGATGGAGTTCAACACGCTGACGAAGAAGATCGCAGAGACGCTCGGCGTCGAGGCGCCGCAGCCGCTCGCACAATCGGTGGGCCAATCCGTGCGCTTCTCGCGCACAGCGCCGGCAGCTGGCTCTGGAACGGAGACAAACTCGGTTGAGGGCGGTCCAGCGAAAGCCGCTGTCGCGGGTCTTGAGCAGGCGAAGGCGAAGCCGTTCAAAACAGACGCCTATGAGACTGTAACGGATCTTGCGCGCTTGAAGGCGTGGGTTGCGCGCGCGATGGAGGCCGGCCGCGTTGCCTTCGACACCGAGACCAACTCACTCGACGCCATGCGCGCGGATCTTGTGGGCGTGTCGCTCGCCCTTGAGCCGGGCGAGGCCTGTTATGTGCCGCTCGCCCACACAACCGGCAGCGCTGACCTGTTTGGCGACGGTGGGCGCGCACCCGGGCAGATCAAAACGCGCGATGCGCTGGAGGTGCTGAAGCCGCTGCTCGAAGACGCGGGAATCCTGAAGATCGGGCACAACTTGAAATTCGACACGCTCGTCTTGCGTCGGCACAACATCACGCTGGCGCCAGTCGACGATACGATGCTCGCCTCCTATACGCTCGATGGCGGTCGGTCTCTGCATGGCATGGACGTGCTGTCGGAGCGTCACTTACGGCACACACCGATCGCCTTCTCATCCGTGATGGAACATGCGTCTGGCGCCAAGAAAGCCGACAAGAATTTCTCATCTGTGCCGATCGACAAGGCCACCGCCTACGCCGCCGAAGATGCTGACGTCACGCTGCGCTTGTGGCTCGCGCTGAAACCGCGGCTCGCCGCCGAACGCCTGACGACGGTGTACGAGACGCTGGAGCGGCCGCTGCTGCCCATCGTTGTCGATATGGAGCGTCTCGGCATCAAGGTCGACAAGTCCATCCTCGCGCGGTTGTCGTCATCGTTCGCGCAGCGCAGCCTGCAGTTGGAGGAAGAGGTCTATGCCTTGGTCGGGCGCAAGTTCAATCTCGCCTCGCCCAAGCAACTCGGCGAACTGCTGTTCGACGAGCTGAAACTACCAGGCGGCAAGAAGACCAAGACGGGCCAGTGGGAGACGCGCGCAGGCCTGCTCGACGATCTCGCTGGCAACGAAGAGCTACCGGATGATGCGCGCAAGCTCGTCAACACGATGCTCGAATGGCGTCAGATGACGAAGCTGAAATCCACCTACACCGACGCGCTGCCGGAGTTCATCCACCCCGACACGGGCCGCATTCACACCAGTTACGCGCTGGCGTCCACGACAACGGGTCGCCTCGCCTCGTCGGACCCGAACCTGCAGAACATTCCGATCCGCACCAAAGAAGGCCGCGAAATCCGCACGGCCTTCATTGCCGACAAGGGCCACAAGCTTGTCTCGGCTGATTACTCGCAAATCGAATTGCGCGTGCTCGCCCACATCGCTGACATCCCGCAGCTGAAGAAAGCCTTTGCCGACGGCCTCGATATTCACGCGATGACCGCGTCGGAAATGTTCGGTGTGCCCATCAAGGATATGCCGGCCGACGTGCGCCGCCGTGCCAAGGCGATCAATTTCGGCATCATCTACGGCATTTCGGCTTTCGGGCTCGCGGCCCAGCTCGGCATCTCCAAGCAGGAGGCGGGCGAATACATCAAAACTTACTTCAGACGCTTTCCCGGCATTCGCGGTTACATGGATGCGATGCGCGCGTTCGTGAAGGATAAGGGCTACGTCGAGACGATTTTCGGCCGTCGCATCCACTACGCGGAAGCCAACACCAAAAACCCCTCCATGCGCGCCTTCATCGAGCGTGCCGCCATCAACGCGCCGATCCAGGGTTCAGCCGCCGACATCATCCGCCGCGCCATGATCCGCATGCCCGATGCACTGCGCGCCTCGAAGTTCGATGGCGTGAAAATGCTGCTGCAGGTGCACGACGAACTGATCTTCGAGGCCAACGACGCCGACGTCGACAGGCTGATTCCGCTCGTCCGTCGCGTCATGGAAACGAGTTCGGAGCCGGCGGTAAAACTGTCTGTGCCGATCCAAGTCGACGCCACAGCCGCACTGAACTGGGACGAGGCGCATTGACGCCGCGACCCAACGCAGAGCACTCATGAACGACGCGTCTTTGGCGCACGGCGCCTCACGGAGCTTCCATGACCCCATCCCGCTTCGGCCTCAGCGTCGCCTTGGCAACGCCCTTTGATCGCACGGGCATGCTCGATTTTTCCCGCATGGTCGATCACGCCCAATGGTGCCTGTCGCAGGGCTGCAACAGCATCACGCTGTTTGGCACCACCGGCGAGGGCGCCTCTGTTGGTCTGTCGACGCGCGGCAACGTGTTTGAAGCGATGCTGAAGGCTGGCATCCAGCCCAAGCAGCTGCTCACGTCTGTTGTTGCCTCGGCGATTGAAGATGCGGCGGACCAGGCGACCCAAGCGCTCGACCTCGGTTTCCGGGGCTTGCTGCTGACGCCGCCGTTCTACTTTCGCGGGGTCGGCGAGGACGCGCTGTTCCAATGGTTTGCGCAACTGTTCCACCGCCTCGGGTCAAAGGCGCGGGACATGTTCGCCTATCACATTCCAAGCGTCACGGGCGTGCCGCTCTCGGTCGCCTTGATCGGACGCCTCAAGCGCGAGTTTCCTGGCGTCGTTGTCGGCGTGAAAGACAGCTCGTCGACCTGGTCGAACACGGGGGCGCTGCTCGAGCAGCACGCAGAGCTGATGATCCTGGTCGGCGACGAGCGGGATCTCGCCAAGGCCGTGCGCATGGGCGGCTCAGGCTCGATCTGCGGGCTGGCAAATTTCATGCCCGGTGTCCTCGGCCCGGTTGCCCGTGAGGGCAAGGACGACGCGCGCATACGACCGATCGTCGACGCGATCGTGCGCCAGCCCGTTATTGCTTCGGTCAAGACGATGATCGCACACCAACGGCGCGATCCGGCGTGGCGCATTATGCGTCCGCCGTTGGCCGCTCTAGACGATGACACCGCGGCCAAACTGATCACCGATGTGGACGCCGCCTTGCGCGACTAACAGTCATTTCAATCGATCGATCCCGCGTCTCTTCATTGCCGGCTCGACGTCAGTACTCAAGAGAAACGCGACCAGGGCTTTGCTCGCCACGTTTTGTTTTGTGGACGAGCTGATCCCTACGGAGATGTCGATGTAGCTTTGAAGCTCTTGCGGGAATAAACCGGCCAGATCAGCACCCGGCGCCGCAGCCAGGATGGTTGTGACGGGAACCACGCCAAGCTCGGCTTCGCCGTTCGCTACAACCTGTCCAGTCAAGCCGCCGACCGACTTCAGCTTGTCTTTCATCGCAGGCGCAATGCCAAGCTTCTCCAGCAGTCCGGTGAAGTAGATGCCACTCGACCCTTCGCCGGCGTAGGCCACGGACTTGGCCGCCAGCAGCGAGCGCTTGAACGCCTCGACTGAGCTCAGATCCGGCTTGGATGCGCCAGCTTTGACGGCAACGCCCATCGGAATACGGCCGAAACCATTGCCGGTGCCTTGGCCGACTTTGCCGAGTTTGATGAGTTCGGCGACAAATTCTGGATTGACGAGGACGACATCAAAGGGCTCGCCGCCTTCAACTTGCTTCTTGACGACGGGATTGAGTTCATACTTCACCGCAAGGCCCGCGACGGCATTACATTCGCGACGGGAGCCACGTCGCCAGGATCGGAAATGCAACCAGGAGGGCCAGCCGCACGAGGTCTGTACCGATGAACGGCAGCACACCGCGCAGGATGGTTGCAAAGCTGACGTCCTTCACCACGCTTTTTATCACGAACACGATCATGCCGACCGGTGGATGGATCAGCGCCAATTCTACAGTCATGACCACGATCACGCCGAACCAGATCGGGTCGAAGCCGAGGTGCACGATGACGGGAAATATGATCGGCACCGTCAAAATGATCATGGCCATGGCGTCCATGAGGCAACCGAGGATCAGATACATCAGCAGGATGAGCATCAGCACACCGTAGCGGCCAATGCCGAGGCCGGTCATGAACTCGGTCACCTTCTGCGGCACCTGTGTGATCGTCAGAAAGTAGCCAAACAGCAGCGCGCCGATCAATACGGTGAACACAGCCGCCGCCGTACGCGTCGCCTGCAGCAGCGACGCAAGAATTTCCTCCCGCCCAAGCCGCCCGCGCAGTATGCCGATAATCAGCGCGCCGCTGGCGCCGACGCCACCCGCTTCAGTCGGCGTGAATTTGAAGCCATAGAGGCCGTAGAGGCCGCCGATGACGAACAGGAACAGCGTCACCGGCGCCCAGATATCGCGCAGGCCTTGCAGGCGTTCCGCCCGGCTGGCTTTTTCACGCACCGGCAGAAAGTCGGGCTTTGCCATGCCGATCAAGACGATTGTGATCACGTACATCGCAACCGCGATGAGCCCCGGAATGACGCCGGCCATGAACAGTTTGCCAATGTCTTGCTCGGTGATGATGCCATAAACGGCGAGCACGGTTGACGGCGGCAACATGGCGCCAAGTGTGCCGCCGGCCGCGATCACGCCAACCGAGAACGACTGCGGATAACCGTTCCGTCGCATCTCGGGATAAGCGACGTTGGAGAACGTCGCCGCGGTTGCCACGGACGAGCCGCTGATCGCGGCAAAGGCGCCGCAGGAGACGATAGTCGCGATGCCGAGGCCGCCGCGGCGATGGCCGATAAAGCTGTTGGCGGCCTTGAACAGTTCGCGGCTCATGCCGGAGTTGGTGACGAACGCGGCCATCAGCAGGAACATCGGAATGACGCCGAACGTATAGTCAGTGACCGTGCGCATGGAAACGGTGCCGACCTGCTTCAAGGCAGGCCCCCAGCCGACGAGGTAGCCGTACCCTGTGACGCCAACGAGTCCGAGCGCCATGCCGACGGGCACGCGCAACAGCATGAGTGCAAACAGGGCAACGAAGCCCAGGATGGCGACGGCGTCGTTGCTCATTGTGTTCCGGTCCCCCGACCCGCTCAGCCCCAACCCGCTGAACCGCGCCGCAGACCTTAGCCCTATGCCGGTGCCAATGACCAGCGAGGATGACAGGCAAGCACTAGAACCGACCCGCTGCGTGAGGGGGGAGCGGCGGGTGTTCAGGCGCTGGATGAGGAGTGGCGGTACGTGAGGGGCAGTCCCGCCCAGCAGCTCCGCGCAAACGAGAGGCATGCGGTTCGTCCGGTCACGGGTGCGTGAGCCGACAGTCGAGTGAGCCTACGATTGGTAGAGCGTGACCCCTTTCAGAAGTGGCCTGCGCAGCGACAAACCCCACCACTGTCATGGCCGGCGCTTCGTGCCGGCCACCCATTCCACCGCACACCGCGACGCCAAGATGTGCCCGCGATTGCTGCAACAACGAGATCTTCAGGACCTCATGAAATTGTTGCGCGATGGGTGGCCGGCACCCGGGACCGTCGGCGCTCACGCTCAACGCTTGTCGCCGGCGGCCAGACGACGCTCGACCGACATGGAATAGCGGCTCATGCCGAAGCAGAAGATCCAAAACAGGAAGCCTGCAAACAGATAGCCGGTCATGACGGTCGTCGGTGCGTACCACTTGGCGTCCGACATGTTTTTCTGCACGACGCCGAGCAGATCGAACAGGCCGATGATGAGCACCAGCGAGGTGTCCTTGAACAGGCCGATAAACGAGTTGACGATGCCAGGGATGACCAGCTTCAGCGCCTGCGGCAGCACGATCAGGCTCATTTTCTGCCTGTAGTTCAGTCCGAGAGCCTCGGCGGCTTCGAACTGACCGCGCGGGATGGCTTGCAGTCCACCGCGAATGACCTCGGCCAGATAGGCGGCTGAGAATAGCATCACCATGAACAGCGCGCGCAGCAGCTTGTCGATGTCCCAGCCGGGCGGCAGGAACAGCGGCAGCATCACAGACGACATGAACAGAATGGTGATCAGCGGCACGCCGCGAATGAACTCGATGAAGGTGACCGATGCGCCTTTGACGATCGGCATGTTGGAGCGCCGGCCGAGAGCCAGCGCGACACCGATCGGGAACGCCGCGACGATGCCCGTCGTCGCGACGACCAGCGTCACCAACATCCCGCCCCAAAGGTTAGTCGGCACAAACTCCAGGCCCAACGTGTTACCGACCAACAGTATGAAAGCGATGATCGGGAAGATGAGGAAGAAGAAGATCGCGACCGGCGTCTTGCCGGTCTTCTCCGCGAGGTAGATGCTGGCAAGCGTCGCAATGCAAATCGCGACCAGATACAGCGGGTCCACCATCTCGTCGAAGCCGGTGAACTTCGAGCCGGCCGCCAGGAATGCATACTTTGCGGCGATGAAGCCCGCACACACAATGGCGAGCCACATCAGCACTTTGAGCTTTTCGCGCAGATCCTCGAACATCAGCGGCACGAGCGCCGCTATGGCGATGAGATAGACGAGCTTTGGCCGCCAGCGCAGCGCCTCGGGGAAGGTGCCGTACATGAACTGGCCGAACTTCGCGAACACGAAGGGCCAGCAGGCGCCATTGTTCTTGGTGCAATCCGCGCCGTCCTTGCCGACCCAGGTGGCCTCGATGATGGCGAACCTAAAGAGGCCGGCCATGCAGATGATGAGGAGCAGCAGCCCAACGATCGTGAAGATGGCGTTGCTCACCGAGCTGAACAAATTCTTGCGCGCCCAGTCGATGGGCAACAGATGACTGGCAAGGAAACCGACTATCACGAGCGCAGACATCACCGTCGTCGGCGCTGGTTGCACAGCAAGTTGAAAAACGTACTTACCATCTGCCAACTGTTGCCAAAGCGAAACCGTGCCAGCCAGCTTGCAAATCAAGAGTGCCGCAACAAAAAGTGCGAGGCTGCCGAATAGAAGCAGCTTCCAATCCTCAGTTGGTCGTTTGTCGACCGGGACAGGGGGAGGCGATGTTGCGGTTATGGCGGTCATCTGGGTGCTCATAGGTCGACCAGGTTATCGACTGATAGGTCAATGCCCGGAGGCGACAAGAGAATTGTTCCGCTTGCAACCAGCCGAGTTAAAATCGAGCCGTCGGCTTGGCGCATATGATGGATCAGTGGCAGCCGTTCAGGGTCGATTATTATGTAGTGGTGCACGCTCGGCAGGCTGAAATAGCCCATCAGCTTAACTCCGACATCAATTCGGCGCGTTGATGGTGACGAGACCTCGATGATCACGACGGGCGCCGGAACCTCCACCGCGTCGCCGTGGAGTTCCGGTCCACAATACACGAGCGCATCGGGTTCGAAGGCACTGTCCGCGTCGACCCGGACCGTCATTCCGTCGGGCAGCATATGGCAGGGCAACGACTTCGCGACGATGCCTGCTTCCAACGCTTTCTGAACGCGGAATTTCGTGCGGGCATGCCGCGTCCGCTCGGCTTGCATCACATAGACCGTGCCGTGAAACAGCTCGAATCTCCCTGGCGTGTTCTCCGACCACGCCAGAAACTCGTCGACGGTCATCTTGTTCTTCGGCAAAGCCGTCATCTTGCGAGCCTATCTCTCCACCAGAGCCATCTTCTTGTTGAACCAGTTCATGAAGAAGGACGTGATCAGCGACAGCGACAGATACACCCCCATAATCATGAGGATGACCTCCACCGCTTGGCCCGTCTGATTGAGGATCGTGCCGGCGATGTTGACCAGATCGGCGTAGGCGATGGCGACGCCGAGCGATGAGTTCTTGGTCAGGTTCAGGTAGTTCGAGGTCAGCGGCGGGATGATGATGCGCATGGCCTGTGGCAGCACGACCAGGCGCAACAGCTGTCCGCTCGACAGCCCCATGGCGCGCGCGGCCTCCCATTGTCCCTTCGGCACCCCGAGGATGCCCGCGCGGACGATCTCGGCGATGAAGGCACCGGTATAGACCACGAGGCCGATGGTGATGGCCACAAGCTCGGGCTGCACAACGACGCCGCCCCGGAAGTTGAAGCCTTGCAGCGTTGGATACTCGATCTGCGGGGGCCAATGCATGGCGAGGAACGCGATGATGGGAAGCAGCACGATCGCAGCCGCCCCGATGATACCAGCTGGGAACCGCTGCCCCGTCGCCATCTGCCGCTTGGTTGCCCAGCGCATCAGCACGATCGTGCCGATGATCGCTGCCACGAGCGCGCCGATCGTCTCGTACGACACCAGTCCCTCGACACGCGGCACATAGAGCCCCCGCACGTTTAGGAACACTGTGTCGCCGATGTTCATGCTCTGGCGAGGCGGCGGCAACGACTTCAGCACGCCGAAGTACCACAGGAACAATTGCAGCAGCAGTGGGATGTTGCGGATTGTCTCGACGTAGATCGTAGCGATCTTGGCAACCAGCCAGTTGTTTGACAATCGCGCGATGCCGGCGACGAAACCAAGTATGGTCGCCAGAACAATACCAATGATTGCAACCAGGATCGTATTCCAGAGGCCGACGACGAACGCGCGTCCGTAAGTCGAGGTGTTGAAGTATTCGACCAGCGTCTGTGCGATGTCGAAGCCAGCCACAGTGCCAAGGAAGCGAAAGCCCGAGGCGATGTTGCGCTGCCGCAGGTTCTCAGCCGTGTTTGAAATGATGAGATAGAACAAGAGAGCGACGCCGACGACCACGAGGATCTGGTAGATCGCCTGTCGCACCTCGCGCCGGTACAGGAAGCTGCCGGAGCTCTTTGGCTTCGGTGGCGCTGAAGTGAAACGTGGGTCGTCGGTGACGGCCATTTGAGTACCTGCTCAGGCGTAGAGTGCGTCCGCAGTTTTCGTGATGGTGGTGGTGGGCGCGGCCAGCGTCAATTGGCCATTCGCCCACCACCGCATTGCCAAACTTATCGGATCGGCGGCGCGTATTGCAGGCCACCGGCATTCCAAAGCTTGTTGAGCCCACGTTCGATTTTCAACTTCGAGCCCATGCCGAGATTGCGCTCGTACATTTCGCCGTAGTTGCCAAGTGACTTGACCATCTTGACGACCCAGTCATTCTCAACGCCGAGGCCCTTGCCGAAGTCGCCTTCTTTGCCGAGCAGGCGTTTGATTTCTGGGTTTGTCGAGGCTGCCATCTGATCGACGTTGGCCTGGGTGACGCCCAGTTCTTCCGCGTTCAGCAAGGCGAAGTAGACCCATTTTGCAAGGGTGAAGAATTGGCTGTCGCCTTGGCGCACAACCGGCCCGAGCGGCTCCTTGGAAATGAGTTCGGTCAGCACCGTGTGCTCGTCTGGGTTCTTCATGCGCAGCCGCTCAGCCCAAAGGCTCGAAGCATCTGTGCTCCACGAATCGCAGCGCCCGGCATCATATGCGGCAACCACTTCGTCGTTCTTTTCGAACACAAGTGGCTTGTAATCCAGCTTATGCGTCCGGAAGTAATCCGCCAGATTCAACTCGCTGGTCGTGCCCGCGTTGGTGCAGACCGTGGCCCCCTTAAGATCTTTGCCGGATTTGATGTTCATGCTCTTGCGGACGAGGAAGCTCTGGCCGTCATAGAACATGGTGCCCGCAAACGAGAGGCCGAGCGAGCTGTCGCGTGTCAGGGTCCAGGTTGTCGTGCGCGAGAGAAGGTCGACTTCGCCCGACTGCAGGGCTGTGAACCGCTCCTTCGACGTCAGTCCCTTGAACGTCACCTTTTCGCCGTCGCCAAAGATTGCCACAGCGAGCGCGCGGCAATAGTCGACGTCAAATCCGACCCAGCGGCCTTTATCGTCCGGCGCACTGAAGCCGACGACGCCCTGCGTCACGCCGCAGGAGACTGTGCCACGTTGCTTGATAACGTCGAGAGTTTTGGGGGATTGGGCGAGGGCTGCAGCCGATGTCACGGAGAGCCCTAGGGCGACTGAGATCAAGAGGCGCATACACGACTACTCCAAGAGTTGGTTGACGTTTACGGTGATGCCAGGCGGGTCAAAGGTTATGGCGCCAGCGCTGACGATGCGGGTGAGGATTGTGCCGTCGTTTTGCCGGGCGTGGTGGATGATCGGCAGCTTATGTGGGTTGACGAGGATGTAGTGACAGATGCTGGGAACACGGAAATAATCGGCCAGTTTGTTGCCCCTGTCGACGCTGCCAGTTGAGGGCGAAAGGACCTCGACCACGATTGTCACATTGGGGATTTCGATGACGTCATCCGACAATCGCGGTCCGAAATAACGAGGGCGTCTGGCTCATACGCCGTGTCATCGTCGATCCGAACGGTCGCGCCGTCCGCGACGGCCTCGCACAAACTGTCTTTACCGGTCGCGATCAACGCACGGCTCAGTACGCCTTTGACACGATCCTTGGTGCGGACATGCCCCAGTCGTTCAGACTGCATGACCACGACTTGGCCCTCGTGCAACTCGAAGCGGCCAGGTGTCCGCTCGGACCACACCAGGAATTCGTCGACTGTCATCTTGTGCTGCGGCAGCGCGACCATGAACTGCCTCGGTTTCGTCACAATTCAGCGGATGCAATAAGGGCCGGGTTTTGCAACCCGGCCCCCAAAGTTGTTAGCGGATCGGCGGGGCGTACTGGAGGCCGCCGGCGTTCCACAGCTTGTTCAGGCCGCGGTCGATTTTCAGGCGCGAGCCCGAACCAACGTTGCGCTCATAGACTTCGCTGTAGTTGCCGACCTGCTTGAGGATCTTGACGACCCAGTCGTTCTCGACGCCGAGACCCTTGCCGAAGTCGCCTTCCTTGCCGAGCAGACGCTTGACCTCCGGGTTAGCGGAGTTGAGCATCTCATCGACATTCTTGGAGGTGACGCCGAGCTCTTCAGCGTTCAGCATCGCGTTGTGGACCCACTTCACCAGCGTGAACCACTGGCTGTCGCCCTGGCGAACGACCGGACCGAGCGGCTCTTTCGAGATGATCTCGGGGAGAACGATGTTGTCGTCCGGAGTCTTCATGCGCAGGCGTTCAGCGTACAGACCCGACGAGTCGGTCGTGAACGCGTCGCAGCGGCCGGCGTCATAGGCGGCAACCACTTCATCGTTCTTTTCGAACACGACGGTTTTGTAGTCCATCTTGTTGGCGCGGAAGTAGTCGGCGAGGTTGAGCTCGGTGGTCGTGCCGGTCTGCACGCAGATCGACGCGCCCTTGAGTTCCTTGGCGCTCTTCACACCGAGGGCCTTCTTCACCATGAAGCCCTGGCCGTCATAGAAGTTGACACCAGCGAAGCTCAGGCCGAGCGAGCTGTCACGCGTGATGGTCCAGGTTGTCGTGCGCGAGAGCAAGTCGACTTCACCGGACTGGAGAGCGGTGAAACGCTCTTTTGCCGACAATGGCTTATAGGTGACCTTGTTGGCGTCGCCGAACATGGCGGCCGCAATCGCGCGGCACATGTCGACGTCGATACCGGTCCATACGCCTTTGTCATCGGGCTGGCTGAAGCCGGCCAAGCCGGTGCCAACGCCGCATGACAGCGAGCCGCGGGCCTTGATGGTATCGAGTGTTTTCGCCTGCGCGAAAGCGGCACTCGAGAAGCCGACAGCTGCGACAGCTGTAAGGCCGAATTTTACGACGGATTTCATGAGGTTGTTATCTCCCTGTATTTGAGCGGCGCGCCGAGCGACAGTGCTGTTGCTCAGCGGGCGCAGCAGGATCGATCCGCTGGTTGGCGGTTGCGGCTCCTGATCCGTTATCCTGTGCGGTTCAGGTGATGTCAATTTGAAGAATGGCGGATCTTGTATCTGAAGAGGCACATTTTCGCGCCATAGGCGGTATTTTGGTCTAACCGGCCAATTCTTCGATGAGGCGCGCAAACAACGTGGCGCGTGGGCGGATGTGCGAAACCAGGATATGTTCCTCATGGGTGTGTGCGCCGTGGCCAACCAGGCCGAGGCCGTCCAGCGTCGCAATTCCCATTGCCCCCGTGAAGTTGCCATCTGAGCCACCACCATGCTGGCCATGTGGCAGATCGAAACCCAGGGCTCCCGCATGTTTTCGCGCCCGTTCGTAGAGGTCCATCGTCCCAGCGCTCGCCGTCCATAACGGCCGGATAGGCCCCCTCTGCACTTCAACACGGACATCGTTTCGAACCCCTTCGAGACCCATGACCGTGCGAGTGATCTGATCGAATGTCGTCATATCGCGGGCGACGCAGAGCGCCTGTGCGGTGCAAGTCATTGGCACGCAATTCACCCACTGGCCGCCGTGGAACACTGAAACGGCATAGGTCGGGCCCGTGTCGAAGTTCGATTGGCTTTCGAGCTCCTCGACCAGCTGCGCCATGATGCGCACGGCCGAGCGGCCATCTTTGCTGGTCCAGCCGGAGTGGCCGGGCCGCCCATGGGTGGTGAAGAAAAAGCGCTGGAAGGCATGTCGCCCCGTGGTCACCTCGCCCGTTGGGCCTTTGGCCGGTTCGGGGATCAGAACGTAGCGGTGCGCTTTGGCTTCGGCCTCGATCAGCGCGCGTGATGTGGGGCTGCCGATTTCCTCGTCGGGGTTGATGATGATGGTGACGGGGCTGTCGAGCTTGCCGGCCGCAATCAGCACCCGGAGCGCTGTCAGTGCCATGACCGTGCCGCCCTTCATGTCGTAAATGGCGGGGCCGAACTGCTTATCGCCTTCGCGGTGGATCTTGAGTGGGCCCGCGAGTGTGCCGACGGGGTGCACCGTATCGGCATGTGCGATGATGAGGATGGGGGGCTTGCCGGCTTTGCCGGGCCGCTTCGCCCGCAGCATACCGCCAAGGCTCTCCCCCGTGGGGCCGGTGGTGCCTTTGATCGTCTCGACTGTGCAGCCGAGGGCCGCCAGCCGCGGTGCGATGAACGCCTCCATGCGATCGACGGCTGCGGGATCGTAGGTCGGGCTCTCGATGCTCACCCAGGCGAGCATCTCGGCCAGCATGGCATCGGTGTCGAAGGCGTCAGCTGAGATCATGGCATCCTCGTGAGGGTTGTTTCGCAAGAATACCGGTTCCGAGGAGAAGCGCGAGTGGGTTGATCGCGTGAAACGAAGGCCCGTTGCGGCGCAAGCGGGCATGCGCCGCCTAAACCTTCATTAACGGCTCTCGCGGATGGTTGATGGCGCTTGGGAGGTTCGACATGGACAAGGACAAGATCAACCGCATGGTGGCCGGCGGCCTCCTGGCCACGCTGGCGCTGTACATGTTCTTTTATCTTCCGAGGGACGGGTGGGACTATAACTTTGGCTATGGCTATGGCCGCGACTTCATCAATTTCTGGGCGGCAGGCCGGCTCGCGTCTTTGGGGCAGAGCGCGCTGCTGTTTGACCAGACTGCCTACAACGTCTGGCTCAAAGGGCAGTTTACGGCCGATATCGGCGTCTATCATATCTATTCCTATCCGCCGTCCATTATCCCTCTGCTGATCCCGTTCGGCATGCTGCCATACGGCGTAGCACTGGCGCTTTGGACGGGGGCCAACATCGCAGCGGTCGTCGCTGCCATGCGGCTGGTTGCTGCGAACCGCCGCGCGGCCACCTTGCTGGCTCTGGCCGCCCCCGCTATCGGGCTTGCGGCGTTTCAGGGGCAAATGACAGCGGCTCTTGGCGCGCTGATGTTCGCGGCCCTCGTGACCATGGATCGGCGCCCGATACTGGCGGGTGTGCTGCTCGGGCTGCTCACGATAAAGCCGCAGCTCGGCGTGGTGGTCGGAGCGATTGCACTGTTGGAGCGGCGCTATGCCCTGATAGGCGCCACTGTTGCGACGACGCTTGCCTTGGTGGCTTTGTCCTTTGTTGTGGTCGGACCGGGCGCCTGGATTGACTACATCACCAAGACACTACCGGTGCAGAACGCGTTCCTGACGGGAATGTCGGCCGGCTTCACGTACTTCCTGCTGACGCCATATGCTCTGTTCCGCACCCTGGGACTGGGGGGCAGCGCGGCCATGGCGCTGCATGTCCTGACAGCAGGTGCGTTCTGCGCTTTCGCCATACACGCCTGGCTACGCCGGACGGACGCTTGCACGCCGACCGCCCTGACGGTTGTTGCTCTCGCCTCTGTCGTCGCAACACCCTATGCCAATCTCTACGATTTGACGCTTGTCGCACTGCCACTTGCTGCCCTTCATGCGCAGAGCATCGTGCCCCCCGCGTGGGCGCGCCATACGCTGTGGTATCTGCCAGCGCTTGGTCTGCCGCTTGCGCTGGTGCTTGGCCCGATTTGGGGGGTGGCATTGGTACTGGCCGGTGCGGCCATGATCGCACCAAGCGGCGTGTTTGCAGGCCCTGCACGCGGCCGGCCCGCTGTGCGGTGAGGTCGCTGACTTGGGGCGTTGGGGGTGATCGGGCCCAATCCGACACCGGTCGCGGTTCTGCAGGAGATTATGGGCCGAGACGCGCGCACTTGGCAGCGCCATACGGAGCCGTTTGATCAGTCGAGCGCGCTGTCACCGCGCTGTGCAGCGGCGGGTCGCCAAGACGCATGCGGGGTTGCGGGCGTTCAGGCAGCCAAGGCGCGGGATGGCGCGGGTTGCGAGACGTCCGGAACGCCAATTGCGGCCGGTTTGGCTCTGACACCACCGACATTGAGCGCATCGCGGGCGGAAATTTCCGGCAGGCCAAGCAAGCGGGCCACCTCATCGACGGTTTCGCGGCCGATCCGGTCTGACACATGAAACACAGTGCGTGTGCGTGTGTCGAAGTCGACGAGGCAGAGTTCATGGCGCACGTTTGATACCGAGGTGCGCACCACATGCACGACGCCATCGAACGACGAGAGCGGCATGATCCGGGTCTCGCTGCCAAGCGCGGAGACTTCTGTGACGATCACCTGCTTGGCTGTCACTTCCACCGTGCGGGCAACACCGTGCCGGCGGGCAAAGAACGCGACAGGGGCGACGAACAAAGCCGTCCACACCAGGGCACCGAGGCAGAGCTGTGCCATCGCGAGCGGATTGTCGAATGCGAGCGTGATGAGATCCGGGCCGGCCAGCGCCATCATCGCAAACGGCACCAGCACGCAGGCTGTTACGGGCAGGAGGAGGCCGACCAACATAAAGGCCGACGTCTTTGATGGCCGCTGCTCAAGGCGCATGGGCAGGGTGAGCGGCGTATGTGGAGCGGACATCGGCGGTTCCGGGGGAGAATCGTCTCCGGGCGACGGTACGTGGGCGTGGTTTCTGAGTGGTTAACGCGCGGCGGCGGTCGCCCATCTCGGCACAGTCCTTGCGTCGAGGTCACATTCGCTTGTCTTGGAGGTTGGGATGCGGATGCTGGTTGGACTGGTGGCGGCAGCATTCGTGCTCACAAGCCCGCGCGCTGGGGCTCAAGCGACGTGGCCAAACCCGGATCCTGCCTACGGCTTTGTGCCGGCTGCGGGTTGTGATCGCCCGAGACCCACCGGGTCGACAGCGGCGTGCACGGACCACATGGTCGCCTTTGTCAAAGCGCGTGCCGAGGCGGCCGCGGCCGGCAAAAGTCTGCTCGTGGTCTTCGGTGCCACCTGGTGCCCGAGCTGCAAGACGATGCAGACTGCGTTGCCTGAAGCGCTTGTCGCTGGCGGTCTGGCCGGGCGACTGCACGTGGTCGACGTGACCATCTCGACCGTGGCCATGGGGAAAGTCACGGAGGTGCCGAGCGGCGAAACGGTTCGCGCTGATCTGATGCGGGCGCGACCCGATTTTCGCCAGCGCGCCATTCCGTTTTTCGCGATGATCGATCCAGCAACCGGCCGAACGTCGGCGCGAAATTTGGACGACCTCGAGCAGGGCGGGAGCTGGAGCCGGACAGGACTCGCAGGCGTTTTGGCGCTTGCGGAGGCGGAGGTACGAGGTGGTCAGACAGCCCCGGGTGAACCGTCTTGGTTTGGCCGGAAATGGCGGCGCTGGTTCGGTGGCTAAGCGGTCAACGTTCGTCGGCTATGACGCGCTCCATCTTGCTCTCGAGATGACTGATGCGTTCCGCGAAATGGCCCACCGTCATCCGCGCCATGATAAGCAACCCTGCATTGTTGCGGCGCATCTTGCGCACGGTTTCGTCTATTGATGCTGTGCGCTTTTTTACGTTTTCAAGTCGCGACAACACGTTTGCCAAATCGCCCTGAACCTTCGAGAGTTCAGCATGGAACTTCCTCGGGATTTCGAAAATCGCGGATTGCACGCTGTCGGACATCGCCACGCTCCACTCTGTGAATAGAGAGAACATAGCGCAACCGCGACGAGTTGGTGCGGCAGCTTTTGAGCGTCACGCGTTTACT
>JANMGQ010000133.1:0-1924 GCA_031374735.1 Hyphomicrobiaceae bacterium | reverse complement strand
GCTGCCGCTTTCCATGGGCGACTTCACGAGCTTGCTGAACGCGTTGTTATTGGCCGAGCCGAGCATGATCATGCCGTTGCCATAGGTCAGCTGGGCATGCGCAATTGCGCCGTCCGCGTCGGGGACAACAAGGTTTTTCTCGAAACCAAATGCCGTACAAATCCATTGAATGGCGGCCTGCCCATCGCGGTAACGGAGCGTCGGAATGATCGCGCTTTGGTTATTCTTTGCCTCATCGCGCATATTTTGATCCTCGAACGTCTTACCCGAGTTGTCCGGCCACTCGCTGAACTCACACTATCACCGCGCTCACCGGCCGACGCGCGGAGTACGGCAGGGTTGGCCCATAGCCAAAGCGCATCACGATATCGGGCCGACGGCCCGGGAGGCCGACGAGGCTTGCCAATTCAGGGCGCAGTTCTGCGACCTCGACCGGCTGATTGATGAAGGCGTGCTTGAGCCCGAGAGCTGTTGCCTGCAAGGCGAAACGCTGACAGGCGCGGCCCGCACGAACCCAGTGGTCCTTGTCGTCGCGTGCCGAGACGAAAACAGCGAACCCGGCCGATGATTTCATATGCTGGGCGTACTTCTTGTTTTCAGTGTCCGCATTGAACATCCAATCGAACAGCCGTGGGCCAAGCCACGCGGGACCGGTCGGATTGCCGCTGGTGGCGGAGAACAGCCCATCGCCGGTGCGCTGAGCATCATTCGGACTGAAGCGCAACCACGTCTTCAGCTCGCGCACAAAGGCTGCATCAGCCATTTGCGCTGTATTGCCCGCAATCACCAGATCCCGCACGCGCTCCATTTGTGGCCGATCCGTGATGAGAACCAGATCGACACCGGGCATCACCGCTGCGCTCGCCAGCTTTCCCAAATCGGCAGCACTGACGGGCCTGCCATCATATTCGGCGCGTGTCGATTGGCGCTTGGGGATGGCATCAAACAGAGCGGGCTCTTCCCGTGCGCCTGCCCCGAAGGTGAACTGCAAGGACCCATCATTGGCGGCATCGAAGCTAATCTCGCCAGCACGACCGCGCATGCCGGCTGCCAAGCCTAAGTTCTCAGCGGCGCAGCCGAGGCTTGCAAACACATGGTGGTCGTCGGGATCAACGACGGGCGTCCGTCGCGAGGAGTCCGGCTGGATTTGAATGCCAGCGTTGCTCAGCCGGAAACGCCACGGCTGCGTGTTGTGGCCGTTTGCGGCGAGCGTAGCGTAGCGGACAAGCTCCGAAGCCGCAGGATCTTGCGGCAGCGGCGCACGGGTGGTAGCGATGGACGCCGTGTAGTCCGACATGGAGCCCATCTGGCGATATCCCAGATAGGCCGCACCGGCCCCTGCAACCGCAAGTGAACCAGCGCCGATGAGGAACTGGCGTCTCATTCGGTTGTCTTGCCGTCGAAGTGCTCTTCCTTCGTGTCCGCCTCGGCCTTGGTCGCGCTCACAATGCCGTCGCGATGGTTCGGCGGCCCATAAAGCGTGTACATCCGCAGCGTTTTGTCGCCGGTGTTCACGATGTTATGCCGGGCTCCCGCAGGAACAACGATCGCGGTATCGCTTTTGATCTTTGATCGAACACCGTCGATCCAGACTTCGCCCTTGCCTTTTTCCACTCGGAAGAACTGGTCGCGATCAGTATGGGTTTCTTCACCGATCTCGTCACCTGGCTGGATGGCCATCAGCACGAGCTGGAGGGACTTGCCGGTGTAGAGCACGTGCCGGAAATCCGAATTCTCCTCGGTCAGCTCTTCGATGTCGGCCACGAACCCCTTCTTGGCCTTCGCGTTTTTGGTCGCAGCAATCTTTCGTCCAACGTCGCTCATGATTGCAACTCCAATGCTAGATTTTACAATGCAGTCATTCGCCGATCCATGCCCTGTCGATCAACCGTCGGAATCTACTCAGTTCTGACCCCGCCAGCCT
>JANMGQ010000127.1:0-4527 GCA_031374735.1 Hyphomicrobiaceae bacterium | reverse complement strand
AGTTCTGAGAGGCTTTCGCCGGTTGACTTCTGCACGCCGACCGGCGCCGAGCCCCATCGTGACCCCCACTGCAATTCCCTCAATGTTGGATCAGCCGAGACGGTGCGTCCGGTCGAGGATGACGATTGCGACCTTGCGTGTGCGGGGCGCGAGTCTTACCGGACGTTGCCTCTTGCGTATTCGTTCATTTCGACTATGCTGGAAATATGGATTCCAAGAAAGCATCGGATGGGTTCTCGGCCCTGGCGCAGGAAACGCGCTTGGACGCCATGCGCGTTTTAGCCAACGCGGGCCGGGCCGGCGTGGCGGCGGGTGATCTGGCTGTCCGGCTTGGCCTGCCGCCGTCGACGCTCTCATTTCACCTTGCTGCACTGGAACATGCAGGGCTGATCGCCCCGACGCGAAAGGGGCGGCAGCTCTTCTATGCCGTTCGCATCAACGGACTGCGGGCGCTGTTCAGCTTCCTGACCGAGACGTGTTGCGCCGGGCAGCCGCAGCTCTGTTTCGACATCAACCGACTGCTGCCCGAGGATACACCGGAGGAGAACCCGATGAGTGCCGCGTTTAATGTTCTGTTTCTTTGCACGCACAATTCCGCCCGCTCGATCATGGCCGAAACCATCCTGGAGAAGATCGGCAAGGGCAAGTTCAACGCCTATTCAGCCGGCTCGGAGCCCGCCCCCAGGCCGCTGCCGGAAGTGGTGGATCGGTTGGTGACACTGGGCCACGACGTCTCGAAAATCCGCAGCAAGTCGTGGAACGAGTTCATGACGCCGGACGCCCCGCGCATGGATTTTGTGATTACGCTTTGCGACACCGTGCACGGCCAGATGTGCCCGGATTTTGGCGACCGCCCCGTGACCGCGGCTTGGCCGTTCCCCGATCCGTCCAAGTTCACCGGCTCCGAAGCTGAGCGGGCGACTTTGCTCACCGAAACATACGGCATGATCCGCCGGCGCCTTGAGATTTTCACCAACCTGCCGTTCGCGTCGCTCGATCGCATGGCGTTGAAAGCGCGGCTGGACGAACTCGCGGACAGCACGCGCCCCTATCTTGTGAGGACGTGATCGATGAGAGTTGGCATCAATGGCATGGGCCGCGTCGGGCGGCTGTCGCTACGCGCGGCGATGGGCGGCGTGCATCGCCCAGTGGATGATCCACGCGCGGGCAATCGACTTGATGTTGTCCACGTCAACGAGATCAAAGGTGGCGCTGCCGCAACAGCACACCTCCTCGAGTTCGATAGCATTCATGGGCGATGGCGCGCTTCGTTCGATGCCGATGGTGACACAGCAATTTCGATCGACGGCAGGCGTATCGGTTTTTCATCGGTGCCGAAGCCCGCCGACGTTGCCTGGGGTAATCTCGGATGTGACATCGTACTTGAATGCACGGGCAAATTCCTGAAACCAGAAGAGCTGCAGGCCTACTTTGATCGTGGCGTCAAAAAGGTCATCGTTGCCGCTCCCGTGAAAGATGATCGCGCGCTCAACGTCGTCGTCGGCGTCAATGATCATCTCTACGATCCGGCCAAACATCGGCTCGTCACAGCCGCGTCCTGCACGACCAACTGCCTCGCGCCTGTGGTCAAAGTCGTTCACGAAGCGATAGGCATCCGTCACGGCCAGATCACGACGCTGCACGATCCAACCAATACCAATGTCGTTGTCGATGCCCCGCATAAAGACCTACGCCGGGCGCGCTCGGCGATGATGTCGCTGGCGCCGACGACGACCGGCAGCGCCACGGCCATTGCGCTGATCTATCCGGAATTGAAGGGCAAGCTGAATGGTCACGCTGTTCGTGTGCCCGTGTTGAACGCGAGCCTCACAGACTGCGTGTTTGAATTAAAACGCGCCACGACAGAAGGAGAAGTCAACGACCTGTTCGCGGCAGCGGCACGAGGTCCGCTGGCCGGTATCCTCGGCTATGAAACCCGTCCGTTGGTCTCTGTCGATTATTGCAACGATCCGCGCAGCTCCATCATTGATGCCCCGAGCACAATGGTAACGGACGGTACGTTGCTCAAGGTGTACGCGTGGTATGACAACGAGATGGGCTACGCCTGTCGGATGGTCGATCTCGCCAGCATTGTCATCGCTGCAGGTGTTTGATGACAACATCCGTCCGGAACTATCTGATCGTCACCGCTTCGTATTGGGGCTTCACCCTGGTCGACGGCGCGCTGCGGATGCTCGTGCTGCTGCATTTCTTCAAGCTCGGCTATTCACCGTTCACGCTGTCGTTCCTGTTCCTGCTGTATGAAGTTGCCGGCATCGTCGCCAATCTGGCGGGTGGCTGGCTGGCGTCGCGCTTTGGGATTCCGCGTATGCTGGCGGTCGGGCAAGGCTTGCAGGTCGCCGGTCTTGTGATGCTGTCGGCCCTCGATCCGGCTTGGACTGCCGTCGCGTCGGTGATCTGGGTCGTTGCCGCTCAGGGGATTTCTGGCCTCGCCAAGGACTTCACCAAGACCGCGTCGAAATCGGCGATCAAGGCGACCGCGTCGGAAGGCTCAGGTCAGCTGTTCAAGTGGGTGGCGTGGTTCACCGGTTCCAAGAATGCGATGAAAGGGGTCGGCTTCTTCGTCGGCGGTTTGCTGCTGGATCTCGTCGGATTCCGGCCAGCGTTGTGGCTGATGGCCGGGTTGATCGCGGTCATCTTTATCTCGGGCCTGACGATGCTGCCGCGTGAGCTCGGCAAAGCGAAGTCATCGAAGACGGTGCGCGAGCTGTTCGGCAAATCGCGTGGTGTGAACCTGCTGGCTGCCGCCCGCATCTTCATGTTCGGCGCGCGCGATGTTTGGTTCGTCGTCGGCCTACCGGTGTTCCTATATGCCAACGGCTGGCGCTTCATCGAAGTCGGCGGGTTCCTGGCGGCATGGACCATTTGCTACGGCGGCGTTCAGGCCATCGCGCCGACACTGGTGTCTCGCAGCGCAGACGGATTGAGCCGTGAGGTGCCGGCATCACGGCTATGGGCAGGTCTGCTCGTTGCAGTGCCGGTCGTGCTCGCGCTGCTTCTGCAAAAGCAAGGGCTGTGGCGACCGGACCTTGTCGTGGTCATAGGGCTTGCATTGTTCGGCGTGCCGTTCGCGGTCAACTCGTCGCTGCACTCGTATCTGATCCTGGCCTACGCCGGTTCGGAGAAGGCGGCAGAGGATGTCGGCTTTTACTACGCGGCCAATGCCGCAGGCCGTCTGCTCGGCATCCTGCTGTCGGGAGCGCTCTACCAAATCGGCGGAATGAGCGCCTGCTTGGTCGGCTCGGCCGTGATGCTGGCGAGCTGTTGGGCGATCTCGTTCCTGCTGCCAAGTCAGCGCGCCCCACAGGCGTCGGTGACGGCACCTGCCGAGTAATTCAGTATTTCGAATATTCCAGAAATATAATTGACAGCCCGTTGCGGCTGGTGCATCTTGTCGTCATGAAACTCGATGATGCAGCAGCCCGCCTCGAAGCGCTCGGCAACCCGACGCGGCTCAAGATTTTCCGCGCGCTGGTGCGTGCGGGCGATAACGGGCTTCCCGTCGGCAAGCTGCAGAGCAAACTCGATATTGCGCCGTCCACCCTGTCGCATCACTTGAAGTCGATGCTGATCGTCGGTCTGATCGCTCAGGAAAGGCAATCGACGACGCTGATCTGCCGTGCCAACTACGACGTGATGCGGTCACTCCTCGATTTCTTGGTCGAGGAATGCTGTGTCGAAAGCATCTGCGAAACTCCTGCTGCAAAACCCAAAGTCGCTTGATCATTTGCCTTGTAATTCGAACCTTCCAGAAGGACAGAGAAGATGACCGCACCCACCCAGAAATCAATCGCCATTATCGGGGCTGGTCCAGTCGGGCTTGCGGCCGCCGCGCACGCCTTGGAGCGCGGATTGACGCCGATCGTGCTGGAACGCGGGCCGGACGTTGCAAACGCTGTGCACCAGTGGGCGCATGTGCGGATGTTCTCGCCGTGGGAATACAATATCGACAAGGCGGCGGAGCGAATGCTGCGGGCAGCGGGTTGGAATTCTCCAGACCCTGACGCCTATCCGACGGGAGGTGAATTCGTCGACGGTTACCTTACGCCACTCGCCACGCGCACGCCGCTCAAAGATCATATTCATCTGTCGGCGCAGGTTACCCAGATCAGCCGCGTCGGCTTCGACAAGGTGAAGACCAAGGGGCGCGAAGCGGCACAGTTCGAGATTAGATACCAGAATGGTGCGGGCCCGAAGACCGTGCGCGCTGACGCGGTGATCGATGCGTCCGGTACGTGGTTCGCGCCGAACCCTGCGGGTGCCAATGGACTGGATGCTATTGGCGAAGCAAGTATTTCCGCCAGAATCGCCTACTCGATACCTGACGTGTTTGGCAAAGACCGTTCGCGATATGCCGGCAAGACCGTTGCCGTGCTCGGGGCCGGACATTCGGCCATCGGTACGTTGATCGACCTCGCACGCTTGAGAGAGGAGGTACCTGACACTCGTCTGATCTGGCTCATGCGCGGCGATAAACCTGAAAAGGCATTCGGCGGCGGTGCCAAC
>JANMGQ010000089.1:0-3514 GCA_031374735.1 Hyphomicrobiaceae bacterium | reverse complement strand
GCGCATCGGAAAGCAGGCTCTCCTGATTGCCCTTGAGTGACAGGCAATAGTCGCCGCCTTTCTCGACGATCTTGGCGGCCATCTTGCGATTGCAGTGCAGGCTGTCGCCGGTGACCAGCTTGCCCTCGATGTCGATCAGATCGAGCACGGCGAGCGCCGCGTCCGGGCGGAGCACGGCTTCGCCATGACGACCAGATCAGTCGAGACCGATTTGCAGAACTTGACGCACGCTACTTGTTTTCAGTGTGAACAGCCGGCGGTCTGTGAGGCAGGCATTTGGCCAAACCTTACTGAACAAGGTGACAATGCGGAAGTGAGGCTTCTTCATCTGATTCAACAACTTCGATCGCAGGCGTTGCCGGATGAAGCCGTCGATCCCGGGAAATGTTTTCGGATGGGTCTGCTTGAAGTAACCGAACCAGCCACGCAATATCGGCTTGAGATCGGTGATCACGGATGTGGCTTTGACTGTGCCGGAGCTGCCGACCGCGATGATGTCCTTGGGCCGCCCGACGTACTTGCAGCGCGCCAGCTCCGTTACCGGCGAGAACGCCGCGAAGTCAAAGCTATCGCACCTCTTCACGGTCAAAATCTTGGCAGCCTGTCGCTCTACCCCACATAACGGACGCGGCCGGCCATGGAGAGAGCGTTGCCGGCTTCGCACCTGCGACGTCGGTAATGTATACCAGCATTGGCCGGCCTCGAGTCGCCTCGCAACTATCCACAACAGTGTTGCCCCATTCGGTCGCACCTGGTCCACTGGTGGGCTAGGCTCACGATGAACGAATCATTTCCCCCATCTTGTGACCAAAGCTTGGCATCCTGCAGCGGCTTGTGTGAACATGTCGCCGCGCGGGGTTGGATGGCGAGCAGGTTTTCCAAGGGAGCCCTCCATGGTCTTTGCCATTGATGAGAAATCGGGACGCCTGATCGCTCGCGTTCCCACCAGCGATGGCATCGACGCGTTCGACTGTGTCGCCCAAGTCTGTGGAAATCCAGCCTGTCGTTGCCAGACGATGACTGTTACGTTTCGCGCGCCGGGCGTCACCGGCTCGGCGGTGCCGACATCGGAACGCAAAGTGGGCTTCGACATCGGCGCAAGATCGATCGACGCCACATTCAAAAAAAGCGCCGCACCGTCCGAATTGGCTTTCGCCGAGCTTTTGCTCGCCGCGGTGGAGCCCTCCGACTTTGATCGCCTTGCCGAGCTGCATTTCAAGATCAAGAGACACGAGACGGAGCGCGCCGAGCCGGCCGAGATCCATATTCAGTTCGATTTCGACGAGATCGAGCGTTCGTCGATCATGCAGACCTACAATGACATCCTGCCATTTGCCGAGACGATACAAGTGGTCGTCGACGGCGTCGAGTACGTCGTGCTGGACCAGTATTGCTTGAAGCACCGCTGCGGCTGCTCGGATGCACATCTCAACCTGCTGCCGATCAATGATGGCGCTGGCGCGCTCGAGACCACCAGTTCGGTCGACGTGAACTACAAAACCAAAATCTGGCAGCGGGTCGTCGACGAGCCGCTGCCATGCGACGTGGTGACATTCAGACGCTTGATGGAAGGCGCTCTGCCGGATCTCTATGCGAAGCTGCGGTCGCGCCACGAACGGCTGAGTGCGATCTATGCCCATGCCCGCAAGTGCGCGCGACCCGTTGTTCCGGATAGCATGTCCGAACAGGCCGTAAGCCGGAACGATCCTTGCCCGTGCGGCTCGGCCAAGAAATTTAAGAAGTGCTGTATGGGCAAGAACCTCAGCGGTGCTGGCGTCCGCAGTACAGAAACGACGATCACCATCCGCGGATAAAAGAAGGGCGCTGGAGTTTATGTCGAAGCAAAACGCGCGATGCGCGGCGCTGCTGATCGAGCGCATCGTCGTCGACGAGTGCGTCGGACGGGACAGCCCGGTGTTGGAGAAATTGACGGCGCGGCTGGGCGATCATCCGATCGAGTTGGTGTTCCTCGCCACCAAACATCCCGGCATTCCCGATGTGGAGATCCTCGACAAGCTGCTCGATGGCCGCACGGCGCTGCTCACCCGCGATCGTGCACTGCACAACTTGACTATCGAGCGCGGTTTCAGATCTTTCGCACTGTTCCCGGACGGCAACTTGACCGATTGCAAGCTGCCCCATGTCGACACACGGGACAAAAGCCTGCCCGCGGCCAGAGGCAGTCTGCGCGACAGTTACGTGCATGAGAGAACGTCTGATACCCAAGTCATCGTCGAGCGTCTTGCAGGATTTCTGACCGAGCATCAGTTGAAACAGTTCCGTACCAAGCGGCGGCGCATTCGCGCCCATTTTGGATCGCTGGATAACATCGCTGCCGCAGCGCTCACCCTTGGTCAGCGCCGCACCCCGCGAGGCATCGTCGGGGGATATGTGCTCAAGGTGGATGCCCGTCATGGAGCAAAGAGCCTGTCGCCGGCGAGCGAAGGCTATTTTCTGGCTCCGTCAACCGGTGGGCAGCCGCTGCACGCTCTGATCTGGGCACTAATCCACGTGCTGCTCTTGCAGCTGGAGCAGCGTCCGCTCACGTTGTTTCTATGCGACAGAGACTCTGCAGAGGCCTGTGCTTCGCTGGCCGGAGGCCGCAACGCGGGACACAGTCTCATTGAGCACATGGCGATCCGGCTGCTCGGTGCCGTAGGAACGCCGCAGGCTCAGGCCTGCGTCAAAGGGAAGTTCTTCGACCGAATGCAAGCGAAGCTCGATCAGTTGACGGCCTATGACAGCAACGAGCTGGTGCAGATCGACGTGCAGGCCATAGCCGACGCAATGGCCGCGAGCACCGATATTGAGCGTGGGCTCAACCTCCACGGTGCGCGTAGCTCGTTGCGACAACCTTGAGGTATCCGACATGGCGGAATATGGCGAATGGGTTCGCAAGGGTGCGGTGCTAAGCGACGTGACGGCCCAGAAAAAATATGGCGTGAGCCGCGATTTCATCGTGGAGGGCATCCAGGCCGGCAAACTTGAATTCAGAGAAGGCGCGGTATGGGGCAACCCATACCTCAGGATTCTCAGAAGCCAGCTTGAAGCCTACATAACTCAGAAACTCGGCTCGGAATGCCTGTTGAAAACAAAGTCGCAGATCGAGTTGCGTGCGATCAACAAGGAGATCACTGAGCTGAAGAAGAAGCTGTCTGCACTCGAAGCTCGAAAAGCCGCACTCGGTAGCGGGGTGCCGACGTAGCGAAGGCGACAGGGCGAGGTGGGCTCAAGCCTCGTGGCACGACCGTTCGCAGCAATGATTGAGACCCGACCTGGAACACGGCGCCCCAACGCGATACACCGAACAGCGGACGTCGCGGTAGCAAGCAGTTCCGCACCGATCATCGCACCCTCAATGTCTGCTGTGGCAATGATCGAAGCGTCCATGCGGAGCATGGCTTCGCCATGACGGCGCCGCTGACATTCAAAGACGAAGCTGATGACGTCGATGCTTCGCGCGAACGCGATCCCGTGGCACCGGCGAAGCGCTCGAAGGCAGCACTCCAAAAGG
>JANMGQ010000262.1:0-3129 GCA_031374735.1 Hyphomicrobiaceae bacterium | reverse complement strand
AGATCGTGCTGCGCAAGGTCGGCGGCTGGGCGACGCTGCCGACGCCGCTCGCCAAGCCGATTGACCTCGCCGCGTGACACGATACGATGATGACGGCCGGAGTGCGCTTTTTGCAATTCCCACCACGATTGGGACGGGACCTTGTTCGTCGCATGCTGCCGTGGGCATCAAAATGATTTTAGACGGGGAACTTGAGCCAGCCATGCGGATCGCTGCCGCTGTTTTCGCGGGCGGTCTTGTCGGGCTCAATCGCGACCTTCACGGCAAGCCAACGGGTGTTCGCGCGCACGCGTTGGTCGCCTTGGGCGCGGCGTTGTTCGTCATGTCGAGCACTGATCTTGGTATCGTGGGCTCCGATGGCAACGTTGTCAGCCGCGTCATTCAGGGCGTGGTCGGAGGCATCGGATTTTTGGGTGCTGGCGTTATTTTGCGCGGTGACGACGGGCGGCGCATCTTCCACGTCGCGACGGCGGCATCGATCTGGGTTACGGCGGCATTGGGTGTCGCTTGTGGTCTTGGTGCGTTTCGTTTGGTCGGTCTCTCGGTCATCGCCGTGGCGTTGATACTTGTAGTGGGAACCAAGATCGACCATGCTTTCTACGGGAAACTTGGCAGGGAAGACGACCAATGAGCTTGCTCGGCGGTAAATCATTGAGGGATATCCCGCGCGGGGTGTGGGCACTGGGATTCGTCAGCATGTTCATGGACATCTCCTCGGAGATGATCCACGCCCTATTCCCAGTCTATCTTGTCACCGTGCTCGGCGTCTCGATGGTGACGGTTGGCTTCATCGAAGGCATCGCCGAGGCAACGGCGATGATTGTAAAAGTTTTTTCCGGCGCACTCTCCGACTGGCTCGGCCGGCGCAAGTTGCTGGCGGTGATCGGCTATGGCCTCGCAGCCTTCACGAAGCCGGTGTTCCCGCTCGCGACAGGTGTCGAATGGTTTGTTGGTGCGCGGTTTGTTGATCGTATTGGCAAAGGTATTCGTGGTGCGCCGCGTGATGCGCTCGTCGCCGACATCGCACCTGATCATCTGCGCGGTGCCAGCTTTGGCCTCCGGCAGTCACTCGACACCATCGGTGCGTTCATTGGCCCGCTTCTAGCGATCGGGCTGATGTTGCTGACCATGAACAACTTCAAACTGGTGTTCTGGATTGCAGTTATCCCGGCGTTCATAGCGTTTGGGCTGATGGCGTTTGCGGTCAATGAGCCGGACAAAAAGGTTAGTGCGGGTCCGGCCAAACGTGCGCTACAGCTCAGCGACGCGAAGCGGCTCCCGGCAGCCTATTGGACGGTTGTGGGTATCGCGGCCGTGTTCACTCTGGCGCGTTTCAGCGAGGCGTTCCTCATCCTGAAAGCGCAGAGCGTCGGGTTACCTATCGCGCTGGTGCCGATTATCATGGTGGTCATGAACATCGTCTACGCGGTCGTGGCCTATCCGGCGGGTGCTCTATCCGATCGCATCGGGCGAAACAGCATCCTGTTCATTGGCATTGCAATGTTGATCGTCGCAGACCTCGTGCTGGCATTCGGATCCACGGTTTCCGCGGTTCTGTTCGGCGTCGTATTCTGGGGGCTGCATATGGGGCTGACGCAGGGCCTGCTCGCAACGCTCGTTGCCGACACGGCACCCGAAGACATGCGCGGCACTGCATTCGGCGTGTTCAACCTCGCAAGTGGCGTCGCCTTGCTAATCGCCAGCGTCATCGCAGGCGGGCTGTGGGATGCCTATGGTCCCCGCATGACGTTCCTGGTGGGTGCAGGGTTCACGGCGATTGCATTAATCGGGCTCCTCATCGTGTGGGGAAGGAAGCCGGCTGTCCCAATTTGATGAGTGCCCTCACCGTGTCGCATCGTTTGGGTGCGGTACGGCGTGACCATGCTTCTTTCAACCGGCTACACGGTTGCTGTCGACTTGTCATTGAGTTCGCACACAATTGACAGTAACGGCAACTCACAATAATTCGATTATGCTAGAAATACCATTGACGCCGATGAATTGGTCAGGCACCCTGTCGTCATGAAGCTCGATGATGCAGCAGCCCGCCTCGAAGCGCTCGGCAACCCGACCCGGCTCAAGATCTTCCGTGCGCTGGTGCGCGCGGGCGACAACGGGCTTCCCGTTGGCAAGCTGCAGAGCAAACTCGATGTCGCCCCCTCGACCCTGTCGCATCACTTGAAATCCATGCTGATCGTCGGCCTGATCGCTCAGGAGCGGCAATCGACGACCCTGATCTGCCGTGCCAACTACGACGTGATGCGGTCACTCCTCGATTTCCTGGTCGAGGAATGCTGTGTCGAAAGCATCTGCGAAACCCCTGCTGCAAAGCCCAAGGTCGCTTGATCATTTGCTTGCTAATTCTAAACTTCCGGAAGGATAGTGATTATGACTACACCCACCAAGAAGTCTATCGCCATCATCGGTGCCGGTCCGGTCGGGCTTGCAGCTGCAGCGCACGCTTTGGACCGCGGCCTGACACCGATCGTGCTGGAACGCGGGCCGGACGTTGCACACGCTGTGCGCCAGTGGTCGCATGTGCGGATGTTCTCGCCGTGGGAATACAACATCGACAAGGCGGCGGAGCGGTTGCTTCGGACAGCGGGTTGGAACTCGCCGGAGCCAGACGCCTATCCGACCGGCGGGGAATTCGTCGACGGCTACCTCGCGCCACTCGCCACGCGCACGCCGCTCAAAGATCACATCCATTTGTCGGCGCAGGTTACCCAGATCAGCCGCGTTGGCTTCGACAAGGTGAAGACCAAGGGGCGCGAAGCGGCACCGTTCGAGATCAGATACCAGAATGGCGCGGGTCCGAAGACCGTGCGCGCTGACGCTGTGATCGATGCGTCGGGCACGTGGTTCGCACCGAACCCTGCGGGAGCGAATGGATTGGACGCCATCGGTGAAGCAGGTGTTTCCGGCAGGATCGCCTACGCGATGCCGGACCTGTTTGGCAAAGACCGGCCGAGATACGCGGGCAAGACTGTTGCCGTGCTCGGGGCCGGACATTCGGCCATCGGTACGTTGATCGACCTCGCACGCTTGAGAGAGGAGGTACCTGACACTCGTCTGATCTGGCTCATGCGCGGCGATAAACCTGAAAAGGCATTCGGCGGCGGTGCCAAC
>JANMGQ010000231.1:0-25288 GCA_031374735.1 Hyphomicrobiaceae bacterium | reverse complement strand
GCATGTTCTTTTGCGCTACTGGCTTTTGCGCGGGACTGCTCCAACTGAGTATAGCTGTCCTTGAGTTCGGCTTTGTCGAGTCGTCCGTAGATGAAGCTGACGTAAGCAATGGCCGGGGCCACCACATATCCAGCCAGCTTGAATGCCTCCTCATTGTGTTTGATGAATGTTTTTACTGAACTCCAGTTAAACCCGGCACCTGCAAGGATAATTACGATGATTGCGGTAATGGCCCACGCCAAAACCCTGGCACGCGTGATGTGCTTCTTCTCTCTCAACATGACGATCCTTACGCAGTACGCTGACGGAGGTACTTCAACATTTTACGGCTGCGCTGTCGAGTCCGACTGAGGTGCAACAAAAAACCGGCCCTCAGTTTCCTGAAGGCCGGTTCTTTTCGTACTCCGTGACTTTTGATGGTTAGCTGCAACCGCTCGTACTTCCGCAGGTGTCGCATTTTAGGCAGGTGCCGTTGCGGACGAGGGTGAAGTTTCCGCATTCGCGGCAGTCTTCGCCTTCGTAGCCGCGGACTTTTGCTTCGGCGCGGCGATCAGCGGCGGTACGGCCACCTTTGCCGACCTGCTTGGGAGCGGCCGCGGCAAACGACATGTCTTCGGCGCCGACGGCCATTTGCATGGTTGGGGCTGCCGCATAGGTGACGGTTTCCGTCACCTTCTCAGTTTTGCGATAGGCTGTTGCCAGCGTGTCACCCAGCGCGCGGACTTGGTCGTCGGCTGCCGTATCAACGGCCAGCGCCGTGTTGCCGCGAACCATCGAGCGCACCGGCGCGATGCCGCGCGTGATGCCCTTGGAGACGAACTTCGTCACGGCAGGCGGCGGCGTGTCGGCCGTGTCGTCGTCGAGATCCTGATCCGACGAGCCGAGACCTGTTTCGCCAACGATCTCTCTGGGATCAACATGCGCAAGGTCATGACGCTCCAGATACGACACGGCGAGTTCCCGGAAGATGTAGTCGAGGATCGAGGTCGCGTTCTTGATGGCCTCGTTGCCCTGCACGATGCCGGCCGGCTCGAAGCGCGTGAACGTGAAGGCGTCCACGTATTCGTCCAGCGGCACACCGTATTGCAGGCCGAGCGAGACGGCGATGGCGAAGTTGTTCATCAAGCTGCGGAAGGCGGCGCCTTCCTTGTGCATGTCGATGAAGATCTCGCCGAGGCGGCCGTCGTGATACTCGCCGGTGCGCAGGTACACTTTGTGCCCGCCAACAATGGCTTTCTGCGTGTAGCCCTTGCGGCGGCCTGGCAGCTTCTCACGCTCGCGCTCCGTCACGCGCTCGATGATGCGTTCGACAATACGCTCGGCCATCACCTGCGCGCGGGCTTGGGCGGGTTGGGTCGCTGCGAGCTTCTCGGCGACATCCGAGGCTTCGTCGTCATCGTCAGCGAGCAGCTGCGAGTTCAGCGGCTGGCTCAGCTTCGAGCCATCGCGATAAAGCGCGTTGGCCTTCAGCGCGAGCTTCCACGACAGCATGTACGACTGCTTGCAGTCATCCACCGTCGCGTCGTTCGGCATGTTGATGGTCTTCGAGATGGCGCCTGAGATGAACGGCTGTGCCGCGGCCATCATGTGGATGTGGCTCTCGACCGAGAGGAAACGCTTGCCCTTCTTGCCGCACGGATTAGCGCAGTCGAACACATGCAAGTGGTCTGCCTTCAAGTGCGGTGCACCCTCAAGCGTCATGGCACCACAAACGTGCTCGTTGCAGGCGTCGATCTCCTTGGCGTTGAAGCCGAGGTGCTTCAGCAGGTCGAATGTCGGCTCGTTGAGCGTGGCTTCTGGAATGCCAAGCGTCGTGGTCAGGAAGCTCTCGCCCAGCGTCCACTTGTTGAACACGAACTTGATGTCGAACGCGGTCTTCAGCGTTCCCTCAAGCTTGTTCAAGGCTTCGTCGGTGAAGCCCTTGTTCTTCAGCGTCGAGTGGTTGATGCCCGGCGCCTGACGCAGCGATCCGTGACCAACCGCGTAGGCTTCGATCTCAGCAATCTCGCTCTCGCGATAGCCCAATGTGCGCAGCGCTTCCGGCACAGCCTGGTTGATGATCTTGAAGTACCCGCCACCAGCGAGCTTCTTGAACTTCACCAGCGCGAAGTCAGGCTCGATACCCGTCGTATCGCAATCCATCACCAAGCCGATCGTGCCGGTCGGTGCGACGACCGTCGACTGGGCGTTGCGATAGCCGTGCTGCTGGCCAAGATCGATGGCGCGATCCCAGGCACGCTTCGCTGCGGCCGAGAGGTTCGCATCCGCAATCGAAGCATGATCAAGGGGCACAGGTGATATCGACAGCTTCTCGTAACCCGTCGCTTCGCCATAGGCGGCGCGGCGGTGGTTGCGCATCACGCGCAGCATGTCGTTGGCGTTCTTGGCATAGCCGGGGAAGGGGCCAAGTTCGCGCGCCATCTCGGCCGATGTCGCATAGGCGACGCCGGTCATGATGGCCGAGATCGCCCCGCAAATCGCGCGGCCATCCTTGCTGTCGTAGCCGATACCAGCGGCCATCAGCATGCCGCCTATGTTGGCGAAGCCGAGACCGGTCGTGCGGTATTCGTAGGACAGTTCGGCGATCTGGCGCGACGGAAACTGCGCCATCGTCACCGAGATCTCGAGCACGATCTGCCAGAGACGGCAGGCATGTTCGAAAGCGGCAGTATCGAAGGTCGCAGCGGCCATACGTGTGCCGGCTGCATCACCCTGCTGTCCGCTGCCAGCTGCCTTTTGCCCGCCTGTGCGGAACATCATCAGGTTCATCGAGGCGAGGTTGCAGGCGGTGTCATCGAGGAACATGTATTCCGAGCACGGATTAGACGCGCGGATCGGGCCGGACTTCGGGCACGTGTGCCAGTCGTTGATGGTGGTGTGGAACTGGATGCCGGGATCAGCCGACGCCCACGCAGCGTGGCCGATTTTCTCCCAGAGATCCTTGGCCTTGAGCGTCTTCTTCGGCTTACCGTCGAGGCGGCCGTTGAGTGTCCAGTCGCCGTCATTTTCAACGGCCGCCAGGAACTCGTCCGTGACGCGCACGGAGTTGTTCGAGTTCTGGCCCGAGACCGTCAAATAGGCTTCGCTGTCCCAATCGGTGTCGTAGGTGGCGAAGTCGATATCGGTATAGCCCTGCTTGGCGAACTGGATGATGCGCAGGCAATAGTTCTGCGGCACCAGATCGCGCTTGGCTTCCTTGATCGCCAGTTTCAGTTTGGGGTTCTTCGCGGGATCGAAGCACGCGTCGCCTTCGGCTTCGCAATTCACACACGCCTTGAGAATCGCCTTCAAGCGTTTCTGGCAGATCTTGGAGCCAGTCACGAGCGCCGCGACCTTCTGCTCTTCCTTCACCTTCCAGTCGATGTAGTTCTCGATGTCGGGGTGATCGACGTCGACGACGACCATCTTGGCCGCACGACGCGTGGTGCCGCCAGATTTGATGGCGCCAGCTGCGCGGTCACCAATCTTGAGGAAGCTCATCAAGCCCGACGAGCGACCACCACCCGAGAGTTTTTCGTTTTCGCCGCGCAGCGCCGAGAAATTCGAGCCGGTGCCCGAGCCGTATTTGAACAGGCGCGCTTCACGCACCCACAGATCCATGATGCCGTTCTCGCCGACGAGATCGTCGTCGACCGACTGGATGAAGCAAGCGTGCGGCTGCGGATGCTCATAGGCCGATTGCGACTTGGTCAGCTGGCCCGTGCGATAGTCGACGTAGTAGTGGCCCTGTCCGGGACCGTCGATGCCGTAGGCCCAGTGCAGGCCGGTGTTGAACCATTGCGGCGAATTCGGTGCGGCCATCTGCATGGCCAGCATATAACGGTGCTCGTCGAAGAACGCGCGAGCGTCTTCTTCGGTGGTGAAATAGCCGCCCTTCCAGCCCCAATAGGTCCATGTGCCCGCAAGGCGATCGAACACCTGGCGTGCATCAGCTTCGCCCTGGGTCCGCTCTTTCGCCGGTGTGTCGGCGAGCGCCTTGTCATCGGCGACCGAGCGCCACAGCCATGACGGTACGGCGTTCTCTTCGAATTTCTTCAGCGCTTTGGGCACACCAGCCTTGCGGAAATACTTCTGCGCCAGAATATCTGCCGCCACTTGGCTCCAGTGCTCGGGCACGCCGAAGTTGGCGCAGCGGAACACGACGGAGCCGTCGGGGTTTTTGATCTCGGAGGTCGCCTGCCGGAATGGGATGGCGTCATACGGTGATTTGCCGGCTTCGGTGAAACGACGCGTGATCTTCATTTCAGTTCCCCTGCGATTTCGACGCACGTGTGCCGCCGCACATGCGTGCGCATGACGTCTCGGATGATGGTTCGGGACGCTTCGCTGGCTGACATGCCGGCGTACACAACTCCGCCGGGGCAACGGCCCTCGCGGCTACATCCGGCGACCCCCTTGGTCACAACCGGCAGTGTCAGCTGAAGAACCGGGCGCTCAGCTCCGCTCACAGAGGCTCAAGACGCTGCCGCATTTCGGCCGTCGTTGAGACATCTTCTGCCTCGATTCTGAGCCGGCGTCCACGAGCGTTAGTGGTTTTGAGACCAGAAGACCCACTAGATGTAGTGCGCGCTACAAGGCGAAGGGTAAGCTGTGCATGAACCCAGGGAAGGCCGCGTGAATTCAAGGATTTGACACATACGAGCGCGGCTCAGGCTCTGTCGATAACCCGCGAACAAGCGGGCGATGAGGTGATTTTGAACGACGATATGTGTGCAGAGTGTGTCCGCCATGCGCCACCCTATGCAACGTTCCGGCAGGCCTTGGTACCCGCACACGGCTTAACCGTCCGCCGAGATGATCGACGCACGGCGCGGATAGGTGCTAGTCTTGTCGTAGAAGTCATCTTGGATCGATTGTAATGTCCAAATCCCCCGCGAAATCAGTCGAAACCCACGGCCATTGCCTGTGCGGCGCCGTCGAGTATGCCTTCTCCGGTAAACCCATCTGGACCGCGCATTGCCACTGCGAAAGCTGCCGGCGCGCGACTTCAGCGGCGTTTGCCACCTATGTCGGCGTCAAGCTCGAGCAGTTCAACTACATGAAGGGCGAGCCGACGTTCTATGAGAGCTCGCCGGGCGTGAAGCGCTACTTCTGCGCCACCTGCGGGTCGCCGCTCGCGCTAGTCGGCGACAAATGGGCCGGCGAGATTCATCTGCACGCAGGATCTCTTGACGATCCCGTCGCCATCGCACCGACCGGCCACATGAACACAATCGAGCAAGTTCCTTGGGCGGAAGTGCACGATGAGCTGCCGCGCTATGCCCACACCAGCAAGGACGCGTCGCCGACACGCAAGGGCCCGAAGTCGTGACGGCTGTTGAGCCGCTACGCGGTCCGCGGCTTTGTTGAGATCGAAATGACCAACGGCGCCCGCAACGAGGAGCGTGAGCCGGATGCCGCGTGTCGCTGGATTGCATGTCCTTGAAGCGCGACGCCGCGGCACTGAAACTGTCGACGATCTCCGGGAGAGGTGCTACGGCCCCGGCTCCGCACTTGCTCAGGTCTCAGGGCTGCACGCTCGACGGGATCTGCCGGCCTCATCGGAACCTTGTCCGATGCCGGTTCACGCCGTTTGAACAGCCGGACAACGTTTCAGCCGATCCTGTTTCAGCTCGACCCAAGGCGCCTCGCGCGCTGATCTAAAAGGAACGATCCAGTGAGGGCGAAGCCCACAACTCGCATGCGTGCGCGGCCCACTATTCGCGCGCTCACGCCTGAAGACACGCACGATGTCGCGCGCGTGCTCGGGGCGTCGTATGGCTGGTCGATGCCGGAAACGGCTGACTGCCGCACGCCGGCGCAAAAGCGCGTGTCCGCCGTGGAGCCCCTATTCGGTTCCGCCGAAATGTCAGGTGCGTTCTCGGGCGACGAGTTGATCGGCTACATCGCCTGGCGGCCGAACTGGGTCGACCATCTCTATGTTGTGCCTGAGCACACCGAGCGCGGCATCGGCACGGCTCTGTTGGATGCTGTTAAGGCACAACAACAACAGATCGATCTTTGGACGGTTGAAGGCAATACGCTGGCGCGCCGCTTCTATGAAGCGCGCGGGTTCGTCGAGATCGAGCGCACAGACGGCGGGATCAACGACCAGCAGGAGCCGGATGTGCTGTACCGGTGGTTCGCGACGGTTGCCGCTTGACGCAGAGCTGAGCTGCTTGTGCAACGATCCGGCGTCCAACGCGGACGATACGCACCACAGGAGCCGAGCTATGACCAAAACGTGGTTTCTCGCCATTGCAGCCGCGAGCGCACTGGCTGCGACTGCATCCGCTCAAGACTTGAAGGGTGGCGAAGCGCAGGCGCTGATCAAGGGCAATACGATCTACATCGACCTGCCCGGCGGTCCGCGCGGCAAAGGCTTGACCCCGATCTATTTCGCCGATGACGGCAAGGTGGTTGCCAGGTTTCCGACAGGAATCGTTAAGGGCACCTGGACGGCCAAGGGCGATACGATCTGTCCGAAGTGGGACGACGAGCCAAACAATCCGTGTTCGCGCTACGTCAAAAACGGCGACACCTACACCTCATTCAATGTCGAAACCGGCCAACCACGCGGCGTGATCACCAAGGTTGCAGCCGGCAATCCCGAGAAGCTCTGACGCTCAACCGCTCTCACTTCCCTCTCCCTCCACTTCGGGGGGAAAGGGCAAAGGTCCAGCGCGCACGCGCGCGGTGGGCCGCGGGTGAGGGGCGGCTACTTGCTCGGACGGTGCGTCGTCTGCTTGCTCCGGCAGTGTGAGTAGAACATTGGAGCAAGTGGCCGCCCCTCACCCACCATGTAGAAGTCGTGCGCGACTTCTACATGGTCTCCCTCTCCCTCGGCCTTGAAACGGCGCGCTCACTTCGCGTGGGCGACCATCTGCTCGACGTGATCCCAATTCACGAGGCTATCCATGAAGGCCTCGATGTATTTCGGACGCAGATTGCGATAGTCGATGTAATAGCTGTGTTCCCACACGTCGCAGCCGAGGATCGGCTGGGCGCCGTGCATCAGCGGGTTCTCGCCGTTCGGCGTCTTGGTCACTTCGAGCTTGCCGCCCTTGACCGTCAACCAGCACCAGCCCGAGCCGAACTGCGTCGTGCCGGCCTGAATAAAGTCGGCCTTCATCTTGTCGTAGCCGCCGTACGCGGTGACCAGCGCTTCGACTTTACCCGGCAGTTTCTTGCCGCCGCCGCCCTTTTTCATCCAGTTCCAGAAGTGCATGTGATTGTAGTGCTGGCCGATCTGGTTGATCACCGGCTGATCCTTGGCCGCGAACGCCTCAATGCAGATCGCCTCAATCGACTTGCCCGCATACTTGGTGCCGTCGCCAGCGAGCGTGTTGCCAGCTGTGACATAGGCATTGTGGTGCTTGTCGTGGTGGAATTCGAGTGTCTCTTTGGACATGTAGGGGGCAAGGCTGTCGTAGGCGTACGGCAGCGGGGGAAGTGTGAACGCCATCGGGGAACTCCGTCGAGGTTTGGGGGGATAGAACAGCGGCACGTGTAGGCGAGGGCCGTAGGGATTGCAAATTACGCAATCGGCTCGACCACCACGGCCGTGCCGTAGGCGAGACACTCGGTGACGGCCGAGGCGATCTCGTTGGCGTCGTAGCGCATCGCGATGACGGCATTGGCGCCCATGTCGCGGGCTTGGGCGACCAGCAAGTCGTACGCTTCCTGGCGGGCGGTCTCTGCGAGCTTGGTGTAAAGCGAGATGTTACCGCCCCACAGGATCTGGAATGAGGCGCCAATGTTGCCGACGATGGAGCGTGAGCGGACGGACAGGCCACGGGCCAAGCCACACACACGAACGACGCGGTGCCCCGGCAGATCGTTTGTCGTGACGATGATCATGGCAATCGCCCGTTGGTTGGATGCAGTTTGGATGCAAGTTGGATACAAAAACGCCGCCGGGGTTAGTCCGGCGGCGCCTCGATTAAGTCCCTTAGTCGCGGCGCATCAGCGGCGCGGGCGTTCTGGCGTGGTTGGGCCGTTGCCGAGGTTGGACGACGGCTCGCTCGGCATCTGAGCTTCCATGCCGCGCAGGTATTGTTCTTCGGTGATGGCATCGACGTTGTTGTCGGCCGACTGGTCGTCGCGACCGAGCATCGGGCGGCGGTCCTGGACAACCATCGGCGCGGCGCCGGCTTCCGGCTCGTCCACTTCGACGTTCTTCTGGATCGAGTGGATCAGACCTTCACGAAGATCTTCAGCCGGTGTTGTCATGGCCGCGATCTCACGCAGTGCCACGACCGGGTTCTTGTCGTTTTCGACGTCGACCGTGATCGCGGAGCCGGTCGCAATGGCGCGGGCACGATGGGCGGCCAACAACACCAGCTCGAAACGGTTCGGAACCTTATCGACGCAATCCTCGACGGTGACGCGTGCCATGCGGGGTCTCCTCGACGCCAATGAACGCTTACAGGCTCAACCGCCAAAAAGCGCAAACGCGCCCCGATCGATACAACCCGTATCGCCCGGTGCGCTATTTGTGTGTCTTTCTCACGACAGCTGCGGCGAAGCAAGCGAAATCCCCACCGAAATCACCCGCAGTCCGCCAGCTTGCGTATCACCGGCGGTCGGATAAAAGGCACGAGTTCCATGCACCGGAAGCTCCCAATGACCGCCATTCTCGACATCCTCGGCCGCGAAGTCCTCGACAGCCGTGGCAATCCGACGGTGGAGGTGGATGTCACGCTCGAAGACGGGTCTATGGGTCGTGCCATCGTGCCGTCGGGCGCATCGACCGGCGCCCATGAGGCGATGGAACTGCGCGATGGTGACAAGGCGCGTTATCTCGGCAAGGGCGTTCGCAAAGCGGTCGAGAACGTCAATACCGAGATCTTCGACGCGCTCGTCGGCATGGATGCTGAAGACCAGCGCCGCATCGACCATGCGCTGATCACGCTCGACGGCACCAAGAACAAGTCGCGCCTCGGCGCCAACGCCATCCTCGGTGTGTCACTCGCCTGTGCCAAGGCTGCCGCTGAAGCCAGCGCCTTGCCACTGTATCGCTATGTCGGCGGTGCCAACGCGCATGTGCTGCCCGTGCCGATGATGAACATCATCAACGGTGGCGCGCATGCCGACAACCCCATCGACATCCAGGAATTCATGATCATGCCGGTCGGCGCGTCGACCTGCGCTGATGCCATTCGCATGGGTGCTGAGGTGTTCCACACTCTCAAGAAGCGCTTGAGCGAGGCCGGTCACGCAACTAACGTGGGCGACGAAGGCGGTTTCGCGCCGAACCTCAAGTCCGCCGACGAAGCGCTCGGTTTCATCATGAAGTCGATCGAAACGGCAGGCTACAAGCCCGGCGTCGACATGATGCTGGCGCTCGATTGCGCGGCGACGGAGTATTTCAAGGGTGGCAAGTACGTCATGGAAGGCGAGGGCAAAACCTTCGACCCCGAGGCCAATGCCAAGTATCTCGCCGATCTCGTCGCCCGCTTCCCGATCATCTCGATCGAAGATGGCATGAGCGAAGACGACTGGCACGGCTGGAAGGCACTGACGGACCTCGTTGGCAAGAAATGCCAGCTGGTCGGCGATGATCTGTTCGTGACCAACTCCGTGCGGCTGGCCGAAGGCATCCAGAAGGGTGTCGCCAACTCGATCCTGGTCAAGGTCAACCAGATCGGCTCGCTGACCGAGACACTCGACGCAGTCGGCCTCGCCCACAAGTCTCGCTACACCGCGGTCATGTCCCACCGCTCCGGCGAAACCGAGGACGCAACCATTGCGGATCTCGCGGTTGCCACCAACTGCGGCCAGATCAAGACTGGCTCGCTCTCGCGCTCGGACCGGCTCGCCAAATACAACCAGCTGATCCGCATCGAGCAGGAGCTCGGCGATCAAGCGGTGTATGCGGGCAAGAGCGTGCTGCGGGTGGCTTGAGGCCGTTTGCGTCAGCCGTGTAGGCGCGGCCGCGCAAGCCGCGCTTTGCGCGTCCCGCCGCATGACGGCGCTGCGAGGCTAGTCATGCGTGAGCTGTTTCTGCTGCGGAACGCGCGCGCGACCCTGGCCAAGCGGCCCTCGCGGCGGGCCAGCGCACGGGCCTGACGCAATGCGGCGCCAACGATGGTGCGAAGAGAAGCGTGATGCGGCTGCATAGGCGGGCCTATATCCGGGTGGCACGTGCACGGATGTGCGACGCCGAAGCAACAACATGTGGCTTGATTCTCACACCGATTCCGTGAGGTCAACGACTCGACTCGTGGAATCACCAAGTTTCAGCCCAAGTCTTGCCACTTTGACGCCGCTCTCGGTGCCATGTGTGTCCTTTTTGAATCGATTTGTGCCTGCGGCAGCACCGTTAACCCTCACCGCACACCACAACGGACTCCGCCCCTGCACAGGTCCTGCATCATGGGCTATACGGACCTCTGCTTTCGGCCCAACCGGTCGAGACGGCAGGATGAGTTGCGCGTATGTGGACCGACCAGGGGATCAAGCGGCCGTCGGCAGGAGGCCGAAGTTCAGGCGTGCTGCGCCGCGCGCTGGCGCGTGAGCCTATCGAGCCCGCATGGCCGTTTCTGCCGCCTCTGCTGGCGTTGGTGGCTGGCTGGGTGATCATGGTCTGGCCTTGGTTGCTCGGTCGGGTGACCATCCCGTGGGACGCCAAAGCGCACTTCCACCCGCAGATCCAGTTCCTCGCCCAGTCGATTGCCCGCGGCGAGTGGCCCTGGTGGACACCGCACGTGTTCTCAGGCCACCCCCAGATCGCCGATCCGCAGGCGATGATCTTTTCGCCCCCCTTTTTGCTGCTCGCCCTCGTCAATGGCGACCCGAGCCTGTGGGCGGTGGATGTCACGGTGCTGCTGGCGCAGCTCGCGGGCGCCGTCGCGCTGATGGCCTGGATGCGCGATCAAGAGTGGCATTGGGCCGGTGCGGTTCTTGGCGGCCTCGTGTTTGCCTTTGGTGCGTCCATGGCGTGGCGTTTGCAGCATACGGGGCAGGTACTGTCGCTCGCCTATTGGCCGATGGCGATGTTTGCCATCGACCGGGCGATCCGCCTCGGTTCCTATCGCTGGGGGATCGCGGCCGGCCTGGTTGGGGCGTGCATTGTACTCGGGCGCGATCAAGTGGCATTGTTGGTCACCTATCTGTTGATGGCCTTCGTGCTCTGGCGCTGGTTCACGGCCGACGACCGGCGGGAGACGTTAAAGCAGAGCATCGGGCCGCTGCTTGTTGGCGGCGTGATCACGCTGGCGCTGGTTGCAATCCCCGTGGTGCTGACCGCCCAATTGGCGGCCGAGAGCAATCGCCCTTCGATCGACTTCGAAGGCGCAGGTCGCGGCAGCATGCATCCGGCGCTGTTCTTGACGTTCCTGCTGCCGCAGGTGTTCGGCGCCGCCTATCGCATGGAGGACTATTGGGGCCCGCCAAGCTTTGCGTGGCCCGATACAGGGCTCTACATCGCCCAGAACATGGGGCAGGTGTACATCGGGTCTGTCCCGATATTGCTGCTTCTGCTGGCGGTCTGGCAGGGGCAATTCCTGGCGCGCGACATCCGCTTCTTCGCCGTGGCTTTCGCGGTGTTCATTCTCTATGCACTCGGTTGGTACACACCGGTTTATCGCGCCTTTTACGAAGTCGTGCCGGGCTTGAAGTTCTATCGCCGGCCGGCCGATGCAACGTTCTTGATCGGCGCTGTTGGCGCCGTGCTGAGCGGCTATGCGGCTCACATCCTGTTCTCGAAGCCCTGGCAACGTGTGTCGGAGAACGCCATCGCGGCCACCGCTGGCATCGTCGCCATCGGCGTCGTGGCAGCCTTGAGTCTCGGCTTGTGGCTCGATCGCGTGGGGCAACTGAGGATGCCCGCGATCATCGCGCTCGGCTGCCTCGCTGCCGGTGCCATCACGATCGCCTATGTCAAGCCGCGCATCGCGCTTGAGGCCTGGCCGATGGCGCTCGTGCTCGTCGGCGTGACCGCCCTCGACCTCAGCTACAACAACGGGCCGTCGACGTCTTCGGCTTTGCCGCCCAAGACCTACGACGCCATGCAGCCGAACACGCGCAACGCGACCGTGGCCGCGCTCAAGAACCGCCTCGCTGAAAGCCGTGCCGCCGACGCCACAGGCGCGCGCCGCGATCGCGTCGAGCTGATGGGCCTTGGCTTCCATTGGCCGAACGTCAGCCTGTCGCAGCGGTTTGAAAACACCCTCGGCTACAACCCCATACGACTTGGCGACTACAGCCGCGCTACCGGCGCAGGCGACACTGTCGGCCTGCCGGATCAGCGCAAATTCTCAGCCCTGTTCCCATCCTACAAGTCTCCCCTGGCCGACATACTGGGCCTCCGGTTTATAGCGGCTGGCGAGCCGCTGGAGTGGCGCGACAAGTCCCTCAAGGCGGGCGACCTGAAGTTGCTCGCCAAAACCGACGACGGGTGGATCTACGAAAACCCACGCGCCGTGCCCCGCGTCCTCATGACCAACTACGCCGTGGGCGGCGGCAGCTTCGCCGATATGATGCAAAGCGGCCGCTGGCCCGACCGGTTCGACCCCGCGCGCATGGTACTGCTTGAGGGCACGGGGCGGCGCGTGTTTGCCAGCCTCGGGGCGAACGACGGTTTCGAGCCGGCTGCACGCATCGTCAGCTATCGCAATACCGAAGTCGTGGTGGAAGCTGTCAGCCCGCGCGGCGGCTGGCTGGTGCTGAACGATCCCTGGCATCCCTGGTGGTTCGCCGACATTGGCGGCAAGACGGTGCCGATCCTGAAGGCGAATGTGATCATGCGCGCCGTGGAAATGCCGCCCGGAACGCACACAGTGCGCTTCCGCTTCCGCCCCTTGGTCGGCGCCTGGGCGCACGTGCAAGGTTCCCGATAAGGCCAGATAAGCCGAGCGCTGCCCGGACTGAGGCAGGCGCCGATTGAAAATCCACCACGGAATATCTATTATCTGCAACAATGCCTTGCGCTAGGCAGCCGAATCGATGCGCGCTGGCTGTGACATGGCGCATCTGCCAGGTCAGTTATCTCCTCAGGGGAGCATCCCATGGGTTTCCGGTTCCGCAAGATCATCAGCGTTATTCCCGGCGTCAAGGTCAACCTGTCGAAAACGGGTGTCTCGACCAGCCTTGGCGGTCACGGCGCAACCGTGAATGTCGGCTCGACGGGCAAGAAGACGCTGACGCTCGGCATCCCCGGAACAGGCCTCAGCTATCAGGTGCCCCTGACCTGGGGCTCGCTTGCCGTTCTGCTGATCGGCGCTGTGGTGATCGTTGGCATCGCCTTCCTGCTCGCGCCCGACCTGATCCGCGCTGGTCTGCACTGGTGGCAGCCGAAGATCTTCTGATCCGGTCGTCGAGCGATCATCTCCTGGTCCTTTTATCTCGCTTGCAAGCGCCGCCGCGCCAGCGCACACTCAGTGCAACAAGAAGCGTGGAGGACGCCTGGATATGTCGGTTGCAGGGGGGCTGGGGCCCGCTGCAGCAGCGCCGCAGACGGTCTCATCAAAGGCCGCGCCGTTGCTCAGCGTGCGTGATGTATCGGTTCGATTTGGAGGCATCGTCGCGCTCGACGGCGTCTCGTTCGACATCTATCCCGGTCAGATCACTGGGCTGATCGGCCCGAATGGTGCTGGCAAAACCACGCTCTTCAACTGTCTGTCGCGGCTGTACATTCCAAACAGTGGCGACATCCAGTTCGAGGGCAAGTCGATCATGCGCAGCGAGCGCCATGCCATCGCGACGATCGGCATGGGCCGCACATTCCAGAACGTCGCGCTGTTCGACAACATGACCGTGCTGGATAACGTCAAGGTCGGCTGCCACAGCGAATCCTCAGCTGGTTTCGTCACATCCATGCTTGGTCGCGTTGCGGACGAAGAGCGCGACATCACGGAAAAAGCGCTCCGCTACATTGCGTTCATGGATCTGAACCGGTTTGCGTTCCTGCCGGCCGGTCCGCTGCCATTTCCGATCCGCAAACGCGTTGAGCTGGCGCGCGCCCTTGCCGCCAAGCCGAAGCTGTTGCTGCTTGATGAACCCGCGGCCGGCCTCAATCACGATGAGATCGAAACGCTGAAGACGCAGATCAAGCGCGTGCGTGATCTTCAGCAGGTGACGATCCTGCTGGTCGAACATCACATGAGCCTGGTCATGTCGGTTTCCGACAAGGTCGTCGCCATCGATTTTGGCAAGAAGATCGCTGACGGCACACCCAGCGAAGTGCAGCGCAACCCTGATGTCATCAGGGCCTATCTCGGCACGGGGGCGTGAGGGTAATGCTTGCGAGAGCTCGATCCAATCGTTGGTGTCTGACCTCTGGTCAGACACCATGTGCACAATTGTCTGAGCCGGCGCTTGTTTCAGCAACCCTGGTCCTTTGCGCGGTCCATCTGGTGTCTGACCAAAGGTCAGACACCAACGGGAGCGTCCCATGACCACCCTGCTCGAAGTTCGTGATCTCGACGCATACTATGGCCAGACGCAGGCGCTGAAGAAGGTCGCGTTCTCGCTCGCCGAAGGCGGCATTACCGCACTGCTTGGCGCCAACGGCGCAGGCAAGACCACAACGCTGCGAGCCTTGTGCGGCATGGTGCGTCGCGCCGGTACGATCCTGTACGACGGCAAGCCCATCGACAAGCTGGCAACCGAGGCGATCGTGCGCCAGCGCGTCGCGCATGTGCCGGAGGGGCGCGGAACCTTCACGGCGCTGTCGGTCGAAGAGAACCTGCGCATCGCGGCCTACACGCGCCGCGACAAAGCCGGCGTTGCCGAGGACATGGAGCGCTGCTTCGGCTACTTCCCGATCCTGAAGAAGCGCATCCAGCAACAAGCTGGCACACTCTCGGGCGGTGAGCAGCAGATGCTGGCGATCTCGCGCGCGCTGATGCTGCGGCCGCGCCTGATCCTGTTCGATGAGCCGTCGTTCGGTCTCGCCCCGCTGATCGTGCAGGACATCTTCCGCATCATGCGGTTGATCAATCAGGAGCAGAAGGTGTCGATGCTGCTGGTCGAGCAGAACGCAGCCCTCGCACTTGATCTTGCGAGCGAGGCCTATGTCCTCGAAACCGGCAACGTCGTCATGGCGGGCAAGGCCGCTGACATCAAATCCGATGAGCGCATCCGCAAGAGCTATCTGGGATATTGACCACGATGCGCCGCCTGCTTGCCATCGCCGCTGTCACCGTCGCGACCCTGCTGACTGAGGCGGCGGCGCAAGTCGCGCCACGTGCACCTGCCGAAATGGCGGCAGACCTGTTCGAGACGGTCGTGCGCACACCCGTCACGGTGAAGTTGCTCGGTGGCGGCGAGCGTTCCGGTGATATGATCATCACGCACTATCGACCAACGGGTGCCGGCCCCTTCCCCCTGGTTGTCATGAGCCACGGCCGCGCAGGCACGCCCGAGCAGCGGGCAAAGCCAGCACGGCAGCGCGCGCTGGGCGTCGTCCGCTACTGGGTCGCCAAAGGCTATGCCGTCGTCGTGCCGACGCGTCTTGGTTATGGCGCAACGGGCGTTTCGCCAGATACGGAAGAGTCCGGTAAATGTGACAACCGAAATTTCCGCCCTATGAGCGAGGCGGCGTCGCATCAGATCCGTACCGCGGTCGCTTTTGCCGCCACATTGCCGTTTATCGACAAGACGCGCGTTGTGCTGATGGGGCAATCCGTTGGCGGACTGGCGACCATCGTAACGGTTGGCAAGGGCGTCCCGGGGCTCGTTGCGGCCATCAACATGGCGGGCGGCAGTGGCGGCAACCCGCGCGAGCGGCCGGGTGCCCCGTGCGGCCCCGATCGCCTGGCGTCGGTCTTTGCGGCTGCGGGCAAGGCCGGAGCAAAGGCGTCGATCCCGACGCTGTGGCTCTACGCCGAGAACGATAAGTTCTGGGGCAACCAGTTTCCACGCCAATGGCATCTCGCCTACGGCAAGGGCGGCAGCGGCAATGCGACATTCATCATGGTGCCGCCGGTCGGGGACGAGGGACATCGCCTGATCGATCACCCGGATGTCTGGCGTCCGCACGTCGACCGCTTCATCGCCACGATCCCAGCGAAAGGGAACTGAACACCGCCATGGAACAATTCATCCAACAGGTGGCCTCGGGCCTTGCCAATGGCGCCATCTACGCGTGCGTCGCGCTGGCGCTGGTGATGATCTTCGTCTCGACCGATCACCTCAACTTTGCCCAGGGCGAGATGGCGATGTTCTCGACCTATCTCACATGGCAGATGATGCAGTGGGGCTTCAACTTCTGGATCGCGCTGCCCGTGTGCATGGCGATCTCGTTTGCGGTCGGGGTTATCATCGAGCGCACCATCCTGCGGCCGTTGCACAATCAGCCGGTGCTCTCGTCTGTGGTCGTCTTCATTGGCCTGCTGGCCATCTTCCATTCCATGGCTGGCGCGCTTTGGAGCCACACTATCAAGTCATTCCCCTCGCCGTTCCCGAAAGTTGACTTTGCCGGCGCCGCCTACATCGGGCCGCATCAGATCGGCATGATCGTGGTGACGGTTGTGATGCTGCTTGGTCTCGGCGCGTTCTTTCGCTTTACGCCGCTCGGCTTGGCCATGCGGGCGGCAGCGCAGAACCCGGTTTCGGCTCGGCTTGCCGGCGTCAATGTCGGCTGGATGCTGGCGCTCGGCTGGGGCATGGCGGCGGCCGTCGGCGCGGTGGCAGGAGGTCTCGTTGCCCCCATGGTCTACCTTGAGCCGAACATGATGGCGTCGATCCTGCTCTACGGTTTCGCAGGCGCACTGGTCGGCGGCATCTCGAACCCGGCTGGCGCCGTGTTCGGCGGTTTCCTGGTCGGGGTGCTCGAAAACCTCGTCGGCTTCTTCGGCAATGCGCTGGAGAAGAGCACGGGTGTCTATCTGATCGGCAACGGCGAAAAGCTGACCGTCGCGCTGATCATCGTCATCACCATCCTGACGCTGAAACCCTCCGGCCTGTTCGGCCGCGTGACCGTGAAGCGGGTGTGAGTCGCAATGGATCAGCCGATGTTTCCCGCAGCGCCGCAACCGTCGCGCCGGTCGGCCGTCGAGCCGTTCAAGGTCATGGACGTGATGCGGGCCGCGGCGGCGCGCGAAGCTCAAGGCCATAAGATCATCCACATGGAAGTCGGGCAGCCGGGCACCGGCGCACCGGCGTTGGCGCTCGACGCCGTCGAACGCGCCATGCGCGCTGACAAGCTCGGCTACTCGCTTGCGCTTGGTCTGCCGGACCTGCGCGCGCGCATCGCGGCACATTACAAGGCGCGTTACGGTCTGACGGTTCCAGTCGAACGCATTGTCGTCACCACGGGCTCGTCGTCCGCATTCCTGCTGTCGTTCATCTCGACGCTCGACGCCGGTGATCGGATCCTGCTGCCGACGCCGGGCTACCCCTGCTATCTCAATGTTGCATTGTCGCTGAATTTGTCACCGGTGTTCCTGGCCTCGTCGCCTGAGAACCGCTGGAGCGTCGAGCCGGCGATGGTCGAGACGGCTGCACGCGATCATGCGGCGAAGGCGCTGCTCGTCGCCAGCCCGAACAACCCGACCGGCACGATGCTGGCACCCGACCGCCTGGAGCAGGTGATCGCCGCGTGCCGCGACAATGGCCTTTGGATGATTTCGGACGAGATCTATCACGGGCTGACCTACGGCGTGACAGAGCAGACGGCGCTGGCATTTTCAGATGATGCGATCATCATCAACTCGTTCTCGAAGTATCACTCCATGACCGGCTGGCGCATCGGCTGGATGATCGTGCCGGAACGGCTCGTGCGTACCATCGAGCGGCTGGCGCAGAACTATTTCATCTGCGCGCCGGCCGTGTCGCAACATGCGGCCCTGGCCGCTTTCGAGGCGACGGAGCAACTCGATGGCCTGCGCGCCGTCTACGGCCGCAATCGCGAACGATTGATGGCGGCGCTGCCGAAACTCGGCTTTGACTGTTCTGTGCCGTCAGATGGCGCGTTCTACCTGTATGCCGGCACGGGCAAGCTGGACGCGAGTTCAAGCGCGTTCGCGCGTCGCATGCTTGATGAAGCCGGGATTGCAGCGACAGGTGGCGCCGACTTTCACATGCGCGGCGATTTCCCCGTCTATGGCGCTGCCTCGGCCGCGGCCGAAGCGGCCCGCGGCGAGCAGTTCATCCGCTTCTCCTACTCGATCCGCGAACACGAAGTCGCGGACGCCGTGAGCCGATTACAGGCTTGGTTGGACTGATCCACAATCGGCACGCCGCAGCCAACGTCGCCACAAACTCTCCACGTCGCCACCCTGCCAGGGCCGCAATGCGGGCCTAGCCTGAAAGACAGTGTTTGGCGGGCAGGCGAAATCTGCGTGACGACGCGCCGTTACGGCTCAGGTCGCACGCGCAAAAGAGAGTTTGCAAATGCGGAAAGCTTGGCTCGTGTGCAGCGGTCTTGTCTTGTCGGCGTATTGCGACGTGGGGGTGAGGGCGGAGCCCGCCCAACGGATTTCCGGCCCGCACGTGCATGAAAACATCGCAGTCTACTTTATCCACGGCGCAAGCAGCCCCGGGCCAGTGCCGCTGACGCTGGCAGAGGCGCTCGCTAAGAAGCAGGTCCGGGTCATCGAGACGGGCAATGTCAATGCGCTCGCTGTCGAGAACCTCGGCCAGGAGGCGGTGTTCATCCAATCCGGCGACATCGTGAAGGGCGGCCAGCAGGATCGCGTGCTGACCATCAGCCTGTTGTTGCCGAAGGGCTCGGGCAAAGTTTCGATCGATAGTTTCTGCGTCGAGGCCGGTCGCTGGGCCGCGCGTGGCACCGAAGACAAGACGCAGTTTTCGTCGTCGGGCTATGCTTTGCCCTCTCGCGAGGCGAAACTCGCCATACGCATGCCAGCAAAACCGCAGGCCGAGGTGTCGGCCGCCCCGCGCACCGCGGGGTCGACGGCGCAGTCCAATGGCGCCTCGAACGGTGTCGAGCAACGGCGTCTCGGCGCCATACCGCGGCAAGACAACGACACGTCGGAGCGTCAGCGCAAAGTCTGGAATGAAGTCGCCCGCATCCAGGACGGGCTCTCGGCCAGTGTCGGATCGAGGGTCGCTGAACCGAAGTCGGCAACCAGCCTGCAGTTGAGCCTCGAAAATGAAAAGCTCAAAGCCGCCCGTGATGCCTATACGGCTGCGCTCGAAAAGTTGCCCGAGGGGCAAGGTGACATCATCGGCTTTGCCTTCGCGATCGACGGGCGCATCAACAGCGCGGACGTCTATCCGTCGAACGGATTGTTCCAGAAAATGTGGTCGAAACTGCTGACGGCAAGCATCACCGAAGCCGTCGGCGCGCGCGGCAAAAAGCAGGCTGCTGCTGCCACACCACCACCACCCGCCGCAGCCGTGCAAGCCTTCATCGATGCGGCCGAAGCCGGCAAAGCGCACGAGCAGACCGTCGGCGGTCTCATGAAGCAGAACACGCGTGACGCCGACTCAGCGCTGTTTGTCGAGACAGTCACGGTCGGCGCCGCGAGAGCGTCATTTGTGCACCGAAACTATCTCGCCAAGTAATACCGGCGAGCAAAAATTTCTGACCTATCACATCCAAAGACGTCGTCCCGGAATACGACCACGCGTCCCGCGTGATCGCATATCCGGGACCTTTACCTCGGTCCGCATGGCAACAGTGCCTATCCACGAAAGGTAAGGATCCCGGATATGCCTGTCGCGCCTCGGCGCGACGGGCGTTCCGGGATGACGATGATAATTGTCAGTCACAAATTTTGGCCGCTGGTGTAACACGACACCGATGACGGCGATCAGCCCTTGGCCTTGTCGCGGGCGGCAAATGTGCCGCCTTCGGCAGCGAGTTTCTCGACCAGCGGCGAGATCTTCCAGCGCTCGCCGTACTTGGCCTGATAGGCTTTGATCTTTTCAGCCACGACCTTCAGGCCCATCTCGTCGGCCTGCCACATGGGGCCGCCGCGCCAGGCCTGGAAGCCGTAGCCGTTCAAGTAGATGGTATCGATATCAGACGCGCGCTGGGCGATGCCTTCGGCGAGAATATCCGCGCCCGTGTTGATCAGGCGCAGCAGGCCGCGCTCGACGATCTCTTCCGCTGTGATGCCGTTGCGAGCAGCTATGCCCTGCATGGCTGCTTCTGCGCGGAACATCTCGGCGACCTTGGGATCAACCGTGCGCGTGCGGCCATCTGGGTACGTATAGATGCCAGCCTTCGTCTTCTGGCCGTGCCGCCCGCTCTCAACCAGGGCGTCGGTGACTGCATAGAGCCGCCGGCGTTCGGCGGGAATGTCGTGCTCCTTGCGGATGCGCCAGCCGACATCCATGCCGGCGAGATCCATGACCGCCAGCGGGCCCATGGCCATGCCCCACTTCTCATAGGCTGTATCGACGTCGACGGGCGACGCGCCTTCCATCAGCAGCGCCTGCACTTCCTCCATGTAGCTCTCGACCATGCGGTTGCCGATGAAGCCGAAGCAGACGCCCGAGACGACGCCGACCTTGTTGATTTTCTTCGACACGGCCATGGCCGTTGCCATGACTTCTCTGGAAGTCTTGGCGCCACGCACGATCTCAAGCAGGCGCATGATGTTGGCGGGCGAGAAGAAGTGCAGACCGATGACATCTTCCGGGCGCTTGGTCGCGCGCGCGATCTCGTCGACATCCAGCGTCGAGGTGTTGGAGGCGAGAATGGCGCCGGGCTTGCAGATGGCGTCGAGCTTGCCGAACACCTCCTTCTTGACGCCCATATTCTCGAACACGGCCTCGATGACGAGGTCCGCCGACGCGAGCGCGGCGAGGTCGGTGCCAGAGCGCATGTTGTTCGTCACGGACTGAGCTTGCTCGAAGGTCATGCGCCCGCGCTTGACCTGGGCCGCGATGGTCTCGGTGACCTTGCCGATGCCGCGATCGAGCGCCTCTTTTGTTGTCTCGATAAACGTCACTTCGAAACCCGAGAACAGGAACGCGAGGCCGATGCCTTGGCCCATCGTGCCGACACCGATGACGCCAACGCTTTTGATGATGCGCGGCTTCACGTCCGCGCTGATGTCGGAAATGTTCGCGGCCTGCCGCTCGGCGAAGAAGGCGTACTGCAGCGCGCGCGCCTGCGCGCCGCCCATGCAGGCCTGGATGCAGGCGAGTTCCTTGGCCATGCCGTCTTTGAACGTCGGCGCCGTGATGGCGGCTTCGCACGCTTCGATGCATTTCGCTGGCGCCAGCGGACCGCTCGGATGTTTCATCGCAGCAGCGCGGCGCTTGGCGAACAGATCCGTGGGAATGGCGCTCGTGTCCATCTTGATCTCGGACGCGCGGCGCGGGCCTTTGCCCTGCTTGATCAGGTCTTCAGCAAACGCAATCGCTTCCGCTACCACATCGCCGTCCGTGAGTTTATCGATCAAGCCGAGGGCGTGGCCTTTCGCAGCATCGATCGGTGCGCCCGAGACGATCATATCCAAAGCCGCTTCCATACCGATCAAACGCGGCAGGCGCTGGGTGCCGCCGGCGCCGGGGATAATGCCGATCTTGACTTCCGGCAGGCCCAGTTGCTTGGCCGCCGTCGAGGCCACGCGATAGTGACAGCCGAGCGCGACTTCGAGCCCGCCGCCAAGCGCCAAGCCGTTGATGGCAGCCACAACAGGCTTCGCCGATGCTTCGATCTGATGAATGACCTCATACAGCCATGGCTCGACACGGCCTTTGGCGAACTCCGTGATGTCGGCGCCCGCCGAAAACGCGCGGCCATTGCCCGTGATGACGATGGCCTTGATGGCCGGATCAGCAGCGGCTTCCTTGATGGCTGCCTGCAGCCCCGTGCGCAGCCCGAGCGAGAGCGCGTTGACGGGCGCATGGTCGAGACGGGCAAGCAAAACGGCGCCGCGGCGCTCGGTGGGAACGGTGGCATTGGCCATGGCAGATATCCTCGGCTGGGACGGAACACGCTTTGCCGATGAGATGCACCGCTCAGGCGACAGGTGCAAGATTGTTGTGCATCCTGCACGCGCCGCGACAGCCAATCCTCACGGTCGCGCTTGTGACGAAATCCCAAACCCCAAAATTCGGTGTCCCGGACGTATCGCGGCCGAAGGACCGCGATGCGCATCCGGGATACCGACGGTAAAGAGGTCGCTGAAAAGATTCACAAGCTCGGTCGCAGGGCGCTGGCAGGCCAAAATCAATCAAGAAAGGAGATGGTCCGACGTCATCGCGTCGTCGTCTTTTGCGCGTCTGCCAGATCCCGCTCCGCGCGCCGTGCCGCCGGGGCGAGGATGGCCTGGAAAGCGTCGAAGCTTTTGGGGATGCCGGTGACGCGCGCAACCTCACGACCGTAAATGTCGAAGACAACGGCGGTCGGCGCGTAGCCGATCTCCTGGTTGAGCTTGTAGCGTTTCGGCGGCTGGCCGTCGGAGACGTCATAATACCGGAGCGGCACTTTAGTGCTCAAAGGGCCTTTGCTGTGCGGCTTGCCAAACTGCTTGCGGAAGTCGTCGCATTTCTCGCAGTCGGCCGTTTCAAACACCACCACGCTCGCACTGACGTCGGACGGCGGGCCGAGTGGCCGCTCCCCGCGCGAGAGATAGACCAGAGCTGCCAATCCGACAGCGGTCACAAGCAGTCCAACCGCCAGCAAAATAAACGGCAATCGACTGAGATACTTCTCTTCGACGATGTCGGCGACGCGGCTCATGTGTGTCTCGCTGCGGACGTCCAGTGTCCCACCTTTCCGCATCTGCATGAACAATTCGTTGGCACAGGTTGGAAAATTAGAATCGCGCCAAGGTGCTGTTAACCGCGCGCGATGCAGGTAATGCCCTGTCGAGGCGCTTAGGGTTGCTTGTTGCAGATCCAACAGCCAGAAGGGCAGCTCTTGTCATGCGGCGGACGTTCCCAATGGCTGCGATTGAAGATCGACTGGATTCACCAGGCCCTGTGAAGCTGGGCACTGTTGAGCCAGACGCTGTTGCGGATGCACATCGCCTGACGGCGCACGGGCACACCCGCCAATTGCTCGGCAGCCCGCTCGGGTTGCTCTTGGCGCGCCCCTGGATGGACAGCCTGACACTGCGCGCGCTCAAGCATGTGTTTTTTCCAATGTCGCGCTTATGGGCGGCAGCATCTGTGGCCGAAGGCTCGCCAGACGCGTTCTGGGAGGCGTCAGGTCAGCCGCGCCGCCACGAACATCGCGAGCGGCTGCTGAAGATCCTTGCCACGTTCGAAGAGGCCAATGTCACGTCCATGGCAACGGACTCGGCCTGGAGCCGCGTGTTCTTTTCAGGCTCCGAGACAAGTGTCGCGACCCGTGTCGCCTTGGAAACCGCGCGCCACAACCGACGCGACACGCTCAACAAGCAACGCCGCCTGTTTCTGCCGCTCGTCTCAAGCCAGACGCCAAGGGCAAAGCTCGACATTCTGACGCCGGATCAGGTCGCCTCCATTTATGATCTGCGGCAGGACACGGATCAGCTGTTTATGCCACCGGCAGTGCTGCCGCACGTGCAGGTTTCGCACCCCGTTCCGGGCATCGCGAGCATCGACAGTTGGCTTAGATTTCCAAGTCCGTCGGCGCGTATGGGTGACACGTGCTGGGCCCGTGTTCACACGCCCGAGGGGATCGCGAATCCGCCGACCGTCATCCTCGGTCACGGCGTGTGCGTCGACTTCGATCACTGGCATGGGCTTCTCGATGAGGCGCTGGCTCTCGTTGCGCATGGGATCCGCGTGATCCGGCCGGAGGCGCCCTGGCATGGTCGTCGGACACCGTCCGGCTACTTCGGCGGCGAGCGTGCCATCGGCACGTTTCCGACCGGCATGATCGATCTGTTTGTTGCCGCCATCCAGGAGTGGGGCGTGATCGCCGACTGGGCGCGCCGCACGTCAACGGGCCCGCTCGGTATCGGCGGCACAAGTCTTGGCGCACTGACAGCCCAACTCTGTGCGTCGGTGTCTCATACCTGGCCCGAGCGGCTGAAACCCGAGGCGCTGTATCTGATGACCCACAGCGGTGCCATGTCAGAGGCCATGATGACCGGGGCCGTTTCGACGCTTTTTGCCGACCCGGCCAAGGCTGAGGCGAAAGGCTGGACGCCGGCGCTCGCACGCCGTCAGATGTCCATGATCGATCCCGTTCGCCCGCCAGTCATGGCGCCGGCCCGCATCGTCAGTGTGCTCGGCTCGCGGGACGTGATCACCCCCTTCGACGGTGGCGAGACGCTGGTCTGGCGCTGGGCCGTGCCGCACGAGAATGTGTTCGTGTCGAAGCGCGGGCACTTCACCATCCCCATGAGCCTCGTCCGCGATGGCACACCGACGCGGCGCTTCGCTGAGATCATGAAGGGGTTGTGACGCACGCAATTGGGACTGACTCAACTGCGCTCGCCAATTGGTGGATCCTGGATTTCGCCGGCGAGCACTTCTGCGACGTGGCGCACGGTGATGCTGGAGCCCTGGCGCTTCAATTTTCCCGCCATGTTCATGAGACAGCCAAGATCGCCGGCCAGCAGAACATCCGGCGTCGCCATGGAGGCGTGGTCGATCTTCTTTTGCACCATGGCATTCGAGATATCGGGGTACTTGATTGAGAATGTGCCGCCGAAACCGCAGCACACCTCGTTGTCTTCCATCTCGACCAGGTTGAGCCCCTTCACCGAGGCGAGCAATTGACGGGGTTGCTCCTTGATGCCGAGTTCGCGCAGGCCCGAGCAGCTGTCATGATAGGTGGCGCGGCCCTCAAATGCAGCGTCGACCGATGTCATGGCGCGCACATCCGTCAGGAAGCTGATCAGTTCGTGCGTCTTGGCGGCCAGCGACTTGGCGCGCTCCGCCCACGCAGGATCGTCCTTGAGCAGCTTGGGATAGTGCGACTTGACCATGCCGCCACACGAACCCGAGGGCGCAACGACATAGTCGTAGCCCTCGAAGGCCGCGATCAACTGGCGGGCCAGAGCTTTTGCGTTCTCTGTGTCGCCCGAGTTGTAAGCGGGCTGGCCGCAGCAGGTCTGCAGGGGAACGTGCACCTCGCAGCCCGCCGCTTCGATCAACTTGGCCGCGGCAAAGCCGATCGACGGCCGATAGAGATCGACGAGGCACGTGGCGAAGAGGCCGACGCGCGGGCGAGAGGAGGTCGTCATCGATCACTGTCCGGTCGAATGGAGGCTCGGCGCCTATCGCCCGGGCGCGGCCGGGCGTCAACGCGCTTCACCCGCGCACGACATAGCACGCGAGTCAGACTCCATGCGCGGCCATGTTTCCGCCCCTGGAAGATCGACCAGCTGCTGCCGGCTGACGTCAGCGAGTACGTGCCGAAGGGGCATCTGGCGCGCTTTATCGTGGCGCTGGTGCGCGAGAGCCTCGACCTTCAGGAGTTCGAAGCCTCGTATCCGAGCGT
>JANMGQ010000201.1:0-81597 GCA_031374735.1 Hyphomicrobiaceae bacterium | reverse complement strand
TCGAAACGGAAGACGTGCCGTGACGCTGCAGGTCACCTCGGCAGAGCGGCGTCGCAGGTTGGTTTCTGGTGCTGCCATTTTGATTTGAACCAATGACGTAAGCAGATTTCACTGAAGTATAGCCCAATCTCTGTAGCTGGTGCGGGTGTCAGGCGCGAGAACACTGGGCCTGCGGGCTGTTGGTTCAAATCACGGGCGTGCGGCCACCTCGACCAAACTGGCCGTTTGGCGTTGCCGGGGCCACGCCGTCGAGGCACGCGGATTCTGGGGTGTCAGGCGGCATAAGCAGGTCGAGTGCTCCTCCTTGCAGGTTTGCTCTTTCGTCGAATCCCTTCACCGTAGGAAACAAAGCGACCGGCAGGATTCGGCGAAGAAAGCGAGATGGAGTTTTACCGATTGCACTACGCTCGAACTGTGAATCGAATGCGTAGACATATGATCAGATGTCGTTCGTCAAGGACGCGCATTCGATGCAGCTTCGCATAGTCTGCGAATCAGTTGTCGGCCTTCACCATAGTTGAAACGTCGGTCAGTCACCGTGTTCGAAATATAGACGGACAGTAAGAAGTGCTGACCGACCAATTTTCCATGCTTGCGCTCCTCGAACGGATTGACGCCGATCACGGCCTTGTCAAATGAAAGCCAGAATGTGCGTAATGGACCGGTGACAGCCTCAACGTCTTTGGCGTTCGGATTGACCAGCATATGTTGCGCCGCAACCAGGGCATCTAAGATACCATGGGCGAAATGGGGCGACGCTAGCGGCGCACATTCGTTGCGATATCGATATGACGATGGCTTGCCGGGTTGGGACTGAAGTTCCCCGAGACTCGATGAAATACTACGGATGATCTTCTTTTTTTCTCTATCTGGCGACTGCTCAAGCAGGACGAAGCCCCGTATTCCAGCGCTCGACGAGGCGAACTCGGGCTCGCTCATGGTTGCACTCAAAGTTGTTGGCTGCGGCATCAGTAGGTTCGGCGTGGCAATCGGATCCAGTACTGATATGGCGTTGGCGAAATCGGCTTGCCCGCTTTCGCGCAGTGTCTTCTTCTTGTCCGCGCTGTAGGTGGTCGACTTGCCTGCCTTGACGGCGGCGAGGACGTCCTCCTGTGCATTGAGGGCCATACCGTATCGATAGCGATCTTTCGGATGGTAGAGGCCGAGCAGATGAACGCCGGGCTCAGGTACAGTCATGGTGATAATCGAACGCGCAAAACCGAAGATAATTGCTTTGAGGTCGCCGAAGTGGCCACTCTCATCCCGCGATACGGCGCGTCCCGGGCCCTCCAAGTTGGTACAGGTTGTTCGGACCGGCGACGATTCAACCACGGAATATCCGTGAGCCAGTCGATTCATCGTGTCGTCGCGGTAGGCGCTAAAATCCGCAGCTTCGAGTTCACCGCTGCTGAACAGGAACAATCCGGAGATGCTGCCACCGCTGTTCGACCGGATGTCGGTCAGGTAGGCGCTCACCTGTTCATGGCTCAATTGCTTCAATGACATCACGTCTCGTCCTTCGTTCGGGTGTCGTCCGGCAGATTTAGCGGGAGCTTCGTGCGAATGTGTTGGCGCGGCATTTGAGTTGACGCCGACGACATCCGCCAACGTCCAGTCTTGTGTCATTAGGATTTGCGACAGCGCTGGCCGTTGAATATGTGACAGCTCGGCGACTAACTTGCTCATCATGGCATCGAGCCACGTCTGCAACGGTACCGGCAAATCAGCAGCTTCGAGCTTGTTTAACTCACCAACAAGCTTGAGCGTGAACTTGCCATCATAGGCCGTTTCACCCGACGATGCCGACGTGATCAGGATGAGATCTGGAATATTTTGCAAGAGCGCATCGGCCAACCGCTCGAAGCCTTCACCATCATCGTCTCCTACCGATGTTCGACACGCGTCGAGCACGACAATTTTCAGGCCTTCGAGGTTGCCCAATTCGACTAGGTAGTCTTTCAAACGAAACGCCTGTAGTACCGATGGCGTGTCAAGGCTCTTTGCTTCCTCACCAACGAGATGGATGTCGTCGTCGCGTTCGAATGCATGGCCGCTGAAGTAAAAATAGTACGGCCCTTCACTGGCCTTGCAGGCCTCCAAGAAATCCAGAATGGTGCGACGCATTTGATCCGTAGGGAGAGCGAGGCAGCCGCCTTTGTTGACGACAGTGACGCCCTTGTCGTCGAAAAACTTTAGTACAGCGTCGACGTCGCGCTCGACCAGCGGCAGCGGTCGCGGTGAGTTGGCTGCCGAGTTGCCGATAACGCAGGCGAGAGGCATTCCAGGCTCCTGATACACAAGAAAAACCGCTCACCCGAAACTCCAGTACGTCTGTCGATTTGGTGCGCGTTTTGCGCGCAGACGACGCTCATCTGGTTTCAAGCGCTTAAGGGCTTGGCGAAGATCCGGGGCAGCTCCATATGAAAAATCCGAGTGACGGTTGAAGTCGAAATACTCCGAGTAACAGAGATCGGTCGCGACGACGTCTATGCCATGGGAAGCGATCTTGTAAGGGAAACGCCCGGCACGTTCAGATTCGAGATAGGTTGCGGCACGAAGAGCCTTGTCCCGGCCCGAAGCATACACTGTTAGCGGAACGCCTTGGCGAACGGCCGGCGCCACAACGTCGTGGAAGTGATCGAGTTCGATGTCGGGGGAGCCGAGCACGATCTGATCACGCTTGACATCGAACCGGATGTGCTCAAGCGCAGACGCAAGCATGCGAGCGCCCAACGAGTGGCCGATCAACATAACCTGCGTGGCTTCGCTCGAGGCAACATGGTCGTTGATCAGCGCGGCAAATTTTTGGGGCAGTTGACGCTCTTTCGCCTGTGCGATGGCGTCGAAATACGACTGGTCACCGAGCAAATAGCCGGACGGCCAGGATAGTACGAGGCTGCTACCGAGAACATCCAGGTCCTTGAACAGCTGCGCCGCGTGAACGAGAGCGGATGCATGCGATTGCCGGAACCCATGAATGAAGACGAGCAAAGTCTTCCGCTTTACTGCCACGTTCAGTTTGCCTGCAAGTTCGGCGCTGGTCAGCAAATCGATCTTGTCGACGACGAAGTATCGACCCCGGTTGATGGTCTCTGTCTCGCGTATCGAAGTCTCCTTGGCTGTGTCTCGGGGCAGGCTGAACTGCTGGCGAAAATTTGGAACGGACACGATGGCGCGGCCATACGAAGGTGTGTCGCTCCATTGACCACCGTACATGTCGTAGGTGTGGGACGTGTCTTCCGCGCGCTTCCGGTAGGTAGCGAAGTAGACCGGGATCTTTTCGCACTCGGGGCGCGGACCAACATCGGGCTCCTCGACCGGTCTCGTTGGGCTTGCTCGCTTCGTCGGCTCCGCGTTCACTTGGCGGTAGCATGCCATTTTTGCCGAATCGATCCGGTCAGCGACTTCTTGCGTCGCCCAGTCACGTTCCTTACTTCGCTGGGCATCGGCCATCAATCGTTTGCGCGCGAAGTCGACTGCATCGAGCACCGCCTGAGCAACGAAGGGTGTCCGGGTGTCGACCAAGAGGTGTTCGACGAGGTTGGTCAGAGCCTCGATTTGAAGGGCATAAGACGCCTTCAGGTTGCGTTCTCGCAATTCGACAGCCAACGCTTCGGCGGCTCGACGAGCCAATTGTTCGCCAATGTGCTGGCTCGCCAGCCCATAAATCAGCCGTAGCCATTCACTCACCAGTTCATGGACGTCAACCCTACCACTTGCGGCCTTCAAGGCAGCTAAGACTGGGGTTAGCCGCGCGTCGTCGATGGCAGCTTTGGCCGCATCTCGAAGAATGATGGATGAAACTGCTTTGAAGACCGTCGCGCGATGATCAATCATCCTTTTCCCCTGAAGGATGTGGCGTAAACTATTCAGTGACCGTATGAGCGGTGGCTCCGTGCGTCAATAAGGCGTTGCCCCAGTCGATCACGAATAGCTGCACCAGCGGTCAAAGGATGCTGGGATTTCTCACACCACGTCCAACTTGCCGGAAAGAATCTGCATCACTTCGCCTTCGACATGGAAGTCATCGGCGGCGACGAAGATCGGGAATTTTTCCCTGTTGAGTGATTCCAAGCAGGGTTTGCCGTTGAGCAACCGGACGATCTTGATCAAGCATTCGCCATCGTTGACGCACACGTAAACACGACCGCTTTCCGGCACCTTCGTCTTCCGGGCGATCACGTAGTCGCCCTCGGAGATTCGAGGCAGCATCGAATCGCCCTTCGCCTTGACCATGAAGGCCTCGCCCGCGGGGAAGCTCAGCAATCGAGACGCAATGGGCAATCGATCTACTGGTGCCCCCGACAGGATGGTACCGCCTGGACCGCATCGGCCGGTCCCGAACAAGCCTATATGGGTGACCTCGCTTTCAGGTCCCTCTTCGATGACTACGTAATCGCGGGGATCACTTGGGTTGCGTTTCAAATAACCCTTCTTTTCCAATTGGTTGAGGTGGTGAACGACAACGCTCGGCGATGACGCGCCGACCTCAGCCTGCAACTCCCGCAGCGAAAGTGGTTCGCTGACGTTGGCCGCGAGCAGGCGCAGGAGTTCCTGCTGTGTCTTGTGAAGTTCGTCTTGTGTCATCGCCTATGTCTACCAGCCAACATCATTCGGGTGAACGTGACAGACTCGACAAGATCGTTTAAATATGTCCTAATATAAACTAGATCGATCCCTCCCCCCCCCGACGATCTCGCGCAGTTGTTGTTCAGCGTCCCTGCCGTCTCGCATAGAGGACGCGAACCATGCCCCAGTCTCCCCTCGATTTGCTGCGCGCCAATGCGCGAGAGGTCGCCGAGGAATTCTTCATCTTGTCGGCGATTCGCCTTGAGCTGCCTCCGTCGATGCATCGACTCGCCATCGAACGCTATATCGCAATCAGGAAGCATATTGAGCGCCTCGGCAGTCCGCTCATGGATCGCGTCCGCATATTTTACCCGCAGGGTAGCATGGCCATTCGCGCGACGATCCGTACGCCGTGGCGAGACCAGGGCTACGACATCGACATCGTCGCAGAACTGATCTTGCCGGTCGGGACGTCGCCGTCAAAGGTCCTCGATCTGTTGTTCGAGGCGATCCGAGGTGAGAAAGGGTCCCGCTACTACGACTGCACGAAGCGTCAGACGCGCTGCGTTACCGTGTATTACGCCGACGGCATGCACCTCGACGTGTCGCCATCGATCATGATCAGTGAGCAGGACGAACGGCTCAGCACGATCTTTCACGCAAAGCCGGAAGAGCCACCGTCGGCTCACTACCCGGTCATCATCAATTCGTACGCTTTTGTCGAACACGTCCGTGCTCGGACGCCGATCGATCTCACTTTCGAACGCCGCTACGCACGCGAAGTGAAGCGCTACAAGTTCATGATAACCGATGTGAAGGCCGACGCCGACGTCGTCGAAGTCCCCGGCCACTCGTCGGAAGAGGGCGGCAAATCTGCGATCATCGTCGCGCTGCAACTGCTCAAGGCCTACAGAGATGAGCGTTACCGCAAGCGCAGCGGCAGGCGGCTGCCGCCGTCTGTGATGCTCACTAAGTTCGCGGCCGACGTTGCAGTGCCAGGATTGAGCCTCGTGCAAGCTCTCGAAGTGCTATCGGCGCATTCGTTGGCTGAACTGACTGCTGCCGATCGGGCGGGTAAGCTGATCGATGTTCGCAATCCGACATGCAAAGCAGATCGCTTTACCGACCGTTGGCCGGAAACAGCCCCTGACCAGCGTCTCTTTATCGCCGACCTGGGTGATTTTCGACGCTACCTCGCTGAGCTGACGTCCGGCCGCCTGTCCATGTCGGAGGTCCAGAAGCTTCTCGGCGACATGTTTGGCGTGGGCCCGGCGCAGTCTGCAATCAAGGATCTCGCCGAGCAGCACGGCAGCGTGGTCCGGTCAGGTCAGAGGACCCATGCGACGCCGTTCGGTGGCGTCCGCACGGCAGCCGCCGCAATCGCGTCCCCCAAGATCGTGTCCGCGCGTACCCCCAACCACACTTTCTACGGTTCGATATGGCAAAAGCCGCAAAAACGCTGATGCAGCAGGATCACGCCATGCGCAGGCGGTGGCCGGAATTCTCGGTCACGATGACCGGCCCGGCCCGGTGCACGTGGTTCGGTTCATTGGTCGGGATCATGCGACCATATCGGGTCGCGATCGAGTACGGCCCGCCGACGATGGACACCCGTCTGCTGCTACTCGACCGAATTCCACTCGTGCGCGTTCTTCAACCGCGCCTGGAGTTCCGCTTCAACGACCGCGAGGATGGCCCGCTGCCTCACGTGTTCTTCGACGCTGAGAAGCTACAGGACTCGCCGTTGTGCCTCTTCGATCCTGCACAGCACGAATGGTCAGCCGCCGACTTGATCGCGGACACCACCGTGCCTTGGGCCGTCGATTGGCTTGCTTGCTACGAAGGGTGGCTGGCGACAGGGCGGTGGTATGGCGGCGGCCGACATCCTCTTCCCCCAGAAAGACACGGCAATGACTTACGTCCCCCCTCGCCGCTCTGACGGCACGCTTCAGCAACGACGCAAGCCGCAGCCCTGGCCGAACGGTCAGCCGTTCCGCGTCTTGTCGATCGATGGCGGCGGGATTTGCGGAATTCTTCCGGCGGCCGTCTTGGCCGAACTCGAACAGCGCTACCTCGACGGCCGTTCGATCGGCAACCACTTCGATATGATCGCCGGGACTTCGACCGGCGGCATCATCGCACTCGGTCTCGCGCATGGTCGGACTGCCGCGGAGATTCGTGACTTCTACGTTGAACGGGGATGTCTGATCTTTCCTCCGATGACGGCGTTCGGGCGTGCCTATCGGTTCATGCGCCGTGGCCTGAGGACCGTGTACGACAGTGCCGTGCTCGAAGGCGAGTTGCTGCGAGTTCTTGGACCGGTCACCTTGGGTGAAGCGCGGAAGCGCCTAGTGATCCCTGCCTTCGAGGGGCGCCACGGCGAACCTTGGATTTACAAGACGCCTCATCATCCGGACTACAAGCTGGACCGGGTCGAGAGGAGCGTTCGCGTCGGACTCGCAACGGCTGCTGCGCCGACGTTTTTCCGGGCGCTACCGAACAACGGTTACATCATGCTCGATGGTGGTTTGTGGGCAAACAATCCGATCATGAACGCCGTCGTCGACGCGCTCGCCTGTTTTGACATCGATCGTCGCCAGATCGAAGTCCTCAGTCTTGGCTGCGGGGAGACGTCGTTCCGTGTCTCGAACTCACAATCCATTGGCGGGATGTTGCAATGGCGGAATGTCTTCCAGGCTGCGGTTAGAGCGCAGTCTCTGAATGCGCTTGGCCAGACATATCTGCTCGTAGGTAAGGACCAAGTGACGCGGATCGACGCCCCAGAGTCGCCGCGCCCGATAGCCTTGGATGATTATGCTCGGGCAAAGGAAGAACTGCCAAGCATGGCGCATTCGCTGGTCGAAGCTGGCGGCGCGGATGTGGCCTCAAGGTTCCTGAGGGTGCCGGTCCTTCCCTATCTACCTTGCTCGATAGACGCCGAATTGGCCTGAACTGCTTTGATGCAGTGACCAAACATTGATGTGGGCTCGCCCACATGGGGCGTGTACCTGTGAGAGGCCAGCCGCTACTCTTTGTGTGTTGGACCCACAGCGAATCGCACCCTTGACATGGCATCAACATTTTTCGACCAGCCGATATTGAACTCGCCGTACAAGGCGCCGTCGCGGCACCATCGGCTGGACAAGGATGGCCAACCGATCGACGGCCCGCCGGTTATGCAGCGGCGGCCGTCGGAGCTTTTAACGCCAGTTCCCAAGCCGCGAAAGAAGCGCAAGACCGAGGAGCAAGGCGACCTCCTCGGCAGCCAGACGACGACTGGCCAGAAGTATGACGTCAATCAATTGGTCAACCAGATCCGCAGCCATGTTGATGGCTGGCGGCAATTGCCGAACCCGGCTGATTGGAACGTCACGCTGACGACCCAGCGCCTGCTCACGCATTGGCGGACGCACATCTTCAGCAATCAGCGCCCCTTCTTCTGCCAAACCGAGGCCGTCGAGACGATCATTTGGCTGACCGAGGTGGCGCCGGGGAGGAGGCAGTTCAAACCACTGCTCGATCAGCTGGCCGACGCCAACAGAGATGCCAATCCTGAGCTGTTCCGCCTCGCACTCAAAATGGCAACCGGAAGCGGCAAGACGACCGTCATGGCCATGTTGATCGCGTGGCAGACGGTCAACGCGGAAGTGTCAAAAGAGGACAAGAGGTTCAGCAGCGGTTTTCTTATCGTTGCGCCGGGAATCACAATTCGGGATCGTCTCCGGGTGCTGCGACCTGAAGAGCCAGACAGTTACTACAAGACACGTGAAATCCTGCCGAACGATTTGATGCCCCACATGTCGAAGGCGACAATCGTCATCACGAACTACCACGCGTTCAAACAGCAGGAGAGACTAAAGGTATCCCCTGCTACGAAGCGATTGGTCGAGGGCCGAGTGCCTGGGAGAACCGAAAAGCTTCGTACATTGGAGACGATCGGCGAAATGCTTGCCCGTGCCTGCGGCCGACTCGCAAAAATGAAAAACATCGTTGTCATCAACGACGAGGCGCACCACTGTTATCGGGAGAAGGCTGAAAAGGACGACGAGGGCGACCTCAAGGGCGAGGACAAGGACGAGGCGAAAGAGAACAACGAGGCTGCCCGCCTCTGGATCTCTGGCATCGAGGCGCTCAATAAGAAGGTGGGCGTGCGCGCCACCTACGACCTCTCGGCCACGCCGTTTTTTCTGCGCGGGTCCGGTTACGCCGAGGGCACGCTGTTCCCATGGTCGGTGAGCGATTTCTCGCTGATGGACGCCATCGAGTGCGGGATCGTAAAGCTGCCGCGCGTGCCGGTAGCAGACAACCTGCCGGACGGCGAAATGCCGATCTATCGCGACCTCTGGGGCCATTTGAAAGAGAAGGGCTTCAGCCTGCCGAAGAAGGGCGCGGCGAAGGCTGGCGAACTGGACCCTCTCAGTCTGCCGGCGCCGCTGCAAACGGCGCTGCATTCACTCTACGACCACTACAAAAAGGTCTTTGACACGTGGCAGCGCGAAGGCATCGCTGTCCCGCCGGTATTCATCGTTGTTTGCAACAACACGGCAACGTCAAAGATCGTCTATGAGTGGATCGCTGGCTTCGAGCGCGAGAGCGAGGACGGCGAGAAGGTTCGCGAGCACTCTGGCCATCTCGAACTGTTCCGAAACTTTGACAACAACGGTGAACGTCTCGGTCGACCGAACACCATCTTGATCGATTCTGCGCAGCTCGAATCGGGCGAGGCGCTCGACAAGAGCTTCCGCGAAATGGCCGCTGCCGAGATCGCGCAGTTCAAGAACGAGATGGCCATACGCGGCGCCTCCCAGAAGGAACGCGACAACGTCACCGACGCGGACTTGCTGCGGGAAGTGATGAACACGGTTGGCAAGGAAGGCCGGCTCGGCGAGCAGGTTCGGTGTGTGGTCTCTGTGTCGATGCTGACAGAGGGTTGGGATACCAACACCGTCACGCACATCCTTGGTGTCCGCGCCTTCGGCACGCAGCTTCTTTGCGAGCAGGTCGTCGGTCGCGCTTTGCGCCGGCAGTCCTACGATGTGAACGAGGAAGGCTACTTCGAGGTCGAATACGCCGACATCCTCGGCATCCCCTTCGACTTCACGGCCAACCCGGTCGTGCCGAAGCCGACCAAGCCTAAGAAAGCAACTCGGGTACACACAATCAAAGAGCGCGATGCTCTGACCATCGTGTTTCCGCGCGTCACGGGATACCGCCGCGATCTTGCCGACGAGACCATTCGCGCTGAGTTCACCAAGGACTCGAAGCTGTTGCTCACACCAGACATGGTCGGCGCTTGCCGGACCCTGCTCGAAGGCATTGTCGGCCAAGGCGTCGAGATCGGCCCTGATCGGCACAGCGAGGTGTTCGGCCAAATGCGCCAGAGCACCATGACGATGCACGTAGCCAAGCGGCTGTTGTTCACGCGTTTTCGTGTGCAAGGGCAGCCGGCACCGATGCATTTGATGACCAGCCTGATGACGGTGACACGCCGCTGGTTCGATGAGGGTTACTACGAATGCACCGGCGGCACGATGCCGGGCATGATCACCTATACGGATATCGCCGAGCGCGCGGCCGAGCTGATTTACAACGCCTGCCAACGTGCTGTCGGCAAGGATAAGGGGCTGCGCGCCGTCCTCGACCCGTACAATCCGCGCGGCTCCACCACACATGTCTCGTTCAACACGACGAAAGAGACGATCTACAAAACTCAGGCTGACAAGTGCCACGTCAACTGCGTCGTGTATGACAGCGAGTGGGAGGCGGAACTGGCGCGCGTTGTCGAAGCGCATCCGCAGGTCCGCGCTTACGTCAAGAACCAAGGTCTTCAGTTCGAAGTCCCCTATCGGGACGGCGGCAATCAGAGGCGCTACTTGCCGGACTTCATCGTGCGAGTGGATGACGGCAACGGCGCCGACGATCTTCTGAACATTGTCATCGAGATAAAGGGCTATCGCGGCCAAGACGCTCAGTTGAAAGCCGAGATCATGGCAACGCACTGGGTGCCGGCCGTCAACAATCTCGGCACCTTTGGGCGTTGGGCGTTCGCCGAGTTCACCGACGTGTTTGAGATCGACAAGGCGTTCAAGAAGCTGGTCAAGGACGCGACACAGGCAGCCTGAGATCACAGGCTGTGATCTCTCATGTCGAGGGGGCGAGATGGCTGACGACGATGAAGCGGATGGCACGTCATTGGTGCAGACGGCACCACAGGTGCTGATGTTGCGCGGCCGACCGGTCATGCTGGCGGCACAGGTCGCGCAGGCGTTCGGCGTCGAAACCCGGGAACTGCGGCAGGCGGTCAATCGCAACGAATTGAAATTCAACGAAAATCATACTTTCGACGTGACAGACCAGGAGCGCGATGTTTTGAGATCACAGGGTGTGATCTCTGGCCGGGGCTGGACGCCGTTGGTATTCACCCAGAAGGGCGTTGTGCGCCTTGCAACGGTGCTGACCTCCCCCCAGGCACTCGATGCGACCGACCAGATCATCGATCTGTTCCTGAGCGTCTACGTTCAATTACGGCAAGGCCAAAGCTCCGTCGTCGTCTCGAACCCGTCGCGTCTGGTGCCGCACGATGAAGACGTCGATGACATCCGCAAGCTGCGCAAGCGCATCGTCAAAGCCATCGGCGATCTCCTGGATATGGCCGTCGATTCCAAAGGCAAGACGACGGTCGCAGATGTTCTCGGCGAAACTGCAACCGGGCTGCGTGATCATCTCAATGCTTGGCTGAAATCGCCGCAGATCAAGAACGAGCAGATCGCAGCCGAGACGTTGAAGATCCTGGAGCAGACCCGCGACATTTACGAGCGTCGACAGGCCGACCTGAAAAAATCGCGCGCCGAGACAGAGAAAATCGTGCTCGACAATGTCGACAAGAAGATTGAGCTGATCAAGAAGCTCCTGAAAATGACAGACGAGATGGAACCCGGCGTACTGGCGCAGATGCTGCCGCAGTTCGCAGCCCCTGTGTCGCTTGCCCCGCCCAAGCGCGGCAAGCTCACCGGCGAGAAGGATTGAGAATGGCCAAGAAGGCAAAACCGAACGTGGCAAAGGCCAAGGCCACCCAAGCGCCTGCCAACAAGGCGAAGCGCAAGGCCGTTGCGGCAAGGGCACCGGCAGCGTCGAAGGCGATCAAGTCGGCGCGGCCGAAGCAGGTCGAGGCGTTGATGCACGCTAAATCGACGCGGCGGAACATCCCGACCGCGGAATACCAGTCGGCGGCGGAGAGCCAAGAGGAGCATGATCCGCGTGGGCCGGTCATGTTTCGTCGCGCGAGACCATTGCGCCAGGGCGAGACGCGTGAGCGCAACCGCGATCTCGATCCGCAGATCGTCTGGAAGGGCGCGAAGCTGACGCTGACGCCGGCGCAACTCAGGACGCTGATCGAGCGTGAGAAGGAGGGCAAGCCGGCCACGATCGAGATTGGCGACGCGCAGCTCGTCTGGCGTGGCAAGGACGAGCAAGACTGGTCGGACCTCGTCGTCAACGCGCCGCCGCTTTACAACCAGGACAAGATCCACCCGCAGGCAATCATTGATGACCTGATGCGGCAGACGCGCGAGCGGCAGGCCGGCGCCGACGATCAACTCTCGATGTTCCGCGACCATTTCCATGACTTCAACGGCTTGAACGACCCGGAGAAGCGCACCGAGTTCTACCAGCACGACCAGTACTGGCAGAACCGCATGATCCTCGGCGATAGCCTGCAAGTGATGGCGAGCCTTGCCGAGCGCGAGCATCTGCGCGGCAAGGTGCAGTGCATCTATTTCGACCCGCCTTACGGCATCAAGTTCAACTCGAATTGGCAGGTCTCGACGCAATCGCGCGACGTCAAAGACGGCAAGCAGACCGACATCAGCCGCGAGCCAGAGCAGGTGAAGGCGTTCCGCGATACCTGGAAGGACGGCATCCACTCCTACCTTACCTACCTGCGCGACCGCCTCACCGTCGCGCGCGACTTGTTGCACGACAGCGGCAGCATCTTCGTCCAGATCGGTGACGAGAACGTGCACCGCGTGCGCGCGCTGATGGACGAGGTGTTTGGGGAGGGCAATCTGGTTTCTATGATTTGCCTGCGAAAAACGGGCGGCCAAGAGACAACAGCTATACCAAACGTAGCCGACTATATCGTATGGTTTGCAAAGGACCTTGGACGCCTCAAATACAGACAGCTCTACTTCAAGAAGGAAGTAGGAGTTGGAGAGGGTAGTGGCGCACGCTACGACAAATTGCGGCTACCGGATCTTTTATGCCGGCCTTTGACCAAAAAAGAGAAAGAGGGCACATCGCTTCCTGCTGATGCGAAGGCTTACCAGTTGACCAGCCTGATATCGAGCGGGGTGCGCACGAACACGACTGCTTCGTGGAGCTTCCAACGGCAGGAGTATCATTCAGGGACATCCTCGAATTGGAAAACCTCACTCGTCGGCTTAGACAGACTGGCGAAAGCTGCTCGGATTGAGGCGAGAACATCAACAGTTGCGTACGTCCGATTCATAGAAGACTTTGCTGCCTACCCGCTTTCGAACGTTTGGACTGACACCGCGGGCGCGGCCGGAATTGTCTATGTTGTCCAGACAAGCACCACGATTGTTCAGCGCTGCATCTTGATGGCTACCGACCCCGGTGACATCGTGCTTGATCCGACTTGCGGCTCAGGCACGACTGCGACTGTTGCTGAGCAATGGGGCCGACGGTGGATCACAGTTGACACCTCGCGTGTCGCACTTGCGCTTGCACGTACGCGCCTGATGAGCGCGCGGTATCCGTTCTACCATTTGGCTGACACCAAAGAGGGTCGCGAGCAGGAACAGAAGATCTCCGGCAGGCTTCAGGCTGACGCGCCGATATCAAGCGATATCCGCCAAGGCTTTGTCTACGAGCGCGCGCCGCACATCACGCTGAAGTCCATCGCCAACAACGCTGAGATCGATACGATCTGGGAGGACTTCCAGCAGACGCTGGAGCCGCTGCGCACCAAGCTCAACAGCGCGCTGAAGAAGTCCTGGGAAGAATGGGAGATCCCGCGCGAGGTCGAGGCCGGCTGGCCTGAGAACGGCAAGGCGGCGCATGCCGCATGGTGGACCGCGCGCATCGCGCGCCAGAAGAAGATCGACGACAGCATCGCCAAGGCGGCCGACGTCGAATACCTCTATGACCGGCCCTACGTCGACACCTCGCGCGTCCGCGTCGCTGGACCGTTCACGGTCGAGAGCCTGTCGCCACACCGCGTCATGCCATCCGGCACGGAGGAGTTTGCCGACGACCTGAAGGCGCTCTCCAAGAAGAAGCGCCGCACCAAGCTCATGACGCCGCCGACCGACTTCTCGCAGATGATCATCGAGCATCTGCGCTCAGCCGGCGTCCACCAGATGGAGAAACGCGACACCATCCGCCTCGATCCGATCACGGGGTGGCCGGGCGAGTACATCGGCGCCGAAGGCATCTTCCTCGAAGGCGACAAACAGCGCCGCGCGGCCATCCTGATCGGCCCGGAGTTCGGCACGCTGACGCGCATCGATCTCGTTGCCGCCGCGCGCGAGGCCACGGAAGCGCGTTTCGACGTGCTGATCGCCTGCGCCTTTGCGTATGACGCGCACGCGACCGAGCTGAACCGGCTCGGGCCGCTGCCGATCCTCAAGGCGAAGATGAACCCCGACCTACACATGGCAGAGGACTTGAAGAACACCGGCAAGGGCAACCTGTTCGTGATCTTCGGTGAACCCGATGTCGAGGTGCATGAAGAGGGCGACGACCGCATCTCCGTCAAGATCAACGGCATCGACGTGTTCGACCCGAACACTGGCGACATCCGCTCCGGCGACACCAAGAGCATCGCCGCGTGGTTTATCGACACAAACTACAACGAGGAAAGCTTTTTCGTACGGCACGCGTACTTCCTCGGCGCCAACGACCCGTACAAGTCGCTGAAGGCCGCCTTGCGGGCCGAGATCGACGAAGATGCCTGGAGTACGCTCAACCGCGACACGTCGCGTCCGTTCGCACGCCCCAAGAGCGGCCGCATCGCCGTGAAAGTGATCAACCACTTCGGCGACGAAGTGATGAAGGTTTGGAAGGTTTGAGGTCTAGCGTGCTCACGTCGGAGACATTCGAACCGGAGTGGCTTGAAGCCCTGCTCTTGCGAGCTGTGCGTGATGGCTGGTGCATCGACATCAATTGTTCGACCTGTGCGTCGACGCACCTGCGCGAGGCGCTTGGACTGATTGGATCCACGGATGGGAGTCCGCGATTTGTGCCAATGAGCCGTGAAAAGGCAGAAGCAATCGTTGCCGCCTTGCATAGTATACAGCCCTCAGACGCCCGCGATGTCAGATTTGAAGAAGCGGCCCGGTGGGTCATCTACGAGGTATGGCGCGAACATGGTCACGACTTACTGCGTCCTCTTGATGGGACGTGGGCCGGTGAGGCCCTTGAAAGGATGCGGTCTCACTACGCGGTTCAACAAGAACGGCGTCGGCTTCATCAAGTACGTCAAGGCGTGAAGAAGCGGGATTGGACGTAGTAGTGAGCGGTCGCACTAGGTAAGCCTGGATTGCCGATACGGGATGGTTGGGGGGGTAAATGTTGATTAAGAACTACGGGCTCTTTTGGCGGTTAGATCAGGTGTTCTGGGGCTGGCAAGGTGTTGCTGGCCACCTGAACGGAGTTGAAGCAAAGAACCGATCTGCCGCCGCTGTCGACTTTCGTGAACAGCAAGGGGTCTACGTGCTTTATGACCAGTCCTTCAAGATGGTCTACGTCGGACAAGCTGGGGCGAATGACAATCAGCGCCTGTTCGATCGTTTGAAACAACACACCCGAGATCAACTCGCAGAACGATGGAGCCGTTTCTCCTGGTTCGGTGTGCGTGCCGTCAACCAGAACGGCAAGTTGCGCGTCGAGAACATGGCGGCCCACGCTGAGATGGGTGATGTTTTGAACCACATAGAGGGCATTCTAATCGCTGCTGCTGAGCCGCCGCACAATCGTCAGGGGGGCAGGTTTGGTGATGCAGTTGAACAGTATCTTCATGAACGCGACGAACGACTGGGACCTGAGCAGGGCAGGATGCTTCTGGACGTGTGGAACAAATCCAAACAATAGTCGGTACCGCTCATGTTCTTCCGCATCGCCGACAGCTTCACCAATGCGCTCGCACGCCTCACGCGCGACGAGCAGAAGGCCGTGAAGACGTCGGTCTTTGATTTGCAAACGAACCCGACCGGCCAGGGACTGCAACTGCACCGCATCGACGCGTCGAAGGATCCGAATTTCTGGTCGGCGCGCGTCAATCGCGACATCCGCATCATCGTGCACAAGACAGATGCAAGCCTGCTCCTCGCCTACGTCGACCATCACGACGAGGCCTATTCGTGGGCCGAACGGCGCCGCATCGAAGCGCATCCCAAGACGGGCGCGATCCAGATCGTAGAGGTCCGCGAGCGCGTCGAGGAAATCCGCCAACGCCCGCAACAACTGCCGCTCGACTTCGGTGACGGCATCGCACCGATGCCGCTGGCACCGGCCGCACCGCCGGCCAGGACGCCGTTCACCGCGCTGTCAGGCGACGACTTGCTCTCCGTTGGCGTGCCGCCCGATTGGATCGGCGACGTGACAAGCGCGACCGAGGACAGCTTCCTCGACATTGCTTGCCATCTGCCGACGGAAGCCGCCGAGGCGCTGCTCGAATATGCAGCCACAGGAACGCTGAAGGCGCCCCCGCTGGTGGTCGTCGCCGATCCCTACTCGCACCCCGATGCGCTGCGCCGGTTCCGTGTGGTCGAAAACGTCGAGGAATTGGAACGCGCTCTCGACCTGCCGTGGGAAAAGTGGACGATCTATCTCCACCCGTCCCAACGCGCCCTAGTCGACCGCGCCTTCGCTGGTCCTGCCCGCGTGGCGGGATCGGCAGGGACCGGTAAGACCGTCGTCGCCGTGCATCGCGCCGCTCGACTGGCCGCCAAATCGCCAAGCGCGCGCGTGCTGCTGACAACGTTCTCCGAACCGCTGGCGGCGGCGGTGGAGCGGAAGGTGAAGATCCTCGTCGGCGACAATGGTGCCGTCGTGCCGCAGATCACCGTCGCGTCATTCATCGGCATCGCGCGCGAACTCTATCAATTGGCGAACGGGCGCGGGCCGCAGATCGCGCAAGGCGATTTGATCGAAAGCCTCCTCGACAAGGCTGCCGCGGCTGAACCAGGACCGCCGATCAATCCCCGCTTCTTGCGATCTGAATGGGCCCACGTTGTCGACGCTTGGCAGCTGAAGACAGCCGAAGACTACGCCGATGTGCCGCGCCTCGGCCGCAAGAACCGCATGGGCAAAAAGCAGCGCGATCGGCACTGGCCAGTGTTCGCGCGCGTACTAGCCGATATCGCCGGGCGCGGGTTCATCACGGAGGCCGGCGTCTTCCATGCCATGGCGCAGCATTATGTCGGCCACGACGACAAGCCGTTCGACCACATCGTTGTCGATGAGGCCCAAGATCTCGGCGTGCCGGAACTTCGCTTCCTGGTCGCTGTCGCGCCGGCGGGACTCGATCGCCTCTTCTTCGCTGGCGATCTAGGTCAGCGCATCTTCCAGCAGCCGTTTTCGTGGAAGGCTCTGGGCGTCTCCGTGCAAGGGCGATCCTCAACGCTGAAGGTCAACTACCGCACCTCGCACCAGATCCGCGAGACGGCCGACCGGCTGTTACCGGGCCCGGTTTCAGATGCCGATGGCAACGCAGACGAGCGGCGCGGCACCATCTCAGTGTTCAATGGGCCCGTGCCTGTTGTCGTTTTGGCCGACGACGCTATTCGGGAACGTGACGCTGTGGCCGCATTCATCAAGGCCGCCGTGTCTGACGGCGTGCGCGCGGACGAAATCGGCGTCTTCGTGCGCACCCGCGACGTACTCGAACGCGCCCGCAGCGCCGTCGTGGCTGCCGGGCAGACCGCCAGTGAGATCAGTCTGCTACGCGATGGGAAGCCGGACACCGTTAAGATCGGCGTGATGCACCTCGCCAAGGGGCTTGAGTTCAAGGCGGTTGCCGTCATTGCGTGCGATGATGGCATGCTGCCGCTCCGCGAGCGGCTCCAAGCCGTCGCCGATGAGCACGAGTTGGACGATGTCTTCGAGACCGAGCGGCAACTGTTTTACGTCGCCTGCACCCGGGCACGAGACCGCCTGTTGATCAGCGGCGTGAAGCCGGGTTCGGAGTTCATGACGGATTTGAAGAAATAGGGAAGGCAACTGGTCGCAGCGGCGTCGTTACGTTGGTAACAATTTGGTCCAAGAACTCGGTAAGCTTGGGCATGCGCGTTTCGGGTATTTCAGAGACGCGGAAACTCAGCCACGCCTTGGCAGCCTTGGCCTTCGTAACCTCGCCTCCAAGGGCGGCGATGGCAGCTTCAGCGAACGCGTTCCGATCACCCCACGGCGCGAAAGCGTTCAAACGGTCCAGTGCCGACATATTGATGTAGGCGACCCCATTGCTTTCGAAGAATGCGACATTGCCTCCGCCCGACTTGGGCGCAGTTCTGAAGGAGCCGCGCTCGGCGCCCTGTCCCCAAGTAACGATGCAGTTGGTTTTTGCCCATCCGAGGATCGCTGCGAGTTTTTCTCGGAGTCCCGGTAATCCGGTTGATTCGACAGCGTCAAAAAACGAAGGCTCATTCCATGCCTTGCTTTGGCGCCCGGCTGACTCCTGTCGCGCAATGCCTTTGGCGACATGGCCAAACACGCGCGGTACGTGGGCCTTAAGGTCTCCGTGGGTAAATTGTCCAACCTCGACGGCCAGAATTTCAGCTGGGTCCATCTGGGCATTGAGGAACTCAACAATCCGGCGGAGTTCTGATGGGATTTGATCTGCCACAATTAGAATGCGGATTCGTCGGGCTTGCAGATTCGTTTTTACCTTCTGCCAGAAATCTTGAGCGCCTGTCTCTGGACCAAGATGTTCCCGCAGGAGCGCCTCATGATCCTCGCCGTCGCGGCGGCAGCGTTCCTCGAACTCGAAGCTAATGCGGTCAGGTGGCCAGTACAGCACGGCGTTCGCTGCATAGTCCAACGCTTGCGCAACGACGATCCGACGTGTCTCCGTATTCGCAGCCTTCTTCACCTCGACAAGCGTAGGTATGCCATCCTGGTCGATTAACAAGTGATCCAGTGACCAACGACCGCCGCCGGCCTCGTCGCCAGGAATCGACATTTCTCGGCGAACGAGGAGCCAGCGCCTCGGCTCGTCTGCGTCGATCTGACGACCAGCTATGAGGTTTGGGTGCTCAGCAAGCAGCTTCTGAAAATCGGCTTCCGTTGCAAATGGCGTGCGGGTTAACTCGACCATCTTGCCATCGTGCATGATGAAAATGCCGTCGCTCATGTGCTCAATTCTCAATTCATCTTGATCAGCTCAATGTGCAATCGAACACGAGCGACGCATAGTGTGGCACGAAATCAATTCTGGCAATGGAAGCTCAGCGCTTCCCACGTTTGACCAGCACCAGGGCGATGTCACGCAGTTCCAACAGCACGGGCTCCGGCATCGTCTCAACGATGGCGACAACTTCGGCTTCGAGGCGCGCGCGATCCTGACTGACCTTTGACTTGCGCGGCGTCAGCAGCTTTGCAACATCGAATTCCAGCGCCTCCGCAAGTTTTACGAGGGTCGGGATCGACGGCAGATTTGCGCCACGCTCAATGGAGGACAGACTTTCGACATTGATGCCGATCTTCTCGACAAGTTTTTCCTGGCTCATGCCGCGGACTTTGCGGCGGGAGCGGATGGTCGCAGCAATTCGTTCCTTCAAATCAGCCATGCACTTGCATGGCCGTCGTCACAGTAAGGCGCCATGAGCCGATGGCAGAGCAGGCTTGACGAACTCTGCTTTGTGGCAGATTTTATGCCAATCTGCTTGGAGGCGGGGCGATCGTTACGACAGTTTCGTGAGCCGCAACAGGGCAGACTGAGCGTTGGGGGCATTGAGTGATCATGACGGAAGCTCAAACGACGGCGACGCTGTCGGGCGCGACGGCGCGGCCCGCTTTGGTGACCGTCTACGCTTGGGCCGAGATGGAACCGCGTCATGAGACGCGCAAGGTGACGCGACAGATCGGCACCGAGCGGGTCAAAAAAACGAAGGGCGTGTTGTTCAAGTCCGAGGTCGAAGTTGAAAAGCCGGTTTTTGAAACCGTGGAGGAAACAATCCTGGCCGGTCGATCCGAAACGCGCGTCGATCTCGATGATCTCGCCAAGAAGACGGCGGCACTGTGCGAGCAACTGGCTGCTGACGGCTATGAGGTCGTCTCGATTGTGCCGATACAGTCGGGCCGTTTCAAACAGGACAGCGGCCACAAGTGGGTGTCGCGGTCTGGCCACCAAGGCAAGAACGCCCCGGAGAAATGGGGATCAGACCCGGGCTACGGCGCCACATGGAGCTGGGGCTACGGCTACAGCGTGACGGATGGCGTGATGGTGACAGGGCGGACGCGCGGGGTTGCCTAGGCCTCGACTTACTACGAAAAACTCCGCAATCGCGACATCGCGCCGAGCACCAGAGCGTCGACGATCTCCTTGGCGCTCATCACCTCTGCGATCATCCCGGCACCCTGGCCATAGTAAACCATGGCGACGGCCGGATCGTTGTCCGTCATCCGCTTGTAGTAGGCGTCAAGCGCATCAGATTTGTTGGCCAGCTCGCCCTCGCGTCCAGCCCACGTGTCGGTGATTTCGTTCGAACGGTGCCGCACCGCCACCGTCTCGGGCCATCCCTGCCGCTTCATTCCATGGTCCATCACGTAGTCGGTCGCTGGGCTGAAGACGGTGTCCCGGCCATTGGATTCGATGATGGCGTTGCGAGTGACCGGTCGCACAGCGACAGCTTCTTTGGCGGCGAGAAACGCAGTGCCGATCCATGCGCCCTCGGCGCCGGCGGCAAGAATAGCGGCGAAACTGCGCGGACAGGATATTCCGCCGGAAGCGATGATGGGCACTTGCGGGAAGGCCGTGACCGCTTGGACCAGGAATGGGAGCAGGTTCTCTCGTCCGGTATGGCCACCAGCTTCATTGCCTTGGATGCAAACAACGTCCGCGCCTGCGTCGACCGCGCGTTTGGCCAAGTCGAATGACTGAACTTGGCAGACCACCTTTGCCCCGGATGATCGGACCGTGGGAATCCACGGCGACGGATCGCCGAATGAGAGCGTCACCACGGGCACGCGCGCGTCCATCATGACGTCGAAGTGCCGAGGGCGCGGGCCGAGCAGATGCGTGATGAACCCAACACCGAACGGTTTCGACGTGCCAGCGCGGACCAACGCGATCTTGTCCTTGAGCGCGTCCGCCTCGGCGGCCATGGCCGCGAGCGTTCCGAGACCGCCGGCTTCAGATACGGCCATCACCAACGTCGGTTCGGCTGAACGGCCCATCGGCGCCATGATGATCGGGACGTCGATGCCAAGGATGGCAGTTACGCGCGTTTTCAGCATGCTGCACTCCCTTGAAGTTCGACAAGGAACCATCGCACCCCAGAGCTTGCTCGAGCAACACTGTCGCATTGGGGTATGGCGCATTTCGGAGAGCCTATATCGGGGCTCGTTTCGAGCGGCGTTTTGGGGGGTGGCCCCGAGCGCATGCAATCAAGCTCCGCGGCGGCATCGAAACACATGTGGTCCCCTCATCCAGCAAGACCGAGTGCATCGTTGCTCAGCGGGAGTTGCCGCGCTTGCTGGGCGCGGCGATCGACGCTGACAAGCAGCACGCGGAGACGCCGCGGCGATGCGCGACACGCTGCTGCCGGCATTGCGGACTTCGTCGACGACGTTGCGGAGGCGATGGGACCGCGCTGGGCGGATCGTACGGGCCAGCATCTGCCATCGTAAAGCGCGTAATGATCAGCTTCTCACACTTGGCCGCAACGCAGCTCAGTCTTGCCGCCAGTATGAGGGCGAGGCGGTCTGGGCGGCCTACACGGATCGCTGTCACCAGAGTCGGGAAATCCGCCTCTGGCGACTTCGATCAATGCCGGCTCGACGCTATTCAACCCTTACCAGCCGGTGATTGCGGGCTCGCTCTCTGCCTGAGCTGTTTTGCCAGCGGCGGATTTTCCGCCTCTGGCTGAATTTAGCGGCGCGCACGGTGAGCAGAATGCATCGGAGCTTGCTCACACAACTCGGCATTAGGGTTTGGGGCATACGGGGGAGCCTATCCCGCGTCCCGGTTGAAACGCCGTTTCCCTGGTACCCCGTTCGAATTTCGGTTGGCCCCGGCGAAGGTCCGAAGGGAAAAATCACCCACCCAGCGCGTTGCCGCGGGCCTTGGGGAGGTGGCGGTAAAGCGTCGAGGCGCCGACACCGAGGCGCTTGGCGACTTCCTCGACGGTGATCTCGGGATCGGCTAGCAAGGCGCGGGCGGCCTTGATATCGTCCGGCTTCATGCGGGGTGGGCGTCCGCCGACCTTACCTTGCGCGCGTGCCGCAGCGAGGCCGGCCACCGTGCGCTCCCGGATCAGTGACCGTTCGAACTCGGCCAGCGCGCCCATGATGTGGAACACGAGCTTCCCGGAGGCCGTGGTCGTGTCGATCGCCTCGGTGAGCGTGCGGAAACCGATCCGTCGCGCTTCGAGATCGGCGACGGTCGTGATCAAATGAGGCAGGCTGCGCGCCAGCCGGTCGAGCTTCCAGACCACCAGCGTGTCGCCTTCGCGGGCGAACTCCAGCGCCTTGGCCAGTTCGGGACGGTCGCGCTGGGCGCCGCTGGCGGTCTCGACGAAGGTCTTCTCGCAGCCGGCGACTTTCAAGGCGTCGAGCTGGAGTTGCGGCGACTGGTCGGCGGTCGAGCAACGCGCATATGCCACAAGCATCTGAATTTCCTCCCGAAAACGCTTTCAGCGCATTTTACGGGAAGAACCGTTTCGGGAGATAGTAGTGCGAGACACGAGGCCGCAGAAATGGCGGGCGCCAGTTGCCCAGCGCCCGCCCTCCCGAAAACGATCGTTTATGGCAAGCGACAAGGCCATGTTTAGAATCACCAGAACGTCCAGTCCAGAAACTGACAAGGCCGATGTTGCAAAACGCTATTTGCTTGAAGTCTTTTTCCGACCAGTTGGAGGCGCTGCTGGAGTTGTGCGAGAACGCGCTTCGGGCGACCGCGGCGCGCTCAGGCGTTTTGGAGTGATCTTCAATCGAAAGCCGCAGACCTCGTATATTTTGTACAGAGAGATCACATCGATCCGATCGCCGTCACTTTCATCAAAACGTTCCCATTGCGAAATTCGAGACTGATGTACCCCAACTGCGTTGGCTAGCTCAGTTTGGGTAAGCCCAATTGCTTTGCGGTGTTTGCGAATCCAGGTGGCGATTTCCATTTGGATCAGCCGACGAGCCTCCCGCTCCATTCGGACGAGCTCAGCCTCAAATGGCGGAAGGCCAGAGCTCCTGTGCTCTGGCCCCCCTGAAGGCCGTTCAACGACGGCCCTTCGTGTCCGACTTGTCTTGTAGTCTCGCAACGAAACTACTGATGTTCTTGTTTGCCCAGTCATGATCCCTGTCCTTCCCCGCGGGTCGTTTTATTGATCGTCACGATTGAATACGCCGCCGCGGCATGACGGACCCGTAGTCTATGCCGATGAGCTGGACGGGTGTGAGCATCGACTGAGTTGGGTCAACAGTCACAAGCAAGCACAGCCCACCTGGGTCGCTATGTTGAAACAAGATATGAGTTCCGTCACCAGAATAGGAATTCCGGATCAGGCGCCCACATTCCATTTCCTTCTCGATCACCGCCGCGTCGCTTTGGGCACGCCTAAACGCAACCAGCAACGCGTTCGCCTGCGTTCTCCATTGAGGCGCTATATCTTGCAGCTGCGCGATCACGTTGCCCCGACGATATGGCAAGTACGTAATCTCAAAGACATCAAGGATTGTGACGAGCACGCGGCGGCCGACAATCTCGATTGCAACAAGCAAGCCGCCTACGCCAGCTCGCCACTGCTGATACAAGCGATACTCATTCGGCGTTTCGCGATTGTTCGTCGGCACCAACAGCCCTGCGTCGCGCAACTGTTCGAAACGCTCGAACGGGCTGCTTGGCAACAGGAAACTTTCTCGCCTCCGCGAAACGAGAAATGTTACCTTATCCCAAAGGAGTTCGCACACTTCAGGATTGATCGCCTGCATCGCAGCAAACTGCTCGCGCGTGCGGCCTGCCCACTGAACAGATGTCATCGCCATACCCTTGACGTGGCATACACTACTCAACAGCTGACTGAGCCTACTTACACCCGAAGGTCCAATCGCGCAAGAGCTAGGTTCATAAAACACAACGCAGCGAGACTGACAATTTATGTCACCCGTGTGCGCTGCGCTCGCCGTCCGCACGACGCGAGGTCCGCGGCGAGGCGGCCATTGTAGAGGATCAGCGCCAGCAAAGAGTCCAGAGACATCGCCTCCGGCGGATGAATGCGAACTGGCCCGCCAATCGCATCACCCACAAGAAGATCTTGCCCGTCTCGGCAATTCGGAGCAAGCGAGCGACGTGTAAGCCCCATGCGCTCCAACTCGTCGCGCTCGTCGTCAGTGAGAACCAGCGTTATCAGCGCGTCGCGTGCAACTTGCCCCGCAGGTCCAGTTTCCTTGATGTTGAGGTACACGACAGTAGTCTCAGGTCTGTTGACATCCACTGCGATTTGCAGTGTTCCGACATTCGTCAGGTGCAACGACTGCCGTGATTTTGAAACTGACATGCCCTAAAGTAATTGTCAAATGGAATATGAGCCTTGATCATATTTTGGTTGGTGGCGGCGCCAACTTTTGGTAGCGCGCCGCCACCACTCCTAGCCCTGTCATAGAGAAGGTTCGGGGCATTTCCGGACGAGCATGACGCTGCGTCCAGTTATCAGCCGCCGCATCAGCAGCAGCACCGTTAGGATGCCAACCAAGACTGTAAGCAAAGCTGCTGCGAATTGAAGACGGTGCAGTATCATCGGGTCATCTGCGATTGCCAGCGCGAGCGCGAGCGCGTCGTTGAGCCAACCAATAATACGCTCCGTGAGTCGGGTTGTTTCTTGAGCGGTCATGAGCCTTGAGACAGGTCTGTGGCGGGGCTGGCCACTCATTTTGAGAGGACCAGCAAATCGCGGACGACGGAACTGTTCGTCGTCAGTTATCACCAGCGGCAGTGAGTTCGTTCGCGAGCAAGAGCATCGCGAAGGAAGCGTGCGGCAGCCGCTGCCCCTTGCCGCTTTTCGATGTCCCTGGCGATGTCATAGTAGAACTGCAACGACGCCCAAGTGCGGTTTAGTGGCTGCCGATCGAGGAACGCCCGCAACTGTTTCAGGGCGTCTTTCAAGCTGCACTCACGAATAGAAGCCCCACTGGAGGCCGCGAAACGTTTCATCATGGGACCGTGACCGGTCTGCTGTCGATGCCGCGCGGATCGCGCAACCGCCATACATGATTGGATGGGTAAGACGGTTCTCTAATCTAATGAGCGTGTCGGCGCAAGGTAAATATGACGATGGCTCATAAAAATGATTGGGCTAGCTGTGCTCGCTGAGGCCGCTCACACGGCCAACCTTTGTGGCGCGCAAGCAGCCAGGACAACAACATGGCTTTCAATTCAAACTCTAGCGAGGGGGCATTGGAAACGGGGGCGAGAATCGCACCTGCCCATCCCAATCCGGATACCTGACGCCATGCGCAATGGCTCAGCCGACAACGATGCCGTAGTCTGTCACGGCATCGCCCAACTTCGCTTTAAGTGACGCGTCAATGGAGTCGCGCATCTTCCGCCGGCTCGGCGTTCGGTCACCGAAGTGGTTGCCGCGGGTAAACTTCACGACGCTGGCGGCATTCGTGACTAAGCCAGATTCTCAGTCATGAGCGCCACCTCGCAGGCGGCCACTGCCTTGGCGGTCCGGGCGGCGCTACTGATCAACAGATAGTCTTTTCCCGTCAGAGAGACCATCAACCCGGCCCGATCTTATTGAGCTTCACCGTCGCACTACAACGTAACGGACGGACGTTCGCGCCTACGTCCTCACCCGCCGGTCGACCTTCTCCCTTGCCTGCCCTGCGATGTTCCGCATGGTCGCGCCGATGTGGCCGTCACCGGCGAGGGCGGCGTCGATGAAGCCGCGGAGCGATGCGTCGATCTTGGCGCGCAGCTTGGGCTTTTCGTCGGCGACGAAGCTGCTGTGGCGCCACCATTCGAAGGCGCCGAGCACGATCGGGGCGAGGGCCACCGATGCCACGGCGCCGACCCCTGCCGACACGGCCTTACCAGCGCCCAGGCTTTTCGCCACTGCCACAGCGCCTGCGGCCGGCGCACCGGATTTCACCGCCGCGCCCGCAAGCGTGCCGACCACCACCATGCCGGCCCGCATCATGCAGGCGTCGGCCGTGTCTTTGCACCCAGCAATCGCCTGTGCGCCCGTCCGGAAGGCCGCGCCAATCGCGTCCAGCACGTCAGGGCTTGCCGCGGCGCGCGCGGCCAGTGTGCCGAGGCCGACCTGCTCCAGCCGGCCGCCGCCGACATCGGCAGTAATGACCACCACGCGATCCAGCTCGCGGTTGAATGCAACCGGTGTCAGCCCCCAGCGCGGCGGCATGCGGCCGAGTTCATCGTTCACGCGCGCGATGAAGCGGTCTTCGGCCTTGCGGCGGATCGCGTCGAGGTCGCGCTGGGCTTCGGTCGGGCCGATGACCTTGGCGGCAAAGGCGGCCACGAAGTTGGCCTGGGCCTCTTCGCTGGCTGTGCGGTTCGCCTCGGTGCAGTCGAAGCCGCTCATGATGCAGCGCCAGTAGGTGGTGATGCCGGAGCCGAGTGGCCCGATCGTTGTGTTCCAGTAGGTGGTGCGGTCGTCGAGGAACTCCCGGTCGACCTTGGCCATCACCCGTTCGCGCCATGCATCAAGTTCGGCCGACGCCAGCTCTTTGGCGGACGTCTCGGCGCTCTCGACGAGGGAGATGATCGCCGGGCCGATCACCTGCCAATCGGCCTGTGGCGCGCCGCTGTAGGCATTGCTCGGATCGTTGCCGATACCAAGCCGCGGTGCCAGCCCGGCAATAGCGCCGCCGCCAATCACGACGACTGCGACCCAGCCCACGATGATACCCTTGTGCATGGAACCAGTTCCTTCCCGTCCGCTTTGGACTGAACGCGTTACAGACGTTAACGCATGAACCTAATGGATGCCATAGATCGCGGGTGACCTGGAATGCACTCCGTATGGCATGTCAGAGTTCACAGAGACCTTCGCCGCGGCCATGCGCGCCGCACGCCTGAAAGCCGGCCTCAGCCAAGAGAAGCTGGCTGCCAAGGCCAAGATCAGCATCGACACCGTCGGCAATATCGAACGCGGCGACACCGAGCCGTCGGTCGAGGCCCTGGTCGGCATTGCGCGGGCTCTCGGGCTGGACGTCCAGAAGCTGATCGGCAAGGCGACAGACGACCCTCCGACCAAGTCGGTCAACCGACGCCGGGACGAAGCCGACGCGACCATCGTGGCCGGCACGCTGTCCGACAAGGCGCTGAGCGTCTGGCTGGATGTTGGCCGGTTGCTTGGAACGCGCGGCGTTTGACGGTGTCACGTGGTGGCACCGTTAAAGACGTGGTCGTTGCCCCGACGCGATCAGATTTGGCTTGGGTTGCCGGCTTTCGGATTCCGCGCTTGGCGAATTGCATTGCGTGTGTTTTCAGCCGCGCGATGGCAGTCGATCGGCTGTCGGGGGTTCAATCGCTGCCGTCGATGCGAACGGGTTGGCGTTGGCGTCAACTACCCTCATTGCGATCGCTCTCTTGGAAGATGCCCGGTCCTGCAATGATCGTTTTGCGAGGAGATGCTGACCTTGCGGTATGGCGACGCGGCGCAGGCGGAATGCCGATGACGATAGGGCAGGTGGCGCTGCAAATTTTGGGCACCGAACGCGATTGATATTGGGTGACGCAGCGGCGAGGTCGCGCGGCGCGATACAGCGCAGAGTCTGTGCTCTGCCGGACACTCCATTCCATGGAGGCCCCTTCCGGATGCCGCACAGCGCAGAATCTTTGTTCTGGCGGAGGCCCCGGCACGACGTCCGCGGTACTATTCCAGTCATCTCCGACGACAGGACGTGATGTCTCTTTGAATCTAACACCGCCACCATCTCCTCTGCGGCGCGTCCGAGTGTACCAGCGCCGAATCCGCTCGCTCACCGCTGCGCCGCGGAGCCTCCGGCGATCTGGAGGCCCCGCAATCAATGACTGCGCTGGGCAGCTTGCACGCCAAGGCTACTGCTCCCCCTGCGCATTGCTACCGAACATGCGGCGCAGTAAGCCCCTCGCACCACCTGCCACCTTTGCCGGCTCGACAGAGACCCCCACATCTTCAGCCGGCCCCGCTGGCAGATGTGATTGAGCGGGACCGCATTCCAGCGTTGCCGTAGTTGCTGCCGCTTCGGCCATGACCGCCACCGACGCCTCGACAGTCCGGATCGGCGACTGTTCGATCGAGGTGACGGATTCTGAGGTGATTGTCGCGCTAACCCCGTCAGCCGAGGTCATCAGCGCCACGGCCGCAGTGCTGGCGAAGATCGGCGCCAGCGCATCCAGTAGGTCGTCTGCCACGAGACGTTGCTGCCCCTTGATCAGATCGCGGGCTGCGGTGGTCGCACGATACTGCTCATGCGCGGCCACAAGCGCCGTCACGTTTGCGCCGGTGGTCATCGCCGACAGGGCGACGCACTGCCGCTCGACCTGCGATGTGATGCGCTTGAACCAAGTCGATCGAGAGCCGGACCGCCAGGGTGCTGCGCTTTCGATGTCGACGATGCGCGGGACCTTGCCGTCCAGCAGGCTTTGCTTGAGTCCGGCAATACGTGGTGGGACGCGCCCGGCGCGACGAGGCAACAGCAACGTGAGGCCCAGGCGCGCCACATCACGCCGACGCACGCCACAGAGCTTCGCTGCCGCCGACCACGCCATCGCGCCCGGGTTACGCCGCGCCTTGAGGCGCGCGACTTCGGCGTCGAAGTCACCGGACGCGTACGTTGCCCTGGTGACGGGTAAAGTCTCGGTGATCCAGTCCGCCACGAATGTGGCCGCTTGATCGACCGAGCAGACGTTAGTCCGATCCAACAGCGCCGCGCGCAGCATGCCGGGCGTGAAGCGGCAGCGCGCCCGCGCGATGGCCATCAGCTCGACATAGAACTGGTTGTGCGGACCGCGCGCAAAGTTCAAGACGGGGATGCTCAAGGTGGAGATGCCACCGTCGGCGCAAACCGTACCAGGGCTCTCTCCAGGGGGTCGAAAGGCGCACGGGAACTGCAAAATGGACGTTTTTCTCACTTCCCCCTGTTTCTTCCCCTCTATAGTCTCTCCATCTCCTTGGTTCTCTCCAATTTTTTCCCACTGGGTCAGAACGTCAGTGCAGTGTCCGTGGGTGTGCGCCTCGTTGTGGGATAGTGAAGCGACGTTTGAGAGCCCGAGAGCTGGGCTTTCGTTCGAAGACGGCGTCACCACGTGGCACGGTGCCACCTCGTGGCATCGTTCATGAGCACCCGTTGCGCTTGGCGTCATAGTCGGCAACGCGGCGGACAAAACGCCCGCGGCTTCCACCGTTTGCTTCCGCCCGTACTGGTCGCGGTAGTACTTGAGGTGCCGCCGAGCCAGCGCCGGGCCGTCGGTGGCGAGTGTGCGCTCCATGATCTCGATCAGAACGTCGCGATGCTGGACGGCGACGACGATGGAGTCGTGTACGCCGAGAGCCACGATGCCGCGCGCGGTCAGCTGTTCCAGACAGGACAGCATGATCTGCGAATCGATGAACTGAAGCGCGCCGCCACAGCCACTGTGCCATAGCGCGGCCATTCCCGGATACGCCACTTTAATGCGTGCGATGACGTCAGCGGCAATGCCGACGCGCTCGTCCCAGTCCCCGGCATCGAACTTAGCCGCAATCGCACCCAACGCAGAACGGTAATTTCTCGCGTTGAAGAGAATGTTCACGGCAAGCTTCACGACCTTTCGCATCTGCGGCTCGAGGCCGGGCAGCGTGAAAGGATCGGGCGGTAGGGTTGTTGCATCGTTAGCCTTCAGCGCAAAATAGGCGAGCCGGAAGTGGCAAGCCGTGAAGTCGTGCTCATAGACGGGTGAGCCGTTGATGAAGATCGTCGAGCGGATGCTGCCCGGCAGCTGCTGCCACCAACCACGGTAGAAGCGTCCGCCACGGGTGCGGGTCCCGTTGAAGATGCGGACGAGCTTGAACTTGTCGAGCCGCACGAGGCGCAACTGATCGCTGTGCATCAACTTTGCCATCGACGGCGACAACCATTGCACCGTATCGCTGCGGATATCGAAGCGCGCGCGCTGCAACAGGTCGTCGTAGCCGCTGGCGAAGAAAGCATTGGTCCGTTCGACGAGCGCGTCTGCCGGGACATGCTTGGGGTCTCCCTTTGCGTCCCGAACAATGATTCGCTCAAACACTTTCGCAGGGGCCGGCTCGATGAACGAACGGTCCAATTCGATCAGGCGCGGGCCAGCCGACAAAGAGGACCGGCGCCGCACAAAATCCGCAGACAGCGGATTCTGAGGTGCAACCCGATGGCTGACGATAATGTCCGAAAACGCCTCCATGCTTTCGACGGCCGCGTCGACATTGCCGCGCGTCCACCACGGCGGAAGTGTCTCGCGATTCTTGGCGTAGAAATTGTGGTCGCGCGAATAGTGCACCCCATCGACGCCATCGCGCGCAGCTTGAACCAGCGACGCGATCAGCGCGTTGCGACAGCGACGCACCCGGAGATGATCCAGCGGTTCGAGACCATACGTTGCGCCGAGATCGACGCTTTCGTCAGGTCCTGCGAACGGATCAACGGGGACCTCGAAGCGTTCATGTGACGAGCCGGAACCGTCCTCGTCGACAACGTTACGGATCTTCTGAAGTGCGGCACGACCTTCGGCTGGAGTGGGTTTCGTGGTGTCGTTCATGATGGCCTCGATCCAGGTTGGGAAATCGAGGTGACGCGACGCTCACCCAGCCTTGCCTTCTGACACGCCGCCGTCGGTGCGGCCGGCGGCAACGACGGCGCTCTGCTCGTCGCGCATGATTCGGCGCGCGGCCGAACGTCCGAGGAGTTCGGCCAGTTCGAGCAGGAGGGCCTGAGCGCGGGCGAGATCAACATCGACGCCAGTGACGGCAGTGACTTGATCGGTGTCAGTGTTGTTCGTGGTGCGCGTCATTGTCAGCCTCGAACGCCGCGCAACCCGCGCGACGGAGGCTGTCAATTGTCACAGAGGCAGGCGGCGCTCATTCCTGAGGTTGGTCGATTTTCCCAAGACAGCCTGCAACTCGTTCCCAACCTTGCGCATTGTAGTTGCGAGGTTTTTTTGCTTTTCGAGGCAGCCGACATACTCCGTGCACAGTTGGATAAGTCGATAACCAGCATACCACTGTTCAATTGATCGCACGTGGTCCGACTGGTCGTCGGCAAGATCGCCATCCGCTTGAACCGCCTGTAGCTTGGTGTATGCGGCAGCGGCGTGTAGCGCTCTCGCCTTGGTCTCAATCAGAAGGGCAGAACCAAGGTCCTTCCTCAGAGCCGTCCACCATTTCGTGACCGACTGAGCCTCAACTTCTGTCGATGCAGTGCTGTCCGGATGACGACGGCCCGCCGCAATTGCGACGGCGATGGCGCTGTCGAATGTGATCGTCGTTGTCGCTTTCATCGCAACGCGAAAGCACCGATGCTCGTACATGTGAACTTGAAGAACACGCCGTCGGTAGCCGGTCGCGCTGAAATGCAGTCCCTTCGCTGGCGCCAGAATTGGGCGGCGTTCGCCGAAGTCGAGTGCAACCAGCGCTTCGGCCAATTCTGCGAGCGGTGGCATGTTGCTCCCTTTCGACAGCGCGAGGATCAAGTTGGCCAGCCATTTCCGCCGACAGGCAGGATCGACTGACGTCCAGTCCTCAAGCGCCTGCCGGCCTTGACGCATTCTATCGGCGTGTGGACCGCTACTGCTCCATGGCTGCTGCTTTTGCAGATCGCCGAACCAATTCGCGTCCGGGGGTGTCGGCCAGACGAGGCGTTCCAGATCGTTGAACTCGTCGTCGAGCGAGGCCTTGCCGATCTGGTATGTCAGGGCAGGATCAGCGGCTCTGACAAAAGTGGAGATTCCGTGGATCACACGTTTGGACCAGCCGGCCACATCGCCGTCGGCCGGACCGTCCAAAAGTTCATCGACTGCGCATTTCAAATCGGAGCGCACGCATTCCCGTGTTGATGCGATGAGGTCTTGCATTCAGGTCTCCTGCATATCCCAATGGTATAAGCTAACCCATTGGTGAAAGAGCGTAATTCTGTTGACCTGGATTGGGAACCCCTTTCTCTGCTGCGGTCGAGCCAGTAAGGTGAGCTGTTGTTGAAAGAGGTCGATCATGAGCGGGACTTCAAAGCGCGCCGCGATCTATGCGCGGTACTCGTCGGATGAGCAGCGCGAGGCGAGCATCGACGATCAGGTGCGTGTCTGTTCCAAGCTTGTCGCTGAACGTGGCTGGAGCCTCATCGGCACGTATGAGGACCGCGCGCTGTCTGGAGCGACGACCCTGCGGCCGAACTATCAGCGGCTCCTCGAAGATGCCCGTAGTAAAAGGTTCGACGTCGTCGTCGCCGAGGGGCTTGATCGGTTATCGCGTGATCAGGAGGCGATCGCACACCTCTATAAAAACATGACGTTCCTCGGCATCGACATCGTCACGAAATCGGACGACCAAATCAACGAGATGCACATCGGCCTGAAGGGCACGATGAACGCGATTTTTCTGAAAGATCTCAAAGCTAAGACCCATCGCGGGCTTGAAGGCCGCGTGCGCAAGGGGCGCAGCGCCGGCGGCAAAGCCTATGGCTATGATGTCGTCCGAAAGCTCTCTCCCGATGGCAAGGATGATCACGGCCACTTCGCGATCAATCCTGCGCAGGCTGAAGTGGTGCGGCGCATTTTCAGCGACTTCGACAAAGGCAAGTCGCCGCGCGCGATTTCGCGCGATCTGAATGCGGCGGGTGTGCCCGGCCCAAATGGTCCGTGGCGCGATACGACGATCCGCGGCCATGCGCAGCGCCGGACTGGCATCTTGCGTAACGACCTCTACGTCGGCGTCCGCATCTGGGGAAAGCAGGAGTTCGTCCGCGACCCTTCGACAGGGAAGCGGGTCGCCCGACGCAATGCGAAGGACACTTGGATCAGGAACGCGGTGCCGGACCTGCGCATTCTTGATCAGGAGCTCTGGGACCGCGTCCAGGCCCGGCTCGATGTGATGGCGGCGTCACCGCAGGCAGAGAAGATGCGTTCGGCGTTTCGCGATCATCGCCGGCCGCAGTACCTGTTCACCGGCCTGATCAAGTGCGGCTCGTGCGGTGGCAACATGTCGATCACGGCCAAGACGTATCTGGCCTGCACGCGGGCCCGTAGTGGTGCCGGTTGCACCAACCGAAAGGGCGTCCGCCGCCCCGACGTGGAAGCCGCAGCCCTAAACGGGCTCAGGGATCGGTTGATGACACCAGAAGCGGCCCACCGCTTCATCAAGGGGTTCCATGCCCAATTGAACCAGCATCGCTCAGATGCCGAGGCTCGCGTCATCGGTGCAAAGGCGGAACTCGCCAAGATTGAGCGGACGTTCGACGGCATCTTCGCTCAGTTGGGCGAAGGCGCCTTGAAGGGCAGCCCTGCGGTGAACGACCGCATCCAGGCCTTGGAGACGCGGAAGGTCGAGTTAGTGAAAATCGTCCAGAACCCGCCGGAGCCGGCTCCGAGATTCCATCCTGCTTTAGCCGACACGTACCGGGCCGAAGTCGAGCGGCTTCAGGCAGCGCTGAATGAGCCAGAAGAACGGATGAAGGCCGCCGAGATCCTGAGAGGGCTGGTTGACGCGATCATCGTCAAGGAGGACCGCGAAGGTCAATTCATTGAAGTTAAAGGGGAAATCAACAAACTCTTAAAGCTTGCCGGCGGGGAAGTTCCCGATCCGTTTAAGAGTTCGGCTGTGGTGGTTGCGGGGGCTGGATTTGAACCAACGACCTTCAGGTTATGAGCCTGACGAGCTACCGGGCTGCTCCACCCCGCGTTACATCTACTTACTTAGGGCACCGTCGCGCGCTCGTCAACTGGCTGACAGCCATTGATGCGTGAGCTGACCATCACAGCCGACTGCGGCGGCTCCAAAGGCGCACGCGTCCGGCTTTGGAAAGTGCAGCTGCAAAAACTCGCCGACGAAACCGGGATCACGATCAAGGTGCTGCACTATCCGCCGGGAACCTCGAAGTGGAACAAGATCGAGCATCGGCTGTTCTGCCACATCACGCAGAACTGGCGCGGACAGCCGCTCGAAAGCCGTGCGGCCGTCGTCGAGTTGATCGGCCGCACCACGACCAAAACCGGCTTGAAAGTCGAATGCGCCCTCGACGAAAGGACCTATGGCCATGTATTCCGGCGTCGACTGCTCGCCCTTGTGGAGCTTCACCATCTTCGCTTCGAACGGGACGCCCGCGATCTCGAGCAACGCATGCGGCACGAACGAGCAGGCGCCAGGGGCGTAATAGAGTTGCTGGGACATGGGCAAGCTCCTTGAACAGAAGAACGAGCGACGCTGAAGTCACAGGACGTAGTCGTTGGCGCGCCGCGCTACGATGCAATTGGGCGACCGTTATCGGCAGGGAAACGCGTCGCAACATTGGCGCACCAATGCTTGTTCTCCTCGCGCAGCAGCGTGATCGCGGCGGTGTGCTCGCCAGATCCGACGAGTGTCCAGAACTTGCGCAGGTATCCAACGATGCGCACCATGCGCTCGTTGGCGTCAGCCACGTCAATCACCGCGATCACGAGCAGGAACTTTCGATAGAGCGCGAGTGCCTGCTCGGCGAGCAGTCGATTGTGGACGTGATCAATCATGCGGACACGGTGGGCGAACAGGCTTTCGGAAAAGGCGATCTGCGCTGAGCAGTCAATACGTTCGACGTCGCCCAAGATCGACCGGATAATCTCCGGCGATCCATACTTGGCAATGTCGTGGACAATCGCACTCTCGATCCAATCCCGGACTTCGTAGAGATCGATGATATCACGCCCCGAGAACGTTGCGACGTAGAACCCCTGGTTCGGGCGGCTCACCAGAAGCCCCTGTCCCTCGAGTTCGCGCGCGGCTTCGCGCACAGGGCCACGGCTCACGCCAAGGGAAGTGGCAATCTGGACCTCGTTGATCCGATCCCCCGGCTTCAAAGTGCCGATCACAATGAGCCGAATAAGTTGCTCACGAACGCTGCTCGACAAGCTCAGCTTCGGCGGAAGCTTGACCACGTTGGCGTACAGAGGTTCAGCCATTCGTGAAGCGACTCCGGTTTCAATAACGGGCCTCGATGTTAGCTCGGCGTCGTCAACTGTCAACTGTTTTATGAAAACCGTCCGCGTGTCGTGGCGACGTGCCGCGCACGGCGTTGTGCCTCTCCTGGCGGTAGCATCGTCAACTGAAAACAATATCATCGACAACTGTTGACAGTCATCAATTTTGTGGCTACTTTTGTTGCATGTGAACCAGAGTGCCGGTCACGCGATCACAAAACCTCAGATCGGCGGTCCACGTCGACGAACTGGAAACGTCCACCCGTCTGGAGGGCGCCATGTTGCGCGTGTCGAGTTCGCGAGATCTGTGGGCCGGACTGATTTACCTTGCCATAGGCGCTGCGGGGCTGTGGTTCGGTTGGGCTTACCCGATGGGCACTGCCGGCCGCATGGGCTCGGGCTATTTCCCGAAAGTGCTCGCCGCCTTGCTGATCGGTTTCGGCGTCCTCGGCGTGATGCGCAGCGTCACGATCGAGAGCCCAGCGATCACGCCGATCAGCTGGCGGCCCCTCGTTCTCGTGCTTCTCGCCTGCATGCTGTTTGCACTGCTGCTCGAACCGGCAGGCTTCATCGTTGCTACGGCCGTTTTTGGCCTCACCTGCGCGGCCGCCAGTCAGCAATTCAAACTGGACCTGATGTCCTTGCTCGGGCTCGCCGCGCTGATCACCGTTTGCGCACTCGTCTTCGTGGTCGGGCTCGGCATTCCGATGCCGCTGGTCGGGCCCTGGCTCGAGCCGGCCGTGTCTCTCCTACCGTTCAAGCGTTGAGGTCACGATCATGGACATATTCGCAAACCTCTGGCTCGGTCTCTCGGTCGCCGTCACGCCGATTAATTTGTGGTGGTGCCTCGTTGGCTGTTTCCTTGGCACCGCCATCGGTGTGCTTCCGGGCCTTGGCCCGACGGCGACGATTGCCATGCTGCTGCCGGCAACGTTTGCGCTGGAGCCGGTTTCCGCGCTGATCATGATGGCCGGCATCTTCTACGGAGCGCAGTACGGCGGCTCGACAACGGCGATCCTCGTCAATCTCCCGGGCGAGGTGACGTCCGTCGTGACGGCCCTCGACGGCTACAAGATGGCACGGCAGGGCGCCGCTGGTCGGGCACTCGCGGCAGCAGCCATTTCGTCGTTCTTCGCCGGCACTGTTTGCACCGTGCTGATCGCGCTGTTCGCGCCGCCGATTTCTGAGATGGCCGGTCAATTCGGCCCGGCGGAGTATTTCTCGCTGATGGTTCTCGGCCTGGTCGCGGCCGTCGTGTTGGCAAATGGCTCTGTATTCCACGCGCTGGCGATGATTGTCCTCGGGCTGTTTCTCGGCAGCGTCGGCACTGACGTGACTTCAGGCACGCAGCGCTATGCGTTCGGCTATCCCGATCTTGCTGACGGTTTGAATTTCGTCGTCGTCGCCATGGGCATCTTCGGCATCGCCGAGATCATCTCCAACTTGGAGGAAGGTGGCGACACGGAGCTTGAGGTCGCGCCTGTGAAGGGCTTGATGCCGACGCGCGAAGACTGGTCGCGCATGATCCCTTCGATGCTGCGTGGAACAACCATCGGCGCCTTGCTCGGTGTGCTGCCGGGTGCCGGCGGTGCCATGGCATCCTTTGCCGCCTACGCGTTCGAGAAGAAGGCCTCGAAGAACGGCCATCTGCTCGGCACCGGTGTTATCGAGGGCATCGCGTCGCCCGAAGCCGCCAACAACGCCGGCGCACAGATGTCGTTCGTGCCGATGCTGACGCTCGGCTTGCCGGCCAATCCCGTCATGGCGCTGATGATCGGCGCCATGATCGTCAAGAACATCGTGCCCGGCCCCACCGTGATGACCGCGGAACCCGCGCTGTTCTGGGGGCTGATCGCGTCCATGTGGGTCGGCAATGCCATGCTGCTCGCCCTCAACCTGCCGCTGATCGGCATCTGGGTGCGCATGATCCAGGTGCCCTACCGCTATCTGTTCCCGATGATTGCTGTGTTTTGCGCGATCGGCGTGTTCTCGCTCTCGAACACGGTGTTCGATCTCTACATCATGGTCGCCTTCGGTTTGTTTGGTTACGTGCTGAAGAAGCTCGGCTGCGAGCCGGCGCCGATGCTGTTCGGCTTCGTGCTCGGCGCGGCCATGGAGGAATACCTCCGGCGCACGCTGCTGATCTCGCATGGCGACCCGAGTGTGCTCGTCACTCGACCCATCAGCGCGGCACTGCTTGGCCTCTCGGCCATTTGTCTCGCGCTCATTCTGCTTCCCGCCTTCCGCAAGACACGCGCGGAAGCGGCCTAGAAATCTTCAGGCACGGGATGACACCGAAGTCTGACTGATAAACTTCAACAGTGGAGGAAAGTCGCATGAAACGGATTCTCTCAGCCCTTGCGGGCGCAGCCCTCGGCTTCGGCGCCGTCGCATCGGCTTCAGCCCAGGTTGGCCCTGGCAAGACCATGACGCTGATGGTGCCATACCCCGCCGGTGGCCTCTCTGACGCCATTGCGCGCCTGCTGGCACCAGCACTCGCGAAAGAACTCGGACAGACCGTCAACGTCGAGAACCTCGGTGGCGCCAGCGGTGGCATCGCCGCAGCTAAATTGCTCAACACGCCAGCCGACGGCCGCATGATCTTCCAGGGCTCACCGAACGAGCTGATCCTGTCACCGCTCGTCAACAAGGACATCAAGTTCAAGCCGGACCAGTTCCGTCATATCACGCAGATCACGCAGAACCCGCTGATGATCGTCCTGCGTCCAGATCATCCTGCCAAAACGGTCGACGAATTCGTGGAGTTCCTGAAGGCGGCACAAAAGCCTGTCGCGTATGGCAGCGTTGGTGTCGGCTCGCTCTATCACGTGCTGACCGAAGACATGGCCAAGCAGATCGGCGCCAAAGTCGTGCATGTGCCCTACAAGGGCGCCGCCCCCATGCTGCAGGACATCGCCAGCAGTCAGGTCGACTTCACGATCTTCCCGTACGCCAACTCCTACAAAGGTCTGCAGGAGCAGAAGAGACTGCGCATGCTCGCCTGGATCGCGAAGCAGCCCAACGCCTTCGCGCCTGATGTCGCCGCGACCGGCCAAAGCAAGAGCCTGCCGAATTTCGCCCAGGACATCTGGGCCGGTATCTTCGTGCGCAAGGACACGCCGAACGATGTGGCCGAAGCACTCAACAAGGCCATGGCCAATGTCATGAAGACGCCCGAAGTGCGCACCGCGATCGGCAACACCGGCTCGATCGTCATCGATACGACGTCGACCGACGCCGCCGACAAGTACTTCGCATCCGAAGTTGCGAAACTTGACGCGATGACCAAAGACATGAAGTTTGAAGCGCAGTGACTGTGCGGCTCCTCGGCCGGTCGATTGATTGGCAGAGGAGCTAACCGAATACCTTTATATCTTCAGCCCTCAGCCTCCGCGATGACGCGCGGTTCATCCAGCAGCACCAGGGATCATGCACATGTCGACGCCCTTCACGCTCGTCCCGGGAGCCTACAACGCGGCGGTTGATCTTGTGGATCGGCATGTTCTCGAAGGTCGTGGCAGCCGCCGCGCCTTCATCGACCATGAAACATCACTCACCTATTTCGAGCTGAACGCGCGCACCAACCAGTTCGCCAACGCGCTCGGTCGGCTTGGCATCGTGCGTGAAAACCGCATCGTGCTGATCATGCAAGACACGGTCGATCTGCCGGTTGCGTTCCTCGGCGCCATCAAGGCCGGAGTCGTGCCGATTCCACTGAATACACTGCTGCCGCCTGACACCTGGCGCTACATGATCGCAGACTCAGGCGCGACCGCCGTGGTGATCACAGGCGAACTGTACGATCAGGCCGCCCATGTCCTCGACGAGATCAATCGCCTGCGACCGCTGCAGATCATCGTCGTCGGTGCCCCGAGCGACCACAACATCGTGAATTTCAATGCGCTCCTGAACACATGTTCCGCCCGCTTCGACGCCGTGCCGACGCATGCTGATGACACTGCCTTCTGGCTCTATTCGTCCGGATCGACCGGCAGTCCAAAAGGCACGCAGCACGTTCAGTCCAGCTTGATGAAAACGGCCGAGCTCTATGGCAAAGGCGTGCTCGGCATCGGCCCTGACGATGTCGTCTTCTCCGCGGCCAAACTGTTCTTTGCCTATGGCCTGGGTAACGGCTTGACGTTTCCGCTGTCCGTCGGCGCTTCGGCCGTCCTGCTGCCTGGGCGACCGACCCCTGACAGCGTCGGCCAAGTTCTGCGTCAGCACAATCCGACCATTTTCTGCGGCGCGCCGACCCTCTTCACGGCCATGCTGGCGCGCCCAGGCATCGGACGCGGGGCTGGTTCGTCGCGTCTGCGCCTGACGTCATCGGCGGGCGAAGCGCTGCCCGAAGAGATCGGCAAGCGGTGGCAGGAGACCGTCGGCACCGAAGTGATCGACGGTATCGGCTCGACTGAGATGTTGCACATCTTTCTATCCAACCGCCCCGGCAGCGTGCGCTACGGCACGTCGGGCAAGCCGGTTCCGGGCTACGAGGCGCGCATCATCGATGAGAACGACGCCGATGTGCCCGTTGGCGAAATCGGTGAACTCATCATCAAAGGGCCAACCTCGTCTGATGGCTACTGGCGTCAGCGCGAGAAGTCCCGCCGCACCTTCCGGGGCGAGTGGACCTACACGGGCGACAAGTATCGCGTCGCCGAAGACGGCAATTATGTCTACTGCGGTCGCACCGACGATATGTTCAAGGTGTCGGGGATCTGGGTGTCACCGTTCGAGGTCGAGAGCGCGCTGATCGCCAATGACGCTGTTCTTGAAGCAGCTGTGATTGGCAAGGAAGACAGCGACGGCCTGATGAAGCCGATGGCATTCGTCGTCCTGAAGCCCGGCCATCAGCCGAGCGAACACCTGTTCGAGGCGCTCAAAGCGCAAGTCAAATCGCAGGCCGGCGCCTGGAAGTATCCACGCTGGATCGAAATTCGCTCGGAACTGCCAAAAACGGCGACCGGCAAGATACAGCGCTTCAAGCTGCGCGACGAATGATCTGAAATTCGCCTGCACACAGTTTCCCCAACGGAGTCCCCCATGCTCAGCTATCGCCTTGAAAAATTTGCCCAGCCGTTCGTCGAAGTGAAAGGGTCTGCCCCGGCGCCGACCGGCCATCAAGTCGTGATCGATGTGAAGGCCTGCGGCCTCTGCCACAGCGACGTGCACCTGCACGACGGCTACTTCGATCTCGGTGATGGTGCCAAGGTCGATGCCACGCGCATCGTCAATCCGCCCCGCACGCTCGGCCATGAAATCGCCGGCACGGTCTCGGCGATTGGTCCTGACGCCAAGGGTGTGAAAATCGGCGACAAGCGCGTCGTGTTTCCGTGGATCGGTTGCGGCAAATGCTGCCTCTGCCAGGCCGGCAACGAGCATCTGTGCAATGCGCCGGCAGCCCTCGGCATTCACCGTGACGGCGGCTTTTCGAACAAGGTGCTCGTGCCGGATGCCAAATATCTGATCGACTACGGCACGCTCGCCGAAGCGCAGGCCTGCACCTACGCCTGCTCGGGATTGACGGCCTACAGTGCCATGAAAAAAGTGACGCCATTCCCGGCTGGCGGCAAACTCTTGATCATCGGCGCCGGTGGCGTCGGTCTCTCCGGCGTGCGCCTCGCCACCGCGATGAACCTGCCAGCGCCCATCGTTGCCGAAACCGACAAGAGCAAGTGGGATCTCGCCAAGGCGGCCGGTGCTGCCGAGTGCATCGACCCCGCGGAGGCGACAGCCGTGCGCTCGCTCTTGAAGGCGACCGGCGGCGGCGTGCAAGCCGTCATTGATTTTGTCGGTGCCGGCTCCAGTTTCGCGTTCGGCTTCAATGCGCTCGGCAAAGCCGGAACGCTTGTGTCCGTCGGCTTGTTCGGTGGCGCCACGCCGATCGCACCGGCGATGATCTCCATGAAGGCCGTGACCATCAAGGGCTCCTACGTCGGCAGCCTGCAGGAGATGCGCGAGGTGATGGACATCGCGCGCAATGGTGCCCTGACGGAACTGCCGGTCGCGACGCGTCCGCTCAATCAGCTGAATGACGCGCTGGCCGACTTGAAGCAGGGCCGCGTCCGCGGTCGCGTTGTCATGCTGCCGTGACGTCAACGATCCCGCTGGAGAGCACCGATGGCAAAGAAGCCCAAGACCGATGTCACCAAACACGCAGGCAATCTGCAGACGGACAGCAAGATTGCTGCGGATGTCGTGCGCTGTGCCATCGCTGAGCCCCAAAAAGTGGTGGAGGTGGCGCAGACGATGCTCAACAACGCCTCACCATTCTATTGGTTCAATCTCCAGCAGCGGTTTGCCCAGGAACATATCAGTCTCATGACGCGCATGTTCACGCCGGCATCGACAGACGCCGGCACAGGCACCAGCCCGACCACCGCCACAAAACCGGACCCACGGTTCGCCGCACCAGAGTGGGAGCAGCAGCCGTGGTTCCGTTGGCTGAAGGACACGTACCTCGCAAACTCTAAACTGACTGCGGAAGCCATTGAGCGCGCGAACCTCGACCCTGCTCAACGTCAGCAACTGGAGTTCTACACGCGCCTGATGACGGAGGCGTGGTCACCAGCCAATTTTCCGATGACCAATCCGGAGGCGATCAAGGCCGCGATCGAAACGCGTGGCGCAAGCGTGGTTGCTGGCATGCGTCACCTCAGCGAGGACATGGCCAAAGGCTATATCTCGCTCACCGACGAGAATGCTTTCGAGATCGGCCGCAATATCGCTGCGACGCCTGGCGAAGTGATCTTCGAAAACCGGGTCATGCAGTTGGTCCACTATGCGCCGGCCGGTGATACTGTGCACGCGCGACCGATGCTGTTCGTGCCGCCGTTCGTCAACAAATTCTACCTGATGGACCTTGAGCCCGAGAACTCGTTCGTCAAGTGGACGGTCGACCAGGGGCATCAGCTGTTTCTCGTCTCCTTCAAGAACACGTCAGAGGCAGAGCGCGATCTGACCTGGGATCAGTACGTCACGGATGGTGTCATCCGCGCCATGGAGATCGTGCGCGACGTGACCGGACAAAAGGACATGAATGTCCTCGCCTTTTGCACCGGTGGCACGCTGACGGCCACCGCCTTCGCGCCGTTGATCGCACAAGGTCGCAAGAGCTGGGTGAACAGCCTGACCTTGATCGCGGCTGGACTAGAGTTTACCGACATCGGCGAGATCGGCGTCTATATGGACAGCCCGTTCATGCGCTACAGGTCCCAGTCGCTGAAGTCCGGCGGCGTCATGCCGGCGCGTGATATCTCGGCCGCCTTCGCCAGCCTCAAGGCCAATGACCTTGTCTGGGGCAATGTGGCCAACAGTTACCTCAAAGGTAAGAAGCACACGCCATTTGGTCTGCTCTACTGGAACAGCGACCCGACCAACCTGCCGGGTCCCATGTACGCTTGGTACTTGGAGCACACCTACATGGGCAACAAGCTGATCACGCCGGGGGCTGCAACCGTCTGCGGCAAGGCCTTCGATATCACGGCGATCGGCCTGCCGACCTATGCCATGGGCGCTATCGAAGATCACATCGTGCCGTGGCGTGGCGCTTATGAGAGCGCGCGCCATCTCGGTTCGAATGTGCGTTTCTGTCTCGGCGGCGGTGGTCACATTGCCGGCACGATGAATCCGGCCTCAAAGAACCGCCGCAACTATTGGGTGCATGACAGTAACGAACTGTTGCACGATCCCGACCAGTGGCTTGCCGCTGCTGCGAACCAGAAAGGCAGTTGGTGGAACGACTGGGCCAAATGGCTCGTGCCGCATCTTGGCAAGCGCATTGCCGCGCCAAAGCAACTCGGCTCGAAAAAGTTCAAACCGATTGAATCGGCTCCGGGCCGTTACGTTCATGAACGTGCAGTCTGATGGCGCTTGTTGAATCGAGCGGCGCTCGCATCTTCTGGCACGAAATCGGGCAGGGCGATCCGATCGTTTTGATCATGGGGTTGGGTTGCAGCTCGGCGCTCTGGTTTCGATTTGCGCCGCGCCTCGCCCGCCACTTCCGTGTGATCATGCTGGACAATCGCGGGGTTGGGCAAACGGAGGCGCCACGCGGCACGACGATCCATCGCGTTTCGGATATGGCGCGCGATGTGGTCCGCGTTCTGGATGCCGCTGGTGTCGACAAGGCTCACGTGCTGGGTTTTTCGATGGGCGGCATGATCGCACAGCAGTGTGCCATCGAACATTCCGCGCGCCTGCGATCCCTGACCGTGCTCGCAACCAATTGCGGCAATCCCTATGCGATCCTGCCCAACTGGGAGGTTCAGCGCCTGTTGTTCGACCGGCGACGTGAAAAACCGAGCAATCGCTCCGCGCCATGCGCCCCTATGTTTACGCGCGTGCAACGCCCGCGGATCGCATCGCGGAAGATGACGCCGTCAGAATCGCCAGCTATCCGCTTCGTTCAAGTTACGACGCACAGCTGTACGGCTTGATCTATTGGACGTCGTATCATGAATTGCCGCGATTGCACCTGCCAACACTCATTTTGCATGGGCGAGAGGATCTTTTGATCCCGCCGCAAAACGGTCGTCTGTTAGCATCGCGTGTTCCAGGGGCTCAACTTGTCGAAGTCCCAGACGCCAGCCACTTCGCGCATTCCGACCAGCCGGACGTTGTCGCGCAAACGGTCATCGCATTTTGCCAGGACGTCGGAAGTCGGCGTCAACGCTCCTGAATTTCGACCCCGATCACCCCGCCTCGAACGCACTCGCGGCGAGCGTTGCAAGTTCTGCAAAACAGTCCTCTATCGAACGTCCGGACGTGTCGATCATCCCGTCGGCACGCGCGTAGTCACGTTCGCGTGCGATGAGCAATGCTTTGAGATGCTCAAGGGCGGTTGGATTGTCTCGCATCGGCCGCGTATCGCCTTGTCTTGCGACGCGCGCCAGATGCTCCTCGGGGGATGTCCTCAGCCAGACGGTTTTGAAACGCCCGAGGATCGACGCCATAGCATCGCTGTTGCTGGCAATGCCACCTGCCGTTTCCAACACAATCCGTCCCTCGCGCGCCACCAGCGCTGCAACGACGTCGTTCTCCATCGCGCGGTAGGCGTCAGGCCCACCAAGATTGAAGATTTCAGTCAGGCTCATACCCGCACGCCGCTCGATTTCGCGCGTCACGGAGATCAACGGGACATCGTGACGTGCGGCGAGCAGTGTGCCGAGCGTCGACTTGCCAGCGCCGCGCAGACCGAGCAGTGCGATGCCCTTTGAGGCGCGCCGATGCTCCCCAAGCCACGCCTTAGCCTGCGGGAACATGCCCTGCTGCTCTCTCAGTGACATTGTCTCAAGCAGAGTCTTCAGGTCGGATATGATCGGCTGAGCTGAAGATGGCTCGACATCGGCCAACAAGCTTGCCGGGCTTTCATTGAGTGCCTCCGCCACCTTCGCGATCACGGCAATGGACGCGTTGGACGCGCCGCCTTCCACTTCGTTCAAATAGCGCTCTGAAATCGCGGCGAGGGCAGCAAACTCCTTGCGCGTCAGCCCTAGGCGAGCGCGACCCGCGCGGACGCGCTCCCCAACAGTCGCAGAGATCCTAGCCGAGGGCATCGTTGGCTCCAGCGTCATTTCGTGCACAATAGATCACAAAACTTGCTGTGCCAACAAAAAAGAGTGCATTTTACTGCTGGTAAACTGTTGACAGATGCTTTGTAATGCATAATTGTGGTGGCAACTCAGCGCGACAAGCCCAGTAGGAGCACCAGATGGCAGAGCACACAGCGAAATTGACGGCTGCGTCAGGGATCATTGATTTTTACCGCACACCAGAGGCCTACAAACATTGGAAGCTGAAGTTCAGTGGCGAAACGGCCGACCTGATCATGGATGTCGACCAGGATGCGACGCTTTTCCAGGGCTATCAGCTCAAGCTCAACTCCTACGACCTCGGCGTCGACATCGAGTTGGCCGACGCGCTGCAGCGCCTGCGCTTCGAGCACCCGGAAGTGAAGGTCGTCGTGCTCAAATCCGGCAAGGACAAGGTCTTCTGCGCCGGCGCCAACATCCGCATGCTCGCCGGCTCCGCGCACGCCCACAAGGTCAACTTCTGCAAGTTCACCAACGAAACCCGTAACGGCATGGAGGATTCATCCGATTTCTCCGGCCAGAAATTCATCTGCGCGGTGAAGGGAACAGCTGCTGGCGGCGGCTATGAGCTGGCACTGTCCGCCGACCAGATCATTCTGTCCGATGACGGCAACTCGACTGTTTCGCTGCCCGAAATTCCGCTGCTCGCCGTTCTGCCCGGCACCGGCGGTCTCACCCGCGTCACCGACAAGCGTAAGGTTCGCCGCGACCGCGCGGATGCATTCTGCACCATCGAAGAAGGCATCAAGGGCAAGCGCGCCGTCGACTGGCGTCTGGTTGACGCATCGGTGCCGACCTCGAAGTTCGACGCCTACGTGGTTGAGGCTGCCAAGAAGCTGGCTGCGACCTCGGATCGTCCCGGTGGCGACACAAAGGGCATCAAGCTCAACCCTCTCAGCCGGACGATCGAAAAAGACCGCGTCAAGTATCAGTTTGTGACCGCTGACATCGATCGCGTGGGCCGCCGCGTGACCATCACGGTCAAGGCGCCGACCGATGCGCCGCCGACAACGGCCGAGGCCATTCAGGCCCAGGGCGACAGGTTTTATTCGCTGCAGCTGGCCCGTGAGCTTGACGACGCCATTCTGCATCTGCGCCTGAACGAGCTCGACATGGGCACCTGGATCTTCAAGTCCGAAGGCGACGGCAAGAAAGTGGTCGCCTACGACGACCTCTTGGCCGCAAACCAGAGCCACTGGCTGGTCAACGAGATCCTGAACTACTGGAAGCGCACGCTGAAGCGCATCGACGTGACCTCGCGCTCGCTGGTCGCGCTCATTGAGCCCGGCTCTGCCTTCGCTGGCACGCTCGCCGAGATCGTGTTCGCCTGCGACCGCGCGTACATGCTCGATGGCACCTTCAAGGGCGACAATCGTCCCGCCGCACGCATGCATCTGTCATCGCTGAACTTCGGCCGCTATCCCATGTCGAACGGCATCACACGCCTGGAGACGCGCTTCCTCGGCGAACCCGAAAGCGTCGGCAAAGCCAAGGCTGCCATCGGCCGCGAACTCGACGGCACTGACGCGGCGGCACTCGGCCTCGTCTTCGAAGCCTTCGATGAAATCGACTACGCCGACGAGGTGCGCATCTTCCTCGAAGAGCGCGCCGGCTTCTCGGCCGATGGTCTCACCGGTCTCGAAGCCAACCTGCGTTTCGGCGGGCCAGAGACCATGGAAACGAAGATTTTCGGGCGCCTCACAGCCTGGCAGAACTGGATCTTCAACCGGGCCAATGCGACGGGTGAAAACGGCGCGCTCCGCCGCTACGGCACCGGTATCAAAGGCGACTTCAATCCCGAGCGGGTGTGAGGCCGAAGGAGAGATGCGATGGCAACGTCTGGCGGGGTTGGTCACAACTCGCGGCGCAATGGAGGCGGACGCATGTATGCGATCGTATTCGATTTCGACACGGAGACGCTTGAACAACTGTATCCAAACCAATCGTGGAGGAATGCCTATACGGACGTCAGGACCTATCTCACGGCTCGCGGCTTCGAGTGGAAGCAAGTCAGCACTTACTTCGGCGACGACACGGTGGATGCTGTGCGCTGCGTCCGAGCGGTGCAGAAGCTGTCGGCCAAGTTTTCATGGTTCAAGCCGTCTGTTCGCGACATCCGCATGCTTCGTATCGAGGAAAACAACGATCTGAAGCTGGCGCTGGATGATGATGAATGACCGAAAATTGTCGATTGTGGCGTCTGCGTTCGTCGTTACCGGACGCGGCACTACCCTCCTGATCGAAATGCCCGAGGGCGAGGACTGGCGGCTCACCAGTGGTCAGTCGATTGTCTTGAAACTAGCGGGTGGCGTTGTGATCTCGACGAGGATCAACGCTATTGAGTTTGTCGACCCGGCAGGCTCGCTCGCTCTTGTTATCGGGAATGATCTGAAGCCGGAAGACGTGCCGGTCGGAACGGAAATCTGGGTCGCCGCTGGTACGGAAAGCTGAATGTCGCTTAGAAAGTCCCCCATATGAGAACCTACTCCATCATCCTTGAACCCGCGGACGAAGGCGGCTTCGTTGTTACCGTGCCGGCACTGCCCGAAGTCGGGACGCAAGGCGACACGCACGATGAGGCCATGTCGAACGCGCGCGAAGCAATCGAGCTCGCGGTCGAACATCGGGTTGCACGCGGTGAGCCTGTCCCCGCGGATTGCCTCCCCGTCATCGAACGCGTCACAATCGCCGCATGAGCAGGTTGCCGATATTGAAGGGAACTGAAGTTGTTCGCACTCTCGAGCGGGCGGGCTTCCGGATCGTAAGGATCAAAGGCAGCCACCACATCATGGAACATCCCGATGGGCGCAGGACAGTCGTTCCGGTGCATGCGGGGAAAGACATCAAGCGCAGCCTGCTGCGCAAGATCATCGCCGACGCAGAAATGGCAGAAGATGACTTCCAAGCGCTGATTTGACCTGCACACAACATCAAGACTTCCGAGTCAACGAACGGAGACACACATGACCACCACCCCGATGGGCGCTGTCGATTACAGCACCAAAATTCCGAACAACGTGAACCTTCAGGATGACCAGCGTGTGTTGAAAGCGCTGGAGCAATGGCACCCCGGTTACATCGACTGGTGGATGACCATGGGCCCCGACGGCTTCCAGATGTCGGACGTCTATCTGCGCACGGCGATTTCAATCGACCCCAAGGGTTGGGCGAAGTTCGACTACGTGAAGATGCCGGAGTACCGCTGGGGTATTCTCCTTGCGCCGCAAGACAACGAGCGCAAGGTCAACTTCGGCGCCCACAAGGGTGAGAAGGCTTGGCAGGAAGTGCCGGGTGAATACCGCGCCATGCTGCGCCGCCTTGTCGTGATCCAGGGCGACACGGAGCCCGCATCCGTCGAGCAGCAACGCTTCCTCGGCAAGACCGCGCCGTCGCTCTACGACATGCGCAACCTGTTCCAGATCAACGTGGAGGAAGGTCGCCACCTCTGGGCCATGGTCTATCTGCTGCAGAAGTATTTCGGCAAGGATGGCCGCGAAGAAGCAGACGGCCTCCTGCAGCGCCGCTCGGGCAACGAAGACAAGCCGCGCATGCTCGGCGCCTTCAACGAAGAAACGCCGGATTGGCTTTCGCTGTTCATGTTCACGTTCTTCACGGATCGTGACGGCAAGATGCAGCTTGAGTCACTCGCGCAGTCGGGCTTCGATCCGATGTCGCGCACCTGCCGCTTCATGCTGACCGAAGAAGCGCACCACATGTTCGTCGGTGAGACCGGCGTCGGCCGCACCATCGAGCGTACGTGCGAAGCGATGAAAGCCGCCGGCATCGAAGATCCGTTCGATATCGCCCGCGTTCGCGCGCTCGGCGTCATCGACCTGCCGACCATTCAGAAGAAAGCGAACCTGCACTACTCGCTTTCCCTCGATCTCTTTGGCTCGGAAGTCTCGACCAACGCCGCGAACTTCTACAACTCGGGCCTCAAGGGCCGCTACATGGAGACCAAGATCGAGGACGATCACGCGCTGACGTCCGCGACCTATCCCGTGCTCAAGTATGTCGCGGGCGAACTGCGCATGGTCGACGAGCCGGCACTGACCGCGCTCAACATGCGGCTGCGTGACGATTACGTGAAGGACTGCCAGGGCGGCGTGAACCGCTGGAACAAGATCATCGAGAAGGCCGGCATCAAGTTCGCGCTGGCCTTGCCGTCGGTCGCGTTTCATCGCGGCGTTGGCGAGTTCAAGGACATCAAGGCTTCGCCCGAGGGCAAGGTGTTGACCGACGAGCAGTGGATCAAGGCTAGGGATCAGTGGATCCCGACTAAAGCTGACGGTGATTTCATCACCTCGCTGATGGTGCCGCAGTGGGAACGCGGCAAGTATGCCAACTGGATCGCGCCGCCAAAAATCGGCATCGACAACAAGGGCGGCGACTTCGAGTACGTGAAGATCCATCGCGGCGTGTGATCACGACGGTGTCTGACCTTGGTCAGACACCTCGCTGCGTTGTCCATGGTGTCTGACCTGAGGTCAGACACCGTACCTCAAGGATATCCTCATGCCATCCGTTCACGTCGACAATCTGCTTGCGATACTGCCGCCGCTTCCGCCCGGCACGATCGTCGTCATCAACACTGAGACCGGCGATTACACGACCGGCAAGACCGAAGGCGAAGCCATGGACGCCTTCGACGAAAAGTACGACTGGGGCGTGCCTGCGTATGTGCACGTGGTGCATTGATTATAAAGCAATCCGGATGTGTTTCGGGTTGTGTCGCACGGTGATAGAGCTTGAACTGTGAGGGCTCGGCCGCCCAGATATCCGCGCAAAGATCGTCTTTGTGACCCGCGAACAGGGTGGCCGAAAGTCCCCTGTCTCGTCACGCTACCGGCCGAACCACAACTTCAAACGCGAGGACGGCGAGATCAATGGCACAGTTCATGAGTACATCGGGATCGACAAAGTTGAAATGGGCACAAGCGCTGAAGCGCTCTTGACCTTTTTCGGACCGGACCGCCAAGCCGGCCGTCTGTATCCAGGCTTCGAGTTCACCGTCCAAGAAGGCAGTCACATCGTAGGACACGGGACCGTCATCGAAGTTATCAATCCACTTCTGCATCGAAATCAATCATGACCACCACCCTCGCCGAACACAAGTCTGCGCTCCGCAAGGTCCACCTGATCGACCCGGAAGTCTGCATTCGCTGCAACACCTGCGAAGCGACGTGTCCTGTGGGCGCGATCACCCATGACGCCAACAATTACGTCGTCGATGCCGAAAAGTGCAATTTCTGCATGGATTGCGTCGCACCGTGTCCGACCGGATCGATCGACAACTGGCGCGTGGTCAAGTCAGCGTACTCGATCGATGACCAATACACCTGGGGCGAACTGCCAAAGCAGGAAGACCTCGGCGAAGCCTCGCCTGACGCCGACCAGGCGCTCGAAGATGAGGTGACAAAACTGCTCGCTGGCGCGCATTCTGGTGCCGGCGGCAAGGTGAAGGCGCCGGACAGCGCGTCGAAGCCGTCCGTCAATCTCTATCGCCGCGAGAAGCCCGCCGTCGCGACTGTGCAGGGCAACTTCCGCATAACCGCCGCCAATACAGAAAGCGACATCCGCCACATTGTGCTGTCGTTCGGCTCAACGCAATTCCCCGTGCTGGAAGGCCAGTCGATCGGCATCGTCCCGCCCGGCAAGCGCGCCGACGGCAAGCCGCATGATATCCGCCTCTACTCGATTGCCTCTGCCCGCGATGGCGAGAAGCGCAATGGCAACAACGTCAGCCTGACCATCAAGCGCGTCGAAAGCGGCGTCGGCTCCAACTACATGTGCGATCTGAAAGTCGGCGACAAAGTCGAGGTGACGGGCCCGTTCGGGGCGACGTTCCTGATGCCGAATGATGCCAACGCCAACCTGATCATGATCTGCACCGGCACCGGCTCGGCACCGTTCCGCGCCTTCACCGAGCGGCGCCGCCGCGCCATGCAAAACGCACCCGGCAAAGCTGTCATGTACATGGGTGCCCGCACGCCCGAGGAGTTGCCCTACTTCGGTCCGCTGCAGAAGGTGCCGACCAACCTGCTCGAAAAGCAGCTCGTCTTTTCGCGCGTGAAGGGCACCGACAAGGAATACGTGCAGGATCGCATGCGCACGGAGGCCGCCAGTGTTGCGGCCCTGCTGAAAGATCCGAACACGCACATGTACATCTGCGGTTTGAAAGATATGGAAGCCGGCGTCGAGGAAGCGCTGGCCGATATCGCCCGCAAGCACGGCATGGAGTGGGCGGCGCTCAAGCCGGCCATGCGCGCATCCGGCCGCTATCACGTCGAGACGTATTGACCGATCGCGCTGTCGTCGGTCACTGCCAACCAACACGAACGCTACAAAGAAACCAGCCTTGGCGGTCTGGCCGTCAATGTGGTCGCCTGCTGAGGCCGAATCTTGAACCGAATGGAGGAACACATGGAATACTTCACCAAGTCGCACGAGTGGATCAGCGTCGACGGCAACGTTGGGACGGTCGGCATTACCAAGCACGCCGCCGAGCAGCTCGGTGACATCGTGTTCGTCGACGTCCCCGCAGCGGGCCGCCAGGTCAAGCAGGGCGAACAGGTGGCCGTGGTCGAAAGCGTCAAGGCGGCGAGCGACATCTATGCGCCGGTGTCAGGCGAAATCATCTCAGGCAACGAGGAATTGGTCAGCACGCCGGCGGGCGTGGGCGATAGCCCCGAAGCCGCCGGTTGGTTCTTCAAGATCAAGATCGCCGACACGGCGGAGCTTGCAGCCATGATGGACCGAGCGGCGTACGAGGCCTTCGTCGAAACGGCCTGAGCTGCGCGCTATCGACCGTGCCCCAAGACCAATGACGAGCAGCGCGTTCGTCGTGGTTGCACGGCCGACCCTGACGTATTCACGACATGACTCATTAAGGATACCCCGATGAAAGACGCCGCCCGACCCAGTTTTGCCGAGCTGGCCCAGCAGGACGCGTTCATCCGTCGCCACATCGGGCCGTCCGCGGCCGAGCAGGCGCAGATGCTGAAAATGCTCGGGCAGTCGTCGTTCGCGGCGTTCATCGACAGCGTCGTGCCGAAGTCGATCCGATCGCGTGAGCCGCTAGCCCTTGGCGCGGCGATGGGCGAAGCCGAGGCCCTGGGCAAGCTGCGCCAGATCGCTGACAAGAACAAAGTCTTCAAGTCGCACATCGGCATGGGCTATTACGATTGCCACACGCCGACGGTCATTCTGCGCAACCTGCTCGAAAATCCGGCGTGGTACACGGCGTACACGCCTTATCAGCCAGAAATCTCGCAGGGGCGCCTGGAAGTCCTGCTCAACTTCCAGACCATGGTCAGCGATTTGACTGGCATGCAGATCGCCAATGCGTCGCTGCTCGATGAAGCGACGTCGGCGGCGGAAGCCATGACGCTGTGCCGCCGCGTGTCGAAGGCCAAGGGCAAGATCTTCTTCGTCTCGTCCGATTGCCATCCGCAGACTATCGACGTGCTGCGCACGCGCGCGGAGCCCGTGGGCATTGAAATCCAAGTCGGCGACGAGCGGACGGATATCGCGAAAGCCGACTATTTCGGCGTGCTGCTGCAATATCCCGGCACGAGTGGCGAGGTGCGCGATCCCTCAGCGATCATCAAGGCTGCCCACGACAAGGGCGCCCTTGTCGCGGTGGCGTCGGATCTGCTGGCGCTGACCCTGTTGAAGCCACCGGGCGAAATGGGCGCCGATGTCGTCGTCGGTTCGACGCAGCGCTTTGGCGTGCCCATGGGCTTTGGTGGGCCACACGCCGCCTTCTTCGCAACCCGCGACCTCTACAAGCGGGACATGCCGGGGCGGCTGGTCGGCGCTTCACTCGATGCGCAGGGCAACATGGCCTACCGGCTCGCATTGCAGACCCGCGAGCAGCACATCCGCCGCGAGAAGGCGTCAAGCAACATCTGCACCGCGCAAGCGCTGCTCGCCATGATCGCCGCGATGTACGCCAGTTATCACGGGCCTGCTGGCCTCACGACCATCGCCAAGCGCGTGCATCGTCTGACCGCGACACTGGCGGCGGGGCTCAAGACCCTCGGCGTCAAGGTCGACACGGCCGCGTACTTCGACACAGTCATTGTCGAGCGTGCCGGTGGCGCGAATGCCCTGCATGCCGCAGCCCGCAAGGCCCACATCAATCTGCGCGAGATTGATGCCGACCGCGTCGGCATCTCGCTTGATGAGACGACATCTTCCGCTGATCTCGAGCGCCTGTGGGCACTCTTTGCTGCCGGCAAAGCCGCTCCCGCGTTCGCTGCCATCGAACCGAAAGTCGTTGACACCCTGCCATCCGGCCTTTCGCGGACGTCGCCGTTCCTGACGCACCCCGTGTTCAACACCTACCACTCCGAAACCGACATGCTGCGCTATCTGCGCAGCCTCTCCGACAAAGATCTGGCGCTCGACCGCACCATGATCCCGCTCGGCTCGTGCACCATGAAACTCAACGCCACGACCGAGATGATCCCGGTGACGTGGAAAGAGTTCGGCGGCCTGCATCCGTTTGCGCCGCACGACCAGACAACGGGTTACGCACAGTTGACAGCGGACCTCGAGAAAATGCTGTGCGCCTGCACGGGCTACGACTCGATATCGCTGCAGCCGAACTCCGGCGCGCAAGGCGAGTATGCGGGCCTGCTCGCGATACGCGGCTATCATCAGAGCCGCGGCGAAGGACACCGTAACATCTGTCTCATTCCATCGTCAGCACACGGCACCAATCCGGCCACAGCGCAGATGGTCGGCATGCAAGTGGTTGTTGTCGCTTGCGACGCCAAGGGCAACGTCGATGTCGAGGATCTCCGCGCCAAGGCCAAGAAACACGCGCAGGCGCTGGCCGCGATCATGATCACCTATCCCTCGACCCATGGGGTGTTCGAAGAGCGCGTTACCGAAATCTGCGCCATCGTCCACGAGCACGGCGGGCAGGTCTACATCGACGGCGCCAACATGAACGCGCAAGTCGGTCTCGCCCAACCCGGTCACTACGGCGGCGACGTCTCGCACCTCAACCTGCACAAGACGTTCTGTATTCCGCATGGCGGCGGCGGTCCGGGCGTCGGCCCGATCGGCGTGCGCGCGCATCTAACACCATTCATGCCCGGCCACTTCGCTTTGCCAGGCTTCAAAGAGGGTGGTCGCAAGGATGGCGCCGTCGCGGCAGCACCGTGGGGGAGCGCGAGCATCCTCCCGATCGTGTGGGTCTATATCATGATGATGGGCCGCGATGGATTGCGTCAGGCATCCGAAGTCGCAATCCTGAACGCCAACTACATCGCCAAGCGTCTGGCCCCGCACTATCCGATCCTCTACGCCGCCGAAAACGGCATGGTCGCGCACGAATGCATCCTCGACCTGCGGCCGATCAAGGACGAGACCGGCATCAGCGGCGAGGACGTCGCAAAGCGCCTGATCGACTTCGGCTTCCACGCGCCGACCATGTCGTTCCCGGTTCCGGGCACGCTGATGATCGAGCCGACGGAGAGTGAGCCCAAAGCCGAACTCGATCGCTTCTGCGACGCCATGATCCGCATCCGCGAGGAGATCACCGCGGTTGCCAAGGGCACGCTCGATCGCAATGACAACCCGCTGAAGAACGCGCCGCACACGGCAATGGTGCTTACTGCCGAATGGAAGCACCCGTATCCGCGCGAGCAGGCGGTGTTTCCAGTGCCGTCGCTAAAACGTGCGAAGTATTGGCCGCCGGTTGGTCGCGTCGACAACGTGCATGGCGACCGCGTGCTGGTCTGCACATGCCCGCCGATGAGCGCATACGAAGACAACGCGTAAGCGGCACAGCAAGGAGACGCATCATGGACGCGCATCTCGTTCTCGCCGTTATCGGTCGCGACCGGCCTGGTCTCGTCAATGCCGTGTCGGAAGTCGTGACAGCTGGCGGCGGCAGTTGGCTCGAAACCCGCATGGCGAGCCTCGCCGGACAGTTCGCCGGCATCCTGCAGGTCTCGGTCCCTTCGGCCAAGGCCGACGCGCTGATCGCGGCGCTGAAGACCCTTGAGGCCAAGGGGCTGAAACTGATGATCGAACGCGCCGGCGATACGCCTCCGCCAACCGGCAAGATGATGGCGCTCGATCTGATCGGTGCCGATCGGCCCGGCATCGTCCGCGACCTCTCGCGCGTTCTGGCGGCGCAGAACGTCAGCATTGCCGAACTCGAGACCGAGCGCGTCGCGGGCCAGTTCTCGGGCGAGCCGATGTTCAAGGCGCGTGCGCGCCTGCTTCTGCCGGACGGGCTGAGCGAAGACAAACTGCGCCAGTCGATCGAAAGTCTCGCCAACGAGATGATGGTCGACCTCGAACTCGCCAGCGGAGAATAGACATCATGAGCAGCCCCACGCCACTTCTCCGCACACCGCTGCACGCCCTCCACGTCGAACTCGGTGCCAAGATGGTTCCGTTCGCTGGCTATGAGATGCCTGTGCAGTATCCGACCGGCGTGCTGCAGGAGCACAATCACACGCGGACAAATGCAGGTTTGTTCGATGTCTCGCACATGGGACAGGTGCGCATCCGTGGCGCCAATCCCGCCGCCGCCATCGAGGCCCTCGTCCCCGTCGACATCGTCGGACTGAAATCCGGCCAGCAGCGCTATGCTCTGTTCACGAACGAGGCGGGCTGCATTCTCGATGACCTGATGGTGGCGCGCCTCGGCGACGAACTGTTCGTCGTCGTCAACGCCGCCTGCAAGGCACAGGATATCGCGCTGATGCAGAAGGCGCTCACCAGCACCTGCACTGTCGAACCGCTGACGGATCGCGCGCTCATTGCGTTGCAAGGACCGACCGCCAGCGCAGCCCTGCAGCGGCTGGCGCCGGCCGTCGGAGCCATGACGTTCATGGAGATCATGACCGTTTCGCTCGCGAGCGCTGACTGCATCGTCTCACGCTCCGGCTATACGGGCGAGGACGGCTACGAGATTTCTGTCCCGGCAGATCGCGCCGATGCGCTGGCACGGTTGCTGCTCGCCCAACCCGAGGTCAAGCCGATTGGACTTGGTGCGCGTGACAGTCTCCGCCTCGAAGCCGGCCTTTGCCTGTACGGTCATGACATCGACACCACGACAACACCGGTCGAAGCCAGTCTCGGTTGGGCCTTGTCGAAGGCGCGCCGCGCGGGCGGCGAGCGTGCCGGCGGCTATCCCGGTGCTGGTGTTATCGAACGACAACTCAAGGACGGCGTCTCGCGCAGACGCGTCGGCCTACGCGGCCTGGAGAAGATTCCGGTGCGCGAAGGCGCTGATCTCTACGACGGTGCCGACTTCAGCGCGGCCAAGATCGGCCGAGTCACCAGCGGCTGCCCTGCGCCCACATTCGGTGCCCCGGTCGCGATGGGGTACGTGGCGACCGCCTCGGCTGCAGTCGGAACACGGATTTTTGCCGACGTGCGCGGCAAGCGCGTGCCGATGGAAATCGCCAAAACGCCGTTCGTGCCGCAACGATACTATCGGGGCTGACCGCTCCCGTTGGTACTGGCGTTGCACGCCCCTTGGCATCTTCACCGTGGGCGGGGTGCTCGCTTGAGGAGACTTCATGAGCAACCTCGTCTGGCAGTCGGTGACTCCGCGGCCAGGCAATGAACGGTCATCTGTTGCGAAGAACCGCTCTCATCCAGCCCACTGCTCTCTCCAACTCGTGTGCCATGACTTCACACCCCAATCTTCCCCGCCACTTTGATCGCAAACGCATAATCGAGGGCAAGTTCCTTGAGACTATCGTAGCGGCCCGAGGCACCGCCGTGGCCACCCTGCATGTTGGTTTTCAGCAGCACCATGTTGGATGATGTGTTCAGCTCGCGCAGCCGCGCGATCCACTTGGCGGGTTCCCAATAGGTGACGCGCGGGTCGGTGAGGCCGCCGGACGCGAAGATGTGCGGATAGGCTTTCTTCGCCACGTTGTCATAGGGTGAATACGACAAGATGCGCGCGAACTCCTCGGCGCTCTCGATCGGGTTGCCCCACTCGGGCCACTCGGGCGGCGTCAGTGGCAGCGAGCCGTCGAGCATCGTGTTGAGCACATCGACGAACGGTACTTCGGCAATGATGCCAATGAACAGCTCCGGTGCGAGGTTCGCGGCAGCGCCCACCAACATCCCGCCAGCCGAGCGACCATTGGCGATGATGCGGCCCTTCGTCGTGTAGCCTTGCTCGACGAGGTACTCTCCAGCGGCGATGAAATCCGTAAAGGTGTTCATCTTGGTGGCCATCTTGCCACCGGCATACCACCGATGGCCCTTGTCCTTGCCGCCGCGAACGTGCGCGATGGCATAGATGAAACCGCGATCGACGAGCGAGAGGCACCGGGGGGCGAACCGCGCGGCCCGCGGCGAGCCGTAGCTGCCGTACCCGGTCAGAAGCAACGGTGCGGTGCCGTCGAGCGGCGTGCCGCGCTTGTACAGCAGCGTGACCGGCACAGTCTCCCCGTCCTTCGCCGGCGCGTACAGGCGGCGCGTGACATAGTCGGCCGGGTCATGCCCGCTCGGCACCTCCTGGCGTTTGCGCAGCGTGCGGGTGCGCGTGGTCATGTCGTAGTCGTAGGTTTCTTCCGGGGTCGTCATGGACGAGTAGATGAAGCGGATCGACCTCGTGTCGAATTCGTAACCTTGATCCAGATCGAGCCAGTACGCCTCCTCGTCGAACGCGATCGCATGTTCCTCACGCGTGCGCAGGTCGCGCACAATGAGCTTCGGCAGCCCGTCTTCGAGCTCGCGCCGCACGAGATGGTTCTTGTAGCAAACGAAATCAATGATCAGCCGACCCGGCTTGTGCGCCAGTAGCTCCGTCCAGTTTTTCTCCTCAGGCGCATCGACGGGCGCCGTGACTATGCGGAAGTCTTCGGCTCCGCCGGAGTTGGTCATGATGTAGAATGCATCGTCGTGGTGTTCGATGCGGTAGGCGTGGCCGAAGCGGCGCTTCTCGATGAGACGAGGTGGCGATAGAGGATCTTGCGTGTCGATGACGTAGGCTTCGTTCGTCTGCCAGTCATGCACGTCGATGACGACGAAACGGCCAGACTGCGTCTTGCCAACTCTGACGGAGAAGCCGGCATCCGTCTCCCCATAGACGCACACGTCGCTTGCAGCGTCCGTACCGCGGATATGCCGCCAGACGGTCAGTGGGCGATGATTGGCGTCGCGACGCACGTAAAACAGCACGTCATTGTTGGCCCAAACGCCGCCACGGGTATCGGGTAGCACATCGGCGAGGTCTTTGCCGGTCAAGAGGTCACGAATATGCAGCGTGAACAGTTCCGAGCCGATATCGTCGACGGCGTAGGCTAGCCACCGATGATCGGGCGAATGCGTGGTGATGCCGAGCCGCCAATAGGCTTTACCTTCGGCCTCCTTGTTGCCATCGATCAGGATCTGCTCATTCCCACCGTCGCTGGGTGTGCGCACGATGAGCGGATATTGGCCTCCAATGACGAAGCGATGATTGTAGAGCCAGGGACCATCGAGCGAAGGAACCCACTGATTATCCTCCTTAATGCGCCCCTTCATCTCGGCGAGCAGCGTCTCCTGCAGCGCTCTCGTGTCAGCCAGTGCCACTTCAGTCCAAGCGTTCTCGGCCTCGAGATGCGCGCGGATCGCAGGATCGAGCACAGCGGGATCGCGCATCACGTGCTGCCAGTTGTCGGCCCGCAGCCAGGCATAATCGTCAGTCAACGTAACGCCATGATACGTCGCGGTAACGGGGCGCTTCTCGGCGATCGGGGGACGCGCGGACATCGGCAAAGACCTCGCCCATCAGCTATACCTCGGCCTTCCCAGCTACCTTGCTGGGGAAGGCGTCATCGACGCATGCTGTTGAGCGCGTCGACGAACCTCCTGCCGCATGCGTTTTAATCGCGGCAATCGATCCGGTCGAGCTTGCCACTCCAGGCGAGGATCTTCTCATCAGCGGTGAGCAGTCGAAAGCCGGCGTTGATCGACACAGCGACCAACAGACGATCCGCCGGGTCTTTATGCAAGCCAATCAACTGTGCCTGCAGGATCGTGTCATCGAATCGGGGATCGTTCAACACCGTCCACACGAGCGTATGGGTATCGAGCAGGATCGCCAATTTCAGCCCTCGCGCCGAACCGCAGGCAGGGCACCGCGCGCAGGTGGATCGATTTCGCTCGAGTAGTATTCATCGATCTCGTCCGGCGTCAGCAAGTCGTCCAACATGTCCCCGGGTGTTGCGAGGCTCATTGTCCCGCGGCTCATTCCGATGACAGAGGTGGCGTTTCCGTCTTTGACGGTCGCATCAGCCACGGCCACCAGCCTCGCGACGGCAACGCCGTCCTTGACGATCTCGACCGGCTCGCCGGTACGACGCACCTCGGCGATCACATCCGCGACACACTCGGCAAGTGCACTCGCGTCAATGCGATTGGGCGGACGGGGAGGGATTACAATGTCGGCCATTGGAGTTAACTACCATAGGCTTGAAAGTTTATAGACCTCACGCCGCGGGTGGCGTCTTGTCGTCGAGCCGCGCCGCAAGTTCGTCAATCCGGTGATCGACGCGGGACTCAAAGTTGGCGAGGCGTCCCATAAGCTCACCCTTCAACATGAGTTCCATTTCGGGAACCAGATCGTTGATGCGGCGCTCTATCGTCGCAAAGCGGCGATCCACTTCAGCGAATCGATCGTCGATGTCGGCGAAACGGCGGGTGTGTCGCTGACCAAGCTCGACAAGTTGCAGCAACAGTGACTGCTGCTGCTTCAGGTCCGCTCTGATCTCTTTGAGAATCGACAGCGTTAGTGAATTGTCGATGTCGGCCACGACGATGTCCTCCGATAGGTGCCTCCAATCACGGCAGACCCGCTCGATCCGTAGCACAACCACGCGTGCGACAACAGTTGCCCGCGGTTCGCGCGGTTCGCAACCCTAAGCCCCAACCTTCCCCGCCACCTTGATCGCGAAGGCGTAGTCGACGGCCACTTCCTTGAGGCTGTCGAAGCGGCCGGAGGCGCCGCCGTGGCCGCCTTCCATGTTGGTTTTCAGCAGCACCATGTTGGATGACGTGTTCAGCTCACGCATGCGCGCGATCCACTTGGCGGGTTCCCAATAGGTGACGCGCGGGTCGGTCAGGCCGCCGTAGGCGAAGATGTGCGGGTAGGCCTTTTTTGCCACGTTTTCATAGGGCGAGTACGCATGAATGCGCGCAAACTCTTCCGCACTCTCGATCGGGTTGCCCCACTCGGGCCACTCGGGCGGCGTCAGGGGCAGCGACGCGTCGAGCATGGTGTTGAGCACGTCGACGAACGGCACGTCGGCGATGATGCCGAGGAACAATTCCGGCGCCAGGTTGGCGATCACGCCCATCAGCATGCCGCCAGCCGAGCCGCCGTTGGCGACGATGCGGCCCGTCTTGGTTAGGCCCTTGTCGATGAGGTGCTCGCCGGCCGCGATGAAATCCGTGAAGGTGTTCATCTTGGTCGCCATCTTGCCGCCGGTGTACCAGCGGTAGCCCTTGTCCTTGCCGCCGCGGATGTGGGCGATGGCATAGATAAAGCCGCGATCGACCAGCGACAGGCGGCCCGTGGCAAACGACGCGGGGATGGTGATGCCATAGCTGCCGTAGCCGTAGAGCAGCACCGGCGCTGTGCCATCGAGCGGCGTGTCCTTGCGATACAGCAGCGTGACGGGAACGGTTTCGCCATCTGTGGCAGGGGCGAACAGGCGGCGTGTGACGTAGTCCGCGGCGTTGTGGCCGCTCGGCACCTCCTGGCGTTTGCGCAGGGTGCGCGTGCGCGTGACCATGTCGTAGTCGTAGGTCTCAGACGGCGTCGTCATCGACGAGTAGGTGAAGCGGATCGTCGTCGTGTCGAACTCGTAGCCGTGCGACAGACCCAAAGAGTAGGCTTCCTCGTCGAACTCGATCGCGTGTTCGGCGCCGCTCTTGAGATCGCGAATGACAATGCGCGGCAGGCACTCCTCGCGCTCAAGGCGCACGAGGTGGCTCTTGTAGGCCACGAGATCGATCAGCAAACGGCCGGGCTTGTGCGGCAGCAGTTCCTTCCAGTTGGCTTCTTCGGGCGCATCAATCGGCGCCGTGCACAGGCGAAAGTCCTCGGCATGGCCCGAGTTGGTCGAAATGAACAGCTGGTTGCCGTTGTGCTCAATGCCGTATTCGTGGCCAAAGCGGCGGGCGGCGATCAGACGAGGCGGCGACAGCGGCTTTTCCGTATCGATGAGGTAGGCTTCGTTGGTTTGATGGTCGTGCACGTCGATGGTGACGAAGCGACCCGACTGCGTCTTGCCGACCCCGACGTAGAAACCGACGTCCTTCTCCTCATAAACCATCACGTCGGCTGAGGCGTCGGTGCCGCGGATATGGCGCCAGACCGTCAACGGACGGTGGTTGTCATCGAGGCGGACATAGAACAGCACGTCGTTGTTGGCCCACACACCGCCGCGCGTGTCCGGGATGGCGTCGGTGAGATCCTTGCCCGTTTCAAGATCTCGGATTTTGAGCGTGAACAGCTCCGAGCCCTTGTCGTCGACGGCGTAGGCGAGCCACTTGTGATCGGGCGAATGGGAGCTTGAGCCGAGCTGCCAATAGGCTTGGCCCTCGGCCTCCTTGTTGCCGTCGATCATGATTTGCTCATTCCCACCGGCACGCGGCGTGCGCACGATCAGCGGATACTGCCCGCCAGTGATGTAGCGGGCATTGTAGAGCCAGGGCCCATCGGGCGAAGGGACGGACTGATCGTCCTCCTTGATGCGGCCCTTCATCTCCTGGAACAGCCTCTCCTGCAGCTCTTTGGTGTCGCCCAGCGCTGCCTCCGTCCAGGCATTCTCGGCTTCCAGATGCGCGCGGATCGCTGGATCGAGCACGGTCGGGTCGCGCATCACGTCTTGCCAGTTGGCCGCGCGCAGCCACGCGTAGTCGTCGGTGATCGTAACGTCGTGGTGCGTGGTCACGACGGGGCGCTTTTCGGCGACAGGCGGGCGGGTCGAACTCTTCACGGGCGTACTCATGAGGATCGTGTTTTTGGATGATGTTGACGAATCGTTCTTGTGCGTGACCCGACAAGGCCATGCAGGAAAGGCGGGAAAGTGACCGGTGCCTGTATGTGCCCTGGCTTGGGTTGCAGGGTCAAGGATTGGGGGCGTCGGGCCGTGGATCAACGTCCAAACAGAAAAGGCGCCGGGAAGAGGTGCGTTGCCCTCCTCCCGACGCCCCTTATGACGTGCATGTAATGGATCAGGCCGCTTTGCCACCGAGACGCTTCAGGCTTTCAACGGCCGTGCTGGCGAGCCAACGGGCATCGTCGTTGCCGGCCGCAGCCAACTCGGCCTCGGCCGCTTTCAATTCCGAGGCAAGGGCATCGCCGCTCATGGCTTCGGCATCGCTGGCGCGTTCGGCCAGAATGGTCAGGCTGTCAGGTGCTATTTCGCAAAAGCCACCGCGCACATAGATGCGAGTGACTTTGCCATCGGCCGTCTTGGCCTCGATCATGCCTGGGCGCAATGTCGAGATGACAGGAGCGTGGCCTGCGAGAACGGTCAGGTCGCCGTCGGCGCCTGGTACCAGCACCTGCTCCACGTCAGCGGACATCAGCACGCGCTCGGGCGTCACGAGTTCGAACTTGAAGGCGGTGGCCATTTCGGTCTCCGGGCGGCGCGATACGGACGCTGTGCGTTGGTTGCGCCGGTCTAAAGCGGCCAGACGTTCAATCGTCAAGGGATCATGGCGTCGCTCAGGCGGGGAGCGCCGCTTTCCTCGGCCGCTACGTCTCAGTGACCCAGATGTCACAGCCTGCTCACATGTTGCTAACCTGGATTCTGCATCCATATTGTCGCAGCTGGCAAATCATGTTCCCATCATCAGGCAGTGCCTCGTGTCGAACGACAGGCTCAGCCCATGGTGTCTTGGCTCAGACTGCCCAGGATTGTCCGTCTCGGATGCTGTGTGGCGCTCGTTGCAGCCTCTCCAGACATTGCCCGAAGTCAGGCCCCGTCCCACGACCGCCAACTCCTGCTGCACTTCACCGCTGGCTACGACATCCTTGTATGGCCGACGGGTTCGACCCTGAGTGGATGCTTTTTCCTTGGCGAGCGGGTCCATCGCCGCATGGTTGTTGAGGCCGCGGCTGAGTGGAGTGCCACCGGCAATATCCGCTTCGACTTCGGCCAGGCGCCTGGCTATCGAGATTGTGACAGCGCGAAACCGTCCGACATCCGTGTCGGCTTCCAATCCGATCTCGCGAGCCGTTCGCATCTCGGTACCCGAACCACGGATGCGGCGCCAAACCGTCCCACGATGTTCATTGGCATCGGCGGGGCGACGGGCCGGCGCAGCGAAGACATCCGCGAAGCGGCACTTCACGAGCTGGGCCACGCGCTCGCGCTGCCCCATGAGCATCAGCATCCCGCGTCGCCGTGTGCCGCTGACTTGAAGATCGCGGCGGTCTGCGAGCGGCAAGACATCTTCGCAACCTACTCGGACCGGGAGCGGCAAGAGACGCTGATGATGATGCAGGAGCAAGTGCGTCTGCGCCGGGATATCAACCTGTCGCGCCTGCCACGGCATGATGTTGTGTCGATCATGCACTATCGCTTTCCTGCGGCGCTCCTTGGTGCCGGCGCTGACAGCGCCTGTCACACGCTTGCGGCGCGCGTGGTGTCGGATGCGGACAAGGCCAAGATCGCAGAGCGTTACCCGGCCGAGCCCGACGCGCAACGCATGTTCGTGCAGGCACGCGGCGCCATTCTTGCCGAGGATTTGCATCAGAGCGGGTTCACAACCGACCAGGCCGAGCGCCTTGCGCGTCTCGCTGAGGCCTACGTCGCACGCAGCTTTCCCGGCCTCGCGTTCAGCGTTCCCTTCGATCCAACGCAGATCACAGTGCCTGTTGCCGCTCAGGCGCGAGCCGAAACTGATGCAGCCGCGGCCCTCTGCCAGCCGCGCCGTCCTTAGCCATGACGACGCGTCGCTCGATTATGGCCCGGACCGCCGGCGGAAACGCGATGGGCTTTCGCCAAAGCGCGCCCGGAAGCGGTTGTTGAAGGTCGACAAATCTGAAAAGCCGGCGTCATAGGCGATATCGGCAACGGCTGTGTTTGACGACAGCAAGGCGACGGCCGCGCGCCGCAGCCGCACACTCAACAGCAGCTGATAGGGCGTCATCCCGATGGCGCGGCGGAAGCTGCGCAAGAAGTGATACTTGCTCATGCCCGCTTCTGAAGCCAAGTCAGCGAGATTTATCGGTTCGGTTGCGTGTTCATCGATACAGCGCACGGCCGCCATGATCCGACGTGTATCGCGCGGAGACAGCCGCACGGATGTCGGCTGTGCCGACGATGCAGCGCCCACGAGCCGCTCCATGAGCCGCAAGACGGCTTCGTCCAGCTCCAAGCCATCATGTGACGCGTGACGTTGCCTCGCACGACGCCATCACGCATCCGCGCTTCGTGAACATCAGTCCGTCCGGCCGGTATTGGGGCAAGGCGCCGTACCTCGCTTATTGGGCGACAGCCTTCCATCCTGACGTGGTGATCTATTGGGACGTGCGCGACGAGAAGATCGATATCTTCGGGGATGTCGCCTTGGTGCGCGCCACCAACAAACACATCATGCGGCGCGATGGCAACGACGTCATGGGCATGACGACCTATACCTATACCTACATTCGCGAGGGAGGTCAGTGGCTTTGCATCCAGGCGCAACTGACGAGCGTGGCGCCGGAGTTCTATCCTGACGATGCGACGATCATCTCGGTCTACGAGCACGGCGTGCGGGTGCGCCCCGCATGATCCGGTTGCCCGTGTGATGCCGGTTGAAAGACAAGTGCGATGGAAAGGGCTGGCCCCATTTGGGGCATTTCTGGTATTCGCGTCTGAGGTCCGCCGTAAGAGCGGATTGGATCAGGGAACAGCCTCATGAAAACGCGCCGTCACATTCTGGTCGGACTTGGACTGGCTCTTGCCGCACAGACCGGCGGAGCCGTAGCCCAGACCGCCTATCCCGACCGCCAGATCACAATCATCGTGCCATTCGGCGCCGGTGGGCCGACCGATGTTGTCGCACGGCTGGTCGCCAAGCAGATGGAAGCGACGCTCGGCAAACCGATCATCATCGAGAACGTCGGCGGCGCCGGTGGCACCACGGGCATGACTCGCGTCGCGCAGGCCGCACCCGATGGCTACACCATCGGCATCGGCAACGCCGGCACACAGTCGGCTGCGCCGGCCTTGTATCCGAACTTGAAGTATGACCCTGCACAGAGCTTTGACCAGATTGGCGTGCTCAATCACACGCCCATGGTGATCGTCGGCAAAACTGCCCTGCCGGCCAAGACGCTCGCCGAGGCGATCGCGCATTTTAAGGCCAACGAAGCGACGCTGACCCAGGGCCATGCCGGCGTCGGCTCGACGTCGCACATGGCAGGCGTCATGTTCAATGCCCAGGTGGGCGTGAAACCGGCGCAGGTGGCGTATCGTGGTACCGCCCCCGCCATGAACGATCTCGTCGCCGGACAGGTCGATTTCATGATCGATCAGGCCCTGAACATCATTCCGCAAGCCAAGGCGGGGACGATCAAGGCATTCGCCGTGGCAGCCGCAACGCGCATTGAAAGTCTGCCCGACGTGCCAACGACCAAAGAGGCTGGCGTTGATTTCCTGTCGAGTGGCTGGAACGCCATGGTCACGCCCAAAGGCCTGCCGCAGGCGGTGCGCGAGAAACTGGTCGATGCCATGAATAAGGCGCTCGACATGGCGGAGTTCAAGGCGCGCATGGTCGAACTTGGCAGCACGATCCCACAGGGCGCCGATCGAGGCCCGGCTGGCCTGCAGAAACTGGTCGAAGCCGAAGTCGCCCGGATCACGCCAATCCTCAAAGCCGCAGGCGTCGTCGGCAACTGATCTCGAGGTAACCAGCACCTATCAGAACGCGGGCGCGATCAACACGATCGCGCCCGCGTCTATGTCTGGTTCGGCCGCTGGCGGTGTCGTCGGCGCTTCATACGCATGGGATCATGGAACACGACATGAGCCGTTATGACCTCATCATCTTCGATTTCGACGGCGTCGTCGCTGACAGCGAGTTGCTGGCCAATACGCTGCTCGCGGACTACTTGACGTCACTCGGCAAGCCAACCACCGTCGATGATAGTATCCGGCTGTTCATGGGCAAACGATCCGAGGACATTGCGGCACTCGCCCTGCACTGGATCGGGCGGGAGGGGGGCGAGCCGGCCGACACCACGAGCTTCTCGGAGGCCTATCGAGACTATTCGAGACCGCGCATGCTGGCAGAAGTTGCCCCTGTTCCCGGCATCGGCACATTTCTTGAGCGGAGTGCCCATCTGCCGCGCTGCGTCGCCTCGTCCAGTCGCGTGCAGTGGCTCGATCACAACGTCGACAAGTTTGGCTTTCGCGGCCATTTCGGCGCGAATCTGTTCAGTGCCACCGAGGTCAAGAATGGCAAGCCGGCGCCGGATATCTTCCTGCTGGCGGCCTCGCGCATGGGCGTCGAGCCGCAGCGATGCCTTGTGCTCGAGGACAGTCCCGCGGGCGTCACGGGCGCGAAGGCGGCCGGCATGACGACGGTCGGTTTCATCGGCGGCTCGCACATTCGGGGCGACCACCGGGCGCGGCTCGAACTGGCCGGCGCGAACGTCATCGCCGAGAGCTATGGCGACGTCGCGACTTTGATTGGCCTGAGCTGATTGTCCGATCCAGAGATCGGCTCAGCGTGCGATCAGGATCTGTTTGGCAGCCTTGGCGCGCGACTTGCGCTTGCGCTTGGGCTTCTCGACTTCGACGACGGCATGGCGCTCGTAGCGGACGCCGGGGAAGATGATCACTTCGGCGCTTTTGCCGTGAGGCCGTGAAGCGGCCGCGGGGGCCGGTTTGCGAACCGGGAAGGTCAGTTGGATGAGCGTTGCCATGGGTGCGATGTTTGATGATACGGGGGGTGAGGGGAAAGTGGCATTCGGACTTTCGGTGGCGCACGCACACGGGTGATTCGCGCCATACACTGATTTGAGCCCGGAGCGAGTTAACGACAGGTTACTGGCGGTCGTGGCGCGCGCTTTGGAGTTGCTCGTGAGCAACGGAATACGGCATTATGCTGAATATTTCGAAAAAGTGCGGCGTTCTCGCATCAATTTTCGGCGTCAGTTCGATCCGAGCCAGGTCGACCGCGGCGTGATGAGCGAGTTGATGGTGGCTGCGATCTCGCGCGCGTCTATGACGGCACTGTCGTAGCACGCGATGGCATCGTCCGGCATAAGATAGGGGTTGATTTCGTCGCGATCGGGCGAGAGCACGAGTTGCTCGATCGAGCGTTGGATGACTTCGGTGCGGTGCGTTTTCGGATTTCGGCTGATCAGGACGCCGTAGCGGGACGCGTTCGAGGCGCGCGAACCACCCACGCAGTTGGCCGACACCAAGCCTTGCAGCAGCTTTGCGCCGTAAGGCATGTTTGATGAGTCTTTGTTGACGGCCGAGGTCGCGTTCGACGGTGCGGGCACAGACAGGTTCGAGATAAAGATGCGCATGCCCGGCGGCGTGATCTGCGACGGCCGCACCAGCGCCGACTGGAAGCACCCAGTCTCGGTCACCTCGATATGGTCGCCTTCGATCAAGATGACATCGTCAATCGGCGCCCCGGTCAGGGCGCCCTGCCAGTCGAGCCGCGTCCACTTGCCATCGCGCAGGTGGCGGATGTTGGTGAGATCCGCGTCCGGCCTCACGCCGCCAGCAGCCCGCAGGGCAGAGGCAACGTTGCGGTCGAGTGGGCTGTCGCCGACCTTGCCGAGCCCAAGCTTTTCGTCTCGCGAGGCAATAGTAAAGCGGCCGGGCAGGAAGACAGCCCCCGCGATCGTCACGTTGATCGGCGCGTACATCACAGGCCGCACGGCGATTTTGAAGCCGTCAGGCTGAAACAGCTTCGCCTTCAGCAGCGCCCGCTCGATGACCTGACCCAGCTCCCGGTTGGTCAGTCCCGTTGCCCGCACTTCGCCCGCATAAGGCAAGTACACGCGGCCATCAGCGTTGATGACGTAGTCGGTCGTGAATTCCGGCGCCCCCGGCACTTGCAGGTTGAACCGATCGCCGACGGAATAGCGCATGACGACCTGTTCTAGGGTCGATCGCTCACGTGGCTTGGGCGGGGTGGTGATGTAGTGCGTGGTCCCCGGTGGGGCACAGCGGTTGGCGTCAAACGTGCGGTTCGGATGGTCGACCTTGTTCATGCGGCTGGTGTGCGCGCTTTTCTCAGGATCAAACAGCAGAGGCGAATGGTTGCCCGGGCGTACAAACTCCGAGCATCCCGCCAGCCCGGCCAGAACGAGGCACAACACCAGCAGCAGCGAACGGGATGCCCGATCGGCCGCGCGCGTTGCGCACTCAGACCCCCTTAAACGCGTCAACACTACTCAACTGCCCTCACTCTACGAGGGCAGCCTTTAGCGCATCTTGGCTGCGGGCGAAATTAACTCTGCGCGTGCCTGTGCGTGGAACAAAAAGCGGACATTCTGGATCGAATCGGATCAAATCACTGATTTTGATCAGCTTCAGCCGAAGGCGCATCGTTTCCAGCGAGACCGGCAGTCGCCAATTCTGCGATCAGTGCGTCACTCTTGCCACGCCCGGCGCGGAGGGGCAGGGCCTGCCCAACGTGCCAAAGGCGATCGAAAGACCTGTTCGCGAAAAGTGCCGCGTCTTGGCAATTCGGCTTCGGCAGGTCGAGCGCGTCGCGTTTGGCCGGGTCGCGGCGCATGCAGTCGCCGATCCAGCAGCTCGTCGCACTCAAGACGATCTGCTCGTGGGCGTCAAAATAGCGTGGGTTGCGGGACCAGCGCACTTGGCGTTCAAACTCGATGCCGGAGTCGAGGGCTGTCCAAGCGCCAGCTTCGCCCTGTGCCGTTACGACAGCAAACAAGGCGCGGACACGAAAGCCACGCTCAGCGATGAGGCCGGCGTGCCGTACAACGGCTTGGGCAATCGGGCTCTCATGCGAACGGGCAAGGATGGTGATTTCGGTCACTGCGTCGTTGCGGGCTTGCGGCAGGTAGCATTCGATGAAGGCAGCAAGGCTTTGCATCTTGCTGTCGGTTTGGGAGACGACCGTAGGCTTGGGAGCGTTGGTCATGCGGGCGGCAGCCTCCTCAGTGGCACCGGCGAGAAGGATTGGCATCCCTTCGTCCGGGCTCGTGTTGTGGGTTCATACTAGCGCCCAATGCGGTTAATTAACGGTTGAAGCCCGAGCCGTTTGGTGACGCCCCAGGCCTCGCAATCGTGAAACACCTTCGTCGTTTCAGCTACGCTTCGTCTCTGGCGCAAAGCGGCTCGCGATCTCGTCGAGCTTTTCGTCGCGCGGGATCTGGGTCCAAGGCTCGAAGTCGGCGTCGTCCTCGACCATCAAGGGGGCGTCGTCCGGTTTTGGCAGAGCCACGGTCTTCGGCGGTTCCGTCACCTGCACCGCTGCTGCTGACGTCTGGCCGGACAGCATGGCACGTAATGACGCCGGCATCGTGCCGTCGTTGGGCACATGGAACGTCACGCTGCGCTCGACGGCTTCGACGCGCAGTGTGTCGCTTGGCGCTGGCCTGAGCGGCTCCGTCGGCATCGGCGGCACCGCGATCACATCAGGGAGCGCCGGAGCGTTCGACGAGGCAGCAGGACGCAGGATGATCTCGGCTTGTTGCTCAAGGCGCTGGCGATGGGCCTGCAAGTCGGCGACCACCTCCGCCGTCGGCAGGTCATGGGTCTCGACGGGCCGGCGCTGGGCTGGGCCTGGATAAGCTGCGACATTGCTTATGGGCGGCATGCGGCGCTCGGTTTCCTGCGCGGCTGCTGCGGCATAGGGGCCGAATGCCGACGTATTAGGGGCGATGGCTTCTGCAGCGGTCAAGGCGGGCGCTGCGGCGGCCTGGGCGCGGGCCGCAGGACGCTGCGGCATCGGTTGCGGTGGCTGCGGAACCACTGCGGGACGCGCCGCATAGGCGCCGTGCGTCAGCGGGGGAGCCGGCGGGATAAACGGCGGCGCTTGGTACCCCGGCTCTTCGCTATGGCGTGTCTGGTCAAGGTTCGGCTCTCGGCTGGCGAAGATGTCGTCTTCGATGCGGCGGCGCCGTTTCTCGGTCTCGACGCGTTTGGCCGCGCCCATGATGGCTCCAAGGATGATCTCGCTCCAGGCGCCGTCCTTGAACTTGTACAGGCGATAGCTCTCGGAGTTGGCGAACTTGGAGCCCTGCTTCGCGAGTTTCTTCTGGATCGCGCCCGTGGTGATGTAGGGCATCAGCACACGCGAGAAGATCTTTTCCTTCTCGAAGCTCGTGAACAGGTTGCCGAGCAACTGCGCTTCAAGGCGCAGATCTTCACGATCCTTCGGGTTCATGCGCACGGGCGCATCTAGTGGCACGGCGACGTAGTAGTCGCCGTTCAAGTCGAACACGACGTGGCGGAAGATCTCGAAGTTCTCGCGGATCGCGCGATCCTTGTGGATCTCGTTGAAGCGCGACAAGATCTGGATCACCGGCCCGCGCTCGGCCTCCTGCATCTTCGGCACGAGATTGCCCAAGCGGTTCGAACGCTTGCCCATGGACACGAGCAACAAACACAAGTCGACGAACAGCGCGATCGACAATGGGATGTAGTCGCGCTTCGACAAGCCTGCCTGATCGGCGCTTATGGCGGAAGCAGCGGCGCGCCTGTCCGGCGACGCATCAGCCGAAGCAACGGCCTTCTTCTGCAACTCGCGCATTTCGTCAGCCGACGGCGGCAGCTTGAATGACAGCGCGCCAATGAACGTCGCCGTCAGGCGGCGGAAGGCTTCGACCGTCGCATCCGATCCTTCAACGGTCGCGATGCGCGGCTTGTCGAGCATCGGCAGGCCGTCGATGGACGCGACGACCGACTTGATCATGGTCGCCAGCGCTGGGTCGGGGCAGGCGTAGGGCTTGCCCTGCGTGTCGATGAACTGGGTCTTGTTGCCCCGGTCATCCAGGTCGGCGCGGATGGACTTCAGCTGCGGGTCGCCCTTGAAGGCATTAAAGCTGGTCACCGTCTTGTCGAGGCGCTGGTTGAGCGACTTCATGAACTCGTTGCGCGTGCCGTGCTTGTCGACGATGGACGCGTCGTTCTTGGCGATCTTGGCCACTTCCGCTTCGATGGCGACAATGTCGCTCTTGACGGTTTCGATGCGGCCTTTGACGAAGTCGCGGGCGGCGGCAAAGCGCGTGGCATCGTCATCGCGCAGGCGGCGGCGCGGGCCATCGCCCGGCTTCGAGTTCGGACACGACGTGCCGAGCGTGCGCTCCTGCTCGGCCTTCTGGGCGGAAATGGTCTGCAGGCTATCGAGGGTCCGGCCGAGGCTTTCAAGGCGCTGGGCTGCGGTCTGGAGGGGTGCTTGCACGGAGCCGACGGCGGTCTCGGCGACGCGTGTGCCTTCGCCTTTGGACTCGAGGACCTTCCAGTAGAAGCCGAAACCAAAGCCGACCGAGATGATGGTGAGGAAGATATAGCCGGCCGCGTACATGGTCTTGAGGACGATACCGATCGGCTTGAACATCTCATCCAACAGCCACACGACCATGACCATCAACATGGCGACGGAAAAGCCGATGATGCCTTTGTGCACGAGCGGGAGATCGCCCATGTTGGCCTCGATCAGCTCGAGCATGCCGACGTAGGTCGCAACCCACGACAACACGGCGAGGCCCGTAACCAGGAACAGCTTTTTGATGTCGCGTTTTTCCTTGGGCGGCTCTGCCCAATCGCTGAGATCGGTCGTGTCGACGCGACCCGTGTTTGGGCGTTGGGTATTCGAGCCTGAAAACGCCATGACATCCCTGATCATCTCAGGGGACCGGCTCGTGAGAGCCGCTTCCCCGCAGTGCCGTGTCAATATCCGGCCTACCTCTCCGAGTAAGCCTGATCATCCGGATGCGGCGATTAGGGGGGCATCTGGCCACGGTCACGGCCAGACCATGGCAATTTCGCCGCAATCGCGTTCAGTTTCAAAAAGATGAGCTGATATCTCGACGATCCGTTCAGCCAGTATTCAGTTCGATGATCCCGCGCAGGGCCATCAAGCGAAGGCGCGACCGGACAGCCGGACGGGGTCACATGACAGCCGATGTCCGCTGCCAGTCGATGCGGACGAAGAGAACGAAGTGGGAGTGGGCCAGGAGTTGCCGGATTAGGCGCAAGTATTTTCTGGCGATCACGTCAGCTTCGGCCAGCTGCGGACTTCAACCTTCAAGTAGTCGCCCGGTCCATCGCAAGACGTTCGTTGCGACATCATCGACACCGCGGTCGCGCTTGGAGCCAGCTCACGATCTTGCAGCAACCCTGCGGATCACACCTCGATTGGACTGCCCCGGACGTTTTGCTTTTGGCGCCAAGGACAGAAACCAATCCCTGATCTCGCGCGCTCGCGGTTGCAACACAATGTCCTTTGGACTGATCACGTGGTATGCGAGCGACGTGCTGAATGAGCGTCCGAACACATTGACAAGTTGGCCCGTGCGCAGCTCCTCCTGAACCAACCATTCCACGAACAGCGATACGCCGAGCCCATTGATCGTTGCGCTGAGCTGGAAATGGCGATCGTCGAGCATCATGCCGGAGTGCTTTGACGCCAACTCTTGCTCATTCTTCGCCATCCATTCCGACCACATGTGTTCATTGTCGACATGCAACAATGTGCACCGCTTGAGGTCGGCGGCCGACGTGATCGGGTGACGCGCGAGATATTTCGGACTGCACACGACGATTAGACGTTCTGGCCACAGACGCGTGACGTGAAACCGCGGCCAACTGCCATGACCCCACTGGATTCCTAGATCAGCAAACGCATGCGGGTCAGCGAGGTTGGCATAGGTGTTGTTGTGGTTCTGAATCGAAATCTGCAAATCGGGACGCTTTTCCCAAAGCGTGCCGAGATGTGCCGACAGAAATCGGCTCGCGAACATGGGCAACACGGCCACCCTGACTGTCCCGGCTCGCCGCATTGCCATGTCGAGGCCCGCGCGGATGCCATTTAGGCCCGCATCGACATGAGGTGCGAGGGCGGCGCCATGATCGGTCAATTCCAGGCCGGTAGCCATCCGCCGGAACAGAGGCAGGCCAAGCTCGGCTTCCAACTTTTTGATATGATAGCTGATCGCGCTTTGACTGCTGTTCAACTCGACGGCGGCTTTGGTCAGATTCTTTGTCCGCGCAACGACACTGAAGACCTGAATAGATTTGATGTTTTTGATCTGGACCATGTGCGTACGATCGATCTGTCGAGGCATGTCAGAGCGGGTTCTCTCGGGCAACAGGGTATCTAATTTTTCCGGGGCTTGCCACAAACTTTAGAGTTTGAGCGCCCCGCCACTCCAGCTACTGTGAATTCCAAGGCTTGCCACCCGCAGCGAGGGGACGCATCTATGGCCGAGGTCGTCCTGCAGTTGGCAGGCTTGAGTAAGTCGTTTGGAGGCGTTCATGCCGTCCGCGACCTCACGTTCTCCATCAGCCGCGGCGAAATCCTCGGGCTGATCGGTCCGAATGGCTCTGGCAAATCAACGACCGTCAATGTCCTTTCGGGTTTGCACCCCGCCAGTGCGGGCTCAATCATGCTCGATGGCCAGGCGATCGAAGCGTTGCCTGAATACGAACGCGTCTCATACGGCCTAGCCCGTACGTTTCAGACGGCGCGCGTCTTCCCTGAATTTACAGTGCGCGAACATGTTACGATCGGGACCAGAGCGGCGCGCGGGCGCAATGCCGGTCCAGCAGGAGTGACTGAGCGGGTCGAAGACCTGATGGGGCTCTGCGGCCTCGCCGACGTCGCTGACCGGTTGGTGGCCACGCTGTCTTCGGCCCAGCAGCGATTCCTGATGATCGCAACTGCGCTCGCTTCGGCCCCCAAGGTGGTGCTCATCGACGAACCGGCGGCCGGTCTCGTTTCGCACGAGCGCAAGACACTAGGGCTCTTGATCCGCGCCATCCGGGATCGCGGCACAGCGGTCCTCGTCATCGAGCACCACATGGAGCTGATCATGGCTGTCTGTGATCGCATCGTGGTGCTGAACTTCGGATCAAAGATCGCGGAAGGCAAGCCAGCCGAAATCCGTGGCAATCGCGCCGTCATAGACGCCTATCTCGGGGAGAGCGTCTGATGCTCGCGGTCCGGGATCTCAGGGTCGGTTACGGCGCCATCGAAGTTGTGCACGGCATCAACATCGATGTGGCTGCTGGTGAGTGCGTCGCTCTCATCGGTGCAAACGGGGCCGGCAAGTCATCGACGTTGAAAGCTATCTGTGGCCTTCTGCCTGTGCGGTCTGGAACAGTGACGTTCGAGGGACACGATATCACCAACGCCAGCGGGCACGCGATCGTCCGTGCCGGCATCACGATGTGCCCGGAGGGTCGCCAGGTCTTTCCCCAAATGACAGTGCTGCAGAACCTGCGCATGGGAGCTTACGCCCGTCGCGATGCCGAGCAGGCCGCCGACGTCGACCGCATGATGGACATGTTCCCGATCCTACGCGAGCGCGGGTCGCAGATGGCTGGAACGCTGTCCGGCGGCGAACAGGAAATGCTCGCGATCGCGCGTGCGCTCATGGCTCGACCGCGCCTGTGCATTTTCGACGAACCCTCGCTCGGGCTGGCGCCAAAGATCGTGGCTGAGGTGGCGGCGACGCTTGGGCGGATCAAGGCGATGGGAAAGACGGTTCTGTTGATTGAGCAGAATTCACTTCTCGCGCTACGTCTCGCAGACCGCGCCTATCTCTTTGAAGCTGGCGAGATCGTGCTGAGCGGCACAGGTGCCGAACTACAGTCGCATCCCGAGGTGGCGAAAGCCTATCTCGGACATTGAAAACAAGAACACTGAAGCACAGGAGGAACCACAAAATGAAGCGTTTATCTGGTCTTGCACTGGCAGTCGTGGCAGCGGTGGCAACCGCCGTATCCGCCGGTGCCGCTGAGAAAACCCTCAACATCGGGCTCTCTGATGCCTTGACGGGCGGCGGCGCCGTGTACGGATTGCCGCAATCAAATGCCGTCAAGATGGCGGCGGACGAAATCAACGCGGCTGGCGGCATCAAGGTCGGCGCGGACACCTACAAGCTCAACGTCATCGCCTATGACGACAAGGCCAATCCGACTGAAGCCACCAACGCGGTGCGCAAGCTGATCGACCGCGACGGCGTCAAATTCATCCTCGGTTTCTGCTGCTCGGGTGCGACCAGCGCGGTTGCCTCGCTGATCGGCAAGGAAGACGCCGTGATGCTGGTCGGCAATGCGGCCGAACGTTCGATCACGACCGGCAAGCTTCCAAACCTGGTGCGCACGCGCCCACCGGCCGACTTCACCGGCGCTGCCGCTGGCGCGTTCGTCGCCCGCAAAGGCCACAAGCGCGTTGCCGTGATCGGTGCCTTGGACGTCGGCTTCTACGCCAGCTACGTCGATACCTTCGAGAAGGAGCTGAAAAAGGTCGGCGGCGAGATCATCGCCCGCGAAACGTTCGCCCTCAAAGATCGGGATATGGCGCCACAGCTGACCAAGATCCGCGGTCTCAACCCCGATGCACTTCTGGTCGTCGGTTACGTCGAACCCGCCGCATTCGTCTATCGTCAATCGCTCGAACTCGGCATGAAGGTGGCGCGCTACGGCTTCACCAGCGGCAGCGAGGACCAGTTCCTGCGCGTCGTGACGTCAGAACAGATGGAAGGCGTCTGGGACCTGCGCCCGACCGAGCTGACACTGCAGTCAGCCGGCAAGAACGGCGCTGCTTATCACAAGAACTACATGGCGAAGTTCAATATCGCGCCGTCGCCGAGTTCACCCTACGCCTATGATCAGACCTACGCGCTGAAGGCTGCCATCGAAGCTGCCGGCACCGTCACGGACACGAAGGCCGTGGCTGCGGCTCTGCGCAATCTCGCGGTGCCGCCACAAGTGGTGATGCAATATGCCCCGGTCGACGGCAAAATGTTCGATGCCAACGGTCAGGCCTACACTTCTAACGGTGCCTTCCAGTGGCGGGCCGGTAACTGGACGTTCGTCGAGGACCTGCCATCCGACTCAAAGGCCTACTCGCAGTTCCTGAGCACGCTGAAGTAACGCCGCGATATCGCTCCGGTGATCGCAGTGATCGCCGGGGCGACGCAATCGCACCTTGAGTTTCCGATGATCGAGCTCCTGCAGCAAATCCTGAACGGTCTCGCGATCGGCGGCGTGTACGTGCTGATCGCTCTTGGCTTGACGATCGTGTTCGGCATCCTCGGCATCGCCCACTTTGCGCACGGCTCCGTGTCGATGTTCGGCGGCTACCTGACGTTCTTTCTCGTCGCCAATCTGAAATGGCCGTTGGCGGTCGCTGTGATCGTCGCACTCGTCGTTGGATTGGTGCTCGGGCTGCTGGTCGAGGTGCTGGCGTATCGACCAGTGCGCAATGCCAACCACATCAACGCGTTCATCGTCGCCCTCGGGCTGACCATGATGGTCGAGGGTATCAACCTGCAACTGTTCGGTCACGAGCAGGTCGTGATCCCGACGACGTTCAATCGCGTGTTCAACGTCGCCGGCATCACCATGCCGGAGCTGCGGCTCTATGTGATCCTCGCGTCGGCGCTGGTGATTGTCGGGATGACGATCTTCATAGACCGCACCAAGACCGGACAGGCGATCCGCGCCGTCGCCGACAACCGAGACGCCGCTATCCTGATGGGTGTCGATGTCCGGTCGATCCCGCTGATCGTGTTTTCGATTTCTAGCGCGCTCGGAGTTATCGCTGGCATCATGGTCGGTATGCTGTTTGCGATCGCGCCCGGGATCGGCGAGGGGCTCGTGGTCAAGGGCTTCGCTGTGCTCATCCTCGGCGGCCTCGGCTCGATGCCGGGTGCCATTCTCGGCGGTCTAGTTCTCGGCATCACCGAGTCGCTCGCGGCCGGGTTCATCTCGTCCGCCTACAAGGATGTCATCGCCTTCGTCGTGATGATCTTGGTATTGCTCGTTAGGCCCCAAGGGCTCCTGGGGAAAACGGCATGAAACTCTCAACGTCCCAGATCGCCTGGCTCGGCTGCCTCGTGCTCCTGCTGGCGCTGCCGAAGCTGACCAGCGTCAAGTATCACCTGCATCTGTGTATCCTGGCGCTGATCTGGGTGATCGCTGCGCAGGGCCAGAACCTCATCCAGGGCTATACGGGTTACGTCTCGATCGTGCAGGCGGGCTTCATGGGCATCGGCGCCTACGGGTCGACGTTGCTGAACCTGAACTTCGGGCTACCGGTCTGGCTGACGATTGCGCTTGCTCCACTGATCACGGCGGTGTTCGCCCTCGCCACAGGCTATCCAAGCCTGCGCGTGAAAGGGCACTACTTCGCCATCGTCACGCTGGCGTTCAACATGGTGATCTTTATCGTGCTGACCAACTTCACTGAGCTGACGAAAGGCGAGGCAGGCATCTCGAAAATTCCGAAACCCGAGAGCTTGGGCGGCCTGTTCGATTTCCAGGATCGCGCCGTCTACTACTACCTGGTGCTCGCGATCGCCGCACTCGCCACCGTTCTCACCGCCGTGATCGCGCGCTCCAGCATCGGCCGCACGCTGGTTGCGATCCGCCAGAACGAGGACCTCGTCGGTGCCATCGGCATCGCAGCCTGGACGTATAAGCTCTTCGCGTTCGTCGCCGCGGCCATGTATGCGGGCCTCGCGGGCGCGCTTTATGCGCATTACCAGGGCTTCATCAACCCTGAGATTTTCAGCGTCGCCCAATCACTCGACGCGATCCTCGCCGTGATCGTTGGCGGCTCTGGCACCGTTGCGGGCCCCGTTATCGGTGCCTTCATCGTCGTGATGATGCCGGAACTGTTGCGATTTGCCGACGGCTTCCGATTGATTCTCTACGGCCTGCTGCTGGTGCTGGCCACGATCTTCATGCCGGGTGGCATTGTCGGCCTCGCGTGTGACCTGCGCGCGCGCTTCTCCGGGCCAAGGTGATGAGTGTGAAGCGTATCTCCGAAAGCGAGCGTTTGCAGGCCATCGCGGTGTTTGCGTCGACGAAGGTTGCGGTGGCTGCGGCGGATTGGTCCAAGGGCATTGCACCGGACCGGCAGATCTTCGCACGCGCCGCCGAACTCGGTTTGACGGGCATTCAAGTCCCGGTTGAGCACGGTGGATTGGGACTGAGCTACGCCTTCAAAGTCCGTGCGTGCGAGATCCTGGCCGCGGCCGACTTCGGCTTCGCCATGTCCGTGGTCAACTCACATAACATCGCGCACCGATTGGCCGTCGTGGCGCCGCCAGACGTGCGGGAGCGCTACTTGCCGCAATTGCTCGACGGGCGCAGCACAGCCTGCACCGCTTTGACGGAGCCAGGCGTCGGCTCGGATGTCGCCGCCATGACCACGGCAGCAGTGCGCGATGGCGACGGGTGGATCATCACGGGCGAGAAGGCCTGGATCATCAACGCACGACACGCCGACACGGCGATCGTATACGCGCAGTGCGGACAGAAAGGTGATCATGCCGGCATCGGGGCATTCCTGGTGGACCTGACAGTGCCACAGTGCCGGCGCTATGCGATCGAGTCTCCCTTCTCACAGACCAGTACCGGCACGGGCGGCTTCGTGCTCGACGGCTGCCGGGTGCCGTCGGCGCACGTGCTGTTGGCCCCGGGCACCGCGCTGAAGTCTATCCTATCGGAGATCAATGGCGCGCGGACCTATGTGGCAGCGATGTGCTGCGGCATGGTCGCGGAGGCTTTGGCCGTCGTGCAGGACTACGGACGCACGCGCTCGACCTTCGGGCGGCCTCTGGCGCAACATCAGGCGTGGCGCCACACGATTGCCGATGTCGCGGCCGACCTCGCGGCGGCGCGCACATTGGTGGATCAAGCCGTCCAGGCGTTCGCCTCCGGCATCGACGCCGAGCACAGTGCCGCCGCGGCGAAACTGCACGCCGTAGCCATGAGCCAGCGCCAGCTGCCCGCGCTCCTGCACGCAATGGGCGCCGAAGGCCTGAAATCTCAATATCCGTTCGCGCGCCACATCGCCGCCAGCCACGTCGCGGCGCTGACGGACGGCAGCAGCAACATGCTGCGCGAACGCCTGGCACGCCGCGACGCAGGCTCGCCGCTGCGCGTGCCCCAACAGCGGACATCTGACACATGATGCGCGTCTTTCAGATCGAAGGTGACTGGGGTTTCGACAACCTCAAGCGAGCGGAGCGGCCGGTGCCGACACCGTTACGCGGCCAAGTGCTCATCGCGATGCGCATGGCCTCGCTGAACGCGCGCGACCTCATTGTGCCTGATCGCGGCTATGGACGGGCCACGGGCGAGCTGCCGCTCATTCCCGTGTCAGACGGCGTTGGCGTGGTGACCGCTGTCGGCGATGGTGTGACCCGCGTCAAAATCGGCGACCGCGTGTGCCCGACCTATTTCCAGAACTGGATCAGCGGCGGCCCGACGATTGAACGGCTTCTATCCGGGCTAGGTGGCCCGCTTGATGGCGTGATGGCAGACTATGTCTGCCTCAGCGAAAACGGCGTCGTGCGCGTTCCCGCTTACCTGAGCGACGCCGAGGCCGCGACGTTGCCCTGCGCCGCGCTGACGGCCTGGAGCGCCATCGCGACCCACGGACGGGCGCAGGCCGGCGATAAAATCCTGCTCCAGGGCACCGGTGGCGTCGCGATGTTCGCACTCGCCTTCGCCAAGCTGCATGGCGCGCACGTGACGATGTTGTCGCGCAGTGCCGCGAAGCTCGAGATCGCGCGCAGTCGCGGCGCCGACGCCGTGATCGACACGACCAAGACGCCGGACTGGGCCAAGGCCTGCCGTGACATCACCACGGACCGCGGCGGCTATGACAACATCATCGAACTCGGCGGCAAAGAAACCTTATCGCTGTCGCTGCGTGCGGTACGTCCCGGCGGCACCATCTCGGTTATCGGCGTGCTTTCGGGCGTGGAGCTCAACGCGTCGCTCGGGCCGATCGTCACGCGGCAGGTTCGCCTGCAGGGCATAACCGTCGGCAACCGTGACGGCTTAGAAGCCATGCTGCACGCCATGGCGCTGCACCAGGTGCACCCGCTGCTCGGCAAAGCATTCGCGTTCGATGATCTCAAGCTCGCGCTGCAGCATTTGCGATCCCAAGATGACATCGGCAAAACACTGATCAGGTTCTGACGAGATGACCACGTTCCACACGCGCTTCCACGCTCAGAACAAGCCGGATACGCTCGCATACCGCATGTGCGCCACCGGCGAGAGCGTAACGTTCGGCGAGCTGGAGGCGCGGGCGAACCAGGGCGCGCATCTGTTTCGTGCGGCCGGTCTCAAGCGTGGCGACCATATCGTCCTGCTGATGGAGAACCGGCGCGAGTTCCTCGAGATCTGCTTCGCGGCCGATCGCGCGGGCCTCTATTACACAACCGTTGCCACGCATCTCATGCCCGATGAGATCGCCTACATCATCCGCGATTGCGGCGCGAAGCTGATGATTGCCTCGAATGCCTACACCGCGATGCTGCCGCGCATGGCGGCCGACATCGGCGAGCGGTGCCGCTTCTATTCCGTGGGCGCGCCAATCGAGGGCTGCACCTTCTGGCCTTCGGCGGTCGGGAAGCAACCGACGACGCCCATCGCCGACGAATCGCAAGGCCTCGATATGCTCTATTCGTCGGGCACCACCGGCCGGCCGAAGGGCATCAAATGGCCGCTTGCCGATGTGCCCTTGGGCGGCCGCACGATGCTGATCGATCTGCTGACATCACTGTTCGGCTATGGCCCCGGCACGCGTTACTTGTCGCCCGCACCACTCTATCACGCAGCGCCGCTGCGCCATTCCATGGTGACGATCAAAGCCGGTGGCTCAGCCTTCATCATGGCGAAGTTCGACGCGGCCACGGCACTGGCGCTGATCGAGTCCGAGAAAATCACGCATGCCCAGTGGGTGCCAACCATGTTCGTGCGCTTTCTGAAGCTGCCGGAAGAGGCGCGGCGCCGCCATGACTTGTCGTCGATGAAAGTTGTTTTGCACGCGGCCGCACCATGCCCCGTCGATGTTAAACGGCAGATGCTCGACTGGTGGGGACCGATCATCCAGGAATACTATGCCGGTACGGAGAACAACGGCTTCACCTCAATCACTACGGAGGAGTGGATCAAGCATCCGGGCTCTGTCGGACGCGCCAAGCTCGGCGTCATTCACATCTGCGATGAAGCCGGCGAGGAGCTGCCCGTGGGCGAAAGCGGGGATGTTTACTTCGAAAGCGGCCACCAGTTCGAATATCACAACGACCCAAACAAGACCGCTGCGACCCGGAACAGGCGGGGATGGTCGACTCTGGGCGACGTTGGACGCGTCGATGCCGAGGGCTATCTCTACCTGACCGACCGCAAGTCCTTCATGATCATTTCAGGCGGCGTGAACATCTATCCGCAGGAGACCGAGAATGTGCTGTTGCAGCATCCCACCGTCATGGATGCCGCGGTCATCGGCGTGCCCAATGAAGACTTGGGTGAAGAAGTCAAAGCCGTGGTGCAACTGATTGAGGGGCAAACGGCTTCGCCAGCGTTGGCCGCCGCCTTGATCGCCCACTGTCGCGAGCGCCTGTCCGCGCTCAAATGCCCTCGCAGCGTTGATTTTCGTTCGACCCTGCCGCGCGAGGCCACGGGCAAACTCTACAAGCGCCGCCTGCGCGATGAGTACTGGGGCCACAAAGGGTAACGGGAGGTCGCCATGCCGGAACTCCACGAAGCGGTCGGCAACAGAGGTATGCACAGTCACGGTCGCCGTTAGGACGTACTCGCGGCCAAACGCGCCAGCCAGGTAAAGGTCTTTGCGGCGAGCCTCGTCGCAATCTGCGACGCCGACCTGCCATCAAGCTCAGGCGGACCGAGCCTCCAAGTTCGGATCGTCCGCTCCCGACGACCTGCGGAAAGTCGCGGAACAATCCTGGACCGGACGCTTCGGGTCAGAGAACGAACCCGCTACCGCGGGAGCGCCCTGCGGCGAGGGCGGAGCAGGTGTTAAGGGGTCCGTAACCGCTTGAAGCGGTTGAGATAACGGATCGAGGCGAATGTCCTGAGGATCGAGGGGTCAATGCACTCCAACCTCAGG
>JANMGQ010000182.1:0-65860 GCA_031374735.1 Hyphomicrobiaceae bacterium | reverse complement strand
ACTCTCCTTGCCTCGGTTTCACTCCGGATTGTGCGGCTCAACGACCAACGCCAATTGCGCCAACGACTGCTGCCAACCGAGGTAACAAGCCTCGACCGGAATGAGCGCTGGAATGCCCGCCTGTTCGATGTGCACATCCGTACCGACCGACACCTTCTTCAAGGTCACGGTCACGCGCATTTCGCCGGGCAGGTTCGGATCGTCGAAAACGTCCGTGTAGAGGAGCCGCTCGTTGGTTATGAGTTCCAGATACTCACCGCCGAAGGCGTGGCTCTTGGCTGTCGTGAAGTTGGTGAACGACATGCGGAAGGTGCCGCCGACCTTTGCGTCCAGGTGATGCACTTTGCAGGTGAACCCGTAGGGCGGCAGCCACTTCGCCATGGCTTCGGCATCGAGGAAGGCGCGGTAGAGCTTTTCCGGCGAGGCTGCGAACACGCGGTGCAGCCGGACTGTGCCGTTGGCTGATTTGGGATCAGGGCTTGCTGTCTTTGCCATGTCTCGTCTCCTGCAAGGAGCCCTTAAGTGAGCCCTTCAAGCTAAAAACGAGGCTTCGATTCCCTGCGCCCGCTCCAATGTTGTCCGGCCGGCCAATCACCATTTGGCATCACACAAGTTCACCGCGCTGAGGCCACGCGCTCGATGGCTTTGGTGCGGGCGAGACCGGCTTCGGCAAGATGGCCGTTGAGGCGCTCGCCCGGGAGTCCCTCGACCAGCACGGCGCGGATGGCGAGCAGCTTGGCGAGATCGATGCCGGTCTTGAGGCCCATCTCCTCGAGCATCCACACCAGATCCTCGGTGCAGATGTTGCCCGATGCCCCCGGCGCGAATGGGCATCCGCCGAGGCCCGCTAGGCAGGCGTCGAACGAGGTCACGTCGGCATCGAGGGCTGCGACGACGAGGGCAAGGCCCTGGCCGCGGGTGTCGTGAAAATGTGCGCCCGAGACCTTGTCACGGCCGAGGCTTGCGTGCGCCGCCGTGAACAACCGCTTCACCTGCGCGGGATTGCCGATGCCGATGGTGTCGGCGAGGCCAACGGTCTCAGCGCCGGCCGCCAGCAGTTTTTCGCCCAGCGCCAGCACGTCTCTCTCGGGCACCGCGCCCTCGATTGAGCAGCCGAACGAGGTTGAAAGTGCGCCGACCACCTTCGGGCGCCGGCCTGCCGGCTGGGACCGGGCGAGGTCCACGACGGCTTTCAGCTCATCGATCGATTGCGTGTGCGTTTTGCGGATGTTTGCCATGTTGTGCGAGACGCTGACGGAGATCGGCATGGAAATGACCTGCGCACCGGCGGCGATGGCGGCTTCCGCGCCCTTGCGGTTGGGCACCAGCACGGTCGTGGTCAGGCCCTTATGGGTGCGCGCATGACGCGTCACCTCGGCTGCGTCCCCCATGCCCGGTACGACCTTGGCCGGCACGAACGAGCACACCTCGATCTCGCTCAAGCCGGCAGACACCGCTTCGTCGATCCAACGCGTTTTGAGGCGCGTCGGCATGATTGACTTGGCGATCTGCAGGCCATCGCGCAGGCCGACTTCGACCACATGGATGTCAATCGTACTCATGGCATTGCCTTTTGCGTGCGCAAGGTGGGCACTGATCAATTGGGCTGATCAGCTGCGCGGTGTCTTGAGGCGAGCGATCAGGTCGACGGTCGGATAGCTGTCAGCCGGCAGACCCATGCGCTTTTGCGCCTCGCGAATGGCGGCGCGCGTGCCATAGCCGAGGCGGCCGTCCGGTTCACCCGCTTTATAGCCGGCTTTGTTCAACAGCCCCTGCAGTTCCTTGATCTGCTCTTCCGGCAGCGGCACCCCAGGCGAGGCCCCTTTCGCAAAGGCAGGTGCGCCGTCGATGCGGGCTGCCAGATGTGCCGCCGTCGTTGCGTAGTTCAGGGACTGGTTCCACTCGGTAAAGATGTTGAAATTCTCGTAGGCGAGAAAGGCTGGACCGCCACGGCCCTGCAATAGCACAAGCGACACCGGCATGGTGTCGGCTGGCAGCGGCTTGCCGTTGGCGAACGTCACGCCGCGTTGGGCCCAGAAACTACGTGGTTGCTTGATGTCGAGGCCCGCTTGATCCCACGGCAGGGCTCCCGGCACACGCACCTCGTCGAGCCAGGGTTCGCCCTTTTTCCAGCCGAGCGACTTGATGAAATTGCCCGTCGAGCCAATGATGTCGGGCGCACTCTTGAAGAGGTTGCGCTTGCCATCACCATCATAGTCGACCGCGTGGCGCAGATAGTGCCCCGGCAGGAATTGCGTCTGGCCGAGTTCGCCGGCCCATGAGCTGATCATGTCGGCCGGCACGAGATCGCCACGGTCGATGATCTTCAGTGCGGCCATCAACTCGTCACGGAACATCTCGCCGCGCCGGCAATCCCACGCGAGCGTCGCAAGTGAGACGAGCACGGGCCGCTTGCCGATACCGGCACCGAAGTCGCTCTCGAGCGCCCAGAACGCTGTGATGACGGCCGCCGGCACGCCGAAATCCTGCTCAGCACGCTGGTAGGTGCCGGCGAGCTGCTTGATTTTCAGGATGCCCGAATTGACGCGGTTCTGCGTGCCGAGCTGGGCCGCAAACTCAAGGAACGGCTTGGAGAAGAACTTCTGCCCACGGTCGATGTAGATGATCTTTTGATCCATTTGCAGCCCATCGAGGGCAAGGGCCAGCGTCTTCTGGCTGACACCTTCTTTCGCGGCATCCTGGCGGACGCTCGCAAGCCACTTGTCGAAGGGACCGTTGGTGTTTTGGCAGTTGGCAGGCTTGGGGATGTACTTGGGCTGTCCAGCCGCGTCGGCGTGGGTTGCGCCAAGCATCAGAAGCCCGGCAATACCGTAGGCTTGGCTGACGCGCTTCATAATCCACATGCAGTTCACCAACGCCATTTCAACACCCGACTTAGAACCCCCACTTGGAACCCTGGGGACGTCGTCGTCTCATGTGCGCGTGCCCCGGGCGCGTCAAGCTGAACTTGCGCTGGCCTGCGCTTGATTAGGCTCCGTTGCGAAGGGCCGCGAGGACCACATTCGACAGCATGGTCAAGTGGTTGAACCACGCCTCAAAACCTGTCCGCAGATGCGTGTTGGTGACAATGACAACGGCGATGTCGTTGTCAGGGTCGACAAACGCCTGGCAACCGCTCGCCCCGCCGTGGCCGAATGTCGAAAAGCTCGCGAGGTCGCTGAAGGTGCCGGGCGTCATGGCGGTCTGCAGTGCCCAGCCATAGCCCCACGGTCGCGGCCCCACCTGCTCATAGGCTGAAATGCCGGGAAAGCTGCCTGTGCCTGATAGTCCGGTCTGATTGCAGCGCATGGCGTCAACGGTCGCCGCAGTGTGAATGCGTGGTCCGCCCGGTGCAAAGTGCGAGAGGAACCGCGCCAGGTCGCGTGCCGTGCTTGTCACTGCAAACGCGGGATGCGCAAGGTTGCGCGCATGACGGGAATTATACATGGCGCCGGACGTGCCATCCGCCATAGGGCCGCGCACGGTCGCGGTGCGATGATCCTCGCTGGCCGGCGTCGGAAAGAAGGTATCGGTGAGGCCCATGGGTGTCAGTGTCAGGTCGCGCACCAGCGCCTCGAACGGACGAGCCATGACCGTTGCTGTCACGTGACTGGCGAGCAGCGTGTGGTAGTCGGCGTAGGCCACCGACGTGCCCGGCCTGAACTGCAGCGGGCCCGCCAGCATCTCTTCAATCAGCCCATCGAGCGGCACATGCGCTTTCAGCCGCGCCTCCATGTCGGGCGATTCGTAGATCAAGCCGCCCGTGTGCGTCAGCAGATGGCGCAAACGCACGTCCTCGCGCATGCCGCCCGTGTAGGCCGGAAGCGCATCGCAGATGCGCATGTTGAGCGCGAGATGGCCTTGCTCGACCAGCGCGAGAATGGTCGAGACCGCATACATTTTTGAAATGCTGGCGATCGGCCAAAGGACATTCGGTGCGGCCATCAAATCAGGCCCCGCTTGGCCGGCATAGTGCTCCAGCGCGATTGCGCCGTTGACAAGGCCGATGACGGCGGCGCCGGCGTAGCCACCAGCTGCGATTTGACGTGCGATGGCGTCGGCCACGCGGGCGTGTGCGCCAGGGACTGCTGTGTGTTTGCGCGCCAAGACCGCACCGCCCCCTATGATGTTAGACCCGCGGCCAGAATGTGAGACCGTCCGTAGCCTCCCCGCTGTCATGGCCGGGCTTGTCCGGCTTGTCCCGGCCACCCATTGTCCAGCGGGCATATCGCTCGTTGTGCGTGTCCTGTAGCCTCGCAGCGCACTTAGAACCACATGCGTGCGTTAGCAGCGCCCGCCGGGATCTGTGCGGGGGGCGGTCAGCAATGACCGTCCCTACCGCGATTGGTGCGCTGTTCGTGCCGACGTCATGCAAAGCCACATGATTCCGCCCTCTGGGTCAGCTAAAGCAACAGCAGTTGTCTATCGACGCGGGGCGTGGAGCGAATGGAGTTTCTCGGTTGGATCTGGTGGCTGGTGGCAAAGTTTGCAGCGATCGTGTGGTCGATTGGCTGGTTCCTGCTCGGCGGTTGGGTGGTGACGCTGGCACAGATCGCCGTCATCGCGTTTGTTGTCTACGGCTATAAATATGGCTGGCGCCGGGCGCCGCTCGAGATTGCGCGGCATGGCAAAGCCTCTGGCAGCTTCATCTGGGCCTGGATGCGCGCTCGCGACATGACGGCCGCGGCGACGGCGGGATCGCACGTCAGTCGCACCGAAGGGAGCCGCACGGTGCGTATCGTACGGCGTTCGGAGTTCGGCGACGTCAACGTCTCGACGCTGTTGTCTGTCATGGCGCTGTTCGGCCTCGGCCTCGTCGCGCTGGCTTGAAGTCAGCGGCAATAATCTTCCCAGCACCCGCGCATACATTGCGTGAATGCCGACCGGCACGACTGCGAGTAGCCGCAGGCCGTCCGGTGGTCATAGTAGCAGTCTCGCCGACACGAGCGGCAGGCGCGGCCCTGGACCAGGACCATTGGTTTTTCGAACATGGGCGCCACGTTACGCACCGGCGGCGTGGCGGACGCGCCGACGGCGAGCAGCACTCCACTTGCAATCACTGTGGCGACAAGCATCGAGCGCATGCCGGGGCCTCCTGTGTGGCATCTTGCCAAAAACACCAATGTTCTGCGTCTTTCACTTGCCACCGCCCCGTCATGTCCACGCGGACGTGGCCTCACGACAAAGTGCAACACGCTGAGTTGATATGCCTTGGGCCACAGCTGTCACGCCTCGCGTGCAATGCATGAAGCGGGATCATGCTATAGACAGCTGAGACAAACTAAAGATCAGCGCAGGATCGCTGCGCTGCACCGGACGTATCGGGCCCGCGTTCCAGCACTCAGCTCGACCACTGAACCGCTCGCGACTTCAAAACGGAATCTCATCATCCAACTGCTTGTCGAATGGCTTTGTCGCGCCGCCGCCCGTTTTTGGTGCCGAGCCGCCGCTAGCGGGCCGGCTTGCACCGCTGCTCTTGGCGCCACCGCCGCCGCTATAGCCGTTGCCACCGCCCGCACTATAGCCGCTGTCCTGGCCATAGTCGGCGCCACCGCTCTCCTGCATGCCGCCAGCGCCGCTCGCCCCGCCGCCGTTGCGGCTGTCGAGCATAGTGAGCGTGCCGTTGAAGCCCTGCAGCACAACCTCGGTCGAAAACTTCTCGGCTCCGGCCTGGTCGGTCCATTTGCGGGTTTGCAGTTGGCCCTCGATGTAGAGCTTTGCACCCTTCTTGACGTACTGCTCGACGACTTTGCAGAGATTTTCGTTGAAAATGACCACGCGATGCCACTCGGTCTTTTCTTTGCGCTCGCCGGAATTCTTGTCGCGCCAGGACTCGCTTGTGGCGATGCTGATGGTGGCGATCGGCCGACCGTCCTGGGTGCGGCGGATTTCTGGGTCCTTGCCGACATTGCCGACCAGGATCACTTTATTGACGGAACCAGCCATCACACTCTCCTTTTCGAAGGCCCGGTTCTCAGGCCTACAATCCGCGTCCAATCTGCGTCGCGCGCCCCGCACCTATCGTCATGACTGGGCACCCACCATTTCGTCTACCATAGACGGTATCGGCGACTGCGCCGCTGGGACTCGCCAGTTGTCCACGCCTTTGTACGCTATCCACCGTGGCTCGCGCCGCAACCGATGCACCGGCATGGCGTGAGCTGGTTGCACAATGCTGATACGATCGAATTTTGTTCTTTCAATGTTCAATATTGCAACCGAAGTGCTGATGCAAGCAAAATCAAGCATCTCGATCTCAAGTGTCTCAACCGGCGCACGTCTGCGGCGCGCTGTGAGAGCATCTCGTGTCCACCGACGCATGATAGGCACGGCCATCGCCACCTCATGAGCCCGCGCGCACCGTGTCCCTGAGCCTGTTCCTTTTCAAGGTCGCCGTACCGCCGGTGCTTGTCGCGCTGATGTCGCTGATTGCCCGGCGCTGGGGGGCGACCGTTGGTGGCCTGATCATGGGCCTGCCGTGGATGACGGGGCCGGTGCTGTTGTTCCTGGCGCTCGACAAGGGCCCGGATTTTGGCGTCCGGGCCGCCATCGGGGTTGAACTCGGCGTCATCTGCATCGTCGCATTCATTCTTGGCTATGGTCTTGTCGCGCGCCTTGCGCCCTGGTTCGTCGCGCTGCCGGCCGCGGCACTGTCGTTCAGTGGGGCCGCTTTGGCGATGCAAGCACGCGATTTCACGCTCCCACAGGCGTTCCTGGCCGGTATCGCGGCTCTGCTGGCTGCCTATGCTATTCTGCCCAAACCGCGCGGCATACCCATCGCTGCACGCCTGCCCTGGTGGGATATCCCGGCCCGTATGGCGGTGACCTTCGCGCTGGTCGCGGCCATCCTTTACAGTGCCGATCAGCTCGGGGCCCAGCTGTCAGGGATCGTATCGAGTTTTCCAGTCATTCTGACCGTGGTTGGCGCCTTCACGCATCATCAGAATGGCTACGAGGGCGTGCTGCGCGTGCTCAAAGGCATATCACTGTCGCTGATCGGCTTTTGCCTGTTCTTTGCCGTCGTTGGCACGGCCCTACCGGCCTTCGGCCCGATCGCTGCGTTTTCGCTTGCGGCAGCGGCGGGCATCACGTTCAGTGCATGCTTGATCCTGTTCAATCGTCGCTGAACAGGTCCCCGCCGAAACGCAAAAGCGCCGGCGCCCGCGAGGGGGGAACCAGAGCCTTTGCGCGATTTGAAGATCAATCCGGTGATCAATAGGTGCGGTAAGGCCGCTCGTAGTCGGCATAGGGGCCGCGCTGATCGAGTGGGCGTGCGCCGATGATATCGCCCGAGCAGCGATCGAGCTTGATCTGGAACGTGCGGCCCTGGCGGCGGGCCTTTACGAACGCGGTGCCGCGATCGATGATCTGCGGGTCATGGAAATCGCGCCAGCCGTCGCGTTCGAGATTGAAGCTGATCTCGTCTTTGGCGAGGCAACCAGGACCAGCCGAGTAGGCACGCGGTGGGTGCGGCAGGGGCGCTTCTGAATACTGCCGCGGATAACGATCCCGATAGATGGGCTCGCTCGGCACAGGGTGGCTGTAGCGCGGCTCGTGCCGGTACTCGTACTGGGGCTTGTAGGGCGCTTCGTAACGCGGCGGCGGTGGCGGGGTGCCATACAGATCCGCGTAGCGCGGGTCGTCATAGGCCGATCCCGTCCTTGGAGGCGGGTAGGTGTTGTAAAGATCGGCCGCGCTTGCCGATCCAACGGTGACAACGTCTGCGACGACGTTTGCGCCCATGACGGCGACGGCAAGAACCGACGCCCGAAGCCAACTCTGCATGACCATGCTCTCCAACTCGAGCGTAACGCCGGGTGCGCTTTGGCAACCGGCGCCTCCCATCCACGCCCTCATGCGGCACTCTCGCGGCCTGAAGCTGAACGCTGGATGAAGGCAAATGCAACTTGGACCCTGGAAGGTGTTTTTGAACAGGGGGTTAGCACGCAATCACAGGCGGACGTGGCGCCTGGGTAACAATGTTCAATTTGTGTCACACCTGTGGCACGGCGATTGTCACACTCTGCGGCGACCTCGGGCGGTGGGCCACGCTTGGCTGGCGCATCGGCGCTGATCCGCGTTAGTCTCATCGCGCCCCGACACCTGCGAGCGCTTATGACCATTCACCCCTTTCACGGCCTTGATCTGAACTGGCTCGTCGATGAGCGCGCCAGGACGCGCGCGTCGCAACCGTTTCTGATCTGGGAGCCGTTCGTCGGCGATCGTCGCGTTTGGACCTATACGCAGTTCCATCTGGATGTCCTGCGGGTCGCAGCTGGCCTGCAGGCGCGCGGCGTAATGGCGGGAGAGCGGGTGCTGGTGCACCTCGACAATGCGCCGGAGCTGGAGCTGCTCTGGTTCGCCTGCCACCGCATCGGGGCTGTCATCGTCACGACCAACACGCGGTCGGCCGGACCAGAGATTGCCTACTACGCGGAAGCCTCGGGCGCGGTCGCGGCCATCACGCAGCCGGAACTCGCGGGTCTGGTCGCCGAACACGCCAAGGGCATCCGCTGGCTCGCCGTGACCGACCATCTCGCTGACGGCACGCCGGCAACGCAGGCACAGCTTCCAGAACGCGCGTCGCGCTTTTCCGCGCTGCTGGCGGGCGATCCCGCGACGCTCACCAAACTCACGGCTGATCCGACGCGCGCCGGCTCCGTCCAATTTACCTCGGGCACGACATCGCGGCCGAAACCTGTCCTGTGGACACACGCGAACGCGCTGTGGGGCGCACGCCAATCGGCGATCCACCAAGGCCTGCGCCCAGACGATGTGCACCATGTCGTGCTGCCATCGTTCCACACCAATGCGCGCACATACTCGATCCTGCCGACCATGTGGGTGGGTGGCACCGTGGTGCTACAGCCCCGGTTCTCCGCGTCCCGCTTTTGGGACGTCGCACTGCGCAACAAGACCACGTGGCATTCGAGCGTCGGCTTCTGCTTTAAAGCGCTGTCCACGCTGCCGGTGCCGGACAGGCACAATATCCGCATGATCGGCACATCGGCCAACAACCCGCCGTTTGCCGCCTTCTTCGGCGTCCCCGTGCTCGGCTGGTGGGGCATGACTGAGACCATCACGCAGCCCATCGTCGGTGATGCGCATATGCCCAATCGGCCAATGACCACAGGCCGCCCCGCACCCGGTTACGAGATCCGCATCGTCGACGATGACGGGCGCGCTGTGAAACCGGGCGAAACCGGTCACCTGCACTGTCGCGGCACGCGCGGCATCCAGATGTTCCAAGAATACATGGGCAATCCAACTGCCACGCGTGATAGTTTCACCAGCGACGGCTGGTTCCTGACCGGCGATCGTATGACGCTGCTCGACGACGGCAATCTGCTCTATGCGGATCGCGACAAGGACATGCTTAAGGTCGGCGGCGAGAACGTCGCCGCAAGCGAGATCGAGCGCGTCATTCAGCCCGTGAAGGGTGTGCGCGAGGTGGCCATCGTGGCGCAGAAGCACGCCATGCTCGATGAAGTGCCCGTCGCCTTTGTCATCGCAGACACAGACATGCCCGCCGACAAACACCCCGATTTGGCTGCCCGCATCCAGGCTGCCTGCAAGGCCGCCCTGGCCGACTTCAAGCAGCCGCGCGCCGTGCACATCGTGTCCGACATGCCGCGCTCGACATTGGAAAAGGTCAACAAGGCCGAGTTGCGCAAAGGCCTGCCGGTCTTCTCCGACCGCAGATAACGCCGCGATAATTCCGATCAACGATGTCCGTTTGTGATTTGGATAGATCTTTGTGACGGGTTTGGCGTACTCGAAACTCTCCGACCTAACGGATACCTGCAATGAGCGCTGGCCTTCTGGCATTGTTCGATGACGTCGTGGCTTTGGCCAAGGTCGCAGCAGCTTCGCTCGATGATGCGGCGGCGCAAGCGGCAAAGGCCGGGTCGAAGGCCGCCGGTATTGTCATTGACGATGCGGCGGTCACACCGCGCTATGTGGTTGGCTTTGCAGCCGAGCGCGAGTTGCCGATCGTCGGCAAGATCGCCTGGGGCTCAATCAAGAACAAGCTGCTCTATCTGCTGCCCGCAGCCCTGCTGCTGAGCGCGCTCGCGCCTTGGGCCATCACGCCGTTGCTCATGATCGGCGGCGCGTTCTTGTGCTTTGAGGGCTATGAGAAGGTGCACGGCTGGCTGCACCCGGCCGCGGACCACGCGGAAGCAGCTGCAACACCGGCGCAGTCGTCTCAAACCCTCGAGGACGAGAAGGTCGCCGGTGCCATCCGGACCGACATGATCCTGTCCGCCGAGATCATGGCCATCAGTCTGGCCGCCGTCGATTCAACTTCGATTGTGATGCAAGCGGTCACCCTTGCCGTAGTGGCCGTCATGGTGACGGTAGCAGTCTACGGCACGGTCGCCCTGATCGTGAAGGCCGACGACGTCGGCATCGCATTGGCGCAGAGCCAGCGCCCCATCTCCGGCTTCGCCGACGTGTTGCGCCGTCGCGAACCGACGACCCCGCCGACGACTGCCGACCGGCGCTTTGCGCCTTTGACCCAGGCGGTTGGCCGCGGCCTCGTCTCGGGCATGCCGCCGTTCCTCGCTGTGCTGTCGGTAATCGGCACGCTCGCCATGTTGTGGGTCGGCGGCGGCATCATCGTGCACGGCCTCGCGCTCTACGGCCTCGCAGGCCTGGAGCATGGCATCAACCGCGTTGGTGCGGCCATCGGCGGCGTCGTTCCTCTCATCGGCGGATTTGTGTCGTGGCTGATCGCAGCCGGCATCGCCGGCGTCCTCGGCCTTGCGGTCGGCTGGGTTGTTGAGCGCGGCGTGCATGCCGTGAAGCGGTAGGGGCAACAGCACCTTGCCACGCGCACCGGACGTGACTTAGGTCGCACCCAACCAAACCGCTTGAGGTCGCAATCATGGCAGTCATTCGCGCACTCTTTACACTTCTGGTCACGCTGCTGGCGTTGACACTCTCTGCTGCGGCGCAAGAGCCTTACCCATCGCGCAACATCACCATGATCATTCCGTTCGCGGCGGGCGGCAGTTCAGACGTCATCGGCCGCGTCGTCGGTGAAGAAGTCTCGAAGGCGCTCGGCGTGCCCATCATTTTCGAGAACGTCGCAGGCGCTGGCGGCTCGACCGGCCTGACACGCGCTGCGGCAGCCAAGGCCGATGGCTATACGATCACCATCGGCAACACGGGCACAAACGCCGCCGCCTATGCAATTTATCCCGACATCAAATACAAGCCGAGCGACTTCGTCGCTCTCGGCCTGATCGCGCGCACCGCATCGATCGTTGCGGTGAAGAAGGATTTCCCAGCCAAAACGGTGGCCGAGTTCATCGCCTACGCCAAGGCCAATCCAGGCGCCGTCAAGCTCGGACATGCCGGCGTCGGGTCGTCGAACTACGTCATCTGCCAGTCCTTCATCAAGGCCACCGGCGTCGATGTCACCTTGATCGGCTACCGCGGCGCGGCTCCAGCGCTGACGGACGCAATCGGTGGTCATGTCGATGGCGTGTGTGACGCGGCGACGTCGCTTGCTGGCACCTTGGCCGATGGCCAGGTCCGCGGCCTCGTGATTGGTGGCACAGCCAAGCTTGCCAGCCTGCCGGCCATTCCCAATGCGGCCGAAGCCGGCATCCCCGCGTTCCAGGCGGGCGGATGGAATGCGCTGTTTGCACCGGCTGGTACGCCTGAGCCGATCGTTGCAAGGCTCAATGCCGCCGTGCGCACGGCGCTTGCAAGCGCCTTCATCGCCAAGCGCTTCACCGATTTGTCGTCGACGGTGCCGGCCGCGGACGAAGCCTCGCCGGAAGCGGTGACGAAATTGATTGCGGACGAGATTGCAAAGTACAAGGCCATCCTGCCGGCGGTGCAGAAATGAGCCGCTGCGCGTGCAAGCCGTTGATGGGCGATTCCAGCGGCCCGGCCACCTACCGATGCGCCTGCAGATCAACGCCAACACCGCGCCCAGCCTCAGTCGTGATCTTCAAGACGGTCGCTTCCGGCCCAGGCTGTGTGAAAACACACAGCCTGGGCCATGAGCTGCCACGGCGTACCTTCCCATTGCGCGTAACGATCTGCTCAGCGCAATCTGAGCCATGACCGTTGATTTCAAAAAACTGACCAGCTTTGTGAAGATCGTCGATGCGCACCTTCGTGCGTACAACGCATCAAGGTCTCGCCTTCCCAATGATCAACGAACTTGGGCAGAACGAGGTGAGTCATGCCGTCACGCGAGTCACTCCGCCGCACGCGAACACCGCTTGTTCTCTTGCGACGCACATGTGTGAATGCCGTAGCCCCGTGAAGACGGGGAGAGGGAACCTGCCCCGATTGTCCTGGCCCTCGGCGGCCGTCACTTCGGCTTGCCGTAGCGCTTGGTCCATTCCATGATGATGCGCTCGCGGTTGGCTGCGGCCCAGTCGAGATCGTTCTTGATCATCGAAGCGGCGACACCCTCGGGATAGTTCGGAATCGGCTTGGAGACCCCCTCCATGGCCACCTGAGAGACGAACTTCGCGTAGATCTCGTTCGCGGCCTTGCTGGCCGCGAAGTCCATCAGGCGACGCACGGCCTCGGGATGCTTGGTGCCCTTGAGGATGGCAGCCGTATCCATGTCCCAACCGCCGCCTTCTTTCATGAGCAGGACTTCGACGGGCGCGCCTTTGGTCTTCAGCTCGGCCGCAATCAACTCGTAGGAGATGCCGATCGGGAATTCGCCAGCGGCCGCCATGCGGCACGGCTTGGTGCCGCCCTGTTCGTAGATAGCGACGTTCTTGTGCAGGTCGTCCATGAACTGCCAGCCTTTTTCCTCGCCCCACAGCTGCAAGAACGCGGACACGTGGAAGAAGCCCGTGCCCGATGACGCTGGGTCAGAGAATACGAGTTTGCCCTTGTACTCAGGCTTGATCAGATCAAACCACGATATCGGCTTCGGCAGGTTCAGCTTCGTCGCTTCGATGGTGTTGAAGCAGATGGCAGCCACCCAGGCTTCCATGCCGACCCAGGATGGCGGATTGTCCTTGTCCTTGAAAGACGGGCGAATGTTGGGGAGGTTTTTTGGCGCATAGGCTTCGAGCAAGCCGCGCTTCTTGAGGTCCGACACGGACGTGACGGCGAGGCCCCAGATCGCATCGGCCTGCTGACGCTCGCCCGACGAGATGATGCGAGCCGCAACAACGCCGGTCGACTCACGGATCCAGGTGATCTCGATGTCAGGGTTTTCGCCCTCGAACGCCTTTTTGAACTCGGCGATGTGCTCGGGAACCAGGGTCGAATAGACCGTCAGCGGCGTCCTCGTCTGCGCTGCGACGGGAAGGCCGAGGGCCGCGATGAGACCAACGGCAAGGGCGAGTGCACGCATCGGCGATATCCTTCAGTCACGGGTGGGCTGCACCCAACGCCTAGAGGTCGCCGGCAAATGGCTGCTCGCGCGGTCTGATCGCCCTGGCGTGGATCGCTTGAGCCTCTGCCCGCCGTCCGTCCCTTCGCCGGCATGACCCGGATCAGGTTCAAAGGGTTCTCGCTCTCGCGATCTCAGCCGATATCTCGGCACCCCTCGGAACGCCGCGCATGTCGCATGAGTATGAGCCAGAGGCAAGCGGCGGCGTGTGATCTCGCCATTGCTGAAAAACCCGCCATGACATAGCCACGTCGCGAGACATGCTTGGGGCAGACCCTACGAGACCCGACAATGACAGCCGACCCTGAACCACCACGCGTCGACCACTTGCTGATTTCTCAGATGGTGGAGCCACGTGCGCGCGTCATCGATGTCGGCTGCGGTGATGGCGCCCTCTTGCAGCTGTTGGCTGCGCAGCGCGGTGTCGATGCCCGTGGCATGGAGGTCGACCGCGATCGGGTCAATGCTTGCGTCGCACAGGGTCTGTCGGTCATTCAGGGCGATGCCGACCTGGACCTGCAAGCCTACCCTGACAATGCGTTCGACTACGCCATCCTGTCGCTCACCATTCAAGCGACGCGCAATCCACGCATGGTCCTGGCCGAGCTGCTGCGGATAGGGCGGCGTGCGATCGTTTCGCTGCCAAACTTTGGCCATTGGCAGGTGCGCTCGCGTCTGCTCATGACGGGGCGGATGCCGATCACGCCGAACCTGCCGGATGCCTGGTATGCGACGCCGAACGCGCATTTGTGCACGATCAAGGATTTCACCGATCTGTGCACGTTCATCGGCGCGCGGGTCGAGCGCAAGGTTGCTTTCAACGCCTCTGGCAGCCAGCTTGGCACATGGTTGCCGCTGACAGCGCACAATTTTCTGGGTGAGAAAGCCGTCTTCCTGTTGAGCCGGAACGGGGGCTGACATGCTGCATGTGTGGGGACGCAGGACGTCGTCGAATGTGCAGGCGTTGATGTGGTGTATCGGCGAACTGGGCCTGCCTTTTGTACGTACCGACGTCGGCCATAAATACGGCGGCAACGACACGCCCGAGTTCCTGGCCATGAACCCGAATGGGACAGTGCCGGTGCTACGCGACGGAGACGGATCTGAGGCTGGGCCACCAATCTGGGAGACCGGCGCAATCATGCGCTATCTCTGTAACCGTTACGCACCTGAAGCATTCTGGCCGCGCGATCCCGAAGCGCGAGCTCAAGTCGACATATGGGCGGAGTGGGCGAAGATCAACGTCACGCTTGGGTTCACAGCGCCGATCTTCTGGCGCGTCGTTCGCACAGCGCCGGACAGGCGAGATGCAGCGGCGATCACGGCTGCGATCACCGCGCTGGCCCGCGCCTTCGACATTGCCGAACGGCAGCTCGAAACGCGCGACTACATGTGCGGTCCGCACCTGACGCTCGCCGACATCCAGTTCGGTCATGTGCTGTTTCGCTACTACGACATCGACATTGTCCGACCTTCGCATCCGGCGATCCAGCGCTACTATGAGCGTCTCAGTGCACGGCCGGCATTCTGCGAGCACGTCATGGTCAGCTATGCGGACCTGCAGGTGACGTGAGCCGAAACCGCGTCTCGAAAAGGCGTGTGTTGCGCCGGGCCTCCAGACTGGTCATTCTTGGCGCGTGCCGTTGATTGTCTAGCTCCGGAGACCCGCATGCGCCTCAAGAACAAAGTTGCCGTGATCACGGGCGCAGGCTCAGGCATTGGTGAGGCCACAGCGCGGGTGTTCGCAGCCGAAGGCGCGACTTTGGTGCTGGCCGACAAGAACCGGGCAGAGGTCGAGAAGGTCGCAGCCAGCATAGGCGGCAAGGCATCGGCCGTGGTCTGTGACGTCACCAAAAGCGCCGAGGTGAAGGCGCTGGTCGAGGGCGCAGCGGCGAAGCATGGGCGACTCGATATTCTGATCAACAACGCCGGCTATGGCATCACGGGCTCTGTCGTCGAGACCAGCGAGGACGACTGGAACGCGCTCATGGCAGTGAACATCAATGGCGTGTTCTTCGGCTGCAAGCACGCGATCCCCATCATGAAGCGGCAGGGCGGCGGTGCGATCGTCAACACGGCGTCGACGACATCGCGGGTCGGGATCAAGGATCGCGCGGCGTACGTGACATCGAAGGGCGCAGTGGCGGCCATGACGCGTGCCATGGCGCTCGATCACGTTGATGACAACGTACGCATCAATTGCGTCGGGCCCGGCACGATCGAGACTGGTTATTTCACCAGGATCTTCGCTGAGAGTCCGGATGCTGCGGGCTTGCGCAAATCGCTTGAGGCCCGCCAGCCCATGAACCGGCTAGGCCGCCCCGAAGAGATCGCCAAGGCCATCCTGTTCCTCGCCTCCGACGAAAGTTCGTTCTGCACGGGCTCGACGCTGTTCGCCGATGGCGGGTGGACGGCGCGATAAGGTTTGGATCTCGGGGCCGCGCAACATCAGTTTCATTGCGCACGCGCATAACAAAAAGTTTGGCTCGTTTGGTCGAAGAGTCCAATGACAGCGTACAACGCACGGTGTAGCGGCTACTGCCGTTGCCAGAGAGGTCGAACATGTCGTTTCGCGCCACCGTTTCACTCAGCGCATTCATCGTTGCAGCTTCTGCCACTACGAGCCAACTGTGGGCGCAGGCGGTGCCGGAGGCCAAGATCATCCGCGTGGTGCCGTTCGCCGATCTCGCTACCATCGACCCGATCACGACGACCGCCGGAAACGTGCAAAGCCACGCGACCAACGTATATGATTTCCTGTTTGGCCGCGACGGCAAACAAGTGCCGCAGCCGCAGATGGTCGACACGTGGTCGATGAGCGCTGACGGTCTGCTCTGGCGCTTCACGCTGCGCGATGGGCTGGCGTTTCACGATGGCGCGCCTGTCACAAGCGATGATGTCATCGCGTCGTTGAAGCGCTGGGGCGCGCGCGATGCCCACGGCCGGCAACTCATTGGCGCGACCGACACGATGACCGCCGTTGATGCCAAGACGTTCGAGATCAAGCTCAAGCAGCCCTATGGGCTGATGCTGGACGCGTTGTCCAAGACCGGATCGAACGTGCCGGCCATCATGCCAAAGCGTATCGCCGAAACTGACCCGACCAAGAACATCACCGACGCGACGGGTTCAGGCCCCTTCATCTTCGTACGTGAGGAGTGGAAGCCCGGCGCCAAGGCTGTCTACGTGCGCAACACCAAATATGTGCCGCGCAAGGAGCCGACAGACGGCATGGCCGGCGCCAAGATCGTCAACTTCGACCGCATGGAATGGTTGACGCTGGCGGACTCACAAGCCGCCGTGTTCGCGCTGCAGAATGGCGAAGTCGACTTCATTGAAAACACGCCGGTCGACCTCATCCCGCAACTGAAGCAGAAGGGCATCGGCCTGCAGGTGACGAACGCTTTCGGCCACCAAGGCATCTTGCGGCCGAACCACCTGCATCCCCCGTTCAATGACGTCAAAGGGCGGCGCGCGCTGCAATATCTGATCGACCAACCGCGCTATCTGGCGGCGATGTGGGGAGCGTCTGATATCGCCAAGCCCTGCCAGGCTTTCCTTGTTTGCGGCTCGGCGCTGGCCTCGGAGGCTGGAGCGGACGCGGATTTCGGAAAGGCGCGCGAGAAGGCCAAGGCGCTGCTCGCCGAGGCCGGTTACAAGGGTGAGACGCTTGTCATCTTGCAGCCAACCGACATCACCTTCCTTGGCAACGCCTCGCTGCTGCTCGCGCAAGATCTGCGCGCCATCGGGGCGACAGTCGAACTGCAGCCGATGGATTGGCCGACGGTTGGCCAGCGACGGGCGAACAAGAAGCCGCCAGCCGAAGGTGGGTGGCATCTCGTCTTCTCGTGGTGGAATGGCGTGTCGATGTCGGACCCGGTCGGGAATGTGCCGTTGGCGTCGACCTGCGACAAAGCATGGCCGGGCTGGCCGTGCGATGCCGCCCATCAGGCGCTGCTCGATGCGTTCCCCTCGATCACGGACGGGGCGGCCAAGAAAGCGCACGCCGAGAAGATCCAACTCTCCGCCATGGCGCTGGTGCCCTACGTGCAGGTCGGGATGTGGTCGCAGCCGGTGGCCTTCTCGCCGAAGGTGTCGGGCCTGCTGCCGGTGCCGGGCGCGATGGTGTTCTGGAACGCCAAGAAGGCACCGTAACCGGAGCCGGCTACACATCGTCATTCCGGAATCCTGACCTCGAGCGCATGGGCACTTGTGCTTTACGGACGGAGGTAATCCCGGATATACGATCACGCAGGATGCGTGATCGTATTCTGGGATGACGCGCTTTGTTGTGATCGGTCAGAAATTTTGCGCGTTGGTGCTACTTCGCGATCGCTCCGCTGTAGCGGACCGCCTCGGCCTCGCCTTTGCCTTTGGCGCTCGACTTGATCCCGCGCCCCATCTCGACCTCGCCGAGCAGCACCGGTTGCTCGCCAGCGGCTTGCAGGGCCGCAAGGACTTGGTCGGCGCGGGCCTTGGTCGCGATCACGATCATCCCGATGCCGCAGTTGAACGTGCGCAGCATCTGTTCCTCATCAAGGCGGCCGGCCCGGCGCATCCAGCCAAACACGGACGGCACCTTGATCCGAGCGAGGTCGACATGGGCCGCGAGGCCTGCCGGCATGACGCGCGGAATATTCTCGGACAAACCGCCGCCGGTGATGTGCGCGAGCCCCTTGATGGCGCCGGCATCACCACTGCCGCCGGTGGCCCGAATTGCGGCCAGCAGCGGCTTCACGTACAGCCGCGTCGGCACCAGCAGCGCCTCGGCGACGGTTTGTGACGGTTGCCATGGGGCCTGGTGCGCCCAGTCCAGGTTCTCCTCGGCCACAAGCCGGCGCACAAGTGAATAGGCGTTCGAGTGCACCCCTGACGACGGCAGACCGATGAGCACATCGCCAACGGCGATCGATCCACGCGGCAGGATCTCGTCACGCTCGACAGCGCCGACGGCAAAGCCGCCGAGGTCATAATGGCCGCGCTCGTACATGCCGGGCATTTCGGCTGTTTCGCCGCCAATGAGCGCGCAACCGGACTGGCGGCAGCCCTCGGCGATCCCCGCAATCACCGATTTCGCGACCTCGATCTCAAGCTTTCCCGTGGCGAAATAGTCGAGGAAGAACAGCGGTTCCGCCCCCTGCACCACCAGGTCATTCACGCACATGGCCACCAGATCGATGCCGATTGTGCCGTGCAAGCCGCTCTCGATGGCGATCATCAGTTTGGTGCCGACGCCGTCGTTTGCGGCCACCAGCACCGGGTCCTTGAAGCCGGTTGCTTTCAGGTCGAACAGCCCGCCAAAGCCGCCGAGATCTGCGTCTGCTCCCGAGCGCCGTGTTGATTTGACCATCGGTTTGATGGCCTCAACGAGGGCATTGCCGGCGTCGATGTCGACGCCTGAATCCTTATACGTGATCGGCGCGTTCTTGCCCCCAGTGCCGGGCGTGGCGGCCGATTTTGGATCAGACATGAGCGCATTCCTGGCAGCAAAGCGGTGTGGGGCCCTCCTACACCGGCCTTGCAGGGGCGTACATGGTGGAGCGATGCGCCCCGCCAGACTTACGCCGCCTTGGCCAACCGCTCCGGTCGCCACGAGGATGGCACGCGGGCGATGACGCCGAGTGCAGGTTCGGCACTACCGGGCTCAAGCCGGCTCGGATCGAGGCTCCAGGTGCGCGCGAGCTCCATCAGCAGCTCTGGAGTCGGGTACATAACAATCTCGCCGCCGGCGTCGCCGCGCCGTTCGCGCATGCCGCGCACGTCGAACAGTTTGAGGCCCATGGCCTTTTCTTCTTTGGTTGGTCGGCCTTTGTTCCAAACCATGCCTTCGTCGTTGATGGCGAACGCGCGGATCAGGCGGCCCTCAATCACGCGCGCCCAGGCATAGAAGTCGATGTCTGGGAAACCGGCGTAGTATTGAACCTCAACGAACCTTTCGGAGAGACCGAACAGCAGGGGCAGCGATTTGTCGACGAACCGCCGGCTCGCTGGCGACGGGATCGAGGAACTAACCACCAGGGTCCAGCCGTTGACGGGCGGCGACACAAAGGCGAGCTGACGGCCAAGATCTTTGTCATAGACCGCGCCGAGCCCGGAGGCCCAGTTGGCGGCTTCGGCCTCTTCGGTGAGACCCATGGCATGGAGTACGGCGCCCGTGTCGCGCGTGCGGATGGCCAGCCACGCCATATGATAGCCGAACTTGGCAGGACGGTCTGGCTCGACATCAAACACGACGCGACCCTCCGCTATCTGCGGCGCGAGCCGGATGGCGGCGATCGCGACGGTGATCATGACACAGAGTATGACGGCAGCGATCACGTGGGCGCGGCCCCGGTTGGAGTGCGAATCGTCAAGACGATACGATCTCCCGGGCGTGTGGTCCAAGTGCGGCACCGGTGGATTGCGGGGATAAGTCGAGCCGACAACTCTCGAATCTTGCGGTCAAGAACAGCTTTGGCCAAGCGATAAGCTTCGCATTTACTGTTCTGCCAACTGCTCCACCAGCAGCCGTGCCGTGCGCAGAAGCCGGCCGTCGTCGAGGCGCGGCCCGATCAACTGCACGCCGACCGGCATACCCTCGATCTCAAGCAGCGGCAGCGTCACCGCGGGCGTGCCCATGAAGGTCCAGAAGCCATTGAAGATCGGGTTGCCCGTGGCGGTAAGACCTTTCGGCGCCGGGCCCGGAGCGGCAAGCGTCAGGAGCGTGCCGTACTCGGAAAAGAGGTGTTGGATGCCGCTATAGTGTTTCTCGCGTTGGTCGAGTGCATCGAGATAAGCGGTGCCGGTGATCGCGCGAGCGCCTTCGATCTGCTTGGCCAGCCGCGGCGAGAGCAGGTCAGGATTTTTGTCGAGCAGCGGGCCGAAGCGAGTGGCAAGCTCGACATCCCCGATGATCCGGTGCGCGGCGATGCCGGCCCGTGTCGTCTCGTCGATGTTGATTTCCTCAGCCTGGGGACCAAGCGTTTCGATCAATTCACCAAACGCCTCTTTGGTGGCGCTATCGGCAAATTCATCCCAGGCGCTCGTTTTCACGAACGCAAACATGGGCTTCAATTTCCAAGGTTGCATTGCAATCGAGCGAAGGCTGGCATGGCTGTTGTTCAGGCTCGCCGTGTCGCGCGCATCGTATGCTGCCAGGACGTCGGTGATCAACGCGAGGTCCTCGACGGAGCGGCCATAGACGCCGATGGTATCGAGCGATTTCGATTGGTCGAGCACGCCGGGTCGCGGGATGAGCCCGTACGTCGGCTTGAAGCCATAGATGCCGCAGAACGATCCCGGTCGAATGACAGAACCACCCGTTTGCGTGCCAAGTGCCAGTGGCACCATATCGTCGGCGACGGCCGCGGCCGAACCCGATGACGAGCCGCCCGGCGTGTGGGCGAGATTGCGTGGGTTGTGGGTGGTGTTGGGTGTCAGCGTCGCAAGCTCTGTGGTGACAGTCTTGCCAATGATGATGGCGCCCGCCTTGCGTAGAGCCGAAACGCAGGCCGCGTCGGTTTCCGGGCGCTTGTCCTTGAACACGGCGCAGCCGTGTTGCGTTGGCATGTCGGCGGTGTCGATGATGTCCTTGATGGCGACGGGCACGCCATGCAGCGGACCGACGCCGCGCGCTTGCCGGGTGGCCTCGTCTGCTGCGGCGGCTTGTTTCAGGGCATGCGCGGGGTCGAGATGGACGAACGCCTTCACCGCGCCGTCGCGCTCAGCGATGCGCGAGAGGCAAGCCTCGACCAGCGCCGTCGAAGTCATGTCGCGTGCGGCGATGCGACGGGCAGCCTCAGTGGCGGTCAATTGATTGAGTGAGGTGTGAGAGGTCATCGTCGCTCGGATCGTCCAGGGTGTAGGCTGGCGGACGTTATGCAGGCGGCGGCACGACGCGCAACTGCATTAACGCCGTCAGTGGACCTGGTTCGCGCCTATTCTGCGGCCTCCGCATAGTCAGCCATTTGACGTGGTTCGTCTTGTCGTTCGAACACGATGATCACTTCGCCAAGTGTGATGCCCCATTTGCTGACCCTCGCCCGGTTGATTGCCAAATGGCTGCCAACACGGATCATGCGATCGTCGAATTGAGCAATCAGTGCGCGGGTTTTAAGCCGCAGCCGGAAGCGGTAGCGCATGTGCCAGCCAGCGGCGTCAGATATGCCCTGGGCCGGCCCCACGCAATCGGCGCAGGTTGCGCTGAAGCGGTCCGAGACGCCCTTAACGACACGCCATTGGCGTGTTTCCCGTTCACCGTCATCGTAGAGAAATGCTTCATCTAGGACAAATACGCGTCCTTCCCATCGGCCAGAGACCATGACTTTGAACGAGCGCCGCACGCGCCCGAAGCGATCCTGAAACACCCCGTACGCAATTGTGCGTCCGGACAAAAACTGCAGCATATCGAACGGGTGCCCACCCTCAGCCGCCCGGAGGTCATATGACATGAGCCCATCCCAGCTTTAGACGTTCGACGGCCACCCATGGCCGCGGTGTTGTCGTTTACGGGGGGCAACGCGGTTCGGATGCAAATCCTTGTCCGAACTACCGATTTGTCGCGGAAGTGTCGGGAATCGAGGCTCGACCTCAGCTTTCAGGCGCCCGCTCGAAGCGATAGAGCCCGACGTCCGTCGCACCTTGCTCAAACCCGATCTCGCAATAGATCAGGTAGTACAACCACATGCGCCGAAAACGCTCGTCGAAGCCGAAAGCTGTCAGGGCCGGCCATGCCGCCTCGAACCGCTCGCGCCAGACAGCCAGCGTGCGGGCATAGGACTGGCCGAAGGTCTGCAGGGGGCGGAAGGCAAGGCCAGCGTCTGATGCCTCAATGTTCAGCCGCTCTGGTGTTGGCAGCATGCCGCCGGGGAAAATGTAGCGCTGGATGAAATCGGCCTTGGCGCGGTAGGCCTCGAAGCGATCGGGATGGATGGTGATCGCCTGCAGAACCGCGTGCCCGCCGGGCTTCAGCCGGTCCCGCAGCATACCGAAATAGGCGGGCCAGTGGGCTTCCCCGACGGCCTCAACCATTTCGATGGACACGATGCGGTCGAACGAACCCTGGATATCGCGATAGTCGCAGAACATGGCGTGGGCGCGGTCGCATAGGCCGGCGTCAGCGATCCGAGCCTGCGCATAGGCCAGTTGCTCGGCGCTGACGGTGATGGCCGTGACATGGGCGCCCGCGCGGGCGATGCGCTCGGCCAGCGCACCCCATCCGCAACCGACTTCGAGCACGCGCATGCCCGGTTTCAAGTCCAAGGCGGCGACGATGGCGTCCAACTTGCGGGCCTGAGCGGCTTCAAGGGTTTCGTTCGGGGCGGCATAGATGGCACTCGAATAGGTCATCGAGGCATCAAGCCACGGGGCGTAGAAGGCGTTGCCGAGGTCGTAGTGGGCCGAAATATTGCGGCGGCTGCCGGTCCTCGAATTGTCGCGGCGCTTGTGCCACAGCTTGTCGCCGAACCGGACCTTGAAGTGGCCGCGGCCCGCGTCGTTCAAATCACGCTTGTTGGCGAGGAAAAAGCGAAACACATCGCCCAGGTCTGGTGTGTTGATGTCTCCGGCCATATAGGCCTCGGCAAATCCAATCGATCCACGTCGTAGAGCTTTTGAGAAAACCTTGAAGTTCACCAGCGAAACGGCGGCGATTGCCGTATCGCTACCGCCCCGGCCAAGGACGGCGCTTTCGCCGGATGGCATGGTTAAGCGCAGCCGGCCATTGGTGAGCCCCCGCGTCGCACGCCGGCAAACGGACAGGATCGCACGATCACGCCGACGACCCAGGTGCGGCGAAGGCAGATTTAGTCTTTGCCCGACGGCATCGTTCTCAGACATGAGGCACTTTCAGCGCGAGACTTTCACAGGATCGGACGCCGCCGATATCGAATAGCGTGGCGATCGATGACGACGGACCAGCGGCACGCCCTTGAGCCAAAGTTTCGCGGCCTCCCAATGGATGCCAGCCACAACCTTCAGCGTCATGAGCGGATACGCAGCCACGGCTTTGAACGCAGCAGTCCCCGTCAACGCTTCTGATACGGCTGCAAAGTGCGTCTTGATCAGTGGCCCGTCTGCATCTCTGAGCAGAACCGCAACGAGCACGCGGCCCCGATCGAGTGTGACGCGAAAACTGTAGCGCCCCTCAGACGGCGTGAACGGTGAGACGAACAGCTCCTTTGACGTTGACTGGGCGTACACGCCTGCGTGCGAGGGGCCGGCGGCGAGCACGTAGCGCTTTCGCTCACCAAACGTGTTCGACACCTCATAAATGAGTGCGCGCACACCGCCATTGGGCTCGACCAAGGCGAACACAGCCAACGGATTGAACGCAAATCCGAGCAGGCGCGGGTAGGCCAGCAGCAGGATGCGGCAGCCCTCCGTATCGTGGCCCGCTCGCTCGAAAGTCGCGCGCGCATCGGCAGCAAGCGGCGTCCCCGACCCACTGCCAAAATCTCGATCCCTGAGCGTCAACAGATTAAATCGATTGTGCGACAGCCAACGGCAACCGCTGATCGCGGCGTCGATCTGGTCGACATCGATCAGCAGCGAGAACACCCTATATCGCATGGCATGCAGCTTTGGCCGCAAGCGCTTATGCACAACGTCACCGCGGCACAGGAGGGCCGGGGGATAAACGGGGGGATGAGCGTGCTCGACACTCATTCCGCCACCTGTGCAAATGGACGCGCCGTGACGGGCACGCCGAGATAAATGCGGGCAGACTCATTGGCCACCGACCAGGGCCGTTTATGGCCACCCAGTTGCTCCGCCACCCACAGGCCAGCCTGCAAGCCGTCCTCGTGGAAACCTGAGCCGAAATAGCTGCCGGCGAACCACGTGCGGCGTTGCCCCTGCAGCAGCCACAAATCGCGCTGAGCCTGAAGCGCGCGTGCGTCAAAGACGGGATGCGCGTAATCAAATCGCGCGGTTTCGGTCCCAGGGGCTGGATCGCGCGGCGGGTTCAAGGTCACGAAGAAGTCCGTGCGCGTCGGCAGTGGCTGCAGGGCGTTCATCCAGTAACTCACGCAGAGTTGGTCAGATCCGGCAAGGCCGACATAGTTCCAACACGACCACACCGCACGCCGCTTTGGCATCAGGCCAGTGTCACGGTGCAACACGGCCGTGTTCGGTTGATACGTGAAGGCCGAGAGCAGGTTTCGCTCCTCCGCACTCGCATCGCTCAACATCGCCAGCGCGTCGTCGGCATGCGCCGCGACGACGAGGTGGTCGAAGCGGCGCACACTGCCATCATCGAGCGTGAGGTCGACGCCACGGGGCCGTCGATTGACCGAGCGGACGCCGACGCTGGTTTGGATATCGCCCCGGATTGCCTCTTTGAGCTTGCGCACGTAGGCGCGGCTGCCGCCCACGATCGTGCGCCACTGCGGGCGATTGCGCACCTGTAGGAGGCCATGATTGGCGAAGAATTTTGCAAATGCGACGGCCGGAAACGCCATCAGCGCGGCGGTCGGCGCGGACCAGATGGCAGCTGCCATCGGCAGAATGTGATTGTCGATGAACGGCCGCGAATAGTTGCGCGCGGCCAGCCAGTCACCAAGGGAGACATGCGGATCGGCATCATCGTGAACCAGCGCTTCAGCCTCGCGGAAAAAGCGCAGGATATCGCGCACCATCTGCCAATGGGCGGGATTGACCAGGTTGGACGGCTGCCCGAACAGCCCGCGCGCGCCCGAGCCGCCGGAGTACTCGTATGCGCCGCCGTTGAGGGAGACGCCGAAACCCATCTTTGTCGCGGCCGTCTCAACGCCGAGATGGGCAAACAGCGCGATCAGGTTCGGGTAGCTGGCTGTGTTGTAAACAATAAACCCGGTGTCGACAGGGACTTTGCCCTCGGGCGCGTCGACGTCTACGGTGTTGGAGTGTCCGCCGAGACGGCCATCGCGCTCGAACACCGTGACGTCGTGGTTCTGTGACAGCAGCCACGCGGTCGATAAGCCGGAAATCCCTGAGCCAGCCACCGCGATCTTCATGCGCTGCATCTTAACGTCCTTCCCACCTGCGGAGTTTTACGGCACCTGCTGGTCGGTGGATCATGACGCCGGATGAGGAAGCCTAGGCCGAATGGCAGTGCGCCGCAAAGAGGTGTTGCCCAAACGTTTTCGCGATTGGTTTGCCACGCGTGGTTGGGCGGCGCGTCCGCATCAGCTGGCCATGTTGCAGAAAGCGGCCGAGGGGCGCTCGACCTTGCTGATCGCGCCAACAGGAGCCGGCAAGACGCTTGCGGGATTTTTGCCGAGCCTCGTTGCGCTCGACGCCGGCGCGCCGGCAGACGAACTGCACACACTCTACATCTCGCCGCTGAAGGCGCTGGCGACCGATGTGCAGCGCAATCTCATGACGCCGGTCTCGGAGATGGGGCTTGGCGTCACCATCGAGACCCGCACCGGCGATACGCCGCAGAGCAAGAAGCAGCGCCAACGTCTGCGCCCGCCCCAGATGCTGCTGACCACGCCCGAGCAGGTCGCACTGATGATCAGCCACGAAGATGCGCACCACACGTTTCGCGGCTTGAAGCGCGTGGTGCTGGATGAGTTGCATTCGCTGGCGGCCTCAAAGCGGGGCGATTTGTTGGCCCTTGGCCTCGCGCGATTGCGTGCACTGGCGCCAGACCTCGCCATCACGGGCCTCTCGGCGACGGTCGCGCGGCCAACGGAATTGCGCGCTTACGTCGAGGCGCAGCGCAGCGATACGGCAGCCATACAGCTTGGCGATCTCGTGCAGGTGGGTGGCGGCGCTGCCCCCAACATCACCATTCTGGAGACGGACGAACCGCTGCCCTGGGCCAGTCATACGACCAAGTACGCCATGCCGGCCGTGTACGAGATCCTCAAGTCAGCGCGCCTTGCATTGCTGTTCGTCAACACGCGCAGCCAGGCAGAGTTGGTGTTCCAGGAACTCTGGCGGCTCAACGAGGATACGCTGCCGATCGCGCTACATCACGGCTCGCTCGATGTTGCCCAGCGCCGCAAGGTCGAGGCTGCGATGGCCGCGGGCAAACTCAGGGCCGTTGTTGCCACCTCCACGCTCGATCTCGGCATCGACTGGGGCGATGTCGATCTAGTCATCAACATCGGTGCACCGAAAGGCGCAAGTCGCCTCATCCAGCGTGTCGGCCGTGCCAACCACCGGCTCGATGAGCCCTCACGCGCGATCCTGGTGCCGTCGAACCGGTTTGAGGTGCTGGAATGCCGGGCGGCGCTGGAGGCAGCGGCTGCTGGCGCACAAGACGCCGTGCAATCGCGCACCGGCGCGCTCGATGTGCTGGCGCAGCATGTGTGGGGGCGGGCGTGTGCTGGGCCGTTCAAGCCGGATGATCTCTACGCCGAGGTGTGCTCCGCCGCGCCTTATGCTGGTTTGCCGCGCGAGACATTCGATCGACTCGTACAGTTTGTGGCGACCGGGGGCTACGCGCTCAAGGCCTATGAGCGCTTTGCGCGTCTGCGCGAGACCGAGGACGGGCATCTGCGCCTCGCGCACCCGAGACTCGCGCAACCCTATCGTATGAATGTGGGCACCATCATCGAGGCGCCGATGATCAAAGTCCGGCTCGCGCGCCCGCGCCGAAGCTCAACGGGCAAGGCGACGTATGCCGGTGGCCGCGTGCTCGGCGAGTTGGAGGAGTGGTTTATCGAGCAGCTGTCGCCGGGCGACACGTTTGCCTTTGCCGGCGAGATCTTCCGCTTTGAGGCGTTGATCGACACGGACGCCTTCGTGTCGCGCTCCGCGAGCAAAGAGCCGAAGATCCCGACCTACCAAGGCGGCAAGTTTCCACTCTCGACGCATCTGGCCGAACGCGTGCGCGCGATGATCGCGGCGCCGGATCGCGGGTCGCGCCTGCCGGTGCCGGTTGCCGAATGGCTGGACTTGCAGGCCAAGCGCTCCGTCATTCCGCAGCCCGGCGAAGTGCTGGTCGAAACGTTCCCGCGCGCGGACAAGCATTTTATGGTCGTCTACCCCTTTGAGGGGCGGCTCGTGCACCACACGCTCGCGATGCTGCTGACGCGGCGGCTCGACCGTATCGGCGGCAAGCCGCTCGGCTTTGTGTGCAACGATTATGCCCTCGCCATCTGGGGCTTGGGCGACATGAACGCGCTCGCGTCGAGTGGTCGAATGAACCTCGCGAAGCTGTTCGACCAGGACATGCTCGGCGACGATCTCGAGGCCTGGCTCGCTGAGACGAGCCTGATGAAGCGCACGTTTCGCTATTGCGCCGTCATTGCTGGGCTGATCGAGCGCCGCCATCCGGGCAAGGAAAAAAGCGGCCGGCAGATCACGGTGTCGTCGGACCTCATCTACGACGTGCTGCGCAAGCATGAGCCGAACCACATCCTACTCGAAGCGGCGTGGGCCGACTGCGCCAGCGGTCTGCTCGATGTTTCCCGGCTCGGCGACTTTCTGCGGCGCATCCAAGGGGCGGGCAAGATCCGCCACATGATGCTCAATCACGTGTCACCGCTGTCGATCCCGGTGCTGCTTGAGATGGGCCGTGAGAGTGTTTATGGCGGCGGCGCGCGGGAGGATATTCTGCGCGCGGCGGCTGAGGAATTGATCCGGGAGGCGAGCGACTAGAAGCTCTTTTCGAAGCTCGCTCATGTACCACAGACGCGGCGATATGACGACGTGTGGCGCCCCGGGGTGGGTGTATGTCACGGGTGTAGTTCACGGGCAGATGAAGATCACGGAGCCGGCATCATGGCGACGAACCGGACCGCGCCAAGCGTTGCTCAGCCGACCGCTGCACAGGCGAGCAAGCCTGAGCCATCGTCGATGCTGGCCACATTCAATGGCGCGCGCCCGCCAGCACCCGCATGGTTCGATCGCGCCATCGCCGATGGGCCGGAACGCAGCCGCATGGATGTGGCTGGGGCCGGCATCGAGGTGCTGACCTGGGGCAAGGTCGGCGCGCCCGGCCTGCTGTTGCTGCATGGTGGTATGGCGCATGCGGACTGGTGGAGCTTCATCGCACCATTCTTTTCTGCGACCCACCGCGTCGCCGCCCTGTCCTGGTCCGGCATGGGTGCATCCGACTGGCGCCCGAGCTACAGCATCGACACCTACGTCGAAGAAATGATGGCGGTGGCTGAGGCAACGGGGGTGTTCGATGGGCCGACGAAACCGATCGTGCTGTCGCACTCGTTCGGCAGCTTTCCAACCATGCGCTGCGCGCGCACCCTGGGCGACCGCTTCGCCGGCATGATGATCCTCGACAGCCCCGTGCTGTCGCCCGAGCAGCGCAAAGCGCGCGACGCCAACCGCAAGGCGCAGGCCCCGCCGCGCGAGACGCGCATCTACGCCAGCGAAGCCGAGGCACTGTCGCGCTTCCGCTTCTCGCCGAACCAGCCGTGCGAGAACTTCTACATCGTCGATTTCATCGCGCGATCATCGCTGCGCCGTGTCAAGGCTGCCGACGGCAGCGAGGGTTGGACTTGGAAGTTCGACCCGTTCATGTGGTCGCGCCTGACCCGTTCGGAGGGTGCTGAAGACCTGACGCACGCGCGCTGCCCGATGGCGACACTCTGGGGCGGAAAATCGTCGTTGTTCCAGGCTGAGGTGATCGACTACGTCAAGCAGATCGCGCCGATGGACACGCTGTTCATCGAAATTCCCGAGGCGCACCACCACGTCATGGCAGATCAGCCGCTGGCGCTCGTAGCAGCAGCAAGGTCTGTGATCGCCACGTGGTCGTGACCGAGGTGAGTTGTGCTGGCGGGCTGAATTTCTAGCTTATCACATCCAACGGCGTCATCCCGGAATGCGATCGCGCTGTGTGCGCGGTCGCATATCCGGGATCTTGACCCCTATCCGCATGGCCAAAGTGCCCTAAAGCGCCAGGTAAAGATCCCGGATATGCCTGCTGCCGCGCCTCGGCGCGACAGGTATTCCAGGATGACGATGATGGTTGCTCAGTCACATATTTGGCCGCTGGTATTAACGCTTCCGACCGCACGGCAGCGCAACCGCAACACAGCGAATACGTGTGGCCGATGCGTCCCACGAGCAATCGATTGAACGATCGCCGGAGTAGTACCAGTCAGCGAAGCGGTTGCCATGCTTGCGCTGAGCCGCACCCTCCCAAGCTGCGATAGCGGCGCTGCGCGCGCCCCCCATCGTGCTTTGCACGCTGCCTTGGGCTTTGACATCACGATAGCATTGGTCGCCAAGGGCCTGCGCTTCAGACGTTGGCAAAGCAAGGACGGCGGCGGCAAGGGCAAGGACGCAAACGCGGTACATTGGCAGATTTCCGATCAGGGCCTGTTGAAGGTTGCTCTTTGCACGAGCCGTGCCGCACAAACCGTACCGCACAACCCTACCCAAAGATTTCAAGCGCTCTCAACGCGTAAGACGTTGCGGCTCAGGAGTGAACGAAATGCAGTTGAGGCTGCTCGTAATCGTGCGGCCATGTGGCGGAGAGGGCACGCAGCGAGATCCGTCAGAACGCATGCAAAAGCGCCGCGACGGATGTCGCGGCGCTCCAAGCCTCATCATCAAAAGCGGCTACCCAATCAAGCCGACTGCTGGATCGCGCTCAATTCCCAAGCGGCCGGGTTGGCATTGCGCGGGCGGCGGAACGTCCAAAGTTCGACGACCTGTTGCGGTGCCGTCTTGCTGCCCTCGACCACACGGCCGCTGGCAATCTCGACTGTGGCGTCGGTCAACTCGTAGCGCATGGCGACAGTGGCGTACTCGTCGTTGGCTTCCAGCCACGCCTCCGAGAGATCACCCTGCAGAAGCTTAGGCGCGCTGATCTCGTTGCGCACACCATTGCGGCGGTTGGCATCGAGTTCATGGGCGAAGTACGAGAGCATTTCCGGTGTCGTGCGCGTCTCGAGTGCCTTCAGATCGCTGTGACCGTAGGCGAGCTGCACGTCGCTGAGCAGACGTTCAAACGCGCCGAAGTCGACGTCGTTAAGCACGAGCGCTGGCGCTGCGCCGCCGCCCATGTTCATGCCTTGTCGCGCCATGGCCATCTGTTGCGGATTGGGGCCTGCGGCGGGCGTTGCCGTCGCGAGCGCCGGCTTGCTGAAGCGGTTGCGGAAGAACATGACCGCAAGAGCGATCAGGCCGCCGATCAGCAGGGTCTGCAAGAGGAAGCCCATCACGCTCGCAAACGTGCCGGAGCCGAACATCATGGCGAGGCCCGCGCCCATAAGGCCGCCGAGCAAGAGATTGCGCATCATGCTCGGGCGTGCCGCGGTCGCGGCGGCCGCCGTTGCGCCGGCTGCGGCGCCTGGCTTTGCGATGCTACCGGGCTGGGTCATCGATTTCTGCATCGGCGCAGCAGCGCCAGGCGCCGTGTTGGTTGCCGGGGGCGCGGAGTATGTGTTCGAGCCACGGCTGCCGACGCTACCGCCCTTGCCCGGCCGTGCGTCGGCGAGGGAGGCGAACAGGCCGACCGCGGCAACGCCAGCGATCACGGCAGTGGCAACGGAAAAGCGGCGTGTCATAGAGACCTCTCGCGTGCATGTGTTGAGTGACCCGGTCATGCGCGCACCGGCGGACGCCACGTGACGCCCACTACCAATCTAGGGTGTTGCAAAGCCCAAGAGAAGGGGTCAACTGAATATCTATAGATTGCAACGGCCGATACACGCACGTGTTCGGGCGAATGTCGCAGCGAAATCAGCGAGATCGTCAGGCTATGGCGTTGCGTCGTAGCCTTGATCGTTGAATTCAATCAAACACAAGCCGTGTCCGAACGGATCCCGTAATGGCACGATGCATCCGAAAGCCGTGTCACGGATAGGGCCAACGGCGCGAGCGCCAGCATTGATCGCGCGATCCCGGGCGCTCGCGATGCCTTTCACCGCGATGTCCAGATGCACGGGTGTCCAATGATCGGCGTAGTCGCGTTGCAGGGGCGACCCGGCGACCGGCGTAGACCCGGGTGGCCCAACGATGAGGTAGATGCGGACGCCAGCGTGCTCAAGCTCCGCCACTGCGCCCTTAAAGAGCCGTCGATGCAACGTGAAGCCCAGGCCGTCGGTGTAAAAAGCGATGCCGGCATTCACGTCTGGGACGTCAATGTTCACCAGCACGCTCATTGGGACACCGCGAGGGATCTAAAGCGCGAGCGACAGGATCAGAGCATCCACGGCCGGCTGCCCACTACGCACATAGTATCCCGCACGTCGCCCGACCTCTTTGAAGCCCATGCGGCTGTAAAGCACCAGGGCGGGCAGATTATCGCCGGCCACCTCAAGGAACATGCGTTTGGCTTCGGCCCGCTTTGCGGCGCGCGCCATGCCTTCGATCAGGCGCCGGCCAACGCCATGGCGTTGCCAGTCTTTGACCACGCCGAAACTCAGGATTTCAGCCTCATCCGCCGCCAATCGCCCGACGATAAAACCGATCGTCTCCTGCGGGTTGCCATGGCGTGCAATGAGCGATGTCGAAGTTGGATGCGACAGCAGCCCCTCGAAGGCGGCCTTGTCCCAGCCTTCGGTGAACAGCGTGCGATGGCAGCCGGCCAAGTCTTCGGCGTGGTCGACGCCGGCCCATAGGACGCTGACGGTCTTCAAATCTCGCGGGAGGCTCATCGCAGTCGCTCCGTCCCCAACAGCGCAAAATCCGATCCGGATCATGCGCCACAGACTAACACCATCTCAAGTTTGCCGTGAATCGACGGCGCGCGCCAGCCCTTTGCCAATCTGAGGCTTGGCGTCGGCGGCGCGCAGATAAATCGGGCGAACCATATCGAGGACCGGTAGCACCGCGGCAAGGCGGGCCAAAATGGCCGCGTCCGGTTGCAGATCCTCTGGTCCGATGTCGATGTTGGCAGCGCATCCCGCGAGAAGTGCTGCGCCGGGACCAATGGCCGTCGCATCGGCGAACTCCGGAACTGGCTCGCCGGGGGCGATCAAGCGTGGCGGACCGAGAACCACAAAGGGATGCGCCTCGAACAGCTGGGCATAGACGCCGGCCCGTCCGGCCGGCGCCGCCGCAATCAGACGCGTCGCACCAATGGACTCGGCCGCCCCACGCGCCAGCACTTCAAGGCTCGACAGGCCAACCACCGGCACACCGAGCGCCAAGCCAAAGGCGCGGGCCGCCGTGATGCCAACGCGCAGGCCAGTGAACCCGCCCGGCCCAAGCGTGACCGCGATGCGTTGAATATCCGCGAATGCCGTCCCGGCATCAGCCAACGCAGCCTCGACAACAGGCATCAGCCGCTCGGCATGGCCGGTCGGGCACAGCTCGAAGCGGCTGGTGACGCGGCCGCGCACGCTCACTGCCGCCGAAACGGCGCCGAGGCAGGTATCGAAAGCGAGGATGATCATGCCCTGTCGCCGTGGCAGCGACAGGGCGGATGGTCAAGCGCGCCGTGCAGCCGCGGCAAACGGGGCAGCAACGCGTCAGTGGATCTCGTCCTGACGCATCAAAGCCGCCTTCAGCTTGGCGATATTGAAGCCAGGCTTCTTGGCCTCGTCCAGGATCGCCGCTTCCTTGCGGGTCAGCAGATCGCAAGCCGCCAGGATCTTGGCCGCAACGGCTTCGGGGATTACAACTGCCCCATGCCGGTCGGCATGGATCAGATCGCCTGATCGCACCAACATGCCAGCGACGCGCACCTGCTGGCCGAAGCCAGCCAGATGCACATGCGCATGGCTCGGCGCATAGGAACCTGCGAGCGCCTGGAAGCCCGGCGCCCACATATGGATGTCGCGGATGCAGCCATCGGTTACGACGCCTTGCAGGCCGAGGGCCTTGTGGACGGTCGATTGCACCTCGCCCCAGAAGGCGCCGTAGCCGACGTCGGCGCCATCGAGATCCTGGATGATGGAGATTCCGGGCTGCGGGCCGGAGGCCACGTACTCATAGTAGGCCACGCGCTGCTCGCGCGCTTTCGCGCCACTGATCTCGTTGACATGCGTCGAGCGGATCGTGGCTGTCTTGGCGTAGCCGACCATGGCCGGCAGATCGGGAAACGGGCAATGCAGATGCTTGACCGTGTACCCCGTCAGACGCCGCTCGGGCGCAACGATCTCAAGCGCATTGCAGATCGTCGGCGTGTCAATGGCGCGCAGTTTTTCGAGGAGGGCTGCGTCGATCATGGGAAGCTCCGTTTGGCGGCTGTTGGTCGAGTTGGCATCACAAACTCTTTCAAGCAATGTCTGAGTAGGCCTATCGGCTCAGCCCGACTCGGCAACCGAGGCAGTCTCCGTCGGCCGTGGGCCATAGTACCCGCGGAGCGCCGCCACGTTGAGGCTGATGCCGGCAAGCGCAAGGCTGATGCTCAACCAATAGGGCAGGCCGGCATAGGCAAACCCGGCTGCGACCAACAGTCCAAGCGCGCCGCCCAAGTCCCACGCACCCTCCGTCGCCACGTGGAACCGGAACGGACACGACGAGTTCTTGGCATCGGTATAGACCGCTGTCATGAGCGTCGGCATGTAGAGCGCACCAACCAAGGCACCGGCCGCATTGGCTGCAACAGCAAGGGCCGCATTGTTGGTTGCGATGGCGCGCGCAAAAATGACCGTGGCGAACACGGCTGCGGTGTAGATGACGGCCCTCTGCCCCTGCCCGCCATCGATCCACCGGCCGAGCAACGGCCCGACGATGGCCGCTGATAATGCTGCAACGGCAAGCGCACCACCAAAGGCGATGAAACTTTCGCCAAGCGCCTTGAACAGAGCCAGTTGCCAGACCATCAGATAGCCGGCCGCCATCCATCCGTCGGCGGCAAACAACACCATGCTGCGCCGCGCAGCCTTGAGTGGGCTTGGCGCTGTCCGCTGCACCGTCACGTCGGGCGCAAAGAACAGCGGGGCCGCAGCCAGCAACGCAACCACGCCGTTGACACCAAACGCCATGCGCGGGCCGGCACCGGCGAGCAACCACCCTGTGACGAGGGGACTTGCAACGCTGATCAGCGCTGCAAACGCCTCGCGCGCGCCAAGTTGATGGCCGCGATGCGCATCATCGCCAATGGACGCATAGTAGGCGTGATAGCAGGTCCAGTAGATGGTATCGCCGATGGCTGACAGCGCGACCAACAGCACCAGCACCGTGCCGATGCCCTCGACCTCGGCCAGCAGCGGATATTGCAGCGCCGTCAGTACCGTGCCGAAGATGAGCAACGGCCGCATCCCAAAGCGGATGGCAAAGCCGACCAGGAACGGGCGCACCAGAAACCGTCCGAGCAGAACCAGCGCGATGGACAACAGCGCGGCGTGTGGCGGCACATCGGCTTTCACGAGATAGACCAACAGAAACGCGCCCCCGCCTGCGACAGCGATGGCATGGAGCGCGAAATGCAGGTTCAGCAGATTAACCGCGCGATTGCGGAAAAAGGCCATCCGATCATGCTCCCCCATCGGACCGCCTGGCCGCCGCCGTCGGATGGCGGCAAAGGTGACGTTGCGCAGCATCCTCGCGGCCGATAAGCAGAATGGCGCGTTCCGGCTGCGCAACGAACGCGCGGATCGCATCGACATGCGCGCGGAGCACAGTGCTGGTCTCCGCGAGAGAGCGATTGCCAATCGCGAGCCGAACGACTTGCGGCGGAGGGCCGAACAGCATCGCTTTTTGCTGAATATCTTTGTCCTTGGTGACGATCACGAAGCCTTCGCGGGCCGCGACCGACCAGATCTCGTCGTCATCGACGGCAATAAGGCCGACGCGTGAGACGTGGACACATTCGACGGAACTCGAAGCCAATCGTCCGACGAGAGCGGGCGACAAGTTCTCGTCGAGGAGAAGCTTCATTCCGCGGCTTCTCGGATCGGTGGGGACGCGATGGCGACGCGGCGCCCCATGTCGGCGGCGAACGCGAAACAGGCGCGGATGTCGTCAACTGTGAGCTCCGGGAACTCGCCGAGTAATTCCTCTTGTGTCGTCCCGCCAGCTAGATAACCGAGGATGTCGTAAACTGTAATGCGCATGCCACGGATGCACGGCTGACCGCTGCGCTTGCCGGGCTCGATGGTGATGATCTTGGTATAGTCCATAGCACCAATCTGCTCGCATCGAACTCTTTCGTCAAACGCAAACCCGCCCCGCAAACCCGCCCCGGAGATCGCTCTCCTGGGCGGCTTAAGTCTCAGGGTCGAGCAATGGTGTCTGACCAGAGGTCAGACACCAACCGGCTTACATCATGCCGTCCATTCCGCCCATGCCACCGGCGCCGCGCTTCGGCGCTTCGGCGATGCCGGCTTCTGTGGTGATCATCAGCGACGCAACCGAGGCTGCGTCCTGGAGAGCGGTGCACACGACCTTGGCCGGGTCGATGATGCCCTTTTCGATCATGTCGCCGTACTCGTCGTTCTGGGCGCCAGAGACGCATCCTGGGCCGAACGTCGAGGACTTACCTTCCGAGACCTTGCCGACCACGATCGAGCATTCAACGCCAGCGTTTTCGGCAATTTGACGGATCGGAGCCTGCAGCGCGCGACGGATGATCTGGATGCCGGCTTACTGGTCGGGGTTGTCACCCTTGACCGTGATGTTGAGCGAAGCCTTCAGCGGGCAAACGCCGCCGCCAGCAAGTTTAGCAAGACGCTCCTGGAGCTTCTCTTTGTCGTAGTCCGAGGTGGTTTCTTCGATTCTCGCGCCTTGATCTGGTTGACGCGGGCTTCGATGTCTTTTTTCTTGCCGGCGCCGTCGACGATTGTGGTGTTTTCCTTCTCGATACGCACGCGCTTGGCGCGGCCGAGCAAGTCGATCGTGACGTTTTCGAGCTTGCGCACGACTTGACAACCTCTTGGGGCACGCTCAGCATGAACAAATGCGGATCATCGCACGACGCAAACTCCGAGAATTTATGGCGGCGTGCTCCGCTCAGCCAGATCACGATGCATTGGTGAAGGCTCTGGATTCAAGGTACGATGAAACAGAAGCAGCACAGTGGGTAACCTCGTCAGATGTGCGAGCCAGTTTCGGTGCCGTCAGCATCGTCAGCGCCGACCGATTGGTGTTCAACATCCGAGGCAACGCCTACCGCATGGTCGCATCGGTGCACTACAGGCGCGGCATCGTTTGGATCAAGTGGATCGGAACCCACGCGGACTACGACAAGATCGACGCGAGGACGGTGCAATATGGCGACTGAGATCAAACCGATACGGACAGACGACGATCATACCGCCGCCATGGCCGAGATCGAACGCTTGTGGGAGGCGTCCGAAGGCACGCCTGAAGACGACCGTCTCGATGTTCTCGTCACGCTGGTCGATGCCTACGAGAGGGTGCGCTGGCCGATGGGGACGAGTGCCGATCCGATCGGCGCAATTGTGGCGCGGCTCGAGCAGAAAGGCATGAGCGAAGCTGACCTCGTGCCGCTGCTCGGCTCGCGCGAGGCGGTCGCGTCGGTCATGGCGGGGCAGCGCGAGTTGACGGTCGAGATAATCCGGCGGCTCAGGGATGGGCTCGGCATTTCGGCGGATGTGTTGGTGGGGTGAAGGGCAATTTTTGCAACTCGATCGCAAAACGGATGGGGGCACTTGGAGCAATAGCAGTTGGAACACGTGACCATTCATTTCCCACTCGAATGCTTCTCTATGTCGCTACCAGTGGTGCGGATCGCTGAAAATCGAGTCCGTCTCGAAGCCGTGCCATTCATGTCTGAGGTCGCAAATTTTCGCGACATCGTCGAGGTTGCAACACGAGCGGACGGCGAAATTGAGTTTGTCTGCGTCGCCGATCCAGGACACTGGCGCGTTCATGAATTCTGCCTTTCACGAGACGACACAGAAAGCAACGGACTATGCATGCTGTGGGCTCGGGTGGAGGCAGCGGGGTGCTACATGGAGCAGATATTTGGCGGTGTGCTTTTCATCTGCGTTCCACCTGCTGTCAGTTTTGATGCGGAAACGGAAATCAAACGAGCTTTTCACCTTGCTACTCGGTAGCAAAACTCGCGACCGGCTCCTTGCGCGGGAACTCCAAACGCAATCCGCCCCGGAGATTGCTCCCCGGGGCGGCTCGTTCTTGATTGTGCGTGGCGACTCTCCTGCGGAGAGCCGGCCGCCACGCACGCCCAGCTTACATCATGCCGTCCATGCCGCCCATGCCACCCATTCCGCCCATGCCACCGCCGCCGCCTGCGCCGCCTGACGAGCGCTTCGGCGCTTCGGCGATGCCGGCTTCCGTGGTGATCATGAGGGAGGCAACCGAGGCTGCGTCCTGAAGGGCGGTGCGCACGACCTTCGCCGGGTCGATGATGCCCTTTTCGATCATGTCGCCGTACTCGTCGTTCTGGGCGTCGTAGCCGAACGTCGAGGACTTGCCTTCCGAGACCTTGCCGACCACGATCGAGCCTTCGACGCCAGCGTTCTCAGCGATCTGACGGATCGGAGCCTGCAATGCGCGACGGATGATCTGGATGCCAGCTTCCTGGTCGGGGTTGTCACCCTTGACCGTGATGTTGAGCGAAGCCTTAAGCAGGCAAACGCCGCCGCCAGCAACGACACCTTCTTCGACGGCCGCACGGGTTGCGTTCAGCGCGTCGTCGACGCGATCCTTGCGCTCCTTGACTTCGATCTCGGTGGCGCCGCCGACCTTGATGTCGGCAACACCGCCAGCAAGTTTAGCAAGACGCTCCTGGAGCTTCTCTTTGTCGTAGTCCGAGGTGGTTTCTTCGATCTGCGCCTTGATCTGGTTGACGCGGGCTTCGATGTCTTTTTTCTTGCCGGCGCCGTCGACGATTGTTGTGTTTTCCTTCTCGATACGCACGCGCTTGGCGCGGCCGAGCATGTCCATCGTAACGTTCTCGAGCTTGATGCCGAGGTCTTCCGAGATCACCTGACCGTTGCAGAGAACCGCGATGTCTTCGAGCATCGCCTTGCGGCGATCACCGAAGCCTGGTGCCTTGACGGCTGCAACCTTGAGGCCGCCGCGGAGCTTGTTGACGACGAGGGTCGCCAAGGCTTCGCCTTCGACTTCTTCAGCGATGATCAGCAGCGGCTTGCCCGACTGCACGACGGCTTCGAGAACCGGCAGCAGCGGCTGGAGCGAGGCCAGCTTCTTCTCGTGGATGAGCACGAGCACGTCGTCGAGCTCAGCGATCATCTTTTCTGCGTTGGTGATGAAGTACGGCGACAGGTAGCCGCGATCGAACTGCATACCTTCGACGACGGTCAGTTCGCTGTCGAGGCTCTTGGCCTCTTCGACGGTGATGACGCCTTCGTTGCCGACTTTCTGCATGGCTTCAGCGATCATGTCACCGATGGCGGCTTCGCCATTGGCCGAGATGGTGCCGACCTGGGCCACTTCGGCGGTGTTCTTGATCTTCTTGGCTTTCTTCTTGATTTCTTCGACGACCTGGAGAACGGCCTTGTCGAAGCCGCGCTTCAAGTCCATCGGGTTCATGCCGGCGGCGACGGCTTTCATGCCTTCACGCACGATCGACTGAGCCAGAACCGTTGCGGTGGTGGTGCCATCGCCGGCGGTGTCGTTGGTCTTCTGAGCGACGTCTTTGACCATCTGTGCGCCCATGTTCTCGAACTTGTCTTCAAGTTCGATTTCCTTGGCGACAGTGACGCCGTCCTTGGTGATGCGGGGCGCGCCGAAACTCTTCTCGATCACGACGTTACGGCCCTTGGGGCCGAGCGTGACGCGGACAGCGTTGGCGAGGATATCGACGCCGCGCAGCATGCGCTCGCGAGCTTCGACTGAGAACTTGACGTCTTTAGCGGCCATGGTGTGGCTGGCTCCGGATGGGGGTTGCTTGCGAATTGTAAGTTGCGAGTTGCGAGTTGGGGCAAGGTGCTGCGACGGGTTCACCCCAATTCGCTATTCGCAACTCGCAACTCGCAGCCCGCGAAGCGCGGGCGTTACTTCGCCATCACGCCCATGATGTCGCTTTCTTTCATGATCAGCAGCTCTTTGCCGTCGATCTTGACTTCGGTGCCGGACCACTTGCCGAATAGGACCTTATCACCCTTCTTGACGTCCAGGGGGACGAGCTTGCCGGCTTCGTCGCGGGCGCCAGGACCAACGGCGATGACTTCGCCCTGCTGGGGCTTTTCAGCGGCGGTATCCGGGATGATGATGCCACCGGCAGACTTGGTTTCGCTGTCGACGCGCTTGACGACCACGCGGTCGTGCAGGGGGCGGAAGTTCATGGCCATTTTTGCTCCGAAACAAAGTTTTGCTGCGCGGCTCAGGGGCTGAGCCACGGTTAATCAGGCGCTGGAAGGCGCTTTGATGTCGTCGATAGCACTCACAAAAGAGGAGTGCTAATCGCATGGGTGAAATAGGTGCGGACCCATCCGCTGTCAAGGCAGTTGATGGGGCGCGGCGGCGAAATTGTGGCGCTTGCTTACCGCCGGGGTGGCCCGTGGCGTGCGGGTTGCCCGTCAAGCGGGTTGTGGCGGCGGCAGGGCCGGAAGGTCCGTATCCTCAAGCGATAGGCCGAAGCCGGTCAGCAGGGCGTGCGCTTGCCCGCGGTGATGCGTCTGATGGTTGAACATGTGGATGACCAGCAATCCCATCGGTTTCGTCGATTGATGGCCGGCTGCGACCGACACGTAGGTCAGGTCACCAGCAAGGTCGGCTGGTGTCAGCGACGCGGCCCAGGCCGCGATGCGGGTGTCCATCACGACGCGCTCGGCCTGCAAGGCATCCCAGCCTTGGATGAACGTCGCCGTTTCAGCTGTGCTCTTGATGATCGGCCGCAGCGTCTCGTCTTTGGTAAAGCGCCACATCCAGGCGCGATCGCCAAACACCAGATGGCACAACGTGCCATGCACCGAGCCGAAGAACGCGCCGCGATTCTCGCGCCGTTCTGCATCCGTCAGGCGAGATGCGGCACTATAGAGGCTGCCGTTTTGCCAGCGGTTGTAGCGCGCCATGGTCTGGACATAAGCAGGCGTTATCATGTGGTACTCACAGACATGAGATAGCGCCGTGCAATACCAGCCGTGCCGCGGCGCGTCACGGCAATCTCTCTGGTGTGAATTGCCGGCCGTTTGCTCTGCTGGCGGCTTGATTTTTTGTTCATTGCGGCCGATATGCGCTCAAATTCCTATCCATAAAAAGAGGGCGCCGGGCTTCGGCGAAACCTGCCAGACATGAGCACCGATACCCCCGGCTCGAAGCCTGCTGAGTCTGAGCCCCACGGTTCGCAATCTCCCGGCGGCCAAAACCCTGGGCCGCAGGCCTCGCCAGCACCCGCCTCCGAGGCAACGTCCGGACCGGCAAGCATCGGCTCATCGGGTGCGAAACATCATGATGACTTGATTGCAGATCTGCGCCGCGAGGTCTCCGACCTCAAGGACAAATATCTGCGCGCACACGCCGATATGGACAACCTGCGCAAGCGCACCGAGCGCGAGAAGGACGACGCAGCAAAGTATGCCAACACGCGCTTTGCCCGCGACCTGCTGACCATCGGAGACACGTTCCAGCGTGCACTTGCCTCGGTGCCGGCCGGCGCAGCTGACATCGACCCGGCGCTCAAGAGCCTCGTCGATGGCGTGCAGATGACCGAGCGTGAGTTCCTGTCTGTGCTCGACAAGCACGGTGTCAAGCGTATTGAAGCGCAAGGCCAGCCGTTCAACCCGCACCTGCATCAAGCCGTGATGCAGCAGCCCAACGCTGACGTGCCCGATGGTACCGTCATCACCGTGTTCCAGCCCGGCTACACGATCGAAGACCGCACACTGCGCCCGGCCATGGTGATCGTCTCGACCGGCGGGCCGAAGGCGACCAAGCCCGCCAGCGAACCGGCAGCGGCTTCGCCGCAACAGGCCACTGAACCGCCCGAGCGTGATCCGAAGGCTGGGTAATGGATCTGGGACGCCGCTGGCCCAGGTGTGCTACGATCTCAGTGCGGAAGCGAGGACGCGACCATGCCTGTTCCGAAGCCTTTGGTTGGCCGGCGAAACGGTAACAAAGCCCGACGCCGAAAAGCAGGCCGCGTGAATGAGATGGCGGGCCGGTTCGATGCTTTGGTAACCATTGATCAGAGCATGAAGCACCAGCAAAATCTGAATGCGCTTCCGTTAGCAATCATCGTGATGCGCCCAAGGTCGAGCAGCATCACCGCGCTTCGGCCCTTTGGCTCCTGAGCTGCTCGCCGCACGCGCGTCGTCGAAGCCTGGAGATGTCGTGATCGTACCCCCACCATGAACTATCGCCACGCCTTTCATGCCGGCAACTTTGCGGATGTGCTCAAGCATGCCGTGCTTGTGCTGTGCCTTGAGCACTTGAAGAAGAAGCCCGCGCCGTTCCGCGTCGTCGATACGCACGCCGGCACCGGCAGCTATCGCCTTGACACCAGGGAGACGGAGGCAACGGGCGAATGGCGCGAGGGCATCGCGCGCCTCTGGGACGCGACAGACGGTGGCACGCGGCGTGATGGACCCTTCGCTGCGCTTGCGCCCTATCTCGCCGAAATCGCACGCGCCAACGGCGCCACGCGCGACCTGCGGACGTATCCTGGCTCGCCGGCATTGACGGCAGGGCTGCTGCGGGCAGGGGACATGCTGGTCGCCAACGAATTGCACCCCGACGACAACGAGCGCCTCACCGCGACATTCGCCAAAGACAAGCGCGTCAAAGTCATGGCCATGGACGGTTTCACTGCCGTGAAATCGCTGCTGCCGCCGCATGAGAAACGGGGCCTCATATTGATTGACCCGCCGTTCGAGCAATCCGGCGAATTTCAACGCATGACGGAGGCGCTGGGCAATGGTCTCGTCCGCTTTCGTGGCGGCACGTTTGTGATGTGGTATCCGATCAAGGACGTCAAACCGGTGCAGCGCTTTCAGCGTGCGATCGGCGATGTTGCTGGCAAAGCGGGCGTTGAAACGGTGCTCGCCATTGACCTGTTCGTGCGCGCGCCGCGGCATCCGGATCTGCTCAACGGGTGTGGTTTGCTGGTCGTGAACCCGCCGCACACACTTGTCGGAGATCTCGCCAAAGCCGGGCCGGCCCTCGCGGCCCTTTTGGAGCAAGGGCCAGGGGCCACGTTCGAGATGCACAAACTCAATCTGCCGCGGCCCGCAGGCTGAGCAGGTAATCCTGATGTCAGGCGATAATGTCGGGCAGTAACCGGTCCTCGACCGACGTGATGCGGTCGCGCAGCGCCAGCTTGCGCTTCTTCAGGCGCTTGATGTGCAGCTGGTCGGTTGCGGCTCTGTCTTCGAGGCCAACGATTTCAGCATCAAGCGCGCGATGCTCTTCGATGAGCCGCGCCAGCAAGTCCCGCAGTTCCGTTGATTGGGTGTCTATGGTCATGCACTCGCGCACGTCTTACACGTGCATACCTGTTGTCGGACGCACGCACGTGGTTGAAAAATGTATCGCTGAAATGCCGTGAAAATGCAAGCTCACGGGGCGTTTGCGGCTAGGCGATCGGGTGAACGCGGTACTGCACCCTCTCCCCGTACTTCCTTCACGGGGAGAGGGCCAGGGGGCGGCCACTTGCTCGAATGGAAATTGCTCCGCTAGCGGACAATCGACGTTTTGCCAGTTGTTCAATCAACAGCTGTGCGGATGCCGCCCGTCACCCTAACCCTCTCCCCGTGAAGGAAGGGAAAGGGAACTCACCCGATCGCCCTGCACCACACGCCACCACACGCACCATACCCTCGACAAGCGCGGCAGGCCCGTGGCACACTTCGTGTATGTCGGCATGGTTGCCATGTCGACGATGTCGACGGGGCTCTGGCCTGTGTTCGACGGCGCCTGAGGGGCAGGTGGTGTTGCGTGCCTTAGGAGTGTTGCCGTGATTTCAGCGTTGCGCAGTCGGAGTGCACTGGTCTCGCTGCTGACTGTTCTCGGACCATTGGCGGCATTGGCGGATGCCGAAGTGGATTGCCGTACTGCGGCACCTGCTCGTGTGGTTCCCGCCTGCACCGAGCGCCTGACACAACCGGGATTGACCCCGGCACAGCGGATCAATGCCCTGCTGTATCGCTCATGGGCGCACACAGACTTGAAGGCGTTCGAGGCCGCCGAGGCCGACGTCAACGAGATCTTTAAGGTCGACCCCAACAGCGCCATCGGCTACAGTGCGCGCGGCCGCTTGCGACACTTTCTGGGCAACAACGATCTGGCGCTGAGCGACTACAATCAGTCCGTGGCTTTGGCTCAGAACAAGTACACCTTCTTGCTCAACCGCGGGCTGTTCTTCATCCGCACGGCGAACTTCGAACCGGCGCGCACCGACTACGAAGCCGCCATGGCGCTCGATCCGAAAAAGGCTGCGCCCTACCTCGGCCGCGCCAGGGTGTATCGCCAAAGGAACAGTGACGAGGCGGCTCTGAAAGATCTTGATATGGCCGTCTCGCTCGAGCCGGACCAGCCAACGGGCTATCTGGACCGGGGCGAACTGCTGCTGGCGATGAAACTGCCGCGCCGTGCACTGGCCGACTTTGACAAGGCCTTGGCGCTTGCTAAAAACAGCACGCGGGCAACCCGTGGGCGTGAGACGGCGCTTGGAATGTTGAGCACGGACGGGGGCAGCACCACAGGCGCGCCGTCGCAACCAACCGCGACCGCACCCACATCTCCGCCGCCCGCGACAGCAGCGCCTGCAAAATCTGATCCACCGAAAACCGTGCAGCCGGCCTCGGCGCCAGTATCACCTACAGTCTCGCCTCCCGTCTCACCTGCAGCGCCATCGCAAACCGAGGCGCAACTCCAGCAGGCGGTCGATCTGCGCAAGACGAAGAAGTATCGCGACGCCTTGGCGATCTACGACAAGGTTCTGGCGAGCGAACCGGAGAGCTTCCGGGCCATGCTCGGCCGTGCCGCGGCATTTGAGGAGGCTGAGGAATATCGCGATGCCTTCAAGGGCTATGAGGCGTTGAAGGCGAGCAAGGCGCCGCCGGAGTTCAAGCTGTCGGCTTTTGAGGGCGTGACGCGCGTGCTGGCCATTGTCGGTGACTACAGGTCAGCCGCGGCCAACGCGACCGAGGCCCTCAAGCTCAATCCCAAGTCAGACGAGGCCCTGTTCTGGCGGGGCCTGTCGCTTGTGCGTCAGCATCGCTATGCGCAGGCCGTCGCCGATTTCCGAGCAGCCGAACAGAACCTGCGCAGCGCCTCATGGGAGAGTTACGCGCTGGCCGTTTTGGGCGACCACGCGAACGCGCTGACGCGCGCGGACAGCGTGACCAAGGCCAACGACAAGATGGGCCTGCCGTTCGTCACGCGTGCCCGTGTGGCGCTGGCCAAGGGCGATATCGCAAAGGCCGAGGACGAAAACCGGCGCGCGTCGCAATTGTCGACGATGCCCGAGGTCAAGACGACGGCGCAGTTGATCTTGCTTTCAAAACTTCTGAAGCCCGGCGACGCCCCCTTGCCCGCCAAGCGCAACTGATTTGAGACGGAGCCACAGCATGCTTGGCCGACACGTGCGATACGCCTTGACCGCCCTGGTTTTGGGGCTCGCTACAGCAAGCATAAGCGCGCGCGCCGAGATCACGGTGACGCGCATCGATCTCGGCTTGCCCAACACGGCCGTGTTCCAAATCTCCGGCGAATACGACGGCAACGAGATCCTGCGCTTCAAGAGCGCCATCGCCGACGTGCCGCCGACCGTGCGCATCATCGCGGCGCTGGATTCGCCCGGAGGACGCGTGACGCAAGGCTATGCACTTGGCCGCTTTTTCTACGAAGCACGCATTGCCACTGTCGTGCTGTCCGGCCAGGAATGTGCGAGCGCGTGCACGGACGCCTTCTTTGGCGGGCGCGATGCGGTGACCGGCGAGCCGATGCGCATCTTGGCCTCCGGCGCGAAACTCGGCTTCCATAATCACAGTTTGCGCAAGGCGTTGCCCGACAAGACGTACACAAAAGAAGAGGCGGAGAAAGTGTCTCGCATAACGCAAAGCTCCGTCTACGAGCATTTGATCTACTTGAGAGCGGTCGGCGCCCCAGTTCGCGCGATCGCGCTCACGCTGAGTACGCCGCATGATGACATCTACTGGCTGAACGAGGCCGATGCGCTGAGTTTCGGGATCACGATCCTCAATCTTGAAACCGGACGCTTCGTCTCTCCCGCCAACATCGCTTCTCGCACGCGCTGACCAGCGCGGAGGTCCCCATGCTCAGATCCTCATATTGCGCGCTGTGGCTTGCGCTCGCAGCCGCGACCGCGTCGCCGGTGGCCGCGCTTGACTTCACCAAGCACGCCAATGACAGCCCGACGGAAAACGCCATTTCCGCCAAGGGCCGCGTTGAGCCGGAGGATGCGTTCCGATTTCAGGCCTACCTGAGCAAGCTGCCGGACAAGAAGATCACATCAATCTATCTGGAGTCGGGTGGTGGCAGCATCCAGGGCGCGCTTGCGCTTGGCCGCCAGGTCAATACAGCCGGCGTGCGCGCCTATGCCATCGACGGTCAGGGCTGCCTGAGCGCCTGCGTTTACGTGTTGATTGCCGGCAAGGATGGCGAAACCGGCAAGCCCTACCGCGTCAAGGGAGCGACGACGCCCGTTGGCATGCATCACTTCACACCCAACCTCACCAAGACAAGTTTTACGCGCAAGGAGATCCAGGACATCGAAACGCGCTCCAACAAAGTGGCGCTCGATCTGACCCTGTACTTCGAGGAAATGGATGCTGATCTTGAACTGCTCGCCTACGGCCTCAAGCAGAGCGAGATCTACAATCTCAAGAACGACGAGGCGCTGCCGCTTGGCCTGCACATCTATGATCCCGCCAGCAAAGAGACGGTGCTCGCCGATAAATTCCGTGCGCGCGTCAAGCGTTGAGCGCAAAGCGCAGCAATACGGTGCGCTGTAGAACGGTGTTGAAATTGTCATCCGAGACGAGGGTGAGCACCAGCGTGCCGTCGGGTTCGCGGTGGGTCGACAAGCCCTCCATGTTGTCGATCTCGTAGGTGTTGTCGGCCGTCAACAGCACGCGGCCCGCTGCGACACGGCCCGGGGTTATCTCGGCTGCCGGGATGAGCCGCAGCTGCATCTGGACGCCCTCGGTCCAGCGAAAGCGCCGCTCCAGCACGAGCAGCGCGCCATCGGGCAATGCGGCGGCGTCCGTCACGTCGAAACCACCCACAGCCGTGAGGCCGATGCGTTGTGGCTGGCCGTCGATCCACAGCCAGCCCGTGTGATGGCCGTCGGCATCGGCCAAGCGTTCGCTGAAGGCGATGACCGCGCCCTTGTATGGCCCGCCAGCCAGCACTGTCATGGCTTCGAGGCCCTTGTTGGTCTCCATCCGAGCCGCTTCGCGCGGCATGACCAAGGCACCCGCGGACGCTTGCACAATCCGATCGCGCACGGGAAAGTGCTCCACGCGATGATTGCGCTCGAACGCCATCAGCAGCGTGCCCCGCTGGAGTGTACCGTCGAGGATGGCGACCGCCTCGCAGTCTTTGTCACGCTTGCGCTTCAAAGCAATGCCATCGGCGCCAAGGATCGGGCCGAGGCGGGCGGCCTCGATGCCAACCGGGCGTTGACCATCGACCGACACCTGCGCCGTCAGCCATGCGCCCTCGTCGGAGACGGCCACGAACGAGCGTCCATCCGCTTCCATCGCGAGACCCGAGAGGCCACCGAACTCGCGGTCAGCCGAGGTCAGCGTGAGGCCACCAAGAAACATCAACGATCCGAACTGCGTCGCCTGCGAGGTCTTGGAAAAGTGCGCGATGGGCTTGGCCGCGATCTGTATGTCGCGCCAGGGAGAGGCCTGCGCGGCGCTCAAGTCCGGCAGGGCGGCAGCGGCCAACCCCACCAGCGCAACGCGCCTCGAAACATCTGCGCGTCGCATCGTGCCTCCCGGTCGGTCATGCCCTATAGACGACGCGCATCGGGCTCAACAAGGTCGGACCCGAGGCTGGTCAGGGCGGTCGCATGACCAAAGACCTCTTCATCCCGCACAAGTGCGGCCCCTTCGGCCGCGCGCAGATGCGGGATCCAGCGGGTGAGTGCGCGCAGCGCCCATGATAGGCCTGTCGATGCGGACCGCTGCGCGGACGTCTTGCGCTGGATCCCGCATCTGCACGCGGTCTGAAGGGGCCGCGTTTGTGCGGGATGACGGCTCATGCGATTGCGCTGTGACGCTATATGCGACACACACCACCTCATCAAAAGGCGTTTGCCTCATCCATGCCCCCCTCCACGCACCATGTCGCGATCCTTGCCGGTGGCGGAGATTTGCCGCTGCAGATCGCCGACAGCGTGACGCGCCGTGGCGGGCAGGTGCACATCGTTGCCATTGAGAATGAAGCCGATGCACGCGTCGAACAGTATGGCCACACGTGGGTAAACCTCGGCCAGGCCGCGCGCATGTTTTCAGCCCTGCAGGCGCCCAAAGGCGAGACCGGTGTCATGGTGATCGCCGGCGCCGTGACGCGACCTGATCTGACCAAGCTGCGGCCGGACTTTGGCCTCGTCCGCGTGCTGGCTCAGGTGCTCGGCCTGATCACGGCTGGCGGCGACGATGCGCTGCTGACCCGCTGCATCCGCATTTTCGAACGTGAAGGCTTGACGGTGGTTGGCGTCCAGGACGTGGCACCGGAAGTGTTGGTCGGCGAAGGCGCGCTTGGCGCACGCATTGCCGATGCAGGGGCGATGGCCGACATTGCGATGGCCGAGTCGCTGCTCGCCGATCTCGGCGCTTTCGACATCGGACAGGCGGCCGTGGTCGCCAACGGACGCGTGTTGGCGGTCGAGGGTGCGGAAGGCACGGATCGGATGCTGGCACGTCTGTCACGCGCCGAAGGCGGCCAGCGCGCAGGCGTTCTGCTGAAAGTGCCAAAGCCGCGCCAGGAGCGGCGGGTTGACCTACCAGCCATCGGCCTGCGCACCATCGAGCGGGCGGCGGCGGCGGGGCTCGCGGGCATTGCAGTGCGGACCGGCGAGGCAATCATTTTACAGCGCCAAGAGCTGATCGCTGCAGCCGAGGCTGCGGGCATGTTCGTTGTGGGTGTTGCGGCCCCGAGCGAGGTTCGCCGTGGGCCGGCCGATGCGCCGGACGGCATCTCACAGAGCAAGAACGAGCCACGCCGCCTGTCGTCGCGCGACATGGCGGATGCGATCCGGGCGGTGCAGGTGGCGCGCACGGCTGCGCGTTACATTCCCGATACCGCCGCCGTCGTCGTGCGCGGGCATGTGCTGGCGGTCGCGGCCAGCGAAGGCATCCCGGCAGCACTCGAGCGGGCCTCCAGCCACGGCCAGTGGGGCCTGTCGCGCGTCGGTTGGCGGCGCGGGGTCGCGGCCACGCATGTACGCACCCCCATGAGCGACGCCGTCACTGGGGCTTGCGATAATGTCATCGTCCGAGCGGGGTGGTCGGGGATGGTTTGGGAAGATGCGGATTTAAGCGTACCCTGCTTTGCGTCTGTGCGCCGCCCGCTTCGTTAGCCGGGTCTCGTTAGCCATAGCGCCAGACACTGGCCGTGACGTCCGCACCGACACCTGTTAGCAGGTCCGACAGTCAGACAAGGACCGGCATGGCCGACGACCCACAGATCCGCACCATGACGATATCCTCCTCAAAACGGGAGCTGCGTCTGTTCGTCGTCGCCGGCGAGCATTCCGGCGATGCACTCGGCGCGAAGCTCATGGAGCGGCTGAACAAGGACGCACGCGGTCGGGTACACTATCTCGGCGTCGGCGGCGAGCTGATGGAGAAGCACGGTCTTGCCTCGCAGTTCCCCATCTCAGACGTGGCCGTGATGGGGCCGCTGTCGATCCTGCCGCGCCTGCCGCGCATTATGCGCCGCATCTATCGCACCGTCGATGCCGCCGTCACGGCCGAACCCGACGCGCTGATCATCATCGACAGTCCCGAGTTCACGCACCCCATTGCCAAGCGCTTCCGGCGCAAGCGGCCGCATGTGCCGATCATCGACTACGTCAGCCCGAGTGTGTGGGCGTGGCGCCCCGGCCGCGCGAGGAAGATGCGCCGCTATGTCGATCATGTGCTGGCGTTGTTGCCGTTCGAGCCGGCCGCGCACGAGCGGCTCGGCGGGCCCCCATGCACCTATGTCGGCCATCCCCTGATCGAGCAGAAGCCGTGGATCGACAGCCTCGATCCGGCTCCCCTTGCAGAGCGTCTCGGGCTTGTGCCGGATCAGCCGGTTCTTGTGATTTTGCCCGGCTCGCGCCGCTCGGAGGCAGGGCGCCTGATGCAGCCGTTCGGCGAGGCGCTGGTGGCGCTGCGCGCGCGCGGCGTCACGCCGTCGGTCATTATTCCCGTGGTCGAGAATGTGCGCGATCAGGTCGAGGCGGGCGTCGCGAATTGGCCAGTCCCGGTCCATTTTGTGACGGGCGATGCCGACAAATTCCGCGCCTTCAAACTCGCCAAGACAGCCCTCGCGGCCTCCGGCACAGTGACGCTTGAGCTGGCGCTCGCGGGCACGCCGATGGTCGTCGCCTACAAGATGGATCGCGTCGCCTGGAGCTTCCGCTTCCTCATGAAGGCGCATTCGATCGTACTGGCCAATCTCGTGCTTGCCCGCAACGCATTCCCAGAGTTCCTGCAGGACGCAGTCAACGGTGACACGCTGGCCGACGCACTTGAGCCGCTGCTGGCTGAGACGGATGCACGCCGCGCTCAGCTCGAAGCGCTGGCCGAGATTCCAACGCGCCTGCTGCTGCCCGACACGACGCCGAGCGAGGCTGCCGCCCGCATCGTGCTGGATCTCGCCGACAAGGGGCGAAGTTCCAGCACATAAGTGCCGCTAGACAGCATCGCGAGATCGCGCAAGAAATGCGGCATCCCCACGACAACGGACACGTGATCCCATGCTCGACGCATACATCTATGACGGTCTGCGCACGCCGTTCGGCCGCCACGCGGGTTCACTCGCAAAGATCCGCCCGGACGATCTGCTCGCGGGCGTGATCAAGGAAGTCGTGGGCCGCTCAGGCTTTAAGGCGGCGTCGATCGACGACGTGACCGTCGGGTGTACCAATCAGGCTGGCGAGGACGCTCGCAACGTGGCGCGCCACGCGCTGCTGGTCGCTGGCATCCCCGTCGAAGTGCCAGGCTCTGTGACGAACCGCCTATGCGGCTCGGGTTTGAACGCGCTTATTCACGCGTCGCACGCCATCACCTGCGGCGAAGCCAACATCGCTGTCATCGGCGGTGTCGAGAGCATGTCTCGCGCGCCGTTCGTCATGGGCAAGGCCGAAAGCGCCTATTCCAGAGACTTCCGCATGTTCGATTCGACCATCGGCGCGCGCTTCCCGAACCCGAAGGTGGAAAAGGCGTTCGGCGCGCACACGATGCCAGAGACGGCCGACAACATGGCGCGCGATTTCCAGCTCAATCGCGAGGACTGCGATGTGTTCGCCCACGCCTCACAGCAAAAGTATGCCAAAGCCAAGGCCGCCGGGTTTTTCGCAGGCGAGATCCATCCTGTGACCATGGCCGGCGCCAAGGGCAAGCCCGACACGGTTGTGTCTGAAGACGAACATCCCCGCCCACAGACGACGCTCGCCGACCTGCAAAAGCTGAAAGCGATCTTCGACGACGGCGTGACGACGGCGGGCAATGCGTCGGGTGTAAACGACGGCGCGGCGGCCTTGATCGTGGCCAGCCGCAAAGCGGGCGATGCGGCCGGCAAGAAGCCGATGGTGCGCATCATCGCGACCGCCGTTGCCGGCGTGCCGCCGCGCATCATGGGCTATGGCCCTGTGCCGGCCGCGCAGAAAGCGCTGGAACGCGCGGGCCTGACGATGAAAGACATGGACATCATCGAGATCAACGAGGCCTTCGCAGCCCAGGTGCTCGGCTGCCTGAAGGGCCTCGGCGTCGACTTCAAGGACGCGCGTGTGAACCCGAACGGCGGCGCCATCGCTGTCGGCCATCCGCTCGGCGCATCAGGCGCCCGCATCGCGCTCTCGACCGCACGCGAATTGCAGCGCTCCGGCAAGCGCTATGCGCTCGCCTCCATGTGCATCGGCGTCGGCCAGGGCATCGCTGTCATCATGGAGCGGGTGTGACGGTTGGCACACCAAAATTATGACCAGTGAAGTGGCTCGGGATCGTTCAGCCCATGACAACACCACCAGACTGGCCCGCAGCCAATGACGTCGAAGCCGTGGAGGGAGGTTACGTCACGGTCGAAATCGGCAATGAAGAAGACGGAATTGTTTCGGGATTTGCAGAGTTTCTTGCTCCGCAACACCCGCTCACATCGCGGGCCGATGACGACCAATTCATTGTCACCTATGGTGGCCGCGACTATGTCGTACCCTTGAGTTATTCGACACACGATATCTACATCACCGTCTCATCGCTGGCGGAAATCCTTCGCGGTGAGTATGCGGTCTTCGTCGACCGGACCACAGTCGGGGAGAGCTTCAACAACCTCGTCGTCGCCGCGCTTGCGACCCTTGACCAACGAGGGCCGTTGCCACCTCACCTTGTCCCTTTACAGGTCGGGTTTGACTACTTCACCGGTGATCCCGCAGCAGGCGCGGCCCTCGCCGTTCCCTACGTCGGCCACGCCGCTCCTGGCTTCGCTGAAGGGCAAGCGGCACACGCGGCCAAGGTTGAAGGCGGTCGGGCCATGATCGATGTCATGCTTGGCAGCGTGTTCACGGGCAAGATCGAAGATGCCAAACTCAAGGCTGCCGCCAGTGCTCTCAGCAACATGCCAGAGGTGAAAGCCGAATTGGGCGGTCGCCCATCCGCGGACATTGCAGACGAGTTGCGCAAGTTCATGCAGCAGGCGCTGGCTGAGCCTGATGTGGCCAAGAGTGTGACAGAGGTGCGTCAAGCCATGGACGAAGTGCGCAAGCTGACCGGCCAACCACCTCTGAGCCGGCCAAGAAAACCTTGGTGGAAGTTTTGGTGATGCGATGCACACTGCCCATAGTGCATACATCGGTTCTTGTCATGTGAGCCCAAGCCATTTTGCCTCGACGAGAGAGCCGAACAGATCTACGCGGAGATGCCAGTTTTGGCGGACGGGACGGCCGCGGCCGGAACGGTAAGCGTCCGACTGTGTTCGATCCGAGATAATCTCCTGGAGGGCGATCATGGGTGCGAAACTCGACGTCATCGGCGCGGTGGGCGATGCCTTCGCAGCGCTTGCGCATAATCTGGGTGCGGCTGTCAGGCTCGCGCTCCCCTGGATGCTGCTGGTCGGTGCGATCACGTATTTCAGCCTGGTCAGCAGCGCCTCTTCGATCAGTGCGTTGCCGTCAACGGTGCCGGAGGCTGCGCTGTGGCAAGAGGCCGTCCAAGGTTTCGTGCAGCTATTTGCCTTTGTGGCAGGCTGCATCGTGGCCGTCGCCTGGCACCGACGCATTCTGCTCGGCGAGCAGGCCATGACGGCTCTGCCGTCAAGCTTCACGTTGCGCTACATCGGCATCACGCTGCTGATGGTTCTCGCGATTTTCGTGCCGATCATGTTGTTCGGCTTGCTGACGGTTGCGGCCGCGGCCGCCTTCGGGCCCTGGATCGGTGCGCTGATGCTGTTCGTCCCTTTGGTCGCCGCCCTTGTCGCCGCGCTGCGCTTGTCGCTGGTGCTGCCTGCCCGGGCGATCGGTGATACGGGCTTGCGGCTGCGCGACTCCTGGGCGCTGACCACAGGCAACACATGGCGCCTGATCGGCGGCACGATCTTGTCCGCGGTCATTCCAGCCATAGTGCTCAATCTCGCCATCATGCCCTTTATGTTTGGCGGCATGCCCGAGATGGACCCGAAGAAGCCCAATCTGGACCTTTTGTCGGCCTGGATGCAGTCTCTGGCGCTGCCGAGCGCGCTGATCGCAATGGGCTACATGATCGTCTCGATGATCGGCATCGGTTTTCTATCCTACGCCTACCGGCACTTTCGTGGCAGTCAGGCGCCGGCTGCGTGATGCTGCACTGATGGCGATAGCAGTGCCTAGGGTCCGGTGTTAGGCATCGGCGAAGGTCGATGCCTCAACCACCCAAGCCCGGCGATATCCCTCATGCCCCGTTTTACCACAGGCACCCGTCTCGTTGTTGCCAGTCATAACAAGGGCAAGCTCGTCGAGATCGATGACCTCGTTCGCCCATACGGTCTCGACACGGTCTCGGCTGCCGCGCTTGGCATATCGGAGCCGGTTGAGACCGAGACGACGTTTGTCGGCAATGCGCGGCTGAAGGCGCTGCATTCCGCGCGCGCCAGCGGATTGGCGGCCCTGTCGGACGACTCGGGCCTCGAAGTCCACGCACTCGGCGGCGAGCCGGGCGTATATACGGCCGATTGGGCCGGACCAAAGCGCGATTTTGGCATGGCGATGCAGCGGGTCGCTGATCTGCTGGCAGCGAAAGGCGCGTGGGGCCCGCCCGCGCCAACCGCAAACTTCGTCAGCTGCCTGTGCCTCGCTTGGCCCGATGGGACGACGCAGGAGTTCATCGGCAAGGTCTACGGCCACCTCGTGTGGCCCGCACGTGGGGGACGGGGATTTGGCTACGATCCCATGTTCGTGCCCGATGGCGGGGCCGAAACCTACGGCGAGATGGAACCAAGCGAAAAGCACGCGACCTCGCACCGCGCAAAGGCATTCGAGCAGTTCGTGACGGCGTGCCTGATACCAGCGGCCAGAATTTGTGACTGACCAACCCGTCATCGTCATTCCGGAATGCCTGTCGCGCCGAGGCTCGGCAGGCATATCCGGAATCCTTACCTCTCACGCATTGACACTCGTGTTTTACGGACAGAGGTCACGCGGGACGCGTGATCGCAGTCCGGGATGACCAGCAATTCTCAATGTGAAAACGGAGGCAGTGTCCCTCTCCCCTTGCTCTTGCAAGGGGAGAGGGAAACTGCCCGCGCGAATGCGCGAAACAGTAGGGGGCGGGTGAGGGGCAGCAACGTGCACGGTTGGTGTTGGTAACATTCTGTATGACTTGAAGGATCAAGCGCTGGTGGCGCAAGCGGCTGCCCCTCATCCGCCCTTCGGGCACCTTCTCCCCTCATGAAGAATGAGGGGAGAAGGGACGTGCCGATCGTTCACATCGAGAATTGCTGCGGGATGACGCTCTTTGTTGTGATGGGTCAAAAATTTTGCTCGTTGGCATGATGTAACCCACGGCGATCACTTCGCTGCCGCCTGCACCTCTTGCGTCCACTTGGCCAACAGACGGCGCCGCTCGGCGGAGGCGCCGTACTTGGCGGTGTCATAGGTGATCAACTTCATCTCGGTGAGCTTTGGTGCGTCGGGCGACACGCTGGCGGCCATGTTTGATGGCGTTGAATGAATCTTGAGCTTGGCGCTGATGTCCTGCGCCTCCTTTGACAATGTGAAGTCGAAGAATTTCTTCGCCAAATCGGGCGCCTTCGAACCCTTCACAAACGAGACGGCACCTGTCTCATAACCAGTGCCTTCGCACGGCGCCGCAATCTCGACCGGCGCGCCTTGCAGCTTTTGCGTGACGAGATCGTGCAGGAAGGCGATGGCGACACCCGTCTCGCCAAGGCCAACGGCCTTCACCGGCGCGATGCCCGACTTGGTGTATTGGCTGATATTTTTGTGCAGCGCCTTCATGTAGGCGAAGCCCTTGTCTTCTCCCATGGCCTGCACGATCGTTGCCAGCATGACGTAAGCCGTGCCCGATGAGTTCGGGTCAGCCATCTGCACTTCGTCCTTGAATCTGGCGTCCAGCAGATCGGCCCAGCACTTGGGCGGGGTCATCCCCTTTTTCTTGAGGATCTCGGTGTTGTAGCCAAAGCCGAGCGCGCCAAGATAGATGCCGGCCGAATGGCCCTTCGACTGATCCGCGAGCGCCTTTGCCCAGGGGTGCAGGTTGGCCATGGCGGGCGACGTGTAGACGTCGAGCAGCCCTTCTTCGCCAGCCTGCAGATGCGGCTCGGCCGGCCCGCCCCACCAGATATCGGCCTTCGGATTGGTAGCCTCGGCTTTGATCTGAGCGTAGGCTTCACCAGTGCTCTTGCGCACCATGGCAACTTTCACCCCGGGGTTCGCCCTTTCGAACACGGCGACGCCCTCGCGGCATTGTTCCTCGAGAATAGAACAGTAGACGGTGATCGTGGTCTGCGCGCGCACGGCTGTGGACGCCAGGAGAGAGACGCCAGCCATCACAGCGGCGGCCATATGGGTGTTCATGAGAGTTGCCCCAGTCGTTTTGCGTTCCAGTCGCGTCACGATAGCGCTGGCGTCCGCAAACGGCGATTGTTTTGTAGGCCTTTTCGCCCACCCGCCCAGTGGGATCTTGCCAGTGGGATCTTGCCAGTGGGATCTTGTCAGTGGGATGTTGTCAGCGCGATTGCGTCGGTTGCGTCTGTCATATGCGACGGTCGAATATGAACGCACGTTGCAAGGCTTGTTCAGACCCGCTTCAAAGCCGCAGATCTATAACGGAGGCAAGTTCGCTTGGTCATGGGTTCCACCCTGATCGGGCGCGGGTACGGGACCTCGCACGTTCCCGGTTTGGACACCACGGGCCTAGGGGGCCGGTTCCCATGTCAGTCTCGAAAGCCAAGTCTATTGCTGTCGCCGTCGCCATTGCGACGGGCATGCTGGCATCGGAAGTCTCGTTGTTCGCCTCGGCCGCCCATGCCGACCCATACCGCTATCGCGGACATGGCAACGATCGCCCGGTCGGTCCCCGGCACTTTGATCACCGCCGCTTCCCGGAGCCGCGTCCTCAGCCCTATCACGACCGTCGCGAGCATCATCGTGACCGCACTGGCGACGCTGTCGCCGCCACTGTGCTCGGGATTGGCGCTCTCATCGTCGGTAGCGCTATCGCGGACGCTGCACGCCGCAATCGCAACCAGCGCCATGAGCGCGACGACGACTGAAGCCGGCCTCTGCTGATCCATGGACGGCGTATTTCAGCGTGCGGCGTGAGGCAAACCCTCAGTCCGCACGTGTCTTGCTTGCCAGTACCGTGCCTGTCAGTGCCGGCGAGGGCTGGGCCACATCCCACACCAGTCCGACCGCTCTCAGGGCGCGGATCATCTGCCAGGAAAAATCAAATTCCCACCATTGGTGGCCATGTCGTGCTGACGTTGGGTCGGCGTGGTGATTGTTGTGCCATCCCTCGCCACCGGCAAGGATGCCGACCAACACATTGTTGCGACTATTGTCAGCGGTGTCATAGTTCCGATAGCCCCACACGTGCGCGATGGAATTGACCGACCAGGTTGTGTGCCAGACGAAGATCGTGCGCAGAGCGCCGCCCCACACCAGCAGGCTCCATCCGAATTGAACCGCCTCAGCCTGACTGCCACCGGTTGCCAACACCCCAAAGGCGCCAGCCGCAAAGAACATCAGCCACACGGCAAACGCCACCGTGATCCAGTTTTTCTTGCGCTCCAGGAACGCATACAGCGGGTCGCGCATGAGATCGCGCGCGTAGCGATCGGTCAACGGGCGGGACTTCATGTCGCCGGACCGCTTCAGCAGCCATCCAAAGTGCGCCCAGAACAGCCCATGGTTCGGCGAATGTGGATCGTTTTCTTCGTCAGAGAAATGATGATGCCGCCTGTGAATGGCCACCCACAAGGCGGGCGAAAACTCGAGCGAGCACGTGCCGAGGATGGCGAGCACCCGCTCGAACCAGAGCGGGCACGAAAAACCGCGATGCGTCAGCAGGCGGTGAAAGCCCACGTTCAAACCGAGAACGCCGAACACGATCGTGCCGGCGACGAACAAAAACACCCCCGTCCAGCTGAAGAAATACGGGAACAATGCCAGCACAGCGAGGCTATGGCAGAGCAGGAACCCCACGAGCGCGTCTGTCTTCAGTCGCATCGAAACAGGTTCCTGGATGTGCGGCACGGATGTCGCGCGTTGCGACTGAAACTTTTGCCATCGGCGTCGCTGGGAGGCAGGTCCAATGCGCCGCGTTGCCTCGTGACACAGCGTACCCCTGAGTGCACCTCAATTTTTGGTGGCCTGTGGGAACCTGACCCGTTGGAGCATTGGCGCCGCGATTGCCAATTCTTGCCTCCGTGCCAGCCGTGGTGTTTACGCTCGGCGCGCACACTTGCGGAGCCCGCCATGCCTCATGTCGTCGTCACGGAATTCCTCGATCCCGAGCCGCTGGAAACCCTGAAGCGTGCCTATAGTGTGCATGTCGACACGGCGCTCTGGGGCAAGGTTGCCGAACTCGAGGCGCTGATGGCGGATGCGCGCGCCATCATCGTGCGCAACCGCACACAGGTGACGGCGGCCTTGGTCGCCAAGGCACCAAAGCTGCAGGTCGTCGGTCGTCTCGGTGTCGGCCTCGACAACATCGACCTCACAGCGTGCGCCGACCGCAATATCACGGTCTGCCCGGCCATCGGCGCGAATGCCCTGTCGGTTGCGGAGTACGTCATTGGGTCCGCGCTGATGCTCGCACGCTCGGCGGCGTACTTCGGCTCTTCGGCACTCGTTTCGGGCAAGTGGCCGCGCGAAGCCGCTGGCAATGGCTGGGAGATCGCGGGCAAGCGCCTCGGTATCATCGGCTTTGGCAATATCGGGCAGACCGTCGCTGGTCGCGCGCGTGCCATGGGCATGACTGTGTCGGCGTTCGACGATTACGTGCCCGCGTCGTCGCCTGCCTGGCGGGACGCTACCCGTCTCGGCCTCGATGACTTGCTCGCTACGTCAGACGTTGTCTCGCTGCATTGTCCGCTGACGGCAGAGACAAAGAACATGCTCGACGCCGCACGTCTCGCGCGCATGAAAAAGGGCGCACTGCTGATCAACGCCGCGCGCGGCGGCGTCGTGGTCGAGACGGATCTCGCAGGCGCCCTCAAGAGCGGCCACCTCGGCGGCGCAGCCATGGACGTGTTCGACATCGAGCCGATCGACGCCGTCAGCGGTGCCGTGTTCGCGGACGTGCCGAACCTCATCCTCACGCCCCACGTCGCCGGCGTCACGCGCGAGAGCAACGCGCGCATTTCAAGCGTGACGGTGGAGAATGTGATGCGGGTGTTGGGATAACCGCTCGTCGAGCGCATGGAGGCGGCCGCGCTGGGCCAAAAAGAAAAGTGACTGCGCTCGCATCGGATACTCTGGCAGAACACAATCCTCGAGATCCCGGTTTTCGAGATCCCGATCAGATGAGTGACCGCTACTACGCCCCTTCGACAATCCGGATATCGCGGTCGGCGCCATCTCCAAGTGCCGCCAGCGCAGCTTGGTAGGCCGGACTGTCGTGCGCCTTCACAGCATCCTCAACACTTGCGAATTCGATGACGACCACGCGTTGCATGATCCCGTTGTCGTAGACCTTGCTCGGCAAACCACGAACCAGGATTTTTCCACCTGCGGCGACGATCGCAGGGCCGGAGAGGGCCGCATACGCGGCCATCTTGTCTGGCTTCGTTATCGCCCGGTAGGTCGCGACCCAATATGCTTTGGCCATTTCGTCTCTCCAGATAGTTGGGCGGTGATCGTAGCAAGCGTGCCGGGACATGGAAACGCGCAATCCAAATCACAGCAGGCATTCCGGGAAGAAGCAAACCAGTAGGCAGACTATGATGCTTCGGCTCAAAAGCGTCGCCCGTGACTGGTCAACGGGTCACGGCACGGGTACTCGGTGGTCCATCGCGCCGCTCACACGCGAATGAGATCGACACCATGACCACCCTCCCCACCACCGAGCTCCTCTCCCTCATCACCCGCGCGCTGGTCGCGGCGAACACATCGCCTGCGAATGCGGCGTCGACGGCGCGGGCGCTGGTGCAGGCCGAGATCGACGGGCAGAAGGGCCACGGCCTCTCGCGCGTGCCGAGTTATGCGGCGCAGGCCAAGAGCGGCAAGGTCGATGGCCATGTCGTGCCGGTGCTCAAGCAGACGCGGCCGGGCGCGCTGATGGTCGATGTCAAATCCGGGTTCTTCTATCCGGCCATGGATCGTGTGCTGGAGGCGGCGCCCGCGCTCGCACAGGCGACGGGGATCGCCGGTGTCGGCTTCGTGCACTCGCATCATGCGGGCGTGATCGGTTGGCATCTGGAGCGGCTCGCGACGGACCACGGCTTGGTCTCGCTGATGTTCGCCAACACGCCGCACGCCATGGCCTCATGGGGCGGCAAGACGCCCGTGTTCGGCACCAACCCGATTGGTTTCGCCGCCCCGCGCAAGGGCAGGGCGCCCGTCGTCGTCGATATGGCGCTGTCGGGCGTCGCGCGCGGCAAGATTTTGGCGGCGTCGCAGAAGGGCGAGCCGATCCCCGCCGATTGGGCGCTCGATGACACGGGCAAGCCGACGACCGACGCCAAGGCCGCGCTGAAGGGCACGCTGCTGCCGCTCGGCGGCGCCAAGGGCTCAGCACTCGCGCTGATGGTCGAGGTGCTGGCGGTGGCGCTCACGGGCGCGAACCTGGCGTCCGAGGCGTCGTCATTCTTCGACGCTGCGGGCAAGCCGCCGGGCGTCGGGCAATTCCTTGTCCTGATCGATCCCGCGGCGTTCGGCGGGGCGGATCTGTTCGCCTCACGCTTTGAAGCGCTGGCGTCGATGATTGAGGCCGATAGCGGCACGCGCCTGCCAGGGCAGAAGCGCGTAAAGCTGCGCGCGACAGCGGCGAAGGACGGCGTCGCGGTGGATGCCAAGCTGCTTGACGAAGTACGGGCGTTGGTGGGCGGTTAACGCCTGCGGCAATGCTAGCCGCGCATGACGATTGGTTTGCGCGGTATAGTCGATCCCAAGCACAGATCGAACAAGGCCGCGCGCATGTCCGCACTTTCTTTCCTTGCCGAGCCGGCCCGGCGCAACGTTGCGGTGCTGGCGGCCGCGCAAGGGCTGTTCCACTGCACGCAAACCATGTCGATCGCGACCACGCCGTTGGCCGCGCTGGCGATCCTTGGTCCGGAGCATGCCATCGCGGCGACCGTGCCGATCTTTCTCGCCCACTTTGGCTTGATGTGCACAACGCTGCCGGCGGCGCTGCTGATGGGGCGCATCGGTCGACGGCCTGGGTTTTCGCTTGGCGCGACGTTGGGGATTATCGGCGGTATCGTCTCGTTCCTCGGTATCTGGTTTCAGAGTTTCCTGTTGCTGTGCATTGGCGGGTTTCTGCAGGGGGCGGCCGCGTCGTTTGCTTGGCACTATCGCTTTGCGGCGACCGATGTTGCCGACCAGAATTTCAAGGCCAAGGCCATTTCGCTCGTTATGGCGGGCGGAATTGTTGCTGGCATTGCCGGGCCGCAGATGGCGAAGTGGACGGTGGACCTGCTGCCGTACGTGTTCGCTGGCGTGTACCTGATGATCTCCGTGTGTGCCGCCGTCATGCTGCTGCTGATGCAGGCCATCCAAATTCCGCCCCCCGCCAAGACCGATACCGGCGCGGGCGGTCGGCCGATGGGCGTGATCATGCGCCAGCCGGCGTTCATCGCGGCGGTGACGGCGTCGATGATCGGCTACGCCATCATGACGCTGGTCATGTCGGCAACGCCGCTTGCCATGAAGGGCTGCGGCTTTGATTTCGCCGACAGCGCGACGGTCATTCAGGTGCATGTGCTCGCCATGTTCGTGCCGTCGTTCTTCACGGGCAACTTGATCAACCGGTTCGGGGTGAAGACGATTGTCGTCGCCGGCGCCTGCATCGAGATCCTGTGTGCGTTGACGAATTTGATGGGCATCTCGATCTGGCATTTCGCCATCGCCAACCTGTTCGTCGGCTTGGGCTGGAACTTCTGCTACGTCGGCGGCACGGCCTTGCTGACCACGACATACCGGCAGGAAGAACGCGCAAAAGTGCAGGGCACGCACGATTTCATAGTCTACGCGACGACCGCGCTCGCCGCCGGAACATCCGGCACGTTGCAGGCGCAAGCGGGTTGGGCGACATTGAACATGGTCGCGATCCCCGCGCTGCTGTTCATGCTGGCTGTCATCGCGTGGTATGCGATGCAGCCCGCGCCGAGGGCGGCGGCGGTGTGATGAGGTGAATTCCAATGGCCGGTCGCAGCGCCGCCTTCACGCATTGTACATCTGGCTCCACTTCCCTCTCCCCCACGGTTGGGGGAGAGGGAAGCGGAGCGCGGCTGTTATGACAACATACGGTAGGCAGACCGTCGAGGCTCGGCAATGACTCTTACCCTCGCGCCCATCGATACCGAACTGCTCGCCGGCCGCCACGGCGAAGCCGCGGCGTTTGCCATGCGGCTGTTGGTGAAATTCGCCGAGGCCATGGGCGCGCCCGGCTTTCTCGACATCGTCGGCGCGCACATCGATGGCTGTTTGTACCACGGGCAAGTCAGCCTCGATTTCGTCGAGCACGCCGTGCGCCTGAAAGGTCGCGTTCGCGTGCCGACGACGCTCAATGTCGGGTCGATGGATCTCATTCACCCGGAACTGTATCGCGGGCCTGAAAAACTCGCGACCGACGGCGCGCGCGTGATGCGGGCGCATGAAGAGCTTGGCTGCATGCCCACCTTCACCTGCGCGCCGTATCAGACCATGTTCAAGCCGCGTTTTGGCGAGCAGATCGCCTGGGCCGAGAGCAACGCGATCGTGTTCGCGAACTCAGTCATCGGCGCGCGCACGAACAGGTATGGCGATTTTCTCGATCTCGCGTGCGCGCTGACGGGTCGTGCGCCGGCGTACGGCCTGCACCTCACGGAGAACCGCCGCGCGACGCAGCTTTTTCGCATTGTCGAGACGCCGTTCGATGATACCGAGCGCACGGCCATCGCTATCGGCGCGCTGATCGGCGCTGAGGCTGGAACGTCGATCGCCGCGATCGACGGACTGTCACCCGCGACGACGGAGGATGACCTCAAAGGCCTGGGCGCGGCTGCGGCTTCGGCGGGTGCCGTGGCGATGTTTCACGCTGTCGGCCTGACGCCGGAAGCGCCGACGCTGGAGGCCGCGACACAAGGCATCGCGCCGACCGTCGTGCGCACAGTGACGGCTCCGGATTTACGGGCGTCGTTGGCCCGCTTGTCGACGGCGTCGGATGGCGCTGTGCTGACGGCAGTATCGCTCGGCACACCGCATTTTTCTCCGGCGCAGTTCGCAAAGTTGCTGCCGCTGTTGACGGCATCGCCGCCGCGCACGCCGTTCTATGTCAACACCAACCGGCAAACGCACGACGCGCTGGAGGCGAGCGGCGCGGCGGCAACGCTACGCACTCTCGGCGTCACGCTGATCGTTGATACGTGCGCGTATCTGATGACGGAAGTGGTGGGGCTGAAAGGCTCGGTCATGACCAATTCCGGAAAGATGGCGTGGTACGCGCCGGGCAATCTCGGCGCGGACATCGCGTTCGGCTCGCTGGCCGAATGCGTGGCATCGGCTGCTGCGGGCGAGGTGGTGCGCCTGTGAAAACGCTCATGCGCATCGATGCCATCACGCTCGTCAGCGGCACAGCACGCGGCGATGTGTTTGCGCTCGGAGAGCCGTTGAGTTTCTGGGGCGGCTTCGACGCCGTCACTGGGGCGGTCACGGACCATCGCCATCCCGATCGTGGCGCCTCACTCAGCGGCCGGATCGTGGCTGTTGCATCCGCACGCGGCTCGTCGTCGGGCGCGTCGGTGCTGGCCGAAGCCATTCGCCTCGGAACCGCGCCAGCAGCATTCGTGCTGTCGACGCGCGACGCCATCCTCACCGTTGGCGCGCAGGTGGCCGTGGAACTGTACGGCAAGGCATGCCCGATCGTTCTGGTGATGGACGCTGATCTCGCGCGCGTGCGGGCCGCGCGAAGCGCTGTTGTCACCACGGCCGGCGCGCGCGCGACGATTGACATGGCATGAGCGACACGATGCTCATCCACGCCACGGCAGTCGCCATCGACGGCGAAGCGCTGCTGCTGCGCGGACCGTCGGGTGCGGGCAAGAGCGATCTCGCGTTGAGGATAGTCGGGATGGGCGCGCTCAGCTTTTCCCTCTCCCCCTAAGGAGGCGGAGAGGGGAAACGGAGCGAGCCTAGTCGCTGACGACCAAGTGCACATCGCACGTCGCGGGGACACGCTCATCGCATCAGCGCCCGAAACGATACGCGGGCTGATCGAAGTCCGCGGCCTCGGCATCGTGAGCCTGCCGTTCGTGGAGGCAGCACGCGTGCGCCTCGTCATCGACCTCGTGCCGCTCGCCGAGGTCCCGCGTATGCCGCCGGAGGGCGACAGGGTGGAACTGCTGGGCATGCAGATGCCACGGCTGAGACTCAACGCGTTTGAAGCCTCGGCCCCGCTCAAGTGCGCACTCGCGTTGCGCGACGCAGTTTGCGGCGTGTCCAGATCGTGACGCCGGTGATGAGCAGCAGCGCGAACGCAAGCGACGTCACAACGTTGACGATACCGGACCATTTGCCGGCCCAGGTGCCCTCGTGCAGAAGACGCGGCCAGGGCGTGGGCGTGGCAACGAGGCCGGTTTTCGTGACTGTGAAGACGCTGGCGCGACCGTTGTCGTAGAGGCGCGCGCTCAGGTTCGGCCCGGTCGGGCGGATCCACATGACCGTGGCGAGGTCGTGCTTGGCGGCGACCAGCTTGACCGCTTCATGCAAGGTCGCTGGCGGATCAGCAGGACGGGTCGGCGGTGGCGTGAACGTGATCCGGTGGAACAGCGCGAGGCCAGTCAAGGGCGAAAGGATCAGCAGCGGCAGCAGGAACCACGCGGTCATGCGATGCCAACCACTGAGCGAATTGCGAAAGTTGCCCCAGCCCATGAAGATGCCGAGCGCGATGAACACCAGCATCGCGTAGGTCGAGGTGACCACGGGATATTTGATCGGCGCCACGAGCGCCTGCATCAGCGCGCTCGGACCGACGTCACCCTTGTAGCCGAGATCCTGGAAGGTCTCGTGGAGGCGTTGGGCCGTTGTCATCGTCTCGGACCAGAGCGACTTCGTCGGCGGCACGAGGGCCTTGTCGCTGAGATCGACGCGAATCGGCGGGCTGCCGCGACCGGCGGAAAGAACGATCGTGTTCTCGTAGGCGCGCACGTTCATCGTGGTCGCCTTCTTGTCGGGATCGAATTTGGCGAGCGCCATCTCGATCTGATCGAGCGAAATGCTGCGGCCCGTGACGCTGCGATCGAACAGGATCGGGTTGAAGGACAACATCAGGCCCGTGACGATCAGCACAGCGAGCGGGATCGCAAACAGGAGCGCGAGCCAGCGGTGGAATTTCAAAAACCAGGCTTTCATGCGCCACCCGATGCAAGCCAAGATTGCCGGACGTCTAGGCCAACGGATAGATTTCGTCGATCCGTCGTTTCCGCATAGCGGGGCCTCAGCGCCAGCGGCCATAACGCCAGGGCGTCAGCGTATGCCTTGTGGCGCGGATGTCGGGCGCGGGATCGAAGCCGTCGGTACCGCCCGGCCGGCAGCGCGTGATGCGCGACAGCGCCAGCCAACCGCCGCGCCAGGCGCCGTTCAGTTCGATGGCGTCGAGGGCATATTGCGAGCAGCTCGGCCCGTGGCGGCACTCCATGCCGATGATCGGTTTCAGCGTCCAGCGATAGACGTACACAGGCAGTTTCATCGTCTCGCGGGTCAGGCGGCTGAACATGCTCACGCCGCCTTCGCGGCAATCTCGTCGAGAGCGTGCTCGACGGCGTCGAAGACCAGCAGCGTCGAGGCATGGCGGCCTTTGGCCTCGCGCACCGGTTCAAGAGCCGCGAGATCGGCCCATTTCCCCGATGGCGGCGGTCCGTTTTCCTTGAGCATGGCGCGCATGTCTGCCCGCACACGCCGAAGTTCGTCCGGCGTCGAACCGACCACGTGCGCGGCCATGACGGCCGATGCCGCCTGGCCGAGCAGGCACGCCTTTACTGTCTGGCCGTATTCGGCCACGCGCCCGTCAGCCAGATTGAGATCAACCGTGATCGTCGAGCCGCATAGCTTCGAATGCGCACTCGCGGTTGCTTGCGGCGCAGCCAAGCGCTGGATGCCGCCCATGTTGGCCGCCAACTCCAGGATGCGCTCACTGTAGAGATCTGAAAGTTCGGGCATATCGGCTCTATCTGAGACAGGCGGCGACGCGCCAATGCTATGATAATAGGGCGTTCGATCGCCGAAACAAGTCGAGAGCCTGTCATGACTGCATTCGCCGCACGCGGAACCGCCGCCGAAATCGAGCAGGGCTGTGTGTTCATGCCGAAACTCGACGCCGACGGGCTGATCCCGGCCATTGTCACCGACGAGGTGTCAGGCGCGGTGCTGATGTTCGCCTGGATGAATGCGGAGGCGCTGCAGTTGACCCACACGACTCGCGTCGCCCATTTCTGGACACGCTCGCGCGGGCGGCTGTGGAAGAAGGGCGAGGAAAGCGGCAACCTGCTCGACGTCGTCGAGTTGCGCACCGACTGCGACCAGGATGTGGTGCTGGTGCGTGTGACGGTGCGTGGCGCGGGTGTCGCCTGCCACACGGGGGCCCTGTCGTGCTTTTACCGGCGGGTTGAGGTGGGGAGCGCGGTGCTGGTGGCCGACGACCACAGGGTCGAGCCGGCCTGATGGGCGCTCGTCCTGGTCCCGCTGCGCCTTTCGCTCGCACATGTGGACCGTCCGTGTCGGGCATGAGATGTACGTGGCGGTTTTGCCCCTTAGGAGACATTCACTCCCAACGTCGGTGTCCCGGAATTTGGCGTGCCCTTCGCACGACAAATATCCGGGATCTACCCCGGTCGAAATGGTGTGCTACGCTCACGCGATGACAGACTTTTTCGGCAAACAGTTTCATG
>JANMGQ010000168.1:0-6192 GCA_031374735.1 Hyphomicrobiaceae bacterium | reverse complement strand
GCCGGGACCCACGACAAGCCAGCATGACGGCAAGTTTCGCTGCCTGGCGCCATCTTGAGACGCGGACTCGGCACCGACAGTGCAAAACGGCTCCAATACTCCAAGATTCGGCATGTCGTGGGTCCCGGCTTTCGCCGGGATGACGATTGTTTTCAAATATATAGCCTTACGTTAGCGCATATGGTCGTAGCCCCAAGGCCCCTAGCCAAATAGACGGTGCCGTCTCGTTGCAAAGGTAGTTCTGCGAGCTTGAGATGTCGAAGCCCCTACCCAAACTCCTGCCACTCCGCTAATTTCCCGCCATGAGTGACGCAATCACACACGCACGTGTGCATCGCGGCGGCGCCGATAGCGCCGCTGACGACGCCATTGCGACGATAGCGTCGTTCGAGCGTCACAAGGACGGCTGGAAGGGTCCAGGCAGCGTCGCTCCGAGATCCGCAACGATAACCGACGGCATCATATTCGCTCGCACAAGCATCACTCGGACCGCTCTCGCCCCCACCTTCATCGGCATGGCCGCCGACGGCGAACTTGTGATGACGTGGCAGTATCCGGGGCTGCTGGTTGACGTCAGTATCTCGGGCGACGGCACATACTCGCTGTTCGCCGACTTCGACGGTCGCGAGATCATGAATGAGGCGACGCCGGTTGCGAGTGGACTGCCGGTCGACGTTCTCGATGCCATCGCAGCGAAGCACGGGGGCGCTCTTGCAGGCTGATACTGCGCCGCCTGATCAGATCGGCGCGGACGAAGAGTTCTGGCGGCTCGTCTGGGACCCGAGCGATGTTCGGAATGGCAAGCTTCAGGCTTCAGCCATCCCAAGCGAGCAATTGCGGGGGTTGCCCGATCGGGCAGTGATTGTGGATCGCCGCAATCTTGCAAGCCGCGAATGCGTGGTTGCTCTTGCTGCGCGGCAGTCGAGCAAAAAGCCGGCCGACCGAGTGACGCCCTTATTCAGCTTGCTTCGGCACACAGATGTGACGGCGATCAAGAACGAGAAGGGCGACACGGCACTGGTTGCACAACCCGACCCTACGAATGCCGATCCGACCCCGCCGCCTCTGCCTGAGAACCCGGCGCACGCCCTGATCCAGGCCACTGCAGCACTGTCGAAGCCGCAAGCGCAGAAATTGCGTAACCAACTGCTCGCTTGCTTGGCTGCGCCGCAGCCAATTGACCATTGCTTCCCGACCGCCTGATCAGGGTCCCCGACGTATCCATCCGCTCCATCGTCCCCGGCCACGCCAGTATCTTCTCATCCGCCGTCAGCAGCGTCAGCCCTGAGTTGATTGCCACCGACTTGCCCAACCGATCCGCCGGTTCGCCCTTCTGGCCGCATCGTGCTATGGGGACCACGGAGTCCGACCATGTCCACACCCGTCCAAATCACGATCCCGCCGACACTCCTCGACTGGGTGGAGGCCCAAGTTCGTTCCGGTCGCTACGTCGACGCGAGCGACTATTTGCGCGACCTCATCCGGCGCGATCAGCAAGCGGACGATGACCTGTTCAAGGCTCTGGAAGAGGGCGCCAAGAGCGGAGTTTCTCCGCGGTCACTGGACGACATCTGGCAAGCCGCGAAGACAAAGACTGGCCATGGCTGAGTAACGCCTGTCAGAGCGCGCTGACCTGGATCTCGCAGACATTCTCGGCTTCTCTATCGAGCGGTTCGGCCTTGGACGCGCTGAGACATACAAATCCGGTCTCGACCGATGTCTGCGCCGCGTGGCAGACGATCCTCGCCTTGGACGGCGACTGACAGGGCGCGCGAAGGCCTATCTTCGGTATGCGTGTCAGCGGCATGTGATCTTTTTCGCGATTGAAGCGGACGGCATTTTCGTTGTGCGCGTCCTGCATGCGAGCATGGACCACAAGCGGCATTTGCCGTGACGCCCCAATCCTCACCCCCGCGTATCCATCCGCTCTATCGTCTCCGGCCACGCCAATATCTTCTCATCCGCCGTCGGCAACGTTAGCCCCGCATTGATCGCCGCCGACATGATCAATCGATCCGCCGGATGGCCGTGCAGGTCCGGCAGCTGCCCCATCAGCATCGTGTCAATGCCGGTGATGACGCGCTCGATGTAACCGGCAGCGGCGTGGTCGCTCGAGGCGACCACGCCAACATCCGCATCAAGAGCTACCTAAACACAGACATCACCGGCGCTGTGAAAAAGGTGGCGGCAGCTGCGCCGCGCCCCAGCGGCTCACTCATGCTTGCCGTGGCAATGCTTGTACTTCTTGCCCGAGCCGCAGGGGCAGGGCTGATTGCGCGACGGCTTACCCCACGTCGATTGATCGTTCGGGTCGACGGCGCCATCGGTTTTGCGCAACTGCACGGGCTGCTTGACGTCGGGCGCAGCTGCGCGGCCCGAGCCCATGAGGATCGCATTCGCGCGCTCGAACTCTTCCGCCGTGACACCGAGAGCCTCCGGCGTGTCGCGCGTCATGGTCATCTCGACGGGGACGCTCGCCGCCGCATCAAGGCCCGAGGCAAACTGCTCGCCCGTCTCCTGCGGCGCCAACTCGACGCGCATCAATTGACCGACCGTGGCGTCCCGCATCTGCGTCAGCATAGTCTCGAAGTGGTGGAAGCCTTCCTGTTTGTACTCGTTGACCGGGTCGCGCTGGCCGTAGGCGCGGAAGCCGATCACCTGGCGCAGATGCTCCAGTGTCACGATATGCTCGCGCCACAGGCCGTCCATGGTCTGCAACAGCAGCATCTTCTCGATGTGGCGCATATTGTCGGGACCGACTTCGGCTTCCTTGGCCGCCGCCTTCTCCTCGACCGCCTTCATGACGCGATCGCGCACCTCTTGATCGGCGATGCCCTCTTCGGCCGCCCATTCCGGGATCGGCAGGTCAAGCCCGAATGTGCGCTCCACCTCTTCCTTCAGCTTGGTCGTGTTCCACTGCTCGGCATATGCCGTCTCGGGCATGCACTCGGCCACCAGCTCGCCGACGATCTGCGTGCGCATCTCTGCGATCGTCTCGGAGACATCATCCCGGCCCATGATGTCGATGCGCCGCTCGAACACGACCTTGCGTTGGTCGTTCAGCACGTCGTCGTATTTCAGCACGTATTTGCGGCTGTCGAAGTTGCGCGCTTCGACCTTCTGCTGCGCCTTTTCCAGCGCCTTGTTGATCCACGGGTGGACGATGGCTTCGCCTTCCTTGAGACCAAGCCGCTTCAGCATGCCGTCCATGCGATCGCCGCCGAAGATCTTCATCAGATCATCTTCGAGGCTGAGATAGAACTTCGAGCGACCCGGGTCGCCCTGACGCCCCGAACGGCCACGCAGCTGGTTGTCTATGCGCCGGCTCTCGTGACGCTCGGTGCCGACCACGTAGAGGCCTCCGGCTTCAAGTGCCTTCTGCTTCTTCTCGGCGATGTCGGCCTGCAGGATCTTTTTCTGCTTCGCGATCTCGTCTTCCGACGGCGTCGGCTCACCTTTTTCGGCGACGCCGTTCAACCAATCGCGCAGGCGGAACTCGATGTTGCCGCCGAGCTGAATATCGGTGCCGCGACCGGCCATATTGGTTGCGATCGTCACCGCACCGGGTACGCCGGCCTGCGCCACGATGGTGGCTTCCTGCTCGTGGAAGCGCGCGTTCAGCACCTTGTGGGGCACCGGATCGCCATTGCCGCTGCCCTTCAAGAGATCATCGATATGGACGGCAACATCCGTAAGGCTCTGGATCAGCTCGTCTTCCTTGCCGACCTTCATACCGCTCGCCATCTCGCGCAAATAGATAGCGAGGTCCTTGAGGAACTTGCGGTCCTTGAGGAAACGCGACAGCTCCTCCGACTTCTCGATCGAGGTCGTGCCGACCAACACCGGTTGGCCACGGCGATGGCAATCGACCAACTCCGCGACGATGGCGCGATATTTCTCCGGCGTCGTGCGGTAAACCTCGTCGTCCTCGTCCTTGCGGCCGATGCCCACATTTGTTGGCACCTCGACCACGTCGAGACCGTAGATGTCCATGAACTCGTTGGCCTCTGTGGAGGCCGTACCTGTCATACCCGCCAGCTTCTCATACAGACGGAAGTAGTTCTGGAATGTGATCGAGGCCAGCGTCTGGTTCTCGGGCTTGATCTCAACGTTCTCTTTGGCTTCAAGCGCCTGGTGCAGGCCTTCCGAATAGCGCCGTCCCGCCATCATGCGGCCGGTGAACTCGTCGATGATGATCACCTCGCCATCCTTGACGATGTAATCGCGATCCTTGTGGAACAGTTTGTGCGCCTTCAGCGCCTGCTGCATGTGGTGCACGACCGTGACGTTCTCGATGTCGTAGAGGTGGTCGCCTTTCATCATGTCGGCGGCCTTGAGCATCTCCTCCATGCGCACGTTGCCGCTCTCAGACAGCGCCACCTGCTTCTGCTTGAGATCGATCTCGTAGTCGCCTTCAACGAGCGAGGGCAGCAGGGCGTCGATCTTTTGATACAGCTCCGCGCGATCTTCGGTCGGGCCGGAAATAATCAGCGGCGTCCGAGCTTCATCGATCAGGATCGAATCCACCTCGTCGACAATCGCGAAGCTATGGCGGATCGGCTCATCGACCCCGAGCGTCATCGGCAAACCAAACGGCTTGAAGGCTGCGACAAGTTTCTCGGTCGCGGACGACAGCGCCTCTATCGACTTCGGCGGCAGCGGTTCCTCGCCCAACGACTGATAGAGCTTGCCGATCTCCATCTTGCCGTCGAGCCAAGCCTGCTGCTGCGGCTCGGTTGCGCGCTCGTGCAGGCGATCGAGCAACATGCCCGTGCGCTGGATGCGGTTGTTGAGATCGTTCAGCAACGGCCCGGTCGCCTTGCGATCGTCCTTGTCTTCAAGTGCCGCGAGTTGGGCGACCAGCCGCTGCAGCCCGCGGATCGTCGGGCGATGGCCGAACTGCACCATTTCTTCCGCGCTCATCTTCATATTGTCGCGCAGATAATCGAAGCCGTACTCGTTGTTGGTGCCGTAGGTGACGTCGCAGTTGTAGGCGTCGCGCCGTTCGTCGTCGTCGAGGCCATGCACGATGACGCCAACGGTGAGGCCCAGGAACTTGTAGACCTGTCCCATCCACTCGCTGTCGCGCTTGGCGAGGTAGTCGTTGACTGTCACCACGTGGACGCCGCGGCCGGTCAGTGCGTTGAGATACACCGGCAGAGTAGCGACGAGGGTCTTGCCTTCGCCGGTCTTCATTTCAGAGATGTTGCCGCCGTGCAGGACCATGCCGCCCATCATCTGGACGTCGAAATGGCGCTGGCCGAGCGCGCGCCGCGCGCCTTCCCGCACCGTTGCAAAGGCCTCGACCAGAAGGCTGTCGACCGTTGCGCCATCGTCGAGCTGTTGCTTGAAGGCTTGCGTGCGCGCACGCAGCTCTTCGTCCGAAAGCGCTTTGATCTCGTCTTCAAGCGCGGCGATGGCGGCAACCCTCGGGCGCAGCGCCTTGACCTTCCGGTCGTTGGCCGAGCCGAAGATTTTCGACGCGAAGGCGCCGAGCGAGCCAATGGACAGCATCAGTCGTTCCTCGAAGGCTGGCCTCTAAGGCCGGTCTTTAGTCAAAGCGTGGCGCCCGCCGCGGCTAGGCCGGGCGGGGAATCTGGTTACCCCTATGTAGGACGCCGCCCTCCATGGCGCTAGAGCCATTCCGCCGCTGTGCTGCACGGCACACGGAGTGCATTCAGTCCCGGACGATCCGCGCTGCGACGTCCGGCATAAAGTCGTCGCGGAGCCGCTGACACTGCCGTTGTGACGTTGTGACATTCCCGCTTGCATCGCCGTTTGAACCCCGCTACACGCACCCCACTAGCCGCTCCCTTCGTCTATCGGTTAGGACACCAGATTTTCAATTTGGTAAGACGGGTTCGACTCCCGTAGGGAGCGCCATCTGCGTACAAAACTGCGAACCCCGGGAATTGGGCCGCCGTTTGCCAGAACGGCTTGTTCCAGAACAACTTTCCGACCGGAGATACGGATCTGGTGATCGTCGACCTCGACACGGTCGATGATCGAGCCCAGGTGCGCCTTGCGGAACGGGATTTCGCCCGTCGTCAAGCGCTCACGCATGAGCACGCCGAAGGCCGCGATCTTGGCCGGCGCGATTACGGTCGGCGGCCGGTTGGCCCCTGTGGCTCGATCCAGTGCCGCTCGCGTGCTGTCGCGCTCCGCTTTAAGCGCCGTGATCCGGTCTTTCAG
>JANMGQ010000120.1:0-25360 GCA_031374735.1 Hyphomicrobiaceae bacterium | reverse complement strand
CGGCGAGCAGCACAAGCAACAGGATCTCGCTCAGGGCATAGTCGACCTTGCCGCTCTGGCGCGGATCTTCAAGAGGCTCGAAATGCTCCATCCAGCCAACGACTTGATCGTATGCCTGATCGGCCTTCGCCTGCGCCGTCGATGCCATCGTCGTGTTCCCCTCGAATCAGAGAACACGCAGAGATTCAGCATTCGTTCGGGAAGTCCACCAGAGTTACATGCGATTGCTCTGCAAACATTTCCGCCCCTGGAAGATCGATCAGCCGCAGCTTCTGCCGCCTGATGTGGCGGACTTCGTGCCCGAGGATCACCTGTCGCGGTTCATCGTGGCGCTGGTGCGCGAGAGCCTCGACCTTTCCGAGATCCTGGCCAGCTACACGAGCGGGCTCGGCCAGCCGCCGTTCGACCCGGCCATGATGACGGCGCTGCTGCTCAACGGCTACGCGAGCGGCATCTACTCGTCGCGCCGGATCGCCAGGGCGTGAGTCGAGCGCGCCGATTTCATGATGATCGCGGCGCTCGATCCGCCGGACTTCCGCACCATTTCGGATTTCCGCAAGCGGCATCTGAAAGCGCTGGCCGGGCTGTTCGTTCAGGTGTTGAAGCTCGCCGCGAAAGCCGGCCTCGTGCACCTCGGACACGTCGCGCTGGACGGGACGAAGATCAAGGCGAATGCCTCGAAGCACAAGGCGATGTCGTATGCGCGCATGCAGCAGCGCGAGGCGGAGTTGCGAGCCGAAGTGGACAAGTGGCTGGCTGCCGCCGAGGCTGCCGATGCCGAGGAGGACAAGCTGCACGGCGCCAAGCGCGGCGACGAGATGCCGAAGTGGGTCACCGACAAGCAGAAGCGGATCGCCAGGATCGCCGAGGCGAAAGCGGCTCTGGAAGCGGAAGCCCAAGCTGCCGCCGACGAAGAACGCCGGATCGAGGCGGAGAAGGAAAAGCAGCGCGAGGCCGAGGGTCGCAAGAAGCCGGGCCGGCCGGCCGCGCCGCCCTCCGACGCACCCGAGGCCAAGGCGCAACGCAATTTCACCGACCCCGAGAGCCGCATCCTGAAGACCAAGGACGGCTACATCCAGGGCTACAACGCGCAGGCCGCCGTCGACGGGCACGCGCAGATCATCGTCGCGCACGAACTTGCAGCCGGCCAGAGCGACCAGGGCCAGCTGGTGCCGCTGCTCGATGGCATCGAGGCGAACCTCGGACGCAAACCCGACGAAGCCTCGGCCGACAGCGGTTATCTCTCCGAGTCCAATCTTGCCGCCCTCGATGCCCGCGCGATCGACGGCTACATCGCGTGCGCGCGCGCCAAGCATCCGACAGCGGATAATGGCAAAGTCGGCGGACCACTGACGCAGAGCATGCGAAAAAAGATCGCCGACGGCAGCTTCGAGACACCCTACCGGCTCCGAAAGCAAATCGTCGAAGCGGTGTTCGGGCAGATCAAGCAGGCACGCGGCTTCCGCCAGTTCCTGTTGCGGGGCGTGGCGAAAGTGCGTGCCGAATGGGCAATGATCTGCCTGGCCCACAACCTCGTGAAGCTCGCCAGGGCGGCCTGAGCCGGTTATCGTTCGAAAAATCGCCCGCCAGTCCCGCTATCTGGACGGGCTCCTAGGTGGAGCACTGGAAGGCGATCAGTTGCCGTTCCAGTCATGAAACTTCGGCGGATCGTGGCTCAGAATCTGAGACGGCTGCGCCAGGACCGCGACCTCACCCAGGAAGAGCTCGCGGACCTGGCGGGCATCAATCGCAACTATGTCGGCATGATCGAGCGCGAGGAAAACGCCGTCAGCATCGATGTGTTGGAAGCCTTGGCGAAGGCGCTCAAGGTTGAGCCATCGGTTCTGGTCTTAAAGACTCAGCCCGGGAAGTCGTGACGAGCGTCCGGGCATGAGTTTGGGAGCGCAGTCCCTTGCGTCTAAACGACCTTGGCGAATCGCTCTGGTCTGCCAACCCTGGCCCCCCGCCGTCGACGCAACATCCCAAAAGCGGCCGTCGTCCGACGAGAACTTGACGCCCACTGCATCGTCGCCGACCATGTCTGGTAACTGAGGTATCGCCACAGGCTTGGCCCGCTGCAAACGGTCTCGTCGTTAGGGATCGCGAGTGCGCGTACGGGCAAGCCACTGACTTTGTCAATGTGCTGGATGGGGCGCGAGTTGGACAAGGGACACGTATTCATCAGCTACTCGAAGAAGCATCGCGATCTTACGATCGCGCTCGCCGACTATTTGAGCTCGTGTGGATTGCTTGTTTGGTGGGATAGGGAACTTGCTGCCCGTGGCAGGTTCGACGATCAGCTGTTTGCCGAACTCGAGCACGCTGGCGCTGTGGTGGTGTTGTGGACCAGAGGAGCGCTGACATCGGATTGGGTTCGGCGCGAGGCAATGTTCGCACTCAAGCGCGACATGCTGATCAATGTGCTGGCATCAGACGTTGATCAGAACGAGCTTCCAGAACCCTTTCGTCATCATCATCGGCATCGACCGGACGACGCGACGCGTGCCTGGAGTCCATGTGCCGGTCGCCGCTATGGCACCCGAAGCCATGCCGCGGCGATGGGCGTTGGGGTTGATGTGGCCGTACCGCCGCAGTGGCCGCGCAACGTTGCGCGAGACCTCCTCGATGACGCGTGTCGAGTGGCGGATGGACTTTGCGGTTCGTTGATCGCGGATGCGACCGAGCTTGGGTTTGAAGTCATCATCGGGCATGACTGGCACCACGAAACTGTTCCGAATATCATCGAGGTGGAATTGAAGCAGAGAATTTCAAGAGGGCGACTATTTCACACTGCAAATTCAGAGAGATACACACGTTGGTGTGTACGACAGGCTTGGTGTGCATACAAAATACTAAGTATTTTCAATCGCATACGAAGCGTCACGCGCGTCTTTTATCTTGATGTCAAAAATCCCCTCCCCAAAATACACGCGCTTACACAAAATACTGAAAATATCGGCTCGCGAACCAGATCACGCAAACACATTCTTGAGCATGACAACCCACTCTGACGTACTTCCATTTTGCAGCTTCTCGGATCGTGAAAACTGAGTTCCGACCTGCCCAAACGTGACCGGGCAATCCAACCTCAATGGTGATGACAAAGAGGCTCGTCGGGCAGATGCGTCACACCAAACTGTTGCCTTATGACCATAGGCTCATCCAACCCTGAACAACACTAGTGTCCGGCTAATTCCCGAACAATTTCAACTGGTTGTCCAGCGCATGGTCTTCGGGTGCGGTTGGCGCCTGCGACAGTGCCTGTAGAATGGGCATTTTCTCGAACAGCGTGAGCGAGAGAACCTGTAGCAAAGTGTAGAGCGAGGCGTCGAGATCAAGGCGCTTTTTGAGGATGGCGACCAGCACATAGACCGAGACGGCGATCCAGATTTGGGTCTTCACCGCGTTCTCGGACGTGCCGTAGAACTTCTTGATGCGCAGAAGCTGCTTGATCCACTTGAAGAACAGCTCGACTTGCCAGCGGCTCTTGTAGAGCGCGCAGATGGTCGCGGCCGGCAGCGTGCACTGGTTGGTGATGAATACCAGCGTCTTGCCCGTCTCCGCGTCCTTGAAGCGGATGCGTCGCAAATGCTCGGGATAACGTTGAGAGGTCTGGACGCCGGCGAGCGCGATGGTTTGATCGCAGATGATGCCGTTCTCCCGGTCGGACGGCGCCGAGTAGACCCGCCGCGCATCCATGTTCGCTTTGGCCCGCGTGACGAAGAAGGCGCCGCACTGATGCAGCCGATGGAGCCGCGTGAAGTCGACGTAGCCGCGGTCCATGACGTAGATGGCGCCGGGCTCGGGAGCCAGCAGATCGAGAGCGTTCACATCGTGCAACTTACCATCCGAGATGTGGATGAAGCTCGGGATATTGCCGCGCAAATCGAGCAGGGTGTGCATCTTCACCGCGGATTTGGTCGTGCGGAAATGCGCCCCGGGGAAACACCGACAGGCACAGATCGATGGTCGTGGAGTCCAGCGCATAGACGCTGTTCGTGAGATCGAGCCCGAGGTCCGTGCCGACATAGAGCTTCCTCGCCTGAGCGATCAGCCGCTGGGCGAAATCGGCGTAGATGCGCCAATCTCTGAGTTCGTTGGCGTCGGCCAAAGTCGAGCGTCGGACGGCATCGCGAAAGCCCATATGGTAGAGCTTGGAAGCCTGCGCCGACAGGCAGATCTCGATGTCGCGCAGGCTCTCCCGGTACGTCAACTGCGCGAACGCCATCGCCCGGTACTGGTCCTGGCAGGTGAAGCTCTTGACCGAGTGCTCACCGCCATAGCGCGCCACCGAGCGCCGGAACGTGTGCATCGGCAGGTGATCGATCAACTGCGCAAAGACCAGCTTGCCCTCGTACATGTCCACGCCCCCGCCGCGACTCGGGTGTCGCGCGGGAAGGCTGGGAGCGGGCCGAGGCGAAGTTCAAGTCGATGACACCCCAGAAAGGATGATTTATGCTCCGCATCTCAATGACCTGCGAGCATCATCAGTGAACGGATTCCGGACACTAGTGCCTGAACAACTCTATTATCATCGCTGAGGCTTGGAGTTGAACTCATCTGACAGTCGACACGTCGTTTGCCAGCGCCGTTAAATATCTGACTCTTCCACACGCGTCCTAACAGCCAGTGGCCATGCTTATCGTGACGGGGATTGATGCCACGGTGTGGGGCGGGTGGGTGGGCTCTTCCTTTGGCGGCAGCATGAAAGGTACCCCCGCGCCGATGACGCGGGGGCGGAAGTTACAGGCTATTCCTGCGGGTTCCAGATCAGGGCGAAGATGTTGGGGGCGTCCTGACCGGCCTGGCGGCCGAGATTGGCGTAGAGTGTCTTGGCGCCAAACTCGGGTGCGGCGAGTGAGAGGGCCACGTATTCTTTGCCGGAGGTCTGTCCCTTGCGTTGCCAGCCGGCACCGATCTCGACGCCTTGGGCGAGGACACGGAAGTCGGGCTGGTTGGGTGCCGACTTGTCGTGGACGGGGAGGATCGCGATCTCCGCACGGATGGTGAGAGTCTTGAGCTCGCCCTCGTAGCGGCCGTCGTCGCGCTTGGTGACTGTACCGATGGTAGCCATGATGCACGTCCTTCTGAGCTCCGGCGGTGGCCTATTCCCCCGCCGGTGTGCGCGCTTCGCCACCGGCGGCGACTGAAGCACCCGCAGGGCCGAAACGCAGAGGAGGACCCGGCTCTTCAGCCGGGTTGCTTCGAAGGCGACGCCGGTGGCACCGTCGCACACTGGTCGGCGGTGGTGGGGCAGCGCTTGCGGCGGAAGGGCATAGAGGCGAGGACCAGAGGGGCGGTGCCGATCGCGTGCGGGTGCGGGGCGCACGTCAAGACACCAGTGCGGCCTCGGTGATCAACCGACCCAGGACGGGTGGCGCCCCGAGCGACAGCAGGTGCTCTGCACAAGCCGACCAGATGCCGGTGGTTCGCAAGGGGCAGACCGGGCAGGACGGACTCTCACACGACCAGGAGGCAAGGCGCCAAACCAACGTGGCGAGGGCGTTGGTCATGACGACGCGGCGTGCGCGAGATCCGCACAAGAGGCATTCGTTCCGGCCAGCGCAACAACGCGGTGGCCGTGCCGCTGGATCCGCGCCAGGGATCGTTACCGGAACGGACGAGACGGCGGCCCTTCGCCGGCGGCTCGGTCGCGCGGCGTCACAAGCACATTGGAACAGCGAATACTCTTACGCCGCGCGATAGAGCCTGATCGACCGCGACCTCTTGTTCGCGGTCGAGGCGCCCACATTTTCTTGCTCGTTTCAGGCCTTGGACCAGTCGTCGAGTCGACTGTTTATCTTGCAAGGCCCTAAGGACAGTCGACGCGAAGCGTCGACTGTCCAGCGCAAGCTGGACTTACTTATTGAGGGTTGGTCCAGATGGGGATGGCGCGACCGACCATGGTGCGGGTCGTGATCGAGCCGAAGTAGCGGCTATCGTAGCTGTCGTGACCGTCACCGATGACGAAGGCCTCGTCAGGCCTGAGCGTCACACAGCCTTGCCAAATTGGCAGCCACTGGCCACGGCTGTCGGTGACCGCCGCGATCGCGCGTAGCGCGCCGTTGATGAAGACGAGCGATCCACGTCGGCAGACCTGATGGCCGCTGGTCGCACCGAGTGGCTTTAGCAAAAGGACGTTGTGCGGCAGGTAGCCGCGCGCGCCAGCAAAATCAGCAATTGATGTTGGCAGGCGAACGGCGACGATGTCGCCGCGCACGGGTGCAACTTTCGACAGTCGATACAGACCGACCGGAACGCTGGCGGTTGCGTTCCAGATCAGAATGGGACGATGCGGGAGTTCAGCCGCCAGGATCAACAGGATTGAGAGCGTCGAGATTGCAGCCAGTTGGACCCTGGCTTTGTGCCGTCTGGCAGGAGGCGTTTCGATCATCGCAGCGGCTCGTTGGTTTTCTCTCCGTGGTCGTGCGGCGACGCGTACTGTCAGCCCAAGCCACGAGATCATCATGGTGGTAGCGAACACGACCGCCGTGCTTGCCGTAGAGCGGGCCGGTGCCACGCTGGCGCACGTTGTCGAGCGTGCGCGGCGCCAGCCGCAGGAATGCGGCGGCTTCGGTCAGTGTGAAATAGGGAGAAAGTGATGGATCGTTCGGCATGGGAGCGCTCCGTATCGGTGCAACTGCTGCCGAGTATGTCCGTGCATTTTCAAGGCGGGGAGAGTCGTCTAGGCCACGGCCCTAAACGTCCTTCCCGCAACCATCGTGCGCCAGCCGCCTGCGACGAGCCGCCGTCCCCGCAGAACGTCCCGTTTGATGACAGCCTTCATTCGTCCATCATCACCGCTCCATTCAACGGCGACTTTTTTAGCCCCGTAGATGACGGTCGCAATTTCACGGCGGGTGGCGCCGGCGCGTTCGCCATCGATGGCGATGATCGCGTCTCGGAGATGGACCCGATCGACCGGGCCGGGCAAGTCGGCGGCGACGAGCGGACGTTGCCCGAGAACAGCGTGAACAAAAATGCCGAGGTCACCAAGGGACGCACTGAGTTCCGCCACACTGCGCGCGGTGAAATGGGCTCGCACCGCCCCTGCTGTCACCAGCGCGCCTGATATGAGGCACGCCACGTGGTGCGTTGCCGACTTCAGGACCACGTACTGGCGGCCGTTCGCATCGAAGTGGACATGCACGGCGAAGGGCAATTGAGTGATGTCGAAGTCGCGTTCGTGATCAAGCCCGTCGTGACTTGCAGCAAAGTGAACCATGGGGTGGGCGCGTTGGGCGAGCCATAGAACGGGGGCCAATGGCGCCGGAAGATCCGGAGCGGCGAAAGCAGGACAAGCCCCAAATCTCAGCTTGGCGCCAATGTCGTCTGGTTCGCGAGATCCGCACAATTTCAGAGCCGGGCAACAACCGCGTCTCAATACAGCCGTGCACTTTTGCGGCGAGACAATAGTCGTCTGATCGCCGAAGGAGTTCCCAGGCCCAACCAGGATGGGTGAGCGAAAGCAAGTAGTCGTAAGCACTTCGCTCTGTTGGCCACGCGGGCCCGACTGCGAATCCATACGTAGGCATGGCGCACCGTCCGAGGATTATACTCGGCAAGGCGCGCAGTGTCCGGCTACATGTTTGGCGCGTCGGTCCCGCCCCCCAGTGTGGGCCGCCGTGACGAGCACGTATCGCGGTGCAGGTCCGCACCTTGCGAATGTTTCACTTCAGAAAGTGAAGCTATTCCGCGCACGTGCATCTGTCGCTCGTGTTTCAATCTTATGGTGAATTCGCCGATTTTTGATGGAGTAGTAAGGCGATACTGGATTGCATTGTTGTATTGCCGCTGAGCGCGGCCCATTCGCGCAAAATCTGCTCCGACGTCGTCGGTACGCATCCCGCTTGCGCAAGCCTGGCATGTGAAGGATTTGCATTATCCTCGTTGATCGCAGCCGTCGCATCAACAGGTACGAATGTGTCTAATCCAATCGCAAGGCTTTTCAGCGCCAGCAACGTGATCGCTTCCTCCAGCCAGAGACCCGAGACGATCAGTTGCGTGCGTCCGGTCTTCGCGATGGCCTGCGCAAGTTCCGTGTCTTGCCATTTGATCGCCGCCGGATCGAACGCCACATGTGGGTGGGTCGACCGTTTAGGATACGCGGCGGCCATCATTCCCGTATCGGGTGTGTCGGGATAGCGCACCGTAAAGATGGGGACTCCCAGAATGACCGCGGCATCGTTGAGCATTTTGAGGCTCCTCAGCGCTTGTGCCGCATCGCAAAGGCCATTCGCGGGAGCATCAATCAACGTGAGCACCGAGGTTGTCGGATGCATCATTCGTGTGGGCCTCCTGTATGTTTACTGTTGTCGCGACTGCTCGCCTGAAAACTGGAAAGGACGACGCACTGGTTATCTCCACGCAAGTTGCCACTTGCCCGATGCAACGCGGTCCAAGCTCAGCAAGGCGTGACGTCAATGCAACTTTGTTCGAACGCTTTGTCGCGATCCAATTGCCTCGTGATTCGGTCCTTATAGAGGCACGTCATGAAGGCCCACAATTCTGGCTCGCTATCCGACCAGCGCCGACGCCTAACGATTGCTGGGACCGGTTTACCCGAACGCTTCCGCTGCGGGCGTTTTCTCGGCGGCGAGTTTTCGGAAGGGTTTCGGCCGTGTTGCTACGGCGACGCATGCGAGACGGTTGATGTTCTTTTTTGCATTGATCTCCGTCATCAGTGACCCAGGGCAGTGGTGGCCAAATCCGCTATTTTCGGATTGAACGCATAGTACGACGCCGACAACAAAGGGGTCGCCTCGTCGGGAGGTTGAGCGCACCGGTATGTCGCATCGACCGCTGGCACATCTGCCAAACCTGCCGCACGGCAGACAAGACGCACCGAGCGCCATTCACTGCTGTCCTTCGCCAAGTCAGGTCGGTTCAGCAGAAGCAATATAGCCGTGTTCGGATTGAGCATTGCGTGGCTCCAGACTGGCTTCGCGTCCCGCCCCTGGTTTGTTGTCTTTGTGTGCAGAGCATTACCCGGCGCTTGCCAGTCCGAGGATACTTCGTGCTTCGGCAACGGTTGCGGGTCGCCGACTGAATTCTGCACAAAGGACGGCGACCCGCCTGACCAGCAGGGCTATCGCATTTGACCGAGCATCTTGAGCAGCGCGTCGTCGTTCCAGGCGCATTACCTGAGTTTTCCGGCGAGTGAACCTTTGCTTTTGTCGGCGCGGACAATGTTGAGCGCCAGCCGGCGTAGCATCGCGAGGTTCTCGGGCGCATGATCCTTCCTCGATCGGCTCATGTCCTCGTCGAGCACGACGTCGAGCTGCCAGTGGAGGCGGTTCTCGATGCCCCAGTGTTCGCGCTTGATGCGCAGCAGTTCGGCCGGTTTGAAGCGGCGCGACAGCGCGAAGTAATGCACGAATGTCTGCGTTTTCCCGTCGATCGAGCGGGTCGACTCGATCATGCCGATGGCTTTGAGCCCCGTGAACTCGTGATGCTTGGCCAAGCCGGTGGCCGCGACGACGACGGCCCGGCGGGTCTCGATTCGGCCGTGCGCGGCATCCTCGGTCTTGGCCGATGGCGGTTTCTTCGCGGCGGCGATTTTCGAGCGCGCATCGGAGAGCAGACTGTCCTGGTTGCCCTTGATCGGCAGCACGTAGTCGGCGCCGCGCTGGATGATCGTCCTCGCCATGCCGCGATTGCAGTGGAGTGCATCACCGGTAATGATCGCGCCCTTGATGTCGAGGTGGGCGAGCATTTCGATCGCCGCATTGGTCTCGTCACCGTCGACAACCGGCGGCGCGGCAAGCGTCATGCGCGCCTCGGCGCCCCACGCCGTCACCATCATACGTGGGCTCGACCGGCGGCCCTTCTCGTAGGCACGTTTCATCGACTTGCCGTCGACGGCGATCACGTCGTCCTTGGCGATGGCGGTGCCGAATGCAGCCGCGAAGCTGGAGAAAATCCCTCCGAATGCAGTCGGGTCGAGCGTGCGAAACACAGTTGAAAACGTGTCGTGCGATGGAATTCCGTGCGGCAACTCCAGCACCGTCCGCAACAGCGCCTCCTTCGCCTCGCCGAACTCCGCCATCTGGACACAGGTCGTGGCGCCGGCCAGCGACGCCGCGATGGCGATGAACATGATCTCGGCCAGTTCGTGGCGCGCGTTGGCGGCACGTGGGTCGTCGAGAACGGAGAAATGCGCGAGAACCTTGAGCATCCGGGCCTCCCTGCGGTTGGGAGTCCTCTCAAGAATCCACGATTCGCTCGATCTCAAGCAAAATCAGCCAAACTCAAACGCGATTCCCCTGGCCTGACCAGGGCGGCGTTCGAGGGCGCGAGGTTCGATTTGTCCCAGCGGACGTTGTCTTCCAGACCCGTACGGCAATGACCGCCCAACTCCAAACTCCAGGCATTGAGTGTGAGCTGGTCTTTGCCGATGCCAGCACCGGTCCACGTCGCGTTTGGCGCCAGCCGGTGCAGTGTCTCGATATAAAATTCGAACGTTTTCCGATCGACCGGCATGGCGTTTTTCACGCCCATGACGAACTGAACGTGCAGTGGCGCTTTGATGCGTGCCGCTTTTTGCATTTCAACGGCTTTAAAGATCATTGAAAGATCGAAGGCCTCGATCTCGGGCTTGACGTCGTGGTGCAGCATCTCGGACGCCAGCCAGTCGATGAGGTCGGGGCTGTTTTCGTACACCCGGGTCGGGAAATTGCAGGACCCTGTCGAGAGCGACGCCATAGCCGGCTTCAGCGGCAGCATGCCACCGCGTTCCCGTTCAGAACCCGAACGCCCGCCGGTCGAAAGTTGAATGATCATGCCCGGGCAAGACGATTTGATGCCATCCATCAATCGGGCGAACTTTTCCGGGCTGCTGCTGGGTGTTTCATCGTCGTTGCGGACATGACAATGCACGAGCGTCGCCCCAGCTTCGAAGGCAGCATGGGTCGACTCGATCTGTTCGGAGACAGAGATCGGTACCGCGGGATTGTCGGATTTGCGGGGCAGCGATCCAGTGATCGCCACGGTGATGATGCAGGGGGTAGCCATTGATGTGATCCTAACAACGTGACCAGACGCCGAGTGCCGACGTAGAGAACCTCAGTGAGCGCGACGGCGCTTGCTGGTTTCGCTCGGAACTCGTGCGGTTGATGCGCGAACGACGAGTTCGGGTTGCAAAACCAGATGACGAACCTGCTGTTTTGGATCGCGCATGGTTTTGATCAGAAGTTCGGCGCCTTCGGCACCGAGATCACCGCCGGACGTCCGTAGGCTTGTGAGTGGAGGCGTGATCATGTCCATGAACGGCATGTCGTTGATGCCGACGAGGGACATATCGTCTGGGCACTTTAGACCCGCGGCTCGCATCGCTTTGAGACACCCGACCGCCAGCATGTCGTTGCCTGCAACGATCGCCGTCGGCATTACAGGTCCGCTCAGGACAGCCGTCATGATGCGCTCGCCTTCCGAGATCGCATAGGCACGTGCCTCGACGACGGAAAGTTCCGCTTGAGAGCCGAGCGCCGCTTTCATTGCCTTTTGGAAACCGCGCAGACGGTTCCGTCCAGTTGACGCATTCTGCGGACCCGCGATGTGCAGGATGCGCCTATGACCCAGGTCTGTAAGGTGCGTTACGACAAGATCGAGGCCCGCCACATCATCACTGATGACTGACGAAATCCTGCGGTCCGTGGGATCACGGAGAACTGCGACCGTCGGGATGCCGGCAGCCATGCAGGCATCCACCGCGGGATCGTTCAGATCAAAACTCGAAACGATCAGGCCGTCGACGCTGCGGGCGATCATGCGATCGATTAACGCCACCAGCTTGTCGCGTTTGTAGTCGGTGCCAGCGACGAACGTGACGTATCCAACGGCCATGAGCCGAACTTCGATGGCGCTTACCATGGGTGGGTGGAGCGGATCGCTGAGATTGGTGATGACGACGCCGATGGTGCCAGATTTTTGGGTTCTGAGTCCCGAGGCCATGCTATTGCGCCGGTAGCCGAGCTTCTCGGCAGCCGCATCGATTTTGCGCGCGACATCGTCCGAGATGAGATGCCGTGTGTCGGGGTTCAGCGCTCGTGACGCGGTCGAAAAATGCACGCCGGCTGATTTGGCCACATCGACGATGGTGGCACGCGGTGGCCGAAGAATCGTTGTGAGTGTTTTGGTCATCGGCACTCCTGTGTTCTGCGCAGCGATCCGAAGAGCCATCGCGTCCCGAGTGATCGCAGTCTTGATGATAACGTTTGCACAGAATAGCCCAAACAAGAGTGTGCTGTCTAGCCGGCGACGCACACGGTACGGTTTAAAGTCCATACGAACCGATGGTTTTTTGTGCTGAATGCCATCAGCACGGCATATCTTTGTTGACAAACGTTTGCACAATCGTGTACGCAATACTCAAGCGACGCACCTCAGGCGTCGCGTGCAAGGGAAACGGAAACGCCGTCGGAATGATTCGCACGGTTGTGCCATCAGTCCGCAGTGGTCTCGTGTCCTGCGCCGGCAAACGGCGCATTGGCGAGGTGTCGAGGGCTGCATGCGTCGATTTGTGTACAGCGGACTGCCAAGTCGCGTGATCTTCGGAAGCGGCACCCGCGCGCAGCTGGCGGCAGAGATCGACGCATTGGGCGTCAGGCGCGCGCTGATCCTCGCGACGCCACAACAGCGCGATGACGCTGAACGCGTGGCTTCAGAGATCGGTGCACGTGCCGTCGGCGTGTTCTCTGGTGCTGTGATGCACACACCCGTCGAGGTGACCTCCCGCGCGCTTGCCATGGCAGCGGAAGTGGCCGCCGATGTGACGGTCGCGCTTGGTGGTGGATCGACGATCGGGCTCGGTAAAGCGCTCGCGCTTCGGACTGACCTGCCGCAGATCGCTGTTCCGACAACCTATGCCGGCTCCGAAATGACGCCGATTATTGGTGAGACCAAGGACGGCAGCAAAACGACGCAGCGGACGCTGAAGGTGCTGCCCGAGGTCGTCATCTACGACGTCGACCTCACGCTCTCGCTGCCGGTCAAGCTCTCGGTCACATCGGGCATCAACGCCATCGCCCATGCCGTAGAGGCTTTGTATGCGCAGGATCGCAACCCAATTATTTCCCTAATGGCTGAGGACGCGACCGCAGCACTGGTTCGCGCGCTGCCGCGCATCGCCGCCAATCCGTCAGACCGTGATGCCAGGGCTGACGCGCTTTATGGCGCCTGGTTGTGTGGTGTCAGTCTCGGTTCGGTCGGCATGGCCTTGCATCATAAGCTTTGTCACACGCTCGGCGGTGCGTTCGACCTCCCGCACGCCGAAACGCATACGGTGATTCTTCCGCACGTGATTGCTTACAACGCAAGCGCCGCGCCGGATGCGCTGGCAAGTTTGCGGCGCGCTCTGAATACGGACAATCCGAGCCTTGCTGTGCATGGTCTGGCGAAATCGCTAGGAGCACCCACGGCGCTCCGCGAGCTTGGGATGTCGGCTGCCGGTGTCGACACCGCCACAGACCTAGCGCTCGCCACCCCCTATTGGAACCCGCGCCCGCTCGACAAGAGCGCGATCCGGGATCTCCTGCAGCGCGCTTACGATGGCAGCCCGCCCGTCACGTCGCCGAATTGAACCGCAGTCCGAGGACCCCATGCTTCGAACCTTGTTCCGGAATGCAGCGATCGTCACGATGGATGACGAGCTCGGCACGTTTGTGCGTGCGGACCTCCTTGTTGAAGGCGATCGCATTGCCGCACTAGGGCCTGGGTTAGCGGCGGACGGAGCGCAGATCATCGATGCAACGGATCGCATCATCATTCCGGGTTTGATCAACGCTCACATGCACACGTGGCAGACGGCGCTGCGGGGTGTGGCATCCAATTGGACGTTGCTCGAGTACTTCGGATGGGTCCATCGCGGGCTCGCGACACGGTTCCGGCCGGACGATATTCATATCGCAACGCTCGCCGGCGCGATTGGCCAGATTGATGCTGGCGCCACGACCCTCGTCGACTGGTGTCACAACAATCCAACGCCGCAGCACACGGACGCCGCTGTCGGTGCGTTGTTCGAGAGCGGCATCCGCGGCGTGTTTCTGCATGGCTCGCCGAAGCCTGATCCGAAGCCGGGGCAGCTGCACTTCTCCGAAGTCCCCCATCCCTGCTCCGAGATCGAGCGGTTGCGAAAAACCCGCTTCTCCACATCCGACCAATTGGTGACGTTGGGTATGGCGGTGCTGGGTCCGCATTACTCGACGCTCGATGTCGCCCGCCAGGATTTCCGGCTGGCTCGGGAGTATGGACTGATTGCATCAATGCATCAGGGCGGCGGCGAGCCGAGGACGCCTGGCGGATGGGAGCGGCTGATCGCCGAAGGCCATGTCGATCGCAACGTCAACATCGTCCATGGTAACGATCTCAGCGATGCGCTGCTGGCCGATCTCGTGCAACGGGGTGCCACGTTTTGCGTCACGCCCGAAAATGAAATGACGCAAGGCCACGGTATTCCGATCACGGGGCGGCTCGCCAAGCTCGGCTTGCGCCCGTCCATGGGTGTCGACATCGAAAGCGTGGTGTCGTCGGACTTGTTCACTGTCGCGCGGATGGGTCTCGCGTGTCAGCGTCTGCAAGACAACATGGCCAGTCGCGCTGCCTACGGGACAATCCCGGAGACCACGTTGGTCAGAGCCAGCGATGCGCTCGCCTGGATCACCATCGAGGGCGCTAGGATGCTCGGTATGGCTGATCGTATCGGCTCACTACGACCGGGCAAGCAGGCCGATCTGGTGGTTCTCGATGCCCGGCAACTCAATCTCAGCCCGGTCAACGACCCACTCGTCAGTGTCGTGATGCAGGCGGGCGTACGCAACGTCGAAAGCGTGATGATCGCCGGGCGCTTTCGAAAACGGGACTACCAGCTCGTCGACCTTGACGTGGGCGGACTCAGGAAGCGCCTGGAGCGATCGGGAACCCGGATCCTGACCGAGCTTGGCCTTGTGCAATCGGCGGCATAGGAGGCGACCATGTTGCAAGACAAGGAAATCGCTTGGGTTGGACTTGGCAAGCTCGGGCTCCCCATGGCCGCGCGGATTGCCGCTGCGGGCTTTCGGATTGCCGGGACGGATCGGGATCAGAGCCGAGAGACGGAGGCTCAAGGTAGAGGTCTACCGATCAGTACGCTGGTTAGTGCTGCCACGGCAGCGATCTGCTTCACATCCCTGCCCGACGATGTTGCGCTGGAAGCTGTTTATCTCGGACCTGATGGACTTATTGCGAAGGCCACACCCGATACCATCCTGGTCGACACCAGCACGGTCAGCATCGCAGCATCGGAGCGCGTCGCAACTGCCTGTACGAGCCGATCCGTGCGCTACCTCTGTGCGCCGGTGTCCGGCAACCCTGTTCTCGCCGAGAGCGGTCAACTCAGCTGCATCTGTTCCGGTTCTCGACCAGCCTACGATCTTGTTTTGCCCCTGATGCAAACGTTCGCACGATCGCAGTCATATCTGGGACCGGAGGCGCAGGCGCGCTACGCCAAGCTCGCGGTCAATCTGATGATCGCCGTGTCGGCGGGAATGCTTGCTGAGGCCCTTCTCCTGGCCAAGGCCGGTGGTTTGGACCGCGCCGCGTTCCTCGACGTGCTGGCTGAGAGCGCCGTGGCCTCGCCGATGGTGAAGTACAAGCTCGCGCCACTGAAGGCGCACGATTACCGCTCGACGTTTTCGGGTGAGCAGATGGCCAAGGATCTGGATCTGATCCTCGCTGCCGCCAGCGCTTCGGAGATTGCCCTGCCGCATGCCCGCCTCTCACGCACGACCTATGCGGAAATGCAGGCGAATGGTCTCGGCGAGCACGACTACATCGCGACGGTTCTTCATGCCGAGCAAGTCGCGACGCGGCTGTCGGATCACACGGCCGTCCAAGCAGGAGGCGCGTAACATGCTGAGTTTCGACGAGCACAATCTCACGACCGAGGTCGTCAAGCGCTTCGACGCGTGTGAGAACCCAAGACTGAAGCAGATCGTCCAAGCCCTGGTTCGCCACTCGCACGCGTTCGTCAAAGAGGTCGAACTCACTCAAGCTGAGTGGGTGACGGCGATCGAGTTTATGACCCGGACAGGTCACATGTGCGACGCGAAGCGCCAGGAATTCATCCTGCTCTCGGATGTATTCGGTGTGTCGATGCTCGTCGACGCCGTCAATCACCGCATGCCCGAGGGCGCGACGGAAACAACGGTCCTCGGGCCCTTCTATCTCGGCGAACATCATCATACGCCGAACGGTTCAGACATATCTGGCGGCGTTGCTGGAACACCAATGTACGCTGAAGGAACTGTTCGCGCACCGGACGGTCGACCGATCGCAGGCGCCGTCGTCGACATCTGGCATTCCGACGATGACGGCTTCTACGACGCACAAAAGCCGATCGACGGTCCGCTGCTGCGTGCTCGGTTCGTCACCACCGCGGAAGGCCACTTCGCGTTCAAGTCGATCGTGCCGATGAGTTACCCAATCCCGAATGACGGCCCCGTCGGTCAGTTGCTCGATGCGACGAAAAGGCATCCAATGCGACCGGCGCATGTGCATTTCCATGTCTCGGCCGAAGGCTTCGAAACTCTTGTGACGCACGTGTTCGTTGCGGGCGATCCGTGGCTCGAGAGCGACGCGGTGTTCGGTGTTAAGGCGAGCCTGGTCGCAGAGCTGCCCACTCGCACCGATCGAACCTATCCTGACCGCACGCCTGCTCCCGCGAGTTGGCGCCATCTCTCCTATGCCTTCGGGCTGAAGCCGTCCCGCTGAACTCGCGGATTCAAAGTCTGAAACGCAAAAACAAAAAACACGTCGTGGTGAGGAAACATGCAGCTCAATGCGCCGCCCGGCACCCCTGCGGTTCCGCTCGTTTCGCTCAAGGGTGTCGAAAAGTCGTTCCCAGGTGTCAAAGCCCTCAGTGACGTGTCGATCGACCTCTACGCTGGCGAAGTCCACATGATCATGGGCGAGAACGGTGCCGGCAAGTCGACGTTGATGAAGATCCTGTGCGGTGCCTACACGGCTGACGCTGGGGAATTTCACTACAAGGGCGTCCCGGAACAGATGCGCGGACCCCGTGATGCGCGCCGCTTCGGGATCTCGGTCATTTTCCAGGAGTTTTCGCTCGTTCCGCATCTGGACGTGGCGCAAAATATTTTCCTCGGCCGTGAGCCGAAGGGTCGGCTGCCTGGACAAATCGACCGCGCCTGTCTCTACCGCGAAGCGCAGCGTTATCTCGACATGCTGGGATGTGACATCGGCGCCCGCACGCAGGTGCACAAGCTCCGTGTCGCCGAGCAGCAGATGGTCGAGATCGCCAAGGCGCTGTCGCAGGACGCTCGCGTGCTCGTGCTCGACGAACCGACATCCGCCCTATCCGACCGTGAAACTGAACAGCTCTTCGGCGTCATTCGCACCCTGCAAACGGAGGGTGTGGCGATGGCCTATATCTCGCATCGCATGGGCGAGGTTTTCGAGCTTGGCGATCGCATCACCGTTCTGCGTGACGGCAAGTACATCGGCACGAAGCTGCCCTTTGAAACCAATCCCGATGACATCGTGCGCATGATGGTCGGCCGCAGTGTCGACATGTCCTATGCCCGGAACTTTTGTGAGACCCCCGGCGAGACGATCATCGAGATGAAAAACGTCTCGGCTCCGAATGGGATCACCGACATCAATCTTGTCGTGCGGCGGGGCGAAATCGTGGGCCTGAGCGGTCTCGTTGGATCAGGGCGGACTGAAGTTGCCCGGACGCTTTTCGGGGCCGACCCGATCAGCAGCGGTGAGATCCTTTATGGCGGCAAGCCCTTCAGAGGGACGCCGACCATGGCGCGGGACGGTGGCATCGCTCTCATCCCGGAAAGCCGCAAGACGCAAGGCCTGGCTCTGATTCGATCGGTCCGAGACAACATGGTCGTTTCCGGACTCGGCCGCATGTTTCCGAAGGGCTGGTTCCAACCCTCACGTGCCACAGCGGCCGCAACCTCTCTCATAGAGCGCTTACGCGTTGCGACGCCGTCCCCCTTTCGGCGGGTCGGCAACCTGTCGGGTGGCAACCAGCAGAAGGTGGTTATCGGCAAGTGGCTGAATGCCGGATCGCAGCTCTTCATTTTCGACGAGCCGACCCGCGGCATCGATGTCGGAGCGAAGTCCGAGATTTTCGCCCTGATCGACGGTCTCGTGAAGCAGGGCAACGCGGTGCTGATGATCAGTTCGGAGCTGCCGGAGATCATCAACGTCTGCGACCGAGCTTACGTGATGAAGGACAAGCGTGTCGTCGGCGAGCTGAGCCGCGGCCAACTCACTCAGGAGAATGTCATGCGTTTGGCGGTGCACCATGGCTGATGTCTCCCTTGCGCATCGCGCAACCTCTCGGTTCGAGATTCGCGCTCCAGGCATCTGGATCATTCTGGCTGCTCTTTTGCTAGTGTTCGCGACGACGACTCCCCGGTTTCTAAGTGCGGCCAACCTCACCAACATCGGCCTGCAATCGTCGATCCTGTTGCTTCTGGCGCTGCCCATGACGCTGGTGATCCTGACCGAAGGTCTGGATCTCTCGATGGGCGCATTGATGGCGCTGGTTAGTATGATCGTCGGATTGACGTCCGCAGCCGGTTATCCCGTTCCGGTGTCGATCGCAGCCGGCCTGATGGTGGGGCTGGCGGGCGGCATCCTCAACGGTCTACTGGTCGCAAAACTCGATATGCCGCCATTCGTGGCCACACTCGGCACCCTCGGCATGGCGCAGGGCTTGGCGGTGGTCCTGACGGACGGACAGAGCGTCGTCGATCTCGCAGATGCTATTCCCGCAATTTTCTCGGTCGCTGTGTTTGGCGTACCGCTTCCGATCTGGCTGAGCGTCGCCGCCTACAGCGTTACCCACTACATCCTCTACCACACCCAATTCGGGGTCTCGATTTTCGCGATTGGCGGAAATCGAGACGCGTGGAAATTGTCCGGCGGGAATGTCGATCGCTGTTTGATCGGTGTGTACGCCTTCGCCGGCGTGATGGTCGGCATCGCAGGATTTCTGTTCACCTCGCGGATGAGTGCCGGCCACCCGACAGCGTCGCTTGGCATGGAGTTCGATGCGATGGCCGCGGTCGCGCTCGGCGGCACGTCTTTCGAGAAAGGCAACGGCTGGCTGTTCGGCACAGTGCTCGGCGTGCTCGCGATTGGTGTCCTTCGCAACGGGTTGAACCTGCTGGGGTTCCCATCGTCCGTGCAGGTCGTGAGCGTCGGCGTACTCGTCCTGATCGCTCTGTTCATCGATGGATTGAGGAGCAAGCCATGACCGAAACTTCGATCGGCAAAACTGTCCCAGGTGCGCGCCTTTCGGCTGCTTCTTTGCTCGAGAAGATCGGCGGCCTCGATCTGATTATCCGGTTATTCGTGGTCGCGGCGCTGTGTCTCGCCTTGACCTTTGCCACACCCAAGTTCCTGACTGAAGGCAACGTCCTGAATGTTCTGCGGCAGACCGCACTGCTGTTTCTGATCGCGTCCGGCCTGACGCTCGTGATCCTGACCGGCGGGATCGATCTTTCAGTCGGAGCGAATTTGGGACTGAGCGGGTGTCTTGCAGCACTCGCGCTCAAGGCGACAGGTTCAGTCGCCTTGACCTTTCTCGTTGCAATCTCAGCTGGCGCAGCCGGCGGACTGGCAAACGGATTGCTGGTGACGGCGATGCGTGTGCCACCCTTCATCGCGACGTACGGCATGCTGTGGGTGCTGCTCGGCCTGACCTATTGGGTCATGGGCGGCGATAGCGTGCATGGGTTTCCGCCGAATTTCCGGATTTTGGGCAGTGGGTATGTCCTCGGCATTCCCGTACCTGTCTATTTGATGTTCGTGTTTCTTGCGATCGGTGGGCTGTTTCTTTCGCGCACCCGCTGGGGTCAGGAAGTCTATGCCATCGGCGCCAACCCTGAAGCGGCGCGCCTATCCGGCATTCCGGTTCAGTCACGTCTGATCCTGGTCTACACGTTGAGCGGCGCGATGGCAGGGCTCGCGGCTCTCGTTTTTCTTGCGCGCGTCAATTCCGCCGAAGGTGATATTGGCGAGACGCTGACATTGCCGGCAATCACTGCTGTTCTGATTGGTGGCACATCACTGTTCGGCGGCATCGGAACGGTCGGCGGTACGTTCATCGGCGCACTGATCCTCACCCTCGTCATCAATGGAATGAACCTGCTGTCGGTTCACACCAACTGGCAGCCGTTTGTCACCGGAGTGATTGTGATCATCGCCGTGCTTGTGGATCGATTGTCCCACCAGAAATGAGCTTCTCCTGCGGCATCGTGCGTAACGCGCAGCACGATCGCAGCAGTATTCGAGCATCGGCGCGCCAACATCTGGGAGAAACCGCGTGAAGAAAATCATAATCGCCATGGCGACACTCACACTTGCGGGCGCAAGCGCTTCCGCACAGGGAGAGCGAGTTGCAGTGTTCACCAAGAACCAGACCAATCCGTTTTTTCTGACAGTGCGTCTCGGTGCAGAAACTGCTGCGCGCCAGTTGGGCGTCACGGTCGTGCACTACATCCCGACCAAGCCGGACAGCATCCCCGAACAGATCAGCCAGATCGAAGACGTGATCGTGAACAAGCCGAACGCGGTCGTGCTGACTCCCGTCGACTTCAAAGCGCTCAACGGCGCGATCAAGAAGTTGAACGACGCTAACATTCCCGTCGTGAACATGACCGACCGGGCTGACCAGGGGCGCTTTGTCACTTATGTCGGCGCCGCGGATTACGAACTGGGATTGGAGACGGGCCGCTACGTCCTGAGGCGCCTCAACGGGCAGGGCAATGTGATCATTCTCGAAGGCGTCAAGGGATCCGGCGTGACGACCGAGCGCTTGCGCGGGTTTGCGGACGCACTCAGGGAATTCCCGAACGTCAAAGTGCTCGCATCACAAACCGCCAACAACCAGCGCCTGCAAGCGGTTCAGGTCATCGAAAACTTGCTGCAGGCGCATGCTAAGGTCGACGCCATTTTAGCTCAGAATGACGCTATGGCGACTGGCGCCGTCGAAGCGTTGGAGGGTGCCAATCGCAAGGCCTTCGTGGTCGGCATCAACGGCACGAAAGAAGCCGTCGATCTCATCAAGTCCGGCAAAATGCTCGCAACGGGCGACTACAGTGCGTTCCTGCATGGCTGCTTCAGCATGATGGCCGCGGTGCGCCACCTGCGCGGACAACCTGTTCCGAAAGACATCGTGTTTCCTGCGCGCGTCGTCGACTCCAACAATTACCAGTCGCTCGACGTCGCACCGGACAAGATGAGCTGCCCGGCGTGGGAGCAGATCGTCAAGCAGTGACCGTGTTGGTCAAGGTTTTCGCAAACAACTCGACGGAGCGACAGGGATGGCATTTCCGCGGATCGCGGTTCTCTGCACCGGTGCGCAAGGCGCGTCCATCGGTGCCGACCTGGCTCTTGCCCGGTTGGACGTGACGTTCATCGAGCAGTGGCCCGAGCATGTCGTTGCGATGCGCGAGGCAGGTATCCAGGTCAACCTGCCCAAACGAAAGCTGCACACGCCAATCCGGGCACTGCATTTGTGTCAGGTTGCCGAGCTCCGCGAACGATTCGACGTCGTGCTGCTTGCGGTCAAGGCTTACGACACCACTTGGGCGTGCCACCTGATCAAGCCCTATCTTGCCGACGATGGTGTGATCGTGGGGCTTCAGAACGGCATGACGACCGACGCGGTTGCGTCTGTCGTTGGGTCGGAGCGGACTATTGGCGCGGTGATCGAGATTGCGTCCAACATGTTCGTGCCCGGGGTCACCAACCGGCAGAATGATCACGATACTTCCTGGTTCGCCGTCGGCGCACTGGCCTCAACCGCTCAATCGAAAGCAGAGTTGGCGGCCCAGTTATTGCGGCACAGCGGCCGCGTCGAGCTGACCAAGGACATTCACTCGTCGAAGTGGATGAAGTTGGTCGTGAATGCCGCTGAGCTGGTGCCTTCGGCTATTCTAGATCTACCACTGGCCGAGGCCGTACGGACACCGGGGATGCTCGCATTCATGCGGCAAGCCGGTTACGAGGCGGTGCATGCGGCGACCGCCGATGGCAGCCGCATCGTTCCGATTTTCGGCATGGAGAACGTGGATCCGGCTCGGCCTGAAAAGGTCGTCGACGACCTGTTGGACGCCGTGCTTCACACCTTCACCACGCAGGAGACTTTGACGACCACGCTCCAGGATTGGCGGAAAGGTCGCAAAGGCGAGGGGGATGACATCAATGGACGCGTGGTTCAAACGCTCAAGATGCACGGGCGTCCGGCGCCGGTGAACGAACGTGTGGTGTCGGTGGCGCGCCAAATCGAAGCCGGAGACATCAAGGCGCAGCCGTCGAACGTCGGCTTATTGCTGCGTCCGTAGGGTAGGTCGCTATGGTCGGTTCTGCCGCGTTCCCGACCTAAGCCGTAAAAAAAGCGAGCTGATTGAACATTACCGAGAAGCCAAAAGTGAAAAAGCCCTGAGTCGAAATGCAAACTTTCGCAGCAAGATCGAATGGAACACCATGACCGCGCCGAAGACACCGCCGCTCGCTCTCAATCACATCGGACTGACTGTCCCCGATATCTTTGGGGCGATCGCTTGGTATGGGCGTGTGTTTGGCGCATCGCACATCATGGGGCCGCGCCTGCTCGCCGCTGACGAGAAAGCGACGCATGAGACTCCGGGGATTTTCGGGCGCAAGTTCCGCAAGGCTTATCAAGCGCATCTGCTGCTCGCCAACGGCGTCGGTCTCGAGCTGTTCCAATTCATCGAACCCGCCGTGGAAGCGCCGGTTGAGAACATGGCGTACTGGAACCGGGGCCCCTTTCACTTCGCACTGACTTATCCGGACGTCGACGGCCTTGTCGCGACGATCATCGCCGAAGGAGGGCGCAAGCGCATCGAACCGATCGACTTTGTCCCGGGGCGTCCGTGGCGCCTCTGCTATTGCGAAGATCCCTGGGGCAACGTGGTCGAGATCATGTCGGCCAGCTATGCGGAAATGTTCGCCAACTGGCCTCAGCCGGGCATGACGCAACCACCGACGATGGTGCCCTGGCCGGACGGTAAGCGACGTCGTGACTGACGCTTGCGGGTCGCGGGCTTGAGACCGCGCCCATCTCCAAACTCCATCAAAGGATCGTAAAATGAATGTTGGATTTATCGGGCTGGGCGCGATGGGTTCGGCGATGGCCGCCAACCTACTCAAGGCCGGTCACACGGTGACGGTATGGAACCGCTCGCCCGCGGCCGTGCAGGATTTGGTGTCGAAGGGCGCCAAAGGCACGCACGCACCGATCGAAGCGCTGCGCGGTGACGCGGTCGTATCGATTCTGGCCGACGACGCGGCCGTTTCAGCCGTGTTCACCGATGAGCTGCTGGCTTCGCTGCCGAAAGGCCTGGTGCACGTCAACATGGCGACCGTGTCGCTGGCGTTGGCGCAACGCCTCGTCGAGCTACACGCGCGGCACGGGCTCGCCTACGTTGGCGCACCGGTGTTTGGCCGCGCCGAAGTTGCTGTCGCAGGAAAGCTCAATATCATCGCAGGCGGCTCAGACGCCGCGATTGAGAAGGTGCAGCCGCTGTTCGATGCCATGGGACATAAGACCTGGCGGGTCGGTCCGGATCCGGTTCAAGCGCACTTGGTGAAGATCACCGGCAATTTCATGATCGCGTGTGTGATCGAAACGCTCGCCGAGGCGCTGACCTTGGTCGAAAAGGGTAGGCTCGACCCGAAGGTGTTCGCTGAAATCATTACCAACACGCTGTTTGCGGCGCCGGTCTACAAGATCTACGCCGACCTGATCACGAACAAGCGCTACGAGCCCGCAGCCTTCAAGATGCCACTGGGCCTCAAGGATGTCGGGTTGGCTCTCGCCGCGGGGCAGGCGACCCATACTCAGCTGCCGCTGGCATCATTGGTCCGCGATCACCTCGCGGAGGGGATTGCAGCGGGCGACGGCGAGAAGGATTGGGCAGCGCTCGCCTCTGTTGTGGCCCGAAAGGCTGGCCTCGCTGCATGAACTCGCACTACCTCTTCAAAACTCAAAACCCGGAGACTCCCATGACAACCGATCATCCCGGCGCGGACCTTGCGGTCATCGATCGCAAGGCGCTCGACACGTTGTATTTCGCCGCCCGAAGCCAGAACGGTTGGGGCAGCAAGCCCGTCACCCAGGCCGAACTCGCAGCCATCTACGACATCGCGAAATGGGGACCGACCTCGGTCAATTGCCAACCGCAACGGATCGTGTTCCTAACGACGACTACAGCAAAAGAGCGGCTAAAGCCCGCGCTCACGCCGGGCAACGTCGACAAGACGATGGCGGCACCCGTCGTCGCCATTCTGGCGTTCGATCTCAATTTCTACGAGCAGCTTCCTGCGCAGTTCCCCCACAACCCTGCTGTCAAAGCTTGGTTCGAGGGTGAAGCGAAAGCAAAACACGCCGAGACGACGGCGTTCCGCAACGCTACGCTGCAGGCGGGGTATTTCGTTCTGGCGGCTCGCGCTGTGGGGCTCGATTGCGGGCCGATGTCTGGCTTCGACAATGCGAAGGTTGACGCCGAGTTCTTCGGCGGCACAAGCCTGCGCTCGAATTTCTTGTGCGGCCTCGGACATGGTGAGCCCGCCAAAATTTTCCCGCGCTCGCCTCGCCTTGCCTTCGATCACGCGTGCAAGGTGGTGTGATGCTGTTCGTTCTGCACGCGCTCGACAAGGCCGATGCCTTGTCGAGGCGCCTCGCTGCTTACGACGCGCACAAAGCATTTCTTGCCGACACGTCCCGCTTCGGGCTCAAAATCATCATGTCTGGACCACTCGTGGAAGACGACGGGACCACCATGAAGGGCAGCTTCTTTCTGATCGAGGCACCGACCCGGACAGAGGTCGAGCGCTTCCACGCCGCCGACCCTTTCAAGGCCGCCGACGTCTGGGCACAGACCACAATCACTGCCTTTCTCCGTCGGGTTGCGTGAGGACCGGCATGCTGCGCGTCGCCGTCATCGGCTTGGGGTGGTGGGGAACGGAAAATCATCCGCTGCTTTCCGCTGCTTTGTTGACGCCAGACCGTTTGGCAACGATCCTGGACGCCCTGGCTGCCCGTCGAGCCGAGAAGTCGGTTGCTGTGGACGAGCGCGTCAACGCGCTGGAAGCCCGCGCGGTTGAGGCGGATGACCGCCTCCGGCGCCTCTACAAGATGGTCGAGGACGGCTTGTCCGAGATGGACGACATTCTGAAAGACCGGATCACGGCGCTTAAAGCGGAGCGCGACAGCACGCGAGCGGCACTGGATCGAGCCACAGGGGCCAACCGGCCGCCGACCGTAATCGCGCCGGCCAAGATCGCGGCCTTCGGCGTGCTCATGCGTGAGCGC
>JANMGQ010000118.1:0-2780 GCA_031374735.1 Hyphomicrobiaceae bacterium | reverse complement strand
TCAAATCGCCACGCCCTTCACTGGCAGCAGACCCTGGGAAGCTCGGGAAGCCACTCCGAACGCGCTCCTCTCCGAGGCAGCGGTTTGGACCCGCTGCCATGATACCCCGCTGACTTTCGCCCGGGGCTCGGGCCTTGCATGGCGGGGAAGATGCGCGAAAGCGGCGTGCTCCGTCTACTGGGTAAGTACCTAGGTCATGCGCAATCATGCGCCCCTCGTCACTCATCCCCAATGAACCGCCAGCAGTTCTCAATGTGACCGAATGCACTTCATGGTGGTGTCTGACCGAGGTCAGACACCAACGCAGGCGCCACTTTGAGAATTGCTGATCATCAGCTCATTGGCTTGACAGGCGAAGCAAAGGACAGGCAGCGGATTGTTGCCGTTGCCCGAAGGTTGGGAAGTGGTCGGCCGAAAATCCCGCACCTGGTTCGACACCGGCGTCGCAAAAGGGGCCGGCAGGAACGGTGGCAATGCACTGTCATCGAAACACGAAGTCCCTCGACGGAGGCGGACGACATTACCGTGTGGGCATCTTTCAAACAGATGTTTTCGGCACGCCGATGGATCGGTCGGCGCGTAAAGTTCTCGTGCCTCTTGCGCAGCGTTGACGTCGGTGACGCGGGCTATCCCTTCCTGCGCGTCGACAACGCCCGACCCATGAGGAAGAGACGTGGTCCGCGCCATCGAAGCCGACGCGCCGCGCAATCTCGCGCTCGCCTGACGGCGGCGCCCGTGAGTGCGGGCCTCATGCCCCGCCACTGTCAGGCCGGCACGAGCCGCGCCAGCCATAACAGTTCGGCGGTGACGCCGATGTGTGGCCACTCCCGTGCCCCGCACTGTGGCACATGTGCATCGAACCTCAGCGATCACAACGACATGGGACACAATGCTATTGTATCCATCAGGCTCCTCTCTACATTCTGGCCATCGTTCATTTGCGATGCGCGGATGCGCCATTGGTGACGAATGTCGCACACATCGAACGCTAAATTCGATGAAAATCATCGGGTTGTCGGCCTGTTAGCGGAGTGTTAACCAGGCGGGCTGAAACCGACTGTACGGACGCACGACGCACGATTCGCATGAAACTGGTCGGCTAGGGGCACTCAGCCGAATCTGGGCAGCCAAAACCGGCCAGAAACGGGATAAGCCGACGATGATGATGCGCGCACTGTCTTTGGCTGCAGCCGCCACTTTGGGCTCGGCCCTGCTTGTCCCCGCGCTGGCGCAGGACAACACCAACACCAGCTGGATTCGCTGGCCGGGTCAGGCGTACCCGTCGACCGAGCAGCCCAACTATGACCGCCAGCAGATGAAGCAGTGGGAGAGCCAACCGCCGAAGGGCTTCCCCACGCTGTCGACCGCCAATCTCAATGCGATGAAGGCCGCCATCAAGCTATACTCGGATGCGGTCGCGCAGGGCGGATTCCCGCGCGTCCCCGAAACCGAAGGCAACATGTCCATCGGACTGCTGTCGCCGACGGTGGCGCTGATCAAGCAGCGCCTGTCCATGTCGGGCGACCTGCGGCCGCAGGAGAACGACGGCTCGACCAACTACGACTACGAACTAGAAAAGGGCGTCAAGCGCTTCCAGGCCTCGAACGGCCTGACGCCAACGGGCGTGGTCGACAAGCGCACCGTGGCCGCGCTGAACGTGCCCGCCGCAGCCCGCCTGAAGCAGTTGCAGACCAACCTCGCCCGCCTCACGGCGCTGACCGCCGGCCTGCCGAAGAAATACATCCTCGTGAACATTCCCGCCCAGCAGATCGAGGCGGTTGACGGCAACGAGGTGTACTCGCGCCACTCGGGCGTGGTCGGCAAGCTCGACCGTCAGACACCGATCCTGAAGTCGAGCATCCAGCAGCTGAACTTCAATCCCGTCTGGCATCTGCCACCAACGGTCGTGTCGCAGGACTTGATCCCCAAGGGCATCGAGATGCAGCGGCGCAACCAGGATGTGCTCGCCAAGTTCGGCATCGATGCCTACGACGGCGAAGGCCGCAAACTCGACAGCTCCAAGGTCAAGTGGACCATGGCGTCAGGCCTGTCGTTCAAACAGCAGCCGGGACCTGAAAATCCGCTCGGCTTCGTCAAGCTGAACTTCCCCAACGCCCACTCGACCTACATGCATTCTACCCCGTCGGACAATCTGTTCACACGCAACTTCCGCGCCGCATCATCGGGCTGCGTGCGCGTATCCGCGATTGAAATTCTGGTCGACTGGATCCTGCGGGAGCAGGGCGGCTGGAGCCAGGAGCGCATTGCGGGCATCAAGAAGAGCGGCGAGCGCCTGGACGTCACCTTGAAGAAGCCCGTGCCGCTGTACTGGGCCTACATCACCGCCTGGGCCACCGCCGATGGCGTCATCCAGTTCCGCCGCGACCTCTACGAAAAAGACGGCGTCGGCCCGGTCGCTGCCGCCTATTGAGGGCGGTCGCTCGCGAGGAAGCCCGCCGGCCGCGGCGCACTCGCGCGTGGACATCGTGAAGGCGGCTGCGTCGCGCAAGGGCGGGTTTGGTCGAGAGTGCCCTGGTGCAAAAGTCGGTCTCCAATGCCGCCACGCCCCGACTGTCATGTCAGGCCGTGTGCCTGCCACCCATTTTGCTGCACACTCCGCTCGTCGGCTTTGGGCCAGCTGCTGACGCGGCCACGCCATCCAAATTCAACGGTGTCCCGGAATTTGGCGTGCCCTTCGCACGACAAATATCCGGGATCCTCTCCTGTAACTAGCTGCAGCGCAGCACGAATGCTGCATCGCAAAAATCGCCGCTGCGCGG
>JANMGQ010000115.1:0-53893 GCA_031374735.1 Hyphomicrobiaceae bacterium | reverse complement strand
TCGCTGACGAAACGGGGCGTGATGCCCATGTTTGGTTGCATCCGCCGACTCCCGTAACCGGGAGCCGGTCGGCGGATGCGGACCAGACGCCTGCGACCGTGCGTGCGGTGTGGGTGTCTGACCTGAGGTCAGACACCCTGCAACGACGGCGGTGCGGGTGGTGGCCCGTGCGTGGAACAGGTGAGTTCCGGTGCAAGCCGGAGCAACAGGCCGAACGTCGCACGATTGCCACCCATCGTATCAGGGCATCCGCCCCGCCTCTCCGCCTATCAGGCGGAAGGTTCGCGGCCTTTCGCGCGGCGCGGGGCGTTAACCATGTTGGGGTGATCAGCGGCGTGGCACCATGGTGAATTTCCCCGGCCATCATGTTACGTAAGCGTCAACTTCAATTGAGAGGTCCGACATGTCCTACACCGTTCCCGCCGACGACATGATGCACGTGCTCGAGACCGCGGCTGGGCTCGACGCCCTGATCGCAGACGGCACGATTACAGCCGACAAGGACACGATCCGCGCCGTGATCGAGGAGGCCGGCAAGTTCGGCGCCAACGTGCTGGAGCCACTCAATTGGTCGGGCGATCGCGAGGGCTCGAAGCTGGTCAACGGCGTCGTCAACACGCCGAAGGGCTGGAAAGAGGCGTACAAGGCCTTTGCCGACGGCGGCTGGTCGTCGCTGCCGTGCGCCGAGGAACATGGCGGACAGGGCCTGCCGACGATGGTCGCCATGGCCGCGGCTGAAGTCTGGAACGCGACCAACATGGGCTTCGGCCTGTGCCCGCTGCTGACCAACGGCGCCATTGACGCCATCGAGGCGCACGGCACGCCCGAGCAGAAGCACACCTACCTCTCGAAGATGGTCTCCGGCGAGTGGACCGGCACCATGAACCTGACCGAGCCGCACGCCGGCTCCGATCTCGGGCATCTGCGCGCCAAGGCCGAGAAGCAGGCCGACGGCACCTACAAAATCAGCGGCACCAAGATTTACATCACCTACGGCGATCACGAGATGACGGACAATATCGTCCACCTCGTGCTGGCGCGTTTGCCGGATGCGCCTCCGGGAACACGTGGCATCTCGCTGTTCATTGTGCCCAAGTATCTGGTCAATGCCGACGGCTCGAAGGGCGCGCGCAACGACGTCATTTGCGCCGGCCTGGAGCATAAGCTTGGTATCCACGCCTCGCCCACTTGCACGATGAAATACGGCGAGAAAGGCGGCGCGACGGGCTATCTGCTGGGCGAAGAAAACCGCGGCTTGAATGTCATGTTCATCATGATGAACGCCGCCCGCTTGGCTGTCGGTGTCCAGGGTGTCGCCATCGCCGACCGCGCGACCCAGCGCGCCATACAATACGCCAAGGACCGCAAGCAGGGCTCGACGGCGACATCGGGCAAAGGACAAATGGGCGCAATTATAGAGCATGCCGATATCCGGCGCACGCTGATGACCATGAAGGCGTTGACACAAGCCGCGCGCGCCATCTGCATGGTGACGGCCAAGGAGATAGACGTTTCCCGGCTCGCGAAAGACCCGGCCGTGCGCAAGGCCGCCGCCGATCGCGCAGCCCTGCTGACGCCGCTCGCGAAAGCGTTCTCCACCGATATCGGCTGTGAAGTTGCGTCGATGGGCGTTCAGATTCACGGCGGCATGGGCTTCGTCGAGGAAACGGGCGCGGCGCAGTATTATCGCGATGCGCGCATCCTGCCGATCTACGAAGGCACCAACGGCATTCAGGCCATGGACCTCGTCGGCCGCAAGCTGACGCTCGACGGCGGCAAGGTGGTCGAGACCTACATCGGTGAACTCTGGAAGACAGCTGAAGAAGTTCGCGCCTCGAACCGCCCCGAGTTCGGCCGCATGGGTGAGCGTCTGACCGACGCCGTCACCGCACTCGCAGAAGCCTCACGCTGGATGGGCGGCCAACTCGCCAAGAACCCGGATGCGGCCATGGCCGGCGCGCAACCCTATCTGCGCCTGTTCAGCCTCGCTGCCGGTGGCGCCTATCTCGCGCGCGGTGCGCTGGCCGCCGTCCGCGGCTCGGGCAAACCCGAGCACATCGCGGTCGCGCGCTTCTTCGCCGAGAACTTGCTCACGGCCGCGCCTGGCTTGAAGGAAACCGTGGTCGAAGGCTCGGAGTCGACCTTGGCCTATGCGCTGGCGGGGTGATATACGCGGCACCGGAGTGCAGCATCATGGACGTCATTCAAGACCGGACGTTCCGCGTCACCCTCGACCAGTTTCACGCCCATCGGGACACGCGCCCGAAGGAGGAAAAGTGGGAACTGATCGACGGGATGATGACCATGATGCCGCCGCCTTCACTGACTCACCAGCGGATCTCCAAAGCGATCATGGAGTTCCTTGATGCGCGGCTCAAACTGGTCCAGCCGACATGGTCTGCCGACATGGAAATCGGCGTGCTGCTGCCGAAGGACGAGCGCTACAACCCGGAGCCGGACGTGACTGTGATCGATAAGGTTGTTGCACCGGATCAACTCTACGCTGAGCGCTTCTACTTCGTGGCCGAGGTGCATTCGCCGAGCGACAAGCCGCGCATCCTCGACTTGAAGCGCGGCGACTATCAGGCGCACGACCACTGTCGCGGTTGCATCTTCGTGCAGCAGGATCGGATCGAGGTGCAGCTGTTCGTGCGCGCCGGCGGCTGGACAGAACGCGTGTTGACCGATTGCAACGCGCTGATCGACATCCCCGACATCGGGGTCATTGGAACGCCTGGCGATCTTTATCGGCACTCGCATTTGGCGCAGGCGTAGTTCGCGCCGCGCCAATGCCCGTGTCATGGGTTCAACTGATACCCAACCGGCACCCAGCGGTAGCTCCAGCCGTGGCGTTCAACATAGCCGACGCCTGGGAACGGCAAATGATATCCAGCAACGAGCAGACGCTCGTCAGCCGCCATCGCCAACAGGCGCTGGCGTGTTGCGATGGCCGCGTCCCTGTCATCGTCGAGATCGACGGGCCACTGGGGCCGCTGGATCGCTGTCACATAGTGCGAGCAGACGTCCGAACAGAGCAGCAGACACTTGTCCTCGCTCTCGATCCGATAGGCCATCAAGCCCGGTGCATGTCCGCGCGCGTCGACGGCCGTGATGCCCGGGACGATCGCCTCACCCGGCGCGATAAAACTCACGTCGCCTCCAAGCTCCGCAAATTTGCGCACGAACAGCGCGCGGTTCGCGACGCGTGCGGGACGCACGCCCTCGCCCTTCATCCAGAAAGAGTGTTCGGCCGCACCGATGACATGCTTCGCGCGGCGGAAGACCTTCGCGCCGTTGCGCGTGAGACCGCCGATATGGTCGGGATGGCCGTGCGTGATGACGACGATATCGATGTCATCAGGTCCGATGCCGAGGTCCGCCAGCCTGTCCAACAGTCCACCTTCGGGAACCGCGCCCTTTGCCGGACCATCTTCGTGCCGGAGCGCGCCAAAGCCCGTGTCGAACAGAATGCGCGCGCTGCCCGTGTCGACCAGGGTCGGGATGAACGGGTGCTCGTACGCGTTGGCGTCGATGTGATTGGCGGCCGCCAGTGCGGCGAACTCGCCGGTCGGCACGCCAACGGCGGCCGCGGCTGCCAGTCCTTCGCGCTTTGCGACGGCGTCGAGCAGTGCCGCCACACGGAACGTCCCGTGGTCGAAGGTGAAGCAGCGTTGCCGCGGCGAATGGGCAAATACGGACATGCAGGTGCTGAGCTCCAAGGCGCTGCCAGAGTGCAACGATGCTAGCGGCTCGCTGCGCTTTGGCAATGGCGCGTTTGCCCGCGCTTGCGGCGTATTGTACAAAGACTCATGGACACGTTTGCACAGGTCCCAACTGAGCGGCGGACAACCCAAGCCGCCGAAGGTCTCCCGCGCTGGCGCTGGACGACGGAAGAACTGGTGCGCCTCAAGCAACTCGGCGTGTTTGGCGACATGGACAGGTTCGAGCTGTTCGATGGGGAGATCGTGCCAATGTCACCCGTCGGACGGCGTCATGTCATGATCGCGGATCGAATCGGCGAGCGCTGGGTCATTGTCGATCCCGCAAACTTGCGCGTTGGCGAGGAAAAACAAGTCAACCTGACAGATACGAGCTACGTCAAGCCAGACATCCTTGTTTGGCCAACGTCTATGAAGGTGCCCGATGTCCGTGGCCCCGACGTTCTTCTGGTCGTTGAGGTGGCTGAAAGCAGCCTGACCAAGGATCGCGTGTTCAAGCGTCGTGTCTATGCCGCCTACGGTGTCCGCGAGTACTGGGTCATCGAGGCCGAGACCCTCACGACCCGCGTCCACACGGACCTCGCAAACGGTGACTACATGACCGTCAAGGATCTGCCCGCGACAGTTCAGCTGGTGCCGACCCTCGCGCCGTCACTGGCGATCCGGCTGGCTGATCTCGACGTCTGACGCGCTCGTGGCGATCGCCGACAGCCACGCCAGTGTCTCGCGCGGCGACGTGTGATGCACAACGCGGGCTGTCGTCTGTTCGGCCAAAAGCCGCGGGTAGAGTTCGCGATGGCGCATGAGTGCATTACGATTGTAGAGCAACAGAGAGTCGCGCGAGAAGAACATGCCGAGCTTTTCCCGGTTGCCGTTGCAGATCTCCTGGCCCGCGATCACCCGATGCCATGTCCGGCGCAGCACGCGCGCCTGAACCCGGGCGAGGCTGTAGTCGAGCCAAACGATATGGTCCGCGCGCGCCCAGACGAGATCCCTGACGATCGAGTAGTTGCCGCAAGCGACCCAGCATTGTGTGGCAACAGCAGTTGCGACGCGCGCGCGGAACACCTCGGGCGCTGCCGGTGTCCAGTTCGGCTCCCAGTGCAACTGATCGAGTTCAATGTGATCGCCACCGAGCCTGCGCGCCAGCTGCGCGGCGAGCGTCGACTTGCCCGACCCGGCAAGGCCGATGACGGCGACACGCTGTGGCCGCAGGTGCATCGCGCGTCCTCCCTCGCCTGCGTGGTCGTGGCGGCCTCAAAGCATCGCCAATGGCGTTGCGCGCGTCGGCGGCGGAAACGCCCGGTCGAGCGCTTTACGATCGTCGGCATCGAGCATCACGGTCGTCGCCGCCCCGTTGGCGCGCACGTGATCGAGCGACGAGGCCTTCGGAATGGCAATAACACCGGGCTTTTCGAGCAGGAACGCCAGCGCAATCGCGGCCGGCATCACGCCATGCTTGCGTGCGATCTCGGCGAGCACGGGTTCACGCAGGATCGGCCCTTGCCCGAGCGGCGAATAGGCCATGGTCATGGTCCCAGTCGACTGCATCTCACCGAGCAAGCGGTGTTCGATGCCGCGCTCGCCCAAATGATACAGCACCTGGTTCGACGTGCAGCTCGTGCCGTCCGTGACATCGGCGAGTTCGGCCATATCGGCTAAATCAAAGTTCGACACGCCCCAGGCACGGATTTTGCCGTCGCGCTGCAAGGTCTCGAACGCCGACACGGTATCAGACAGCGGATGGCTGCCGCGCCAGTGCAGGAGATACAGATCGATGCGGTCTGTCTTAAGCCGCTTGAGGCTGCGCTCGCAGGCGGCGATGGCACCGGTGCGCGAGGCATTGTGCGGATAGACCTTGGAGACCACGTAGGCGCTGTCGCGCCGCCCCGCGATCGCCTCGGCGACCACCTCCTCGGCGCCGCCCTCGCCATACATTTCCGCCGTGTCGATCAGCGTCATGCCGAGGTCGAGGCCGAGTTTCAACGCGGCGACTTCGGCTGCACGATGGCGGCGCTCCTCGCCCATGTGCCACGTGCCAAGCCCGAGCGCCGGAACCGTTTCGCCGGACTTCAGTTTGACCTGACGCATGTGCACCTCGCTCTCGTCGAACAAACCTCACTCTACCACAAGCGCCGCCGCTTGCGCCGCAACCAACCCAACCCTCTCGGCAAGCGCCAGACGCGGCCACTGCTGTCCCGGATCGACCGTGATCGTCACCATGCCAAAGCGCACGCGCAAATCATCGAGCGTCGCTGTATCGACCGCATGCGCCAGCGCAATGAAATCGATGGCCGATGGCTGCAGGGAAACATCACCCATGAAGCGCAGCAGCGCAGCCGACACGGCGTGCGGCACAGGCTCAAGCGGCAAACGTTGCAGGTCCAGCCGCCGCGCAATCTCGCGTCCGTCACTCTCGATCAGCGCGACGTCCACAGCGCGCCCCGCCGCAACGACCACGGCGCCGATGATGCGGAGCGTGCCAGGCGGCGTGTACGATGGCGGGCTTGATGTCATCCGCGCCGATCCAAGTTGAGGTCCAGTTCAGCGAGGTTCAATCGATCGCCGTCATGCGCCAGCGTATATCCCATGTGCGAAAACAGGCAATATTGTTGGCTCCTCGCATGGCTTAGAGCCGTGACCAAGGAGATCGCCATGAGCAACGCCACCGTGAGCAACGCCACCACCATAAACCCAGACGCCCGCTTCTGGGACCGGGTCGCGCGCAAGTATGCGGCCGACCCGATCAAGGACATGGCCGGCTATGAGCGCACGCTCGAGCGGACACGCGCCCTGCTTGCACCCACAGACCGCGTGTTCGAGCTTGGCTGCGGCACCGGCATGACGGCGCTGAAACTCGCAGCCTCAGTCGAACGTTACACGGCGACCGACGTGTCAGCCGAGATGGTCGTAATAGCACAGGAGAAAGTTGCAGCTGCAGGCGCACGCCGCATCACGTTCTCGACCGCCTCGCATCGTCAGTTGCCCGTCACCGACGGGGCCTTCGATGCCGTGCTCGCTTTCAACGTCTTGCATCTGCTCGATGGTCGAGCCCAGGCGCTCGCAGAACTGCATCGCATCCTGAAACCGCGCGGACTTTTCATCTCGAAAACCCCGTGCCTGATGGAAATGAGCCGGCTGATCCGCCTCGCCATTCCCGTCGCGCAACTGGTTGGCAAGGCGCCGCATGTGGAGACGTTTTCGGCCGGCACACTGGAGCGCGAGATCACGGCCGCCGGTTTTGCCATCGAGGAGCGCGCGCGCCATGGCACCACGCGCAAGGATCCGCGCCTGTTTCTGGTCGCCCGCAAGGTGGGCTAGTGGTCTGCCCCATCTAAGATGGCATGTCGTGATACGCGCAGTTCGACCACCCTAAACTGTCATGGCCGGGCTTGTCCCGGCCACCCATTTTTCAACATACTCAAGCGCTTCAATTGCGGCACGATGGGTGGCCGGCACAAGGCCGGCCATGACAGTCTTTTGGTTGTGGCAAAGAAACCGGCACATCATTTTTGACGAGACAAGCCACTAGCTGCGGCGGCGCAAGAACCTGCGGCCCGTATGTTGGGCCCGTATGTTGGGCCCGTATGTTGGGCCCGTATGTTGAGCCCGTGTGTTGACCGCGCGCACAAGCAATCACACGACAAGACACATCGTCATCCCGCACAAGTGCGCCCCCTTCAGGCCGCGCGCAGATGCGGGATCCAGGAGGTGAGTGCGCGTCGCGCACATGATCAGCTACGCAACGCGGACCGCTTCGCGGGCTCCTTGCGCTGGATCCCGCATCGGCACGCGGCCGAAAGAGGCCGCGTTTGTGCGGGACGACGGTTCGTGGGACTGCCATGTAACCCCGCCTGTTCACTCTTGCACTTTGCTCCGACTTCGCCACATCTGCCTCCGCGGCGCGCGCTTCAAGACCGTGCCGACGACAGACTGGCGAACGGGGAGACGGCGTGATGGCCATCATGGAAACTTTAAAGGCAGCCCAAGGCGGCGCGGCCTTGGCCGAACTCGGCCGGACGTTCGGCCTGGACGCGCGGCAAGCCGAGGCCGTTGTCGCGGCGGTGGTTCCAGAACTCACCCGCAAGGTCGAGCGCAACACGCTCTCGCGCGGTGGCCTCGCTGATCTCGTCCAGGCCCTCGGCCAGGGGCACCACCGCGAATATCTGCGCAACCCCGCCCTCTATCGCAACCCCAGCGCCGTCAATGATGGCAACGGCATCCTCGATCACCTCGTTGGCGGCAAGGATGGCAGCCGTGCCATTGCCGATCGCGCAGCGCGCGCCTCGGGTGTCGACGCAGGCGTCATCCGCCAGATGCTGCCGGTCGTGGCGGGCATGACCATGGGTGGGCTGTCACAGGAGGTGCAGGGCGCATTCGGCGATATCCTCGCCCGCATGGGCCTGCCGATGCCTGATCAGGGGCAGATGGGTGAACGCCAGACGGGCGGCGGCAATCGCATGGGCATCCCCGATGTGTCGCAACTGCCCGGCGGCGATACGGGTGCCGGCTTGCCGATAGGCAATGACCTGCCGCCACAGCAGCGCCAGAGTGAGCGCCCGCGTGGTGGCCAAAGCGGTGGTTGGGGGCAAGACCGTGCTCCCCGCTATGGTCAGGCCGATCAAGACCAGGATCCGATCCAAGATCCGGCCCAAGATCTTGGCCGCGGCATGTGGGGCGGACAAACCCAGCCGCAATCGCGCGGGCGCCCAATGGGAGATGCCGGCATGCAAGGCAGGGGCGTACGCACCACCCCAGGCGGTGGTCTTGAAATGCCAGACAGCATGCCATCGGATAGTGATCAGGGCTATGGGCGCAGCGCGCCACGCGGTGGCGGAAGCCCATTTCCGTTCCCGCAAGGCGGCGGTGGCGACAACCCCTACGGTGACCTCGCAGACATCCTGCGCAAGGGGCTGGGCCTGCCCGGCGGCAACGGCGGCCCCGTGATCGCACGCGGCCCTGGCCGCACTTCAGGACAGGAGCAAGGCCCGCAAGGTGGCGGCATGCCCTTCCCCATGCCGGGTGGGGCTCAAGGCGGTGGCCAGGGTGGCCAAGGGCTGCCGTTTCCGATGCCGGGTGGGCAGCAAGGCGGCGGCATGCAGATCCCGGGCGGCGCCATCGGCGGCGGACTGCTGTGGCAGATCATCCGCTCGGTTCTCGGCGGCGCGTCGGGTGGCTTTCAGAGCAAAGGCATCATGGGCTGGATCATCAAGGCCGTGGTCATGCGCTACGGCTGGACCATACTCAAGACCGTGCTGGGGCGTGGCCTCGGTCGCTGACGACCGGAATCGTCACGCGCCCGCCCTTAAGACCGGGGCACAAGGATGCTCCGAACAATGAGTGAATCAAATTTGCTCCGCTATTCCAACAAACTCCGTCATGCCGGCGTCACGCTTTGCGTGCGGGGCACGACGGCCGGCACCCACGACAAAGCGCAACGAACTCCGCCGTTTGTCGTGGGTCCCGGCCTTCGCCGGGATGACGTGTGGATGGAGCAGTGCAGAAACGTGTCAACGCGGATCGCGTAGCAATTATTGCTCGGAGTGCCCTATGACCGCGGCGCCAGCGGCAGGTTGACCAGCAGGTTCTGCGGTTTCATCTTCACACGCTTGGCTGTGTTCATGGCGAGCCCGAGATACACAGGCTTGCCCTTGACGCGCTCAAGCAGGCCGCGCTCGTCCTTGAAGCGCATGCGAAACAAGCCGACGATCTGGCTCATCTCATCGAGGCTGACGGGCTTTTGCTCATAGAGCGCGTTGAGAAGGCGCGTTGCCTCCGCGTCGAGGCCGATGTGCCAACGCCAGTCGGCGTCTTCCAGTTTCGGCCGCGGCTCGACCGTGACCTCGATGCGTTTCAGGTGTGACAGCCACCGCTCCAGCACGCGCGCGAAGGCATCCAGTGCGGGCTGCTCAAAACGAAAATCGACCACGGTGTCGAACCGATCCGAGCGCGCCCAATAAAGCTGCTCGTTGTCTTCATCGAGTACATCGAGCGTGATCTGGCGCTGCGGCGTGCCAGCTTCTGCGATGAGCTGCGCGAGCCCGGTCTGTCCACTCGCAGCCTGCATCTCGACGATCTCTTCGTCCGCCAGCATCAGCCGGCCGCCCTCGGTCGAGACTGTCTGATCGCGGAAGAAAATCTCGGCCGCGCGCAACTGCATGGGGTAGCGGCAATCCTTCATGATGTTGGTCGCGATCAGATGCACCATCTGGTCAAGAAACACCGGCGGCAGCGACATCGGCACTTGGCCGCTGACGAGCGCGAGATAGGTGCCCTCGATGGTCTTGTACTTGGCCAGCGCATCGCGAAACGCGAGGATGATCTTGTAGGTTTCGATGGCATCCGGATCAGCAATGTCCGCGATTTCAGCTGATGTCACCGGGCGGAACGGATCAGCCAGCAAAGCCTCGTGCAGACGGATCTCGTGATCGTTGCTCTCCTCGACAGGGTGCACCTCGGGCCGCGTGAGATAGGCGCGCACATAATCGGGCGTCGCCTGCAGCCACCCGTCGGCATTGCGCGTGACGAGATGCAATCCCGCGGATTTCCAAAACTCACGTGCCATTTGGGTTCCCGCCGGTTTTTTCGTCTGTGTCATCGCGCTCGAACGTCCACACGCGCGCATGCGCCTGCTCGCCCGTCGGCGGGCTGATCTGGCGGAACTCTTCTTTCAACAGGCCCACGGCATCGATGAATCGGCGCACGGTGAACACGGTGTTGAGCGGCACGTCGCGACATAGGTCGGCGACGAAGGCAAGCTCGTCGCGCGCGCCGAGGATAGCGTCTTCGGCCGTCGGTGCGCCATGGAATGCGAACAATCGCTCTGCCAGCGTCTGCTCCGTTGCCGCGTGCGCGTCATCCGTTGCCTCGCCCACGGTCGCAAATGTCGAGTGGCCGAACGAGGTGAGGCCGAGAAAGCCGTTGGCAAAGGCTTGCTTCGTCTTACCGGTCGGTGGCGCGTCAAGGTGGGCAAAAGCAAACGCGCCCGAACACGCCCATTCGCCGGGTTCGGCGGCGACATCGAACACGCGCGGGTCGGTGCCGTCGAAGCGGATGGTGCGCAGCAGCTTGATCATACCGGCACCTGCACGTGCGGCAGCATGGAAAACACGCGCACGGAGCCGGCGTCACTCGGTTTCAAGTCACGCGGTTTCAGCAGCAGACAGCCGGTATCGTCGAGGCCAAGGACACGGCCGGTAACACCGTCGACGCTAATGTCTTCGTCTCGACCCTCGGCGCGAAACAGCCAGTGATCATGGATCGGGCGGAAGCCGTCGGTCTGCCACGTGTGCAGCCAGGCGAGCAGGCGCGTCGCCAGCGCCTCAATGAAATCCGTGCTAGTGACTGGGCCACCATCGCCCGCCAACCCACCTTCCTCCTCCAACGACGTCTCACCCGGGCGCTCACCCGGCTCGTCCAGCCGCTCAACCGACATCACCAGATCAACCGCAACGACCAGCCAAGTCGGCACTGCGTCGGCCTGTGTCGTTGGCGCAGCCAACCGGACTGTTCCACACGCCGCACCATTGACCAGCACACCACCGGGCCAACGCGACATGACCGCGACCTTGGGCGGGCACAGATGGCCGAGCGTCTCAGCGATCGCCACATGCGCCAGCGCATTCATCTGGCATGCGGTTGCGAGCGCCACGTCGGGCTCGAGGACCAGGGCGATGGCCGCACGATCCGTCGCGCGCGCCCACATGATATCGCCGGCACCATAGATACCTGTGCGTGCGCCACGGCACGCCTCGGCAAACGGCTGCGCGTCTGCAGCCACGGCATGGCCGGTGAACAAAGGCGGGAATTTCGGATCGGGTAGCTGCATGTCGGGCCGTGCTGCCACGACCTCACGCGGCCGGCAAGCGGATCAATAGAACGCCAGCACCGCCAACGAGGCCGCACCGAGTGCCGCCCATCCGGCATTGCGGCGCTGAGCCCTGAGCCAGGCCGTCGTCAACTCTGGCAGGCGCCGCCAATCCAGCGTGGTTAGACCCATCAGCGCGATGCCGCACACGAGGCCAAGGCCCCAGGCGAGCCAGGACGTGCTGCCGACAAGCACACCGTCCGTTCCGGCACAGGCGGCGGATGGCGCAAGCACGAGGCATAAAACCGCGAAACGCATGTCCATGATCGGAGCTCCCGCACTATCAGAGCGGTACCGGACAGGCGTCAACAAAGCCTTAACCGACCATCCCGGCAATCCGTCATACCCCACAAGCGCGGTCACTTCGGCCACCGAAGGACACTCTCAACGACAAGTGATACCGGCGAAGGAGCTTGTGAGTTTTTCCCGCAACCTCTTGACCGTCGGTATCCCGGACGAAGCGCGGTCCTTCGGCCACCATAGGTCCGGGGCACCGAATTATGAGGTTTTGGGATTTCTTCACGAGCTCGAAGGCCGGGACCCACGACACGTGTCAATGAGTCATTCTCTTGGAGGCTTCGATAGTCTTGAAACTGCGAGGGAAAGCGCGCCTCTGACAGTTGAGTTCGGGGCAACTTGTCGTGGGTCCCGGCCTTCACCGCCTGCGCGGCCATGACCAAAGGGTGAGGTCTATCCAAACGCACGTTGGTCCAAGGCCGTTGAGCACTGAAATCGGAGCACGCTGTGAACAAAGTCGCCTGCATCGGCGAGTGTATGATCGAAATGTCGGAACATCCCGATGGCCGTATCACGCGTGGCTTCGGCGGCGATACACTCAACACCGCCATCTATCTCGCGCGCCTTGGCGTGCATGTCGACTACATTACCGCCCTCGGCGATGACAGCTGGAGCGCTGATATGCTGGCGGCTTGGCAGGCCGAAGGTGTCGGCACCGCGTACGTCGCACGCATGGCCGGCCGCTTGCCAGGCCTCTACGTCATCCAGACGGATACAGCAGGCGAACGTCGCTTCTCCTACTGGCGCGACCGCGCACCGGCGCGTGATATTTTCGCTGAGCCTCACGCAGCGGCAGTTGCTCGGGCTTTGCCAACCTTCACGCACCTGTATCTGTCGGGCATATCGCTCTCGCTCTATGGCGCCACAGGCCGAGCCGCGCTTGGCGCCGCACTCGACGCCGCCAAGTCCGGCGGCACGCGGATCGTCTTCGACACCAACTTCCGCCCGCGCGGTTGGCCTGATCTCGACGAAGCGCGCGCGGCCTACCGCGACCTGTTCGCCCGCGCCGACATTGTGTTCGCCTCGACGGAAGACCTGCAGCCCCTGTTCGGCGACGCCGAGGCAGCCTTGCGCCGCGAAGCGCTGCACGCGGAAATCGTGCTGAAACACGCAACGCCGACCTGTGGCATTATCGTCGGCGCCGAAACTGCCGATGTCGCCGCCGCGCCTGTGCCGCGCGTCATCGACACAACCGCTGCCGGTGATAGTTTCGCCGCCGGCTATCTGGCGGCCCGCATCAATGGCAGATCGCCGGTCGAGGCGGCGCGCGCGGGGCATCGCGTTGCCGGTGCGGTCGTGCAACATCGCGGCGCGATCATTCCGCGTGACGCCATGCCGAAGGAAGTACTGTGATGACGTCAATCACCATGCCAAGTGCTGGCAAAATGCCAAGCGCTGGCACCATGCCAAGCGCTGGGCGCGATGCTGCCCTTGAGACGATCCTGGCCGCCAACCAGATCATTCCCGTCATCACGATCGAGCGCATCGGCGACGCTGTCCCGCTGGCGCGCGCCCTCGTCGCAGGTGGCGTGACAGCGCTCGAAATCACGCTGCGCACGCCGGTGGCGCTTGACGCGGCGAAGGCCATCATCGCCGAGGTGCCCGGTGCCATCGTCGGACTGGGCACGGTCACGAGTCCGCGGGATCTCGATGCCGCTGAACGCATCGGCGCGCGTTTTATCATATCACCGGGCGCGACGGCGGCGCTGCTGGCATCGGCCAGCACACGCGCGCTGCCGTATCTGCCCGGCGTTGCGACGGCGTCCGACCTGATGGCGGCGATGGAGGCCGGCTACCGCACCGTGAAGTTCTTCCCCGCCGTTCCCGCAGGCGGCATTGCCGCGATCCGCGCCTTGGCAGGTCCGTTTCCGGAGGCGCGCTTCTGCCCAACCGGCGGCATTGGTGAAGCCAATGCTGCGGAATGGTTGGCTGTGCCTGGGATTGTTGCCATCGGCGGCTCCTGGCTCGCGCCGCCCGACATGATCCGCGCGGGCGATTTCACGGCCATCACCGCCATCGCCACCCGCTCGCTCGGCAAGCTCGTGCCGCGGCGGGTGTAACCGATGAAAATCAATTTCGCCGCATGCCGTCGCGTGGAATAAATGGAGCGCGTTCCCCTCATCTCTGTCATGACCCGGCTTACCCATGCGCAGCACTTTCGGTCAGTCGGCTTGAGGCCAAACCCGACTATGCCCTCAAGTCGACAGATCGGAGACCTGTGATACACTAACGATCATGCACGCCAACGGAGAACCAACAATGAAGATCGCCGTTGAGACCCGCGTGAAGGCGCCCATCGACAAGGTCTGGCGTGCCTACACATCCCCCGAGCACGTCACCAAGTGGAATTTTGCTTCTGAAGATTGGCATTGCCCGCGTGCTACCGGCGATCTCCGTGCAGGAGGCAAATTCAGCTCGCGCATGGAAGCCAAGGACGGCAGCATGGGCTTCGACTTTGAAGGCACCTATACAAACGTCATCGAGCACAAGCTGATCGAGTACTCGTTCGGCGATCGCGCCGCCAAGGTCGAGTTCATCCCCAGTGGGAAGGATGTTGCGGTGCGGGTAACTTTTGATAGTGAGCCAACGCACTCCGAAGAGCAGCAGCGGACCGGATGGCAAGCCATCCTGAGCAACTTCGCACAGCACGCTGAAACACTATGACCACGGTTGCCGATCACGACGCCTACATTGCTGAGGCTCCTGAAGAGCTCCGCCCTCTGCTGGTTCGATTGCGCGCTCAACTGGCGCGTGCGCTGCCTGACGCCGAAGAAGTCATCGCCTATAAAATGCCAGGCTTCAGAATCGGAAAATCCATCATCGCGGGTTATGCAGCGTTCAGCAAGCAATGCGGCCTCTATCTCTCTTCTGCCGCCATCACGGAACATGCCGACGACATTGCCGAAGCAGGGCTCAGGTCGACCAAAACTGGCATCACGTTTTCGCCGAGCCAGCCGATCCCCGATGGGCTCGTCAAGAAACTCGCGCTGGCTTCTAGAAGGGCTCAAAAGCTCTAGCAAAAGGGACGACAAGCGGACGAAGTTTGGTCAGCTCTCTTCCTCGGCACGACGACAGCTTCGGGTCATAAGCGTCGCGTCCTTTGCGGCGCGATGGGCGGCAGGCTCGAAAGGCCGCCCGTGACAATTTGGGTGCGCTTGTCCGTCAATGCTCTTGGTCTTCAACATCAGCTGGAAGTTGGATCGCAGTCTCATGCATGCGTTTTACTTGGCCAAGGGATCGTTGCCTCAGCCGACACCCGTTTTGTGCATCAAGAGATATGACGGCGATGGTATCAGCCCACCTCGAACACCACGCGCCCGCGCACTTTCCCGGCCAGGATCTCGGGCGCCAAGGCTGTGACATCCGTCAGCGGACGCGTCACGGTCATGGCGTCGAGTTTGACCGTATCGAGGTCACGGGCAAGGCGGGCCCAGGCTTCGAGACGCTTGGCCTTGGGCGCCATAACGCTGTCGATACCGGCAAGCGTGATGCCGCGCAGGATGAACGGGGCGACCGAAGCAGGTAGGTCCATACCCTGAGCGAGACCGCAGGCCGCGACCGCGCCACCGTATTTGATCATGGACAGAACATTGGCGAGCGTGTTGGAGCCGACGCTGTCAACCGCACCGGCGAACCGTTCCTTGTTGAGTGCGCGCGGCGCGCCTGAGAGTTCAGCACGGTCGATGATCTCGGTGGCGCCGAGGCCCTTGAGGTACGCCTCCTCCTCGCGCCGCCCGGTGGACGCAGTCACCTGATAGCCAAGCCGCGACAGCAACGCGATCGCAACTGAGCCAACGCCGCCCGAGGCGCCCGTGACGAGTATTGGGCCGCTTGTTGGCGTCACGCCATTCTTCTCCAGCGCCATCACACACAGCATCGCTGTATAACCTGCCGTTCCAATCGCCATGGCCTGAGCGGGCGAAAACGCAGCAGGCCGTGGCACCAGCCAGTCGGCTTTGACCCGCGCCACTTGCGCATAGCCGCCGAGATGCGTTTCGCCGACGCCCCAACCGTTCAAGATCACACCGTCGCCGATCTTGAACGCCGCGCTGTCCGAAGTGGTCACCGTGCCGGCGAAGTCGATGCCCGGCACCATGGGAAAGCGCCTGACAACAGGGCTTTTCCCCGTGATCGCGAGGCCGTCCTTGTAATTGATGGTCGAGTGCGACACGCGCACGGTCACGTCTCCCGGCATGAGGTCGGTTGGACCGAGTTCGCCCCAAGTCACCTGCTGTCCCGCATCACCTTTGGTGACGATCAACGCCTTGAACCGGTCCATTTCAGCCTCGCTCTGCCCGTTTTCGCGACCCGTCGACGTCCGTACGGCAGCGAATGAGGGCTGTCGATATGCCCTTTGAGCGTGCCGAGAGGTGCGTTTAGGTTGAATTGACTGGCATTCAATAAAAAATCTTTGGCCAATTGATCAGCGTACAATTGAGTGTGGCAATTGAGCCCCGTTCAGCAAAGGTTAAAATTGACGACTTGCACCCGCGCTCTCGCATTCAAGTTCAGTTCTTCATATTAACGCTATGTTTTAACGCTCTTAATGATCCACGTGCAACCGGGAGAGCCGGTGCCTCGAACGTGCGGATACGCACGCGGTTCTTATAGAAGACTACAACTGCTGAACGTGTCTCAGCTAACACAGATGCGCTTGCGGAGCATTAGCAACACATTGAAAACAATTGGCTTTCGCTGCATCGCAATATCGAAAGGGGCTTGCCGCGCCAGACGTGTCCCCCTACCTTCTGGCTCATGCACTGCTCGATCGGTGCACCTCATTCGGCGCTACGTGGTCCACTCCCCCCGGTCCAGGTCGCGCCGATTGCCGGGAGAGGCCCCAACTCTCCCGGCATATCATGAGGGACTGAGGCTCCAACCAAGGAGACAACGATGGAAATGATGAAGCTCGATATGGCGCTGCTTGCAGCCCTGTCCTCGTTCGCATTTCTCGCAGCCGTGGTGTTCGGCATGGTCTGAACCCCGACTTCGGTCAGCGCCCCTCGCTTCAAGAGGCCGGCGCGATCGTTGAGTGTAGTTGTTTGTAAACGTGAGTTACTGGAGACGACCTCTCCCCCCGAGGCGTCTCTCGTCCAGGCCGGCGCGGTCCCCCCTCCGCGTCGGCCTTCTTTTGTGGCATGCCGCTGCGACGAGCCGGGGAAAGTCATGCCAAAGCCAGATCGACGCGCGACGTTCCTCGGCTTTGGTGCCGTGCTGTTGTGGGCGCTGCTGGCCACAATCACGCTTTATGCCGGCAAGATTCCGCCCTTCCAGTTGACGGCCATGACGTTTGCTATCGGCACGCTGGTTGGGCTCGCCTACATGCGCGTCAAAAAGGAACCACTCGCGGCGTTGCGCACAGTGCCCTTCGGCGCCCACGCGCTTGGCGTCTACGGGCTGCTCGGCTTTCACACCTGCTATTTCTTCGCGCTCCAGAATGCGCCGCCGCTGGAAGTGTCGCTGATCATGTATCTCTGGCCGCTGCTGATTGTGTTGTTCACTGGACTGCTGCCAGCGCGCGATGGGGGTGGCCTGCGTTGGTGGCATGTCCTTGGGGGGACAATTGGCTTTGCTGGGACTGCCCTGATCCTGCTCGGTGGTAGCGGCGCCGACTCGGGCTTAGTAGGCCCGCGCTTTGCCGGTGCCGGATTTGGCATTGCCATGGCCTTTGTGGCGGCATTCATCTGGTCGAGCTACTCAGTCGCCTCGCGGCTCTATGCGGGCGTGCCTTCGAGCGCGGTGGTGGTGGCCTGTGCGGCGACAGCCGTTGGAGCGGGTCTGCTCCATATTCTGCTTGAGCCAACGGTGGCACCGGCGGGATTGAACGCGTGGGCCGCCGTGCTCGCCCTTGGCCTCGGCCCGGTCGGCATCGCGTTCTACATCTGGGATGAGGGCGTCAAGCGCGGCGATATCCGCCTGCTCGGCGTCGCGTCCTATGCAACGCCCTTGATCTCGACGATTTTGCTGGCCGCCCTCGGCCTCGGTGCGACGAGCAGCACGCTCTGGATCGCCGCCATCATGATTGCGGGTGGCGCCGTATTGGCAAGTGCCGACAAGCTTGGGTCCAGATAGGGTCGCACCACCTCAGTTGACTTACCGTCGCATCAGCCGCATTATTCGGTGGTTAGACTTGAGGGTCCACCTTCGATGCTCCGGCCTGCTCAACAGCGACGTACCGACGCCTCCGCGTTTCCGCGGCTGCGACGATGACGCTCGTCTTATGAACGAACGCTCGTGCATGCCGCGCCCAAACGCGGCATTTGTTGTTTCTGGACGCCACTCTTCCCTCGGGGGACCTCCCATGTCGAAATCCGCCACCGCAACAGCCACCAAAGTCGGACCTGCCGCTGATCCCAATGCGCTGCCTGACACAAACGTCATGGGCACCTATGGCCGCCAGAACATCGTGTTCGAGCGCGGCGAGGGCTCATGGATCTATGACACAAAGGGCGACAAGTACTTGGACTTCGCCTCGGGCATCGCTGTCAATGCGCTCGGGCACGCCAATCCGAAGCTGATCGCGGCACTGACCGCGCAGGCGCAAAAGCTCTGGCACACGTCCAATCTGTACCGTGTTGCCGGCCAGGAGGAGTTGTCGGCCAAGCTGTGCCAGGCGACGGGTATGGACAAGGTGTTCTTCTGCAACTCGGGCGCTGAAGCGTGCGAGGGTGCGATCAAGGTTGCGCGCAAGTATCACCACGCCAACGGCCATCCCGAACGCACGCGCATCATCGGCTTCAAGGGCGCCTTCCACGGCCGGACTCTGGCCACGCTGGCCGCTGCGGGCAATGAGAAATATCTCGAGGGTTTCGGGCCCCAAATGCCGGGCTTCGACGTGCTGCCATTCGGCGATCACGATGCGCTGACCAAGGCCATCGGCCCCGAGACGGCCGCCATCATCATCGAGCCCATACAGGGCGAAGGCGGTGTCCGTCCTGTGCCTGCGCAATGCCTGAAAGGCCTGCGCGAGATCTGCGACAAGCACGGCATCTTGCTGATCTTCGACGAAGTCCAGTGCGGCATGGGCCGTTCTGGCAAACTGTTTGCCTTTGAGTGGGCTGGCGTGAAACCTGACATCATGGCCATTGCCAAGGGCATCGGCGGCGGCTTCCCCGTCGGCGCGTTCATGGGCACGAAGGAGGCCACCAAGGGGATGGTGCCGGGCACGCACGGCTCGACGTTTGGCGGCAACATGCTGGCCATGGCCGTCGGCAATGCCGTCATGGACGAGGTCAACCGGCCGGAGTTCCTGGCGCAGGTTCAAAAGCTTGGCATGTTTGCCAAGCAGCGCCTCGCGAGTCTCAAGGACGAACATGGCGATGTGATCGAGGAGATTCGCGGCGCCGGTCTACTGATGGGCGTCCGCTTCAAGGTTGAGGTGCCGGTCGGCGATATCGTCAAGGCCTGCGCAGCGGAGAAATTCTTGACTGTCGGCGCCGGAGACAACGTCATGCGCTTCATGCCCGCGCTCAACGTGACTGAGGGCGAAATCAGCGATGCTGTTGCCCGTCTCAGCAAGGCGATCAAGGTCGTTAAGGCCGCCAAGAAGGCCTGAGCCGACCGCAGTGTGGCCCTTGCCGTAGAACGGCTGCAAAGGGATGGTGCAGGCGGACAATCGACTTCAATTGCGGATCAACTGCATGCCGTCGTTGCGCACGCCCTTTGCACTGCTGTTGTTCTGGCTCGCGATCGCAGGAGCGGCGCGGGCGCAAACGTCTGATGAGGCGTTCAGAGCGTTCCTCGCCGCGCTGAAACCAGAGGCGCAAGCCGCAGGCGTTACAGCCGCGACGTTCGACAAGACCTTCGCCAGGATGGTGCCGGATCGCACCTTGCCGGACCTTGAAATCCCCGGCGTCGCGAAGCCGGCCAGCGGTGGGCAAGCGGAATTCTCCAAGACGCCGCTGCAATATCTCGACGTGCCCTATCTCTTGAAGCTCGAGGCGCAGGGCCGACAACTGGCTGTCACGCACGCGGCGACGCTCGCCAAGATCGAGCAGGATCTCGGCGTCGAACGCCACATACTGCTCGCCATCTGGGGGCGCGAAACAGCGTTTGGTGCCTATAAGCCGACGCACAACGTCATCCGCTCACTGGCAACGCAAGCGTGGCTCGGGCGGCGCAAAGACATGTTCCGGGCCGAGTTGATCGCCGCTTTGCGCATGGTCGAGGCGGGCGTGTTGACCGGCGACCGGGTCATGGGATCCTGGGCCGGCGCGATGGGCCTCACGCAGTTCATGCCGACCGAGTTTTTCCAACTGGCCTACGACCTCGATGGCGACGGCAAGAAAGACATTTGGGGCTCGGTGCCCGATGCGCTTGCGTCGGCGGCCAACCAGCTGAAGGCCAAGGGCTGGGTCAAGGGCCAGCCCTGGGGCGTGGAAGTCGCGTTGCCGACAGTCCTGGACTGCCGCCTCGAAGGTCCGCCCTCGGCAAAAACCACGGCCGAGTGGGTCAAGCTCGGCGTCAAGCGCCGTGATGGCAAAGTGTTCGCAGACGCGCGGCTTGTTGAGCAGTCCTTCCTGCTGACACCCGGCGGCGCTTATGGCCCGACATTTCTGGTGTTTGAGAATTTCATGGTCCTTAAACGCTACAACTTTGCCGATCTCTATGCGGTGTTTGTCGGCCACCTCGCCGATCGCATCGCGGGCGGCAGTGATTTCAAGACGCGCTGGACCACACCGGCCATGATCACCAATCGCGATATCGAGGATTTACAGGCCCGGTTGAAAGGTGCCGGGTTCGCAATCGAGAAAGTCGATGGTAAAGCTGGCATGAACACGCGTCGTCTGATCGGCGATTATCAAGCTGGCGCCGGGCGGCCGGTTGATTGCTGGCCGTCTGCCGGTACGCTCGGCGAACTGCGGCGCGCCGTGGCAAAGCCGCAGTGAGCTGGCCGTGCAACCGCATGCATTTGGGCACCAATGGCCATCTACTTCACCTCGGACACGCACTTCGGGCATGAGTCCATCCGGACGCTTGCCGACCGGCCCTTTGAATCGCTGGCCGAAATGGACAGCGAACTGATCAGCCGCTGGAATGGCGTGGTAAAGCCGGGCGATACGGTCTGGCATCTCGGCGACTTCGCGCACCGCAATTCGGCCAGCCTTGCCGATTATCGTGCGCGCTTGAACGGCACGATTCACTTGGTGGTTGGCAATCACGATGTTGCCGTCAAGGGCGATAATCTCGCGCTGTTTGCCAGCGTGCAAGTGATGGCTGAAGTGACGATCCGCAGCAAGTCGATCATTCTGTGCCACTATCCCTTGCGCGAGTGGGACAAGGCGTGGCGCGGCGCATGGCACCTGCATGGACATGTGCACGGCCGCCTCGATGATGAGGCCCACGGGTATTCGCTCGATGTCGGCGTTGACAGTCACGACTATCGGCCCATCGGGGTCGAGCGGATTGCTGAATTGTTTGCTGGTCGCACGTCGCCGTTCGTCAGAGACGAGGCGCGCGGAGCAGAAGCCAAGCGGCGCAATGCGCAGCGCCGTGAGCGCGCGCTCGAATCCAGCCCTAGTGAAACGGGGCCCAGCGGGGGCGACGCATGACCAGCGTGCGAGCAGGCATGATCGGATTTGCCGCGCTGATCGTTGGTGTGCTCGCCATACTTGCGATCTTCGGCCCGAGTTGGTGGTCAGAGCAGCTCGCCAAACCCAACGAAGAGGCGCGCCCTATGATCACGCCGCCACTCAAATCCGACGCCGAGATCAAGGCGTTTCTCGGCAGCCTCGGACCTGATCCGAAGTCGAAAGGTGTCACGCCCGAGATCGTGGCCCGCGCCACGCGTGGGCTGACGCTTGATGAAGACATCGCAAACCTCAACGCCTCGCAGCCAGAGCATGTGAAGACGGTCGGCGATTATGTCGCCCTGCTGGTGTCGGAGACGCGCATCACCAATGGACGTGCAAAGCTTGCCGAACACGCGGACCTGTTAGCCGCGATTGAGCAGCGCTACGGCGTCGACAAGCACGTCGTCACGGCTATTTGGGGAGTTGAATCGTCCTTCGGTAGCTCCATGGGCGAGCGGAACGTCATCCGCTCGCTGACCACCCTTGCCATGACAGACGAGCGGCGGGCCGCCTTCTGGCGTGGTGAATTGATCGCGGCGCTGACGATCCTCGAACGTGGCGACATCGCGCCCGAGGCCATGACGGGATCCTGGGCCGGCGCCATGGGACACACGCAGTTCATGCCGTCGACGTACCTCGCACACGCCGTCGATTTCGACGGCGATGGCAAACGCAACATCTGGCAGCAGCCAGGCGACGCACTGGCGTCGGCTGCCAACTATTTGAAGGTCTCGGGATGGAAGACGGGGCAACCGACCGTCATCGAGGTGACGTTGCCGCCTGGTTACGATTACGCACTCTCGGCGCCAGGAGTCATGCAGCCGCTTGATGCGTGGCTCGCATCGGGCGCACAGCTCGTCGCCGCCAAGCCGGATCAGACCGGTCCGCTTTCGCTGATCCTGCCAGCCGGCCATAAGGGGCCAGCATTTCTGACGGGCGCAAATTTCCAGGCGATTCTGCGCTACAATCGGGCCGTCGCCTATGCGCTGTCGGTCAGCCTGCTGGCTGAGCAGCTGGCGGGCAAAGCACCGATGCGGTCACCTTGGCCCACCGACGACAAGTCATTGTCGAAGGGCGAACGCGAGGAGCTGCAGCAGTTGCTGACCAAACTCGGCCACGACACAGGCCCGGCCGATGGCATCATCGGCACCGGCACGCGCGGCGCGATTCGTGCATTCCAAAAGGCTGAGGCGCTGCCACAAGACGGGCATCCGAGTTCTGCCCTGCTGGCGCGCTTGCGCACGGCGCGCGCGAAGCTGCCGAACTGACCGCTGACCCGCCAAGGAGACGTCCATGGCCACCCATCGCATCCACATGCTCCTCGACCGCTCTGGCTCCATGGGCGCCTATCGCGACCAAACCATCGAGGCGGTGAACGCCTATCTCGCAACGCTGCGCGCCGACGGCCTGGCACGTGACACGTCGTTCAACCTCACCACATTCGACAGCGAGAGCATTGATGCCGTGCGCCGCGACGAGCCGGGGTGGCAGGTGCGCAACATCGAGCAGCGCGAGTTCGTGCCGCGCTCGGCGACCCCGCTCTACGACGCCGTCGGCCATGTGCTCGACGTCGAGGGCCGCATCCCCATCTCGGGCCGCCGCGCCATCGTGATCGTGACCGACGGCGCGGAAAATGGCTCGCGCCGCCTCAACGAGGCCGCGATCCGCGAGATGTCCGCAAACCGCGAGGCGCAAGGGTGGGTCATGATCTTCCTCGGCGCCAATCAGAATGCGGCGGTCGAAGCGGCCAAACTGGGCGTGCCTGAGCAGCGCGCTATTGCCTATCGCGCCGGCAGCGGCAAAGCCGCCGCCGCAACCTTTGCTGCCGCCGCTGCCTTGTCGTTCGGCTATTTCATGTTGAAGCCCGATGATGCCAATGCCGCAGCCAACCTTGGCTTCTCCGAAGGTGACCGCCAGACCGCATTTGATGGCGCGGCCGACTGGGAGACCGAGATGTTCAAGGACATGGGATCAGCGCCGACCGAGCCGGCGGCTGGCCCGATGCCAGCTGCGATCTCCGAGGACGCGGCCTCTGAGGCGACCACCGACCCCGCATCGTCTGAGACATATGCGGCGCCCAAAGAGGCTGCCGAAAACAGTGTGGAGGCCAGCGATGCCGCCGATACCGGTGGCTCGCTGCTCGAAACCATCACGGGTGCACTCGGGTCATTGTTTTCGAGCTTCGGCGGTGGCGGCTCAGATCGCGACAGTGAGAGCGGCGGAAGTGACAGCGGCGGCGATGGCGGTGGCGGCGGTGGCGGCGACTGAGCTTCACGACTTTACTGGCAGAACGGAGCCTGGAGACGCTGCTGCGGTTATCACAGTGGCCGAAGTCACTTCAGTTGGGTGTCGGACCTCGGTCAGACACCCTGTCCCAAGCACCTCGATTTGCGCACAGACGGCTTGCGGCACGGTCGAGTTTCGGGTGTCTGACCGAGGTCAGACACCAACGCTGGCGCCACTTTGAGAATTGCTGGAGACGCTGCGTGTCGCTTGCCCTTTCCCCACGCTATGCCACGCTGACCGGGTCGGTCTGCCTTGCCCTTGTCCTGGGGCTCTGGTGGACAACCGGGCCCGGGCTCTGGTGTGGCCTGTTCGCCCTCCTGTTTGCGGCGCTTTCCCTGCTCGGTCTGCGCGATCTCCGGCAGACGAAACATGCCATTCTGCGCAACTATCCGATCATCGGCCATCTGCGGTATCTGCTTGAGGAAATTCGTCCGGAGCTGCGCCAATACTTCTTTGAAGACGACAATGCCGCCGTCCCGTTCTCGCGCGACCAGCGCTCGACGGTTTATCAACGCGCGAAAAACACGCTCGACAAACGCCCCTTTGGCACCGAGTTCGACGTCTACCAGCCGGGCTTCGAGTGGATGACGCACTCGTTGCAGCCGGCGCCTTTGACCAAGATACCGTTCCGCATCGACATCGGCGGCCCCGCGTGCACGCAGCCCTATTCGGCATCCGTGTTCAACATTTCCGCCATGAGTTTCGGTGCCCTCTCGGCAAGTGCCATTCGTGCCCTGAACAAAGGCGCGCGCCTCGGCGGCTTTGCGCACGACACCGGCGAAGGCGGGTTTTCGCCCTATCACCGCGAAAACGGCGGCGACATCATCTGGGAAATCGGCTCGGGCTACTTCGGCTGTCGCAATGACGATGGCACGTTCTCGGCCGAGAAATTCACCGTGACCGCGACGCTGCCACAGGTCAAGATGATCGAGGTGAAGCTGTCGCAGGGCGCCAAGCCTGGACACGGCGGCGTGCTTCCCGCCGCCAAGGTGTCGCCGGAGATTTCCCTAACGCGGGGCGTCCCGCACGGTCAGGATTGCGTTTCGCCGGCACGCCATTCGGCCTTTTCAAATCCAGTCGAACTGCTGCAGTTCGTCGCAAAACTGCGCACGCTGTCCGGCGGCAAGCCGACGGGGTTCAAGCTGTGCATCGGCCACCCGCATGAGTTCCTGGCTATCGTGAGAGCCATGGTCGAGACCGGGATCACGCCCGACTTCATCGTTGTCGATGGCAAGGAGGGCGGCACCGGGGCAGCGCCCGCCGAGTTCATCGACCACGTCGGCATGCCGCTGCGCGAAGGTTTGAGCTTTGCGCACAATGCGCTGGTCGGCGCAGGCGTGCGCGACAAGATCCGCATCGGGGCGTCCGGCAAGATCACCTCGGCCTTTGACATCGCCAGGGCCATGGCGCTCGGGGCAGATTGGTGCAATGCCGCCCGCGGCTTCATGTTTGCGCTCGGTTGCATCCAGTCCCTGAGTTGCCACACGGACAAGTGTCCCGTCGGCGTCGCGACACAGGATCCGTCACGCCAGCGCGCACTCGATGTGCCTGACAAAGCCGAGCGGGTGAAGAATTTTCATAACCAGACCCTGCAAGCCCTTGCAGAGCTGATCGCTGCCGCCGGTCTCACCCATCCAGGCGACTTGAAACCACTGCATATCTATCGTCGTGTGAATGCGCAAAAGGTCGAGACGTTTGCAGACCTTTACCCGCCACTTGCCGTCGGCGAGTTGCTGCGTGGGACAGAGCATCCACGTTTTGCCAGCGCCTGGAAAATGGCGCAGGCCAACAGCTTTGCAATGCGCGGCTGACCACTCACACGATCGGAAAAATTAGGACGCCGGCGGGATCGACGCCGACGCGGAATTCGGCGCCACGCTCAAGCGCGCGCCACTCGGGCACGGTCATTGTCATCACCTTGTCATAGCCTTGCAGAGCAAGGTCCATGGCGACGGCATCGCCGAGGAAACGCGTGCTCAGCACGCGTGCCGGAATGGTCTTGCCCTTGGCGTCGGCCTCGAAGCGGAAAGCGCGACGACGGATGCAGAGCATGACAGAGCTGCCATCGATCAGATCCGGCTGCGAGAATGTGCCAAAGGGTGTCTGCAGGGCTCCACCGGCGACGCTCATGGGGATCTCGTTGACCTCCGAGAACAGGCGCGCGACGAACAGATCTGCAGGATTGCGATACAGCTCCTCGGCCTTGCCGATCTGCACCAGCTGCCCGCTGTGCATGACAGCGATACGGTCGCCGAGGCGCATGGCCTCGTCCGGGCTATGTGTCACCATCAGGCAGGTCGCGCGCGCCTCGCGCAGCAAGGCCAGCATCTCGTCCTGCATGGCCTCACGCAGTTGCACATCGAGGCCGGAAAACGGCTCGTCCATGAGCATCACGGCCGGGCGCGGCAGGATCGCACGGGCAAGCGCGACGCGTTGCTGTTGACCGCCTGAAAGCGTGTGCGGGTAGGCGCTGGCATAGTCTGCGAGCCCGACGCGGGCGAGCACGGAACGAGCGGCAGCCCGCGCCTCTTCCGTCGAGACCCCGCGTAGGCCAAACGCGACGTTGTCCTCCACGCTGAGATGCGGGAACAGGGCAAAATCCTGAAACATCAGGCCGACGCTGCGCCGTTCGGGCGGTACGAAGCGGTTCGGCCCTGCCATCTCCTCGCCGTTGACGAGGACTCTGCCCGACGTGGGGCGCGCCACCCCGGAGGCGATGCGCAGCAGCGTTGTCTTGCCGGAGCCGGACGGGCCGAGCAGGCACACGATCTCACCCGGCTTCACGGTCAGCGACACGCCCTTCAACACAGCCAACGCGCCAAAGTCGCAGGTCACGGCGTCGAACGTCAATTCGGCCGCGAAGGCCGCTGCCACGCGGCCCGCGCCTGGGCCGACAACCCGCACGCGCCCGGCGTCTGCGGCCGTACGCCCCATGACCCGATCAAACACCGATGTCAGCCACTGCGTCAGTCGCGCGCTCCCCTCCGACATCCCACGGGCTCATTATACGCAGATCCATAGAGGCGCCATGGCCATGGAGCTACATCACCGACGTGGATCGGGCCGAAATGTTGCGAAACTCCTGGTGTCGGCTCGGACAGAACCCGGCAGATGGACATTGCATCGACCACGGAGCAGACTGGTTTATCACGACATCAACGTGCTCGAGGGAAGGGATCGCATGGCGACGTATGATCTGGCCGTCAACGGCAAGGCCGTCAAAGTGACGGGTGACGCGACAACACCGTTGCTGTGGGCGCTGCGCGAGCAGCTGAACCTGACCGGAACGAAGTATGGCTGCGGCGCGGGGCTGTGTGGCGCCTGCACGGTGCATGTCGATGGCGTCGCGGTTCGCTCCTGCCAGACGTCAGCGGCCAGTGCGGTTGGAAAGAAAGTCACGACCATCGAGGGGCTTGGTACCAGCGCGTTGCACGCGCTGCAGAAGGCCTGGATCGCCGAAGAGGCGCCGCAATGCGGCTACTGCCAATCCGGCCAGATCATGAAGGCGGCAGAACTGCTGGGCAAGACGCCGAAGCCAACCCGTGAGCAGATCGTCGCGCACATGGACGGCAACCTTTGCCGCTGCGGTTCCTATCCGCGCATCACCCGCGCCATCGAACGCGCCGCACGGGAGGGCTGAGATATGACGACAACATCCACCACCACGTCGCTGTCACGCCGCACCCTTCTGCAGGGCTCATCCGGCCTGACGCTCGCCTTCGCTTTCGGCGTCACCACTTCTGACGAAACAGCGGCTTTTTCGGCCTCGGGCGGTCGTCTCAATGCCTTCGTCAAAATTGCCCCCGACGGTGTCATCACCATCGTCTCGCCTGCGCTCGAAATGGGCCAAGGGGTCAACACGTCCCTGCCGCTCATCATCGCAGAAGAACTCGACGCCGATTGGTCGAAGGTGAAGGTCGAGACGGCCCCCGTCGCCGAGGCCTACAATCACCCCATCCTGCGCACGCAGATGGTCGTCGGCAGTTTGACACTGCGCGGTTTCTGGATTCCGGCGCGCACCGCCGGCGCACAGGCGCGCCAAGTGCTGCTCGATGCAGCCGCGACGCTTCTGAATGTCCCGGTGACGGAACTGACCACCGAGCCAAGCACGGTGGTGCACGCCGCGTCGGGCCGCAAACTCGGCTATGGCGAGATCGCCGCCAAAGCCAAGGCACCGGACAAGCTGCCGGAAATCAAGCCGGAGCAGCTGAAGCCGGTCGCGCAGTTCCGCCTGATCGGCAAGGATGTCGCGCGCCACGACATCGTCGCCAAGTCGACGGGTGCCATGACGTACGCCATCGATGCGACGACGCCCGGTATGATTTACGGCACCATCGCACGTGCGCCTGTGCGCGGTTCGGGGCCTGCGTCGGCCAACACCGATGAGATCAGATCGCAGCCTGGCATTTCCGGCGTCTATCTGCTCGATCATGCCGTCGGCATCGTCGGCGACAGCATCGCCGCCGTGTTTGCAGCACGCCAGAAATTAAAGGCGACATGGCGCGATGCGCCCGGCTCGAACATGTCATCGGAGACGGCACGCGCTGAGTATCAGGCGGATGCGCGCAACGCCGACAAGAAGGGCACCGTTGGCCGCAACACGGGTGACACCAACGCGGTCATGGCGACGGCAGCAAAAGTCATCTCCGGCGAGTTCACAACGGACTATGTCTACCACGCGCAAATGGAGCCCCATAACGCGCTGGCCGATGTCAGGGCTGATGGCACCGTCGAAGTGTGGACCGGCACGCAATGGCCGACGCGGGCCCGCGATGACGCCGCCAAAGCCGCTGGCGTCGCGCCCGAAAAGGTCAAGGTCAACGTCATGCAGATGGGCGGTGGCTATGGCCGCCGCGCCTCCGTCGAATATGTCGTCGATGCCGTGCTGTTGTCGAAGGCCGCGGGCAAACCTGTGAAAATGATCCTGAGCCGCGAGGACGATGTCGCAACCGCGCGCCTGCGCCCGATGACGGCGCACAAGATCGATATCGGCGTCGATGCCGCTGGCAAGCCACTGGCATGGCGCCATCGCTTTGCCGCCGACACGGTCGTCCCATACCTCTACGGTCCTGCACGCATGGAAGCGCAGAAGGGCGTCGACCACATCGTGTTCGCCGGCGCGGACGTGCCGTTCTACGATGTGGCGAACCACCAGGCCGAGCACATCTATGAAGAGCGCGGCATGCGCACGGCCGCCTGGCGCGGCATCGGGGCCGGCCACAACAACTACCCCATCGAGGTGATGATCGACGAACTCGCGCGCATCGCCGGGCAAGATCCAGCCGACTATCGCATCGCGCTGCTGAAAGACCCACGGGCCAAACGCGTCATCGAACGCGTCGCCGACCTGTCGGACTTCAAGCGCAAGCGCGAAGGCCGCGCACTCGGCATTGCCTTTGCCAAGCTCGGCCTGCCGCCGGTTGGCTTCTCCATGGCCGGCACGGTGGCCGAAGTCTCGCTCGACCGCGCGTCGGGCAAGATCAAGATCCATGAGCTCTGGTGTGCCGTCGACGTAGGCTTGCCGGTGCAGCCCTCCAACATCGTCGCGCAGATCGAGGGCTCGCTGATCTGGGGTGTCAGCAGCACGCTGAAAGAACGCATCACGGTCAAGAACGGCGCGGTCGAGCAAACCAACTTCAGCGACTACGAGATCCTGCGCCAATCCGAGACGCCGCAGATGTCGGTCGAGATCATCCGCAGCGGCGACATTCCGCTGCCGGTTGGTGAGTTGTCGATCTCTGGCGTCACGCCAGCCGTGGCCAACGCCGTCTTCGCGCTGACCGGTAAAACGCTGCGCCAGATGCCGTTCACGCCCGAACGGGTGAAAGGGGCGCTGGCGTAGCATCCGGTCGACCTGGGAGACGGAGGAGGGCTCTCCCTCTGAGTTGCGCCTTCAACGCACGATCCGCACGTCGAGTAGTGCCTGCCGCCGCTCGACGCGGACGACATGGAGTGCTTCTGCCAACGCTTGATCGAGGTCCTCGGTGTGGTCGACCCGGCGCGCCCAGCAACGGCTGGCGGCGGCTGATTGCGTGAACTCGGGCGATGGGCTGAGTGACGTGAGCGGCATCACGTTCGCGCGCGCGGCATAGCCATCGGGATAGAGGGCGGCGACGGAGTTGCGCACAGCACCCCATTCCTCGTTGTTGAGTACGATGAGGAGCACCGGCAGCTCAAGCGCCTCGGCAATCTGATGGCAGACCGTGGGATTGGCAAACATATAGCCGCCATCCCCCATGGTCGCGACGCACACACGCTTGGGATCGGCGAGTGCCGCCCCGAGTGCACAGGGAAAGCCCCAACCGAGGCCGCCCGAGTGTGGCTCAAGAAACCACGAATTGTGTTCGTCACGCGGGAGCGGGCCGAGCTTGACACCGAGTTCGGCAAACACAACCGAACTGACACCGTCGAGCGCCGCACCAAGACGCGCACTGACGAACTCCTTCGTGAGCCCCCGTGTTGCAGAGGCGGCCTCAATCTGGACGGCGCGGTTCGCGTTGCTCGCCTGACGGAGCGACTTGCGCCGCACCGTAACAGCTTTCGATTGCACCCCCGTTGGCTCGCCCATGGCGTCGAACAGTGCACCAAGGCCAAGCGACAGGTCGGTGGCGATCGAGAGATCGGAACGAAAATTGCGCACAGGAAAGCGACTGAACAAAGGATCAGGGCCGAGGTGGATCACACGCGCTTTGGCCGCAAGCGTATGCTTGGTTGGCTGCCATGGGGCGAGGCAGTCGATGACGAGGACGACGTCTGCCTTTTCCAACCATGGTCCCGGATCCTCCCCTACGTGACAGGGATGCGCCGTCGAGATGGCGAGCTGGTTGGCCCAGTAGGAGCACACTGCGATGCTCCAACGCTCGGCCCATGTCGCGAACGCGTTGAACGTTGCCGCATCGCCAACGCCCCGTTGCACGATCACAAGCGGCGCTTGTGCGTGCGCGAGCCAGGCAGCAGCCATCTTGATCGCTGCAGGATCGGCCGCGGCGCGGCTTGGCGCAATGGTTGCCGGAGCATCGAGCCCGGCACGCGAGACCGGCTCGCACAGTGTTTCACGCGGCAGCGAGAGGTACACCGGCCCCGGCGGCGTCGAGCAGGCAATGGCGTGGGCACGGTCGAGCAGGCCCGCGATCTGTTCGGGGAATCTCAACTCGTAGTCCCACTTGCAGGCCTCACGCACGAGCGCCGTCTGGTCGCGCATCTCCTGGCCCCAACCGATCGGCACTGTGCGGGAGCCGAAGCGGCCTTCTTCGGTAACCGGCGTGCGGCCGGACATGAGCAGCATCGGGATATGTTCGCAGGCGGCGTTAATGGCCCCGATGGCACCGTTTGCGAGGCCGACGTTGGTGTGCATCATCACCGCTTGCGGGCGGCCGGTCATCAAGGTGTAGCCGTAGGCCATGCTCATGGCGGCATGCTCATGCGGAATGGCGAGCGCGGTCGGCAGCTGCATCTTGTGCGCGGCGGCCTCGGCGAGGCCCTCTATGATGGGTGGAAAATCGGTACCGGAGTTGGCGAACACATAGTCGACGCCGAGCGCCTTCAGTCGCGTGAAGATCGCGCCGCCGGCGGTGACGGTCTTCTGGCGTGCTGTGGACATGGGTGTGTTCCTGAGTGATCTGCCGACGGTGTCATGGCCAGGAGTGTGCGGGCAAGCCCGCATTCAAACGCTCATCTATGCATACGCGCGCGAGCAAATTCCTGCGTCGGGACGATTGGCGACGTGCAGCAAACCTGCTTAGCTCCATGCTCACTGGGAGGAAAAAAACATGCGGAAAATCGCTCTATCGGCTGCACTCACTCTGCTGCTCGCCGCGCCTGTGGTTGCGCAGGACAAACCGATCGACCTCAAACTCTCGCACTGGGTGCCGCCGACGCATCCGCTGAACAAGAGCCTCGACGAGTGGGGCAAGTCCGTCACCGCGGCGTCAGGCGGCACGATCACCTACAAGCTCTATCCGGCGCAGCAACTCGGCAAAGCCTTCGATCATTATGACATGGCGCGTGACGGTATTGCCGACGTGACGTACGTTAATCCCGGCTATCAGCCTGGCCGCTTCCCGGTCATTTCAGCGGCGGAACTGCCGTTCCTGATCAAGGACGCCAAGGGCGGCTCGATGGCGCTCGATGCCTGGTATCGCAAGTACGTCGAAAAGGAGATGAAGGACGTGAAGTACTGCTTCGCGTTCGTGCACGACCCGGGCTCGTTCCATTCGCGCACCAAGAAGATCGTCGTGCCGGAAGACATCAAGGGCATGAAGATCCGGCCGGCGCATGCGACCATGGCGGCGTTCGTCACTCAACTCGGCGGAACCAACGTGCAGGCCGCCGCGCCGGAAATTCGTGAAATCCTCGACAAGGGTGTCGCCGACGCCGGCACGTTCCCCTGGGGTTCCGTCATTCTGTTCGGCGCTGACAAAGTGACAAAATACCATATGGAAGCGCCGCTTTACACGACGACGTTCACGTGGATCCTGAACAAGGACAAGTACAACGCCATGTCGGTGGCACAGAAAAAGGTCATCGACGACCATTGCACCGTCGAGTGGGCCGGTCGCGTGAGTGAGGAGTGGGGTAGCTTCGAAAGTGCCGGCGTTGGCAAACTCAAAGCCATGGCCGATCACGACGTGTACACCATTACGCCGGATCAGGTCGCAGCCTGGCGCAAGGCGGCCGAGCCGCTGCTTGCCAAGTGGGACGCAGACGTCAAGAAGGCGGGCGTTGACGGCGCTGCGGCGATGAAGGAGCTCAAGGAGCTGCTCGCCAAGTATAACGCAGCGTATTGAGCCACTCGTCATCCCCGCGTCGCGCATCGCACGCGGGGATGACGCCGATGCTGTGCTGGACACCAGCCGGCGAACATCGATCCCGATGATTGACCAATGGCAACCGTGACAGAACCGAACGCCGCCGCTGTCGCGCCAGCAAAAAACGGCATGGACCGTTTCATCGACGGCATCGAATGGCTTGCGGCCATCTTCGTCGGCCTCGTCGCGCTGAACGTTTTCCTGTCCGTCGTGCTGCGGGAGGTTTTTCGCACGCAGATTCCGGACGCGTATGATTTCGGCAAACTCCTGCTCGGCATCACCATCTTCTGGGGCATCGCCGCAACGAGCTATCGCGGCACACATATCTCGGTTGATCTGGTGTGGCAGTGGGCGGGGCCGAAAGGCCGCCGCGTTATCGACGTGTTCGCCACACTGGTGCTGCTGTTCGTCGTCGCGGTGCAGACGCGCATGCTGCTCGACAAGGTCGTCACCACCTACATCGACAATGTGCTCACGTACGATCTCCGCCTTCCGACGTGGCCGTTCTACCTCGTCGCCTGGCTCGGCGACGTCTCCGCCGTGTGCCTCATCGCCGTGCGCACCTGGCGCCTGATCACGCGCCCCGGCGCGATAGACGACGGGATGTGAGGCGATGGCGGTCAGCGTCCGATGCCCTGCACGGCGTCGATTGGGTGCCGTATCTGTCGATGGTCGCTCGGCAACCCCTTGACCGCCGACTTCCGGTGTCGTTCGACGCGGACGAAAAGAACAGCGTGGAAGCGGGCCACAACCGGACGCCAGTTGCTGCGCCCGGCCCCACAACTGATAGGGGGAGGAACCAGCTCTCGCTGGCCCCTCCCTCCGAACCGTACGGGCGGTTTTCCCGCATACGGCTCTCCAGTCGGTGGTTTCTTCATCGAGATTGTCTCGCTGCTTGCCCGGCTGCTTCGAGTGCCAACAGACCGGCATTGGCGATAGACAGGCGTTCGGCCAGCGCAGGTGATCAGCTTGGTTGCATCCACGGCCCTGCTGAACGATGCGATCCTTGACCGTTGGGATGCCCAGCGGTCGCGTCTTGCCGTCGCCCTTCGAGATGTCCACTCGCTTCACGGCATCCGGACGATAACTCCCGTCCTTCAACGCTGCCGACAGCTCCAACAGATACAGCTCTGCCTTCGCCGCGAACCTCGCTATGCTTTGCCCGTCCACACCTGCGGCGCCTTTGTTGTCGCGAACTTTCGCCGTCATGGCGGAGGCATGCTTTCAGCATGACGCCAACGCCAGCGTCTTCGGTGCAAACACTTTGTCCATCAGACTGAACCACTTGCCTCCGTCACGCTCCGCGTGTGTCCCGCACGACGCCCCCATTGACCAGGGCCGACAGCATAAGCTCCGTTCAGACTCCGGCTTCGACCCAAGACCAATCTCAACTGGTCAGAACGGTCTCTGCGTCATGCCGTAGGCGTGCGTCCAGCACGACGCGCAGCCGCCTGACCTCTGGTCAGACACCCTTTGTCGGGCCTCCTCAGGCGAGCGCTGCAAGGTACCAGTCGACGAACTGCTGCACATTGGGCTCGCGCGTCATCGAGTAGCGCCCAGGACGATAGGCTGGCGACGACACGCCGAGTTGGTTGGCCTCGCAAATGGCCCAGTCCTGCTCGCTGGTGCGCTGCCAGAACGGCAACAGCCGCGCGAGATCGTAGTCACGCCCCGCTTCGGCTTCGCGGTGCACGTACCACGTCACATCAACCTCGGTTGTTGTCGCATCGATCGGCGTCAGCCTCGTTGCAACGGCGTGGTCGTCGCTGGCATGTTGCCAGAAGTTCGGAAACACGGTGCAGCGCAGCGTCCCCATGCTCCAGCGGTCAATGGTCCGCATGCGGCCCAGGAGCGGCGCAATGGGTTTTCCGTCGAGGCTTTGCGTGTGCCAGCCCGCCGTCAGCGGCGCTCGGCTGACACGCCAAAAGGCACCGGTCATGGCAGACGACGCGACGGCCGAGCCAAGCCCCATGTCGGCAAATCGCGCGGCTGCCTCCGCCGTCTGTCGATCGACCTCGGGAACCCGCGCAACATCGAAGCGCGCGGTGTCATAGGTGCCCGCCACATACTCGGGATGCGCGGTGTCGCAGTGGTAGCATTCGCGATTGTTCTCAAACACCAGTTTCCAGTTGGCATTGACGCGATAACGGATCGCGTGCGCGACCTTGACGTCGCCAAATCCTTGATGCGCCATCTGCGGCGCGATCTCTGCCGCCGCCTGCTCGAACGGCACGGGATCGTCGCCAAGTGCCACGAACAGTACGCCGCCAAGGTCGCGCAAGCCGATCGGCAGCAACCCCATCGTTTCGCGCGGCACGCCGAATTCACGCTCCGTCGCCGTGCGCAGGCGCCCGTCAAGGTCATAGGTCCAGGCGTGATAGGGGCAGACGATCGAGGCGGAGTTGCCAGCCGCCGCATTGCACAGCCGCGCGCCCCTGTGACGGCAGACATTGTGAAAGGCCCTGACGGCACCATCGCGCCCGCGCACGATCAACACCTGATCCGCGCCGATGCTCCACGTGATCCAATCACCGGGCTTCGGGACCTGGCACGTGTGCCCCGCATAGAGCCAGTGCCGCCGCCAGATGCGATCGAGATCAGCCCTGAACACGTCCGCCGCCGTATAGAACGCGCGCTCCAACGGCCCACCGGGTCGGTACTGGCGGATCAGATCACCCAGGCGCGTGGCGTCGTGGTTGTATGCGGCCATGGCAGTATTCCGCTGCAGTGGATGCGACCAAGGTGTCAGATCTCGGCGCATCGGAACAGGGAGGCGTGTCGAAATTGCCCCTATGTGTGCACGCGGCGGCCAAGTACCTTCAACCCGCAACTGCTTCGCCGGGGATCAACCGATGACAGGCTTCCGTCTGCTTGCCGCCGCAGTGTCTATTGCTGGGTGCGCATCGTCTGCCCTGGCGAACTCCAAGACATTCGACAATGCCGATCTCGGCTACACGATTGCGTTACCGTCCCAGTGCCGCCACGAGGAGGGGCCCGGCACCCTTGAGGCCGTATGCGCGCCCGATCTCGACCCGAAGAAGAGCCAGGAGATCCAGGCCGCCGGCGCGATCCTGCTCGAGATCGATGCCGAGATCGTTCCGGCCGACGCCAAGCCCTACACCGAGGTCGAGTTCCGCCAGGAGCTACCCGAGGCCGTGTGCGGGGAGGGCGACACCAACAAGGTGCGCCTTGAAAACGTGGCTGCGCGAACCGAAGGCGATCGCGTGACGCTCACCGCGCGGGTGGTATGCCCTGAGTTGCGCTTCCTCGGCCTCGGCGAGCGTCATGCCGAAACGCGCACCATTATTGCGGGCAAGTATCGCTACCGCCTGATGGCCCGCTATCCCAAGGACGACGCGGACATGGCAAAGCCGCTGGCCAAGGCCTTCTTCGACAGCTTCAAAATGAAATCGATGCAATAGTTCGGCACGCAATCAGGACGGAAAGCGCAGATACAGTGGCGGCACGCGGTCCGTCAGCCAGACACCGTTCGCCGATACATAGAATGCGTGCCCGGCCGTGGCCATGTCGACCGCCAGCACGGTCAACACGACTGGCTTTCCATGGCGCGCGCCGACTTTGGTCGCCGTCACAGTGTCGGCGGAGAGGTGCACGTGCTGGCGGCTGCCGGGGATGAGCCCTTGCGCGCGGATCGAGGCGATCGCGCTGACCGACGTGCCATGAAACAGGATCGACGGCGGTGTCGTTGTTTCCAAGGCCAGATCGACCTCGATCGAATGCCCCTGGCTCGCACGAATGCGCCGGCCCTCCGGAGAGAAGACGAACCGCTGCTTGTCGTTTTCAGACACAACGCGTGCGAGCAGGTCGCGATCGAGTTTGGGCCCGTACGCAGATGCCCGCGCGATGAGATCGTCGACGTCAGCCCAGCCATTGGCATCGAGCGTCAATCCAATGCGCGCCGGTTCATGCCGCAGCACGAGGCTCAGCAGCTTGCTGATGGTTTTCAGTTTGGCGTCCATGCCACGTACTCCAATCAGGCGTCTCCAGCACCTTCGGCCTCTCGCGCCAGCGCTGGATACTTCCAGGCGAGCGTCACCGCGCGTGCGATGAAGAACACGCAGTGTGCCGCCCATATCCCGTGATTGCCGAATGCTGGCACAAGCAAGCCGAGGGCTGCGAGATAGACCACGAAACTGAGCAACATCATGTCGCGCATGTCGGCCGTCCGCGTCGCCCCGATGAACACGCCATCGAGCAGGAAACACCACACACCAATGAACGGCAGCAGCGCCACCCAGACGATGTAGGTCGCCGTGAGGGAACGCACATCGGCGTTCGTGGTCATGAAGGCGATGATGGCATCGCACGCGAACCAGATGATGATACCCGCGACGACGCCTGTGATAGCGGCTGCAACGGCCGCGAGATGCACGGACCGATTGAGCCGTGGCCGGTCCTTGGCGCCGATCGCCTGGCCAACAAGGGTTTCTGTGGCATGCGCGCAGCCATCGAGCATGAAGTACGTAATCGTCAGCAGCGTCAGCAACAGGGCGTTGGCCGCCAGCGCCGCATCGCCCTGCCCAGCGCTCAGCCGCAGAAAGATCTGGCTCGCCGCAAGCACGCACACGGTGCGGATCATGATGTCGCGATTGGCCGCGAACATGGCGCTTAGCTTGGCCGGTGCAAGCACCGCTGCGCGATCGAGCGTGGCACCTCGTGCCTGAAACTCGCGCATCGCAAGGAGGAGCCCACCGATCGCCGCCGCCCATTCGCCGAGAAAAGCAGCGAGCCCGACGCCCGACACGCCCCACCCAAGGACTGGCACAAACAGCAGGGCGAAGCTCATGTTCAGCACATTGGCCAGCACCTGCAGCCAGAACGCCACCATCGTGCGTCCAAGCCCAATGAACCAGCCGAAAAGCGCGAAATTCACAAGCCCAGCTGGTGCCGCCCAGATGCGCCAATCATAGTACGCCGTCGTCGCGGCTTGCACCGCAGGGGAGCCACCGAGCACCCACAGAAACCCGCGCTGGATCGGCGCCTGGAGCACGACGACGGCAACACCTATGGCGAGGGCGATCAGCACAGCGCGCACCAGCGTCGCTGCGATCTCAACGCCATCGCGCGCACCCAGCGCCTGCGCCGCAAAGCCGGTCGTGCTCATGCGCAGGAAGGCGACGCACCAGTAGATGGCGTTGAAGATGGCAGCCCCCAGCGCGACCCCGCCGATCAGTGCGGCATCCCCGAGCTGACCAATCACTGCGGCATCGACGAAGCCGATCAGCGGCGTCGAGGCATTGGCGAGCATGATCGGCACGGCAAGGGCCAGAACGCGGCCCAGTGTCGGCATGGGCTCGACCGGCAGGGTGGCAGACCCGTGCAGCCCTTTCGGAGTATGCATCAGCGCGGCCCGCGGCCGCGCATCAACGTCATCACCAGCCAGATCGGCACCACGATGACAGCGCCGAGCAGAAAATACTGGATCGCCCAATGTACGGCGCCGAACCCCAGGTCCGAAATGCGGCGCACGATCATGCCGAGCCGTTCGAAGATGTTGGCCGGCGTGATGCCGAGCGCGGACAAGACCACACCGACCACAACGGACCATACCGCGAGCTGGAGCACGGTGGACCAAGGCGAAGAGCGGCGCAGATCGTCGGGCATGGTGTGGACTCGTGAGCGCAGGCGATTGCGCCCTGCTTACCCGAGCCGTCGCCCGCCGTCACGGGCGGGCGTCTTCGGCCACAGGGCAATCTGTTCCCCCTCCTCTCGACGAATGGGAGAGGGCGCACGTCCGCTTTCACTTGTTTGCCCTGTCCGCGTTGCCCTGTCCGCCAATGCCAGGGCTTATTGATAGCCCTTCTTCTGCAGGCACTCGTTGGCCGTGCGATCAATGATGTTCTTCATGTAGCTGTCGCGTGCCGAATCAGCTGTCGCCACGGACACGGCAATTCCGATCAATCCGAAACCGATGCCGACGCCGACATGCTGGGCCGTCATGCTTTGCTCGACTTCCCGAATGGCCGCTGGGTTGTTGCGAACGGCTTGTGCCTGCTTTTGGCACTGTGCGCGGTCGCTTCTTTTTTCCCACCGAGGCCGCGCGGGGCGGAAACCGGATTTGGCGCGCTGGCGCACGCAGACAACGTCACGGCCAGAGCGGCCGCGACCAATGCAGGTTTACGCATGAACTTACCCCCAAAAATGGCTAAAGCGCCACTGAGGGATAAAACCTTAGCAGGAGCGGCGGAACAAGACGCTTACCGATGTTTCGCCACAATGTTGCAACCGCGCATCACAGGTTGTGTGGCGTATGCGCCGTTACGACCCTGGAGCGTCCAGCTTGCGGGTCAGGCTTTCGAACTCCTTGCGCAGCTCCTCGTTCTTGAAGATCTGCTCGAATGTCGGCGCTTCCAGCTTCTGAATCGCCTCGAACGACTGGGCGCTGTCGCGCATCAGGTTGCGCAACTGGAAGCTCGCTTCGACGGTCTCGTAGGTGTTGTCAGCAATCTTCAGGTCATGGGCTGCGCGCGCACGTGTGCGGGCGATCTGCTCACGCTGCTGGCGCAGATAGCGTTGATAGCCTTTGGCAGCATCGTCAGCGAGGCGCTGGCTCGAAAGATTCGCCTCCAGCATGCGTTTCTGGTCGGGACGGTTTTCGGCCTTGAGCAACTCCTGCGTCTTGAGACGCGCGGCCGCGATGTCCTTCTGGATCGCGTCGAGCTTTGGCAGGTACTGCGTGTCGATCTTCTGGATCGACATGTCCTGGGCGTGCACGAGCATCGCAAACAGGGCGGCGTGCATGGCGAAATATTTGCGCGCGGCTTCGATGTTCTCGCCGCTCTGCGCCATCAGCTTCGACAACTGCTGGTCGATCACCTTGGCCGAATTGAACACGGCGACGAGGCGCACGAGATCGCCTGAGAGCACGCCGTCGAGCAGCAAGTCCACCTGCTCCTGTGCCAGGGTGATGCCGGCCTTTTGCAGGGCCGCGAACACTTCGACCTTGGCCTTCTTGATCTCGTCCCGGTTGAGTTCAATCTTCCTTTGGCTCTCGGTGATGTCCTTGCCGAGACTGTCGACGGTATCGGTAATCATGCCCGGCAGCATGCCATCCTTGGGCGCCGTCAGCTGCTTTTCGCGCAAGGTGACGATGCGGCTCTCAAGGTCGCGGATGTTTTTCCTGTGCGTCTCGATGCGCTTCTGGACCTCGACCACGGGCACATCCGAGACGATGCCGAGCACGGCATCCATGAGATCGCGGATCTTCTTCTCGCGATCCTCGCGCGTCTCGGTGAACAGTGGCGGCAGCACGAAGTCGCTGCGCGGGGGCAACTTGGTGGCCTCGCCGCGGTTCTTCGCCGTATCCTGCAGGATGGCATCCACAGCCTTCATGAGGCGTTGCGCCTGGTCGAACTGTGCATCGCCTGCGCGCGGATCGGCTGGCGGCGGCACCTTTGAGAGGTCGCCAGGCTTTGTCGGTTGCGGGGAGGTTTCCTGCTTCTTCAGCAAGTCGGCGATGCTGTCGCGGTTGGCCGTTTGCGCCTGCGCCTGTGAGCCCGCAGCGAGCGCGCTGGCCAGAGAAAGCGCTGCCCAAAACGATCGGCGGCGGGTCATGGCTGTCCCTCCTGGGGTTACGGCTGCCTATCCTGCGAGATTACGGCCGTTCGATGTTGCGGCCGAATCGGCACCCCGAACATAAGATGTCACAGGCCCATGTGCGAGCGCGGCGTTAGCACATCAGCAAGTCTCAATGTAAACGACATCAGGGTGCGGACACCGCGGTCTCGAAGTCTGCTGCGGTAAATGATATGACCACCGGGCACAACTCGGCGCGATCGGCTTCGATGCGCCGTGCGTAGACACTGCATCATGCCGAAGGCCCCCGTGACCACGATCCCAGACATCCGCGCCGATTTCGAGATGCTCGACAATTGGGAAGACCGCTATCGGTATGTGATGGAACTCGGCCGCGCACTGCCCGACTATCCAGATGCGCTGCGCAACGACGCGAACAAGGTGCGCGGGTGCGCGTCGCAAGTGTGGCTTGCGACGCGTGTCGAAGGCGCTGGCCCAACCGCCACGATGTCCTTTGACGGTGATAGCGACAGCCATCTGGTGCGCGGGCTCGTGGCGATATTGCTCGCGGCCTATCAGGGACTGTCGGCCAAAGAGGCGCTCGCAGTTGACGCCCATGGCCTGCTCGCGTCGCTCGGCCTGGCAGAACACCTCACGCCGCAACGCTCGAACGGCTTTGCGTCCATGGTGGCGCGCATTCGAGATGATGCCGGTCGCCTCGCGGGCTGATGGTTATCACGTTCCGAGATAGCGACCTTGTGGATCGGTCAGGATCGGTCAAGTTCCGCGTCGTTACTTCACCTTCGTCACAGTGAAGTCGTCGAACATCATGACGGAGTCGGCCTTGGTCCACATCCCGGTTTTGCCGGGGGCCGTGAATGTTTTGTCCTCGACCTCATAGAGTTGACGGCCGTTGATCGTCACCGTGAACAGATTGCCGCGCGCGGTGACCTCCAGCGTATGCCATGTCAGCCTCGGCACCGGCGCCTTCGCACCATAAGTGCGGCCCTGCCCCTTGACCGGCAGATCGATGCGACGGCCCTTCTCCACCTTATAGAGCACGACGTTGTCCTCGAGTGCGTTGGCACGCACGATGTAGTAGTTGTCGGCGTCGACATAGCGCCAGATCAGCCCTGCGGCTTGATCGTCGACACCCGAAATCGAGCGGAAGCGAACCGACACATCGACGTCTGCAGCCGTCACGCCATCGTACACGAGCAGCGGAAAACGTGCGGCGGCCTTGTCGTTGCTCGATTGGACGACAACGTTGCCGGCGGCGCTATCCGGCGCCTTGTCGACGGTCCACACCGCCGGTGCGCCGCGTCCGGTGGTGGCGACCGTGAACCCAGCCGGCGCCTTGCCGACGACGTGATCATCAAATTTGACTATTATCGGCGGGGCTGTTTGTGCCATGGCAGGCACGCCAGCGACCAGCAAAGACGCGACAAGTATGAATGGCTTGAGCATCGGCGACGTGAGCATGGACAACGGCCTCGGTGCGAGTGAGCCCTTCAGGGCACGGTGCATCTAAGCTGCCTTTTCGAGGCGTTTCAATGACCCGTGCCCCAAGTCCGTGTTGCCACGTTACGTCTTGACGCCGAGCATCAGGCCGAGGCTTTGAACGGCCGCGCCTGACGCGCCCTTGCCGAGGTTGTCGAGCTTGGCGACCAGCAGCGCATGACCTGCTGTGTCCGAGCCGAACACCCGCAACTCAAGTTTGTCTGTGCCGTTCAGGCTTTCCGCTTCCAGGCGGCCACCTTTGCTCGCGGCGTCATCAGCGACATCGATCACTGACACGAGGGCCGAACCGGCGAAGTGCTTTGCCAGGGCTGCATGAAGGTCGCGCAGCTTCGACTTGCCGACCAGCGTGTCGAGGTGCAGCGGTATGGAGACCAGCATCCCCTGACGATAGTGGCCGACGCTTGGAATAAAGATCGGCCGCCGCGTCAACAGCGAATAGAGCTGCGTCTCCGGCACGTGCTTGTGGGCCATGCCAAGGCCATAGATCTCGAACGAGGGCGCCTTGCCCGTCTCATGGGCCTCGATCATCGACTTGCCGCCACCGGAATAGCCCGACACTGCATTGATCGTGACGGGATAGTCTGATGGCATGATGCCGGCCTCGACGAGCGGGCGGATCAGCGCGATGGAGCCGGTCGGATAACAGCCGGGATTGGAGACACGCTTTGCGGCTTTCACCTTTTCGAGTTGCGCCGCGTCCATCTCGGGGAAGCCGTAGACCCACTTGGGGTCGACCCGGTGCGCCGTCGAGGCATCAATGATGCACGGGGCGTTCCCGCCGAGATCGTCGGCCAGCACCACGGCCTCTTTGGCGGCGTCATCGGGCAGACAGAGGATGACGAGGTCGACCTCTTTCATCAGCGCCTGGCGGGCTTTCGGGTCCTTGCGCTTGTCGGCGGCAATACTTTTGACAGCGACGGTGTCGAGCCGCGCCAGGCGGTCGCGGATCTCAAGACCCGTGGTGCCGGCCTCGCCGTCGATGAAGACGGACGGCTTCTTGGCGTTGTGGCCGATGTTGGCTGAGGTGGCTGCAGGCATGGTCGGGGCTCCAGGGTGGGCCGCGGGGAACGTCAACGGGATGAACCGGCAACAAAAAACCGCGCGGGTGAGGCGCGGTTCACGGGACGAGGCTTGGCAACAAGCGTCATCGCGTTCGCGCGCAAGGGCTCGAACGGCGGCGTCGCGATGCGGTTGCCAGTGTTTTCATGGGGCGCTGTATGTGCATAATCGCCTTTCACGTCAAGATGCGTTGCGATCGCCTCGCCATCTCCGCCAGGGCGATCGGGTGAGCCATTGCTTCGTCATTCCAGACAAGTGACGCCTCTTCAGGCGGCACGCAGATCCGGAATCCAGCGCAAAGAGTGTGCGCAGCACACCTGATAGATCTTCATTCGGACCGCTTCGCGGACATATGGCGCTGGATCCCGCATCTGCACGCGGCCGAAGAGGCCGCGCTTGTGCGGGATGACGGTTTACCCGATCCCTCGCGACCTCGGCGATGTTTTACCGTTTCGGGCCGAGGCAGGCTATACTGCCTTCAGGCACAAGGACGACATACACATCGGATGACAACGAACCGCGACACCGCCCGAGCCCTCAGCGAGCTCGCAAAGCTTGACGATCGCACCCGCACGATCTTCCGCCAGATCGTCGACAGTTACTTGGCCAACGGTGAGCCCGTCGGCTCGCGCAACCTCTCACGCGGGCTGCCGATCGCACTGTCGCCAGCCTCTGTCCGCAACGTGATGTCAGATCTGGAGCATCTCGGACTGATCTATGCCCCACACACCTCGGCCGGCCGCCTGCCGACCGAGACCGGCTTGCGCCTGTTCGTGGACGGCCTGTTGGAGGTTGGTTCGCTCGGCGATGAGGAGCGGCGCAATCTCGAAGCCCAGCTGCGCGTCAATCAGGAGACCACCGTCGACAAGGTGCTGGCGGACGCAACCGAGATGGTGTCGGGGCTCTCACGCTGTGCCGGTGTCGTGCTGTCGGAAAAGCGGGTCACCAAGCTCAAGCATCTGGAGTTCGTGGCGCTCGAGCCGGGCAAGGCGCTCGCCATCCTGGTCAGTGACGACGAGAGCGTCGAAAACCGGGTAATCGCATTGCCGCCGGGCTTACCGCCCTCGGCACTGATCGAGGCGAGCAACTACCTCAATGCGCGCATCCGCGGCCGCACGCTGAACGAAGCCAAGAGCGAGGTCGAAAAGGATTTTACCTCCGCCAAGCAGGAACTCGATGAACTCACGCAAAAGGTTGTAAAGGCTGGGCTTGCGACGTGGTCAGGCGCGCTTGACGGCGACAAGAAGAGCCTGATCGTGCGCGGCCAATCCAACCTCCTGAAGGATGTCGCAGCGCTCGAAGATCTCGCCCGCGTGCGGCAGTTGTTCGATGATCTCGAACACAAGCGCGAACTCGTGCATCTGCTGGGTCTTGCCGAGACCGCCGAGGGCGTGTCGATCTTCATCGGCTCGGAGAACAAGCTGTTCTCGATGTCCGGTTCGTCGCTGATCGTAGCCCCGTTCAAGGACGAAAAGCGCAAGGTCGTCGGCGTCCTCGGCGTGATCGGGCCAACGCGGCTCAACTACGCGCGTATCATCCCCATGGTCGACTACACGGCGAAGCTGGTCGGTCGCCTGCTGACGTGACGCCGCCCCGTGGTGACAGTCGCTATGACAAAGACCTGGCGCTATGACAAAGACCTGGCGCTAGGACAAAGACCTGGGCCCATTTGGAGCCCAGATCTTCGGCCGTGATCGTATCATTCGGCAGGCGCCGGCTTCTTCGCCAGACTCGGGTCGGCAACGTTTGCGGGGGTGGCCTTGTGAGCCCCTCGACCGCCGCGCGTGGCCCACAGCGAGGCGATGATGCCGCCACCGAGCACACCGATCGTCACCACCAAGCTCACTTCCGGCGGGATCTTGCCGATAAACTGCTGGGCGAAGATCTTCATGCCCACGTAGATGAGCACGAGCGAGAGCGCATACTTCAAGTACGGGAAGCGATGCACCATGGCCGAGAGCACGAAATACAGCGAGCGCAGGCCAAGGATCGCAAAGATGTTCGAGGTGTAGACGATGAACGGGTCCTGCGTGATCGCAAAGATCGCCGGCACGCTGTCGACGGCAAAGATCAGATCCGCAAATTCGATCAGCACGAGGGCAACGAACAACGGCGTCCAGTAGCGCACCATTTTGCCGGTCTTCGGGTCCGGCTGCATCACATAAAAATTCTGGCCATGGATCGTGTCGGTGATGCGCATACGGCGGCGCATCCACTTCAGGATGGCATTGTTCTCGATATCGGGCTCCTTGTCGGCCATCAGCAGCATCTTGATGCCCGTGACGACCAGAAACGCCGAGAAAATGTAGAGCACCCAGTGAAACTGCGTGATGAGGGCCGCACCCAGGCCAATCATGATCGCGCGCAAAACGATAACGCCAAGGATGCCGTAAAACAGCACGCGATGCTGGTACGTCTGCGGGATCGCCAGATAGGTGAAGATCATCGCCATGACGAACACGTTGTCAAAGGCGAGCGTCTGCTCAACCACCCAACCCGTCATGTACAATTCCCACGCCGTCCAGGCTCTTTCCGAGCCAGCCTTGGCGGCCACAATTGTTGGGTCGAGGGATTGGGCGGTGCCACTGGCATAGAGCCACCACACGACAGCTGAAAAGCTCACTCCAAGCGTCATGCAGAACGCCGCGAGCTTAACGCTCTCGCGCATCGAAATTTCATGGGCTTCGCGATGAAACAGCCCGAGATCGAGCGCCAAAATCGTGACAACGAGAGCTAGGAAGGCAAGCCAGACCCAGACGGGCATGCCGAGCCAAAGCGTGGCCAAAAAGCCAGTCAGGAAATCCATCCGGCGGTCCGTTCGTGGTTCAGGGTGAGACCTGCTGCATCTGGTCACGCGAGCTACCGGGACAAGGCCACATCGGGCCGGGCCATCATTGGATCCGCCGATGACGTGCGGGACGTGCCACGAATTTGGGCGCCAGACGGTGCCATCCCTCTTGTCAGGCCATCCGGCCCTGCTATGCTGTAGACGCATACCGGGGAGATTTCCGCACATCGACACCCGCCGCGAGACCATCTCGCATGCAAAGCGCTTGTCGCCACCTGGGACCTTGATCGTATGGACTGGGACAAGCTTCGTATCTTCCACGCCGCTGCGGAGGCGGGAAGCTTCACGCATGCGGGCGATAGCCTGCGCATGAGCCAGTCGGCTGTCAGCCGGCAGGTATCAGCCCTTGAGAAAGACCTGGGCGTCTCGCTGTTTCACAGGCACGCCCGTGGCCTCGTGTTGACGGAGCAAGGCGACCTGCTGTTCCGCACGGCAACCGAGATCCTGACCAAGCTCTCGACGGCTGAAACGTTGCTGGCCGACACCACCACCAAACCGTCAGGCGATTTGCGCATCACGGCGCCCATTGGCCTCGGCACAGTGTGGGTGACGCAGAAATTGCGCGAGTTCGTCGATCTCTACCCTGAGATCCGCGTCGAACTCGTGCTAGCAGATGAGCAGATCGACATTTCCATGCGCGCCGCCGACGTCGCTATCTGGACGGCCGAGCCCTCGCAGCCCGATCTCATTCGCCGGCCGCTGTTCACGATGAACATCCATGCCTATGCGTCGACGGCCTACGTGAAGAAGTATGGCACGCCGGTGCATCTCGACGACCTGGACCGGCACCGTATCGTTTCGTATTCCGGCACGCCACAAGCGCATCTGTCAGCCATTCGCTGGCTGGAGGTGGCTGGTCGAGAGGGCAAGAGCCCGCGCGTTCCAGCCTTTACGGCCAACAGTGTCCTGGCGATGAAGTATGCCATCCGCTCCGGTCTCGGCGTCGGCCTCATTCCGGATTATCTGACCGATGAGGGCGCGGATCTCGTGCCGGTCCTGCGCGAGGTCGAGTTGCCGAACATGCAAATCTATTTCTGCTATCCTGAAGAGCTCAAGACCGCCAAGAAGGTGCAGGTTTTCCGAGACTTCCTCGTCACCAAGGCGCGGCAGTGGAAGCATTGACCGTGGCGCAGGATCGAACCCTGCGCCTGGCCGTCCTGTTCGCAATTGCGGGCGAGGGTGTGCTGACCCTCATGGACACCCTCGTCAAGGATCAGACCAGCCGCTACGCGCTGATGCAGGTGACGTTCCTGCGCTTCTTGTTCGGGGCGCTTTTCGCAACGGCCGTTGTCGCAGCGGTGCGCCCGCGCTTTCCCGGGCCAGACGCGCTCCGCTTCCATGCCGCGCGTGCCTTTCTTAGTGTCTTCACGGCCTCCACGTTCTTCTATGGCCTATCGAAATTGCCGATTGCCGAGGCGATGGCGCTCGGCTTTCTGTCGCCGCTGTTCATGGTCGCCTTCGGCGTGCTGCTGCTGAAAGAAAAGTTCGACGCCAAAATCGGCATGGGCCTCGCCGCCGGCATTGCCGGCATGATCATCATCGTATCGGGGCAGCTGTCCGGCGCAGCGTATTCACTCGACGCGTTGAAAGGCGCCTGCGCGATCGTCGTGTCAGCCGTGCTCTATGCCCTGGTTGTGATCATGCTGCGCGCCAGGGCCAACGTTGATCCGATCTCCGTCATCGTGTTCCTGCAGAGCGCCATTCCAGCAGCGATCCTGGCGATACCGGCCTGGTATGTGTGGCAGCCGCTGTCGCGTGCGGATGCGGGGCGTTTTGCCATCGTTGGCGCGCTCGCTATTCTCGGCCACACGCTGATCGCCAATGCCTTCAAGCGGGCCGAAGCCGCGAGACTGGCGCCGGTGCACTACACAATCCTATTGTGGGGTATTGTCTACGGATATCTGTTCTTTGGCGATGTGCCGGCTCTGGCCACCCTTGCGGGAGCGGCTCTGATCGCTGTCGCGACCGTGATCATCCAACGCCGATAGCGGCTTGGGAGCCATGCCCCAGCCGCCTTGTTAGCGCACCGCGCAGACCTGTTAGGCGTTCATGCTTGTCTTGTCGTAGGCCACTGTTTTGGCGTCGAATTCCTGCGCCAATTCGCCCGACTGGAACATTTCACGCACGATATCGCAGCCGCCGACGAACTCGCCTTTGACATACAGCTGGGGGATGGTCGGCCAGTTGGTGAACGCCTTGATGCCGTCGCGGATGGCAGCATCTTCCAGCACGTTCACGTCCTTGAACTGGACCCCCATGTGATTGAGGATCTGCGCGACCTGGCTTGAAAAGCCGCACTGCGGGAACTTGCTGGTCCCCTTCATGAACAGCACCACGTCGTTGGACGTGATGGTCTTCTTGATCCAGTCGTTGACGGCTTGGTCGGTCATGGCGGTCGAACCCTTGGGAAAAGCGGCTTGCCGTAGATGTGGGGACTGAGCACGCTCTGTCAATCAGGCTTCGATGCGCTTTTGCGCTGATGCTGCCGATGCTCATCTCGGTGTCGAGATGTGATCCCGGAAGCGGCCGTGACACAGCGCCGGAAACTGGCCCCGAGCCGTGGCAAGAGAAAATTCACCAATTGCAAACTCACATGAACTGAGTTCATATTGTCTCTTGCCAAGCCGAGGGAGCTTTGGCATATTGCCTACATGAACTGAGTTCATGGAATTCGAAACCGAGAGGCTCGGCGGCATCTGCCAGAAGGCAAGCTGCCACTTTCAGCCGATCCTCAGCGTTTTCCTCATCCGATTGCTCATGGGGTGGCCCTTCTCCCACCATCCCGCGGGCCAACGGATCAGGCCGACACGATGCGTTTCGGTAAACTTGAACTGAGTTCACACAATATCTTACAGCTACCCCCACCTGTCACGCGTAACGAGAGGACGACCCCGTGCTCAAGACCCTGACCACCATTATCCGCGGCGCTGCTGCGGAAGCCGACGAAGCCGTATTCGACGCCAACGCCACCCGCATCCTTGCTCAGCAGTTGCGCGACGCCGCGACGGCTCTCGAGCATTCCAAGCGCGAACTTGCCTGCTCCATGGCCCATCGCGACAGCGAGAAGCGCGCCATCGAAGCCCTCGACAAGCGCAAATGGGAACTTGAGCGCTCCGCCATAGACGCGCTCAACGGCAACCGCGAAGACCTCGCCAACGAAGTCGCCGCCATTCTGGCCGCCATCGACGATGAGCGCCGCGAGCGCTCGGAGGCCATGACGCGGTTCGACATCGAAATCGCCCGCCTGCGCCAAATGACCGACGATGGCCGCCGCCGGCTCGGCGATCTGCGTCGCGGCCTCGAAATGTCTCGCGTCCAAGAATCGCTGCGCCGCGCTGGCGCCAATGGTCGCCGCGCTCTCACCACAGGAACAGGCGCGCTGCGCGATGCCGAAGCGACGCTCGCCAAGATCCGCGAGAGCAACCAGAAAAGCTGCGACGAGCATCGCGCGCTCGAAGAACTCGAGAACGTCCAAAGCGGCAAGGATCTCGACACGCGGCTTTCTGAAGCCGGCTTTGGCCCGAACCAGAAGACCAAGATCAATGATGTGATGTCGCGCTTGAAGGCCACCGCCGCCAGGGAATCCCAGGGTCGTGAAGCCCAGGGCGCCACCAAACCGGCAGGAGAGGCGCTGTGACCGCAGCCATCCGCCAGACCCGCGCCGCCTTCGGCGCCCGGGTCCATCCTCTCGAAACCGACAACGAACCTGAACAACACATCTATTCCAGGAGCTACGCCATGAACCCCTCGCCCGCATCCACGTCCATGAACTCTGGCGGTTGGGTGATGTTCACCTACGTCCAGTTCGCCGCCGCCATGCTGATGAGCGCGCTCGGCATCTTCTTCCTGCCGGTTGATCTGCAGGTGAAGGGCTATCTGTTGATGAGCTACGTATTCCTGATCGGTGCCACGTTCACGCTGGCCAAGACCATCCGCGACGAACACGAGACCAAGAAGCTCTCGACCCGCATCGAAGACGCACGGACAGAAAAGTTGCTGATGGAAGTCGGTCGCAGTTGAGCCGCCGGTTCAAGCCCCACAACTGAGCAAGCGGCCACCGGGCAACCGGTGGCTGTTTTGCTGTCGAAAGGCCGAAAGGGTCGAAGGGGATCAGCTGCCCTGCAGGTAGACCTTCATCATCGTATCAGGCGTGGCTGGCGGTTCGCCACGGGTGATCTGGTCGACGTGATCCATGCCTTCGACGACCTGGCCCCAGACGCTGTACTGGCCGGTTAAGGAGCGGCAGCCCATGTCGTTGAAGCAGACGAAAAATTGGCTGTTGGCGCTGTCGGGGCTGGCGCTGCGGGCTGCGCCAACCGTGCCGCGACGATAGGGTTCGGGTGTGAATTCGGCCTTGATCTCGGGGTACTTCGAGCCGCCGGTTCCGTTGCCCTTCGGGTCGCCCGTCTGGGCCATAAAGCCATTGATGACGCGGTGGAATTTCAGACCGTTGTAGAAGCCTTCCTTGGCCAATTGCTTCACCCGCTCGACGTGTTTGGGCGCGAGGTCGGGCCGCAGTTGGACCACGACGCGGCCCGTCTTCAGCTCAATAATGAGGGTGTTGGCGGGCTCGAGCTTTGGGGCTGGGGCTTGTGCGATGGCTGCCGGAGCGGCGAAGGCCGCCAGGACGATGGCCGCAGCGAAGAGAGTTTTGCGCATGGCTTATGGGATCTCGGTGGTGTCGACGAACGTGCACTGAGGCGTGCTGGTATTGTGGCGTGCAGGTGTGGCGGCCATTTGGCCTGATAGGCTCTTGGCAAAGAAATGCTCTCTTTTCCAGAGGCGCCTCTGGATAATCCTGGGCGCACGGCTTCACCCTCGTCTGCAACACCACTTGGCGTAGCGGCGCGGCGCCGACTATGGTCTCTTCGCCGTCAATCCCAGGTCCATCATGCCCATCCACTTCTCGCCGCAAGAGATGCTGTCCCGCCGCGCCGCCGCGTGTGCGGCCTTGAAGGCGCGTGGCCTCGATGCACTGCTGATGTTTCGCCAGGAGAGCATGTACTATCTCACGGGGTACGACACGTTCGGCTACGTCTACTTCCAGTGCCTTGTATTGACGGCCAATGGCGCGACGGCCTTGATCACGCGGGCGCCAGACCTGCGACAGGCGAAGTTCACCTCAGACGTCCGGGATGTGCGCGTGTGGGTCGATCAGGCCGGCGCGTCCCCGGTGACCGACCTGAAGCTGTTGCTTCAGGACATGGGGTTGCGCGGCGCGCGGCTCGGCGTCGAATACAATGCCTATGGCTTGACGGCGGCCAACGGCAAGCTGCTCGATCGCGGCTTGAACGAGTTCGCGCGACTGTCGGATGCGTCAGATGTCGTGACGCCGTTGCGGCTGGTGAAATCACCGGCCGAGATTGTGTTTGTCAGGCAGGCGGCCGAGCTGGCAGATGACGCTTGGCAAGCCGCCCAGGACACGGCCAAGCCCGGCGCGTTCGAGGGCGACATTCTCGCGGCCATGCACGGCGCCATATTCAAGGGCGGCGGCGATGACCCCGGCAACGAGTTCATCATCGGCTCGGGGCCGGGCGCCATGATGTGCCGCTATTTCAGCGGCCGCCGCCATCTCGATGCCAGTGACCAGCTGACGCTCGAATTCGCCGGCACGTACCGGCACTATCATGCCTGCCTGATGCGGACGCTCAGGATCGGCACGCCTCCACCTCGCCAGACGGAGCTGTTTGAGCGCGCCAGGGATGCGCTGCTCGCCTGCGAGGCCGCCTTGAAGCCGGGCAAGACAGTCGGCGACGTGTTTCAGGCGCACGCCGATACGCTGGATGCGGCGGGCCTCGGCGCTTATCGATTGAACGCCTGCGGCTACTCGCTTGGCACCACATTTGCGCCCAACTGGATGGACTGGCCGATGATCTACACGGCCAACCCGCAGGTGCTGGCGGCAGGACACGTGTATTTCCTGCACATGATCCTGTTCGACGACGACACTGGTCTCGCCATGACGCTCGGGCGCACCAGCCTCGTCACCGAGACGGGCTCGGAGGTGCTGTCGAAGGCGCCGCTGGAGTTCGCCAGCCGGTGAGAGCGCATTTTCGAAATCGTGTCGCCAGAATGACTTGCGACAGGTCATCCGCATCACACCTTGTGTCGATCTGACGTTAACCATGACTGAGATGCGTATGCATCCAAATCGTTAACCGTGATACCCGCGCCGACATCTGTTGGTAAACGCGGAGACAGTCATGTCATTTGGAACGGGCATCGGATTGCGGGCGCTGTATGCGGCGGCCCTGACAACGGCACTGGTCGGTATCAGTACACGGGTCGACGCCAAGACCCCCGGCAGCACATATTGTTTCATCTCGACTTGCCATCGCGTGCTGACATTGGCCGAGACGCGCGCCGCCATCGGCAAACCGCGCGCCATGCACGCCTCGCATTACGACGCGCCAAGTCGCGACCGCTTCAACCCCTCGCTCATCACGTCGTCGGGTGAACTGTTTCGCCCTGATGCACCCAACAACGCGGCGAGTCCCATCTATCCCGACGGCACCCTGGTCGCCGTCTACGCGCCCTCGACCAAGCGTGGCGCCATTGTGCGTATTAATAATGCTGGCCCCTACTGGGGCAACCGTTTGATCGATCTGTCGCGGGGTCTTGCCGACAAGCTTGGCATTGCCAAGAGCGGCGTTGGCCGCGTGATGGTCGAAGTGCTCGCCGCACCGCGCCCGGAGGAAGCCAAGTACGTGCGCGGGCGCCGCTACGCGCCGGTGGCGGGCTTCATCGGCAAGGTGGCCAGCATCGAGACGGTGCGCGAGACTTGGCAGGTTGGCCAGGGCATACGCCCAGCGCCCTCTGCTGCCCCTTCAGTCGTGGCCACGGCCCCAACCAAGCCGGCAGCGCCCACCGTGGCAACGACGCTGTCGCTCGCAGCCCTGCTGTCTCCTGACGACATGCGAGATCCGATCGTCGCGTTCCAACCGGTTGCGGCCGTCGTTGCGCCGCCCAGGCCAATTGACGGTCGACGCCCAGCGCCGGCCCGCGCCGCGACCAAGCCTGTCGCAGCCCCGCGGCAACATCTGGCGAAAATGCCGACACCTCCGTTTCGGTGAGGAGGTGTCGATGAGGGCAACGGCAATCGGGTGAACGCGGAACTGCACCCAATTGCCCTGATCGGCGTTGCGCGGCCCTTGACCGAACTCCGTCTGCGGCGCGATGCTCGCACACATCGGCCTGATCGATTGTTCCGCGCGGGAGGCACGCATGGCGTCGCACGACAAGAACCAGCCCAAGTCACCCAAGACAAATGCAGCCAGGTCGGGCGCCTCGCGCCGCGATTTCGTGGTTGGGACGGTGGCGGCCGGTGGTGGTCTCGCCGTGGGCTTCGATGCCACGGCGCAAGCGCCCAAAAAAAAGGTGACCAAAGCCGCCGTGCCGTCTGGCGCGGAAGTCAACGCGTGGGTTGTCGTGAAGGCCGACGATACCTGCGTGATCCGTATTGCCCGCTCTGAGATGGGTCAGGGCACGCTGACCGGCCTCGCGCAGCTCGTGGCCGAAGAGCTGGAGTGTGACTGGAAGAAGGTCACGACCGAGCAGATCACGCCCGGACAAAACCCCGAGGATTTGAACCTCCCGGCACCGACCCCTCGATTTGACGCCACCCGTTTTACAGACGGGCGAGGGGAAAGAGACCCATTCTTGCATTTCATTTAAAATGCACACGCATCCAGTTCCGATCCGAATAACCGGATCAGATTATATATATTAATATTGGCGGACGGTGCAGGACTCGAACCTGCACTACCTCTCGGTATCACGGCGTAGCAAGCCGCTGCTTTCCCTTTCAGCCAACCGTCCTGTTATGGCGGATGCGGCAGGAGTCGAACCTGCAAGACCAGTCGGTACACACGGTTTTCAAGACCGGCCCCCTCGCCAATGGGGTTTGCGCATCCAAAGTGGTGCCAGGACACGGAATCGAACCACAGGTTCGAATCTCTGGCGCACGCGCCTTCAACGCGTCGCCCTACGAACTGAGCTATCCTGGCGCTTGGGGATCACCGACTTCTCTGATCGCCACACTCAAGCGGCGCCCTACGCCTGCAGACACGCAACGGCGTGCCACAAGCGAACGGAGTCGCAGCTTGGCGAGAGCGGATCAGAGAATGGAGTATCCTTACGAGCGACGGCGACTGCTTCGAAGAGCAGCTGGCCTGTCGGCGATTAGCGCGCACTAAATCGACTATACGAGCGGCGCGATCGCCGGCTGGTATATCGATTGATGTTGACTGCGCGGGTCATGACACTGTGGCTTTGCACTGTGGCTTTGCACTGTGGCTTTGCACTGTGGCTTTGCACTGTGGCTTTGCACTGTGGCTTTGCACTGTGGCTTTGCACTGTGGCTTTGCACTGTGGCTTTGCAC
>JANMGQ010000097.1:0-46101 GCA_031374735.1 Hyphomicrobiaceae bacterium | reverse complement strand
ACGACACGCCCAACGCCCAAGCAACAACAGGCCCTCGACCTTCTGGCGACAATCGAAGTGTAGTCAGTAACGCACACCCAGTTTTGATCTTAACAGGTTGAAGTGTAGGGAAATTATGCGCTGGAGGTCGGGGAACTTCGGTTTAATACGCGCTCTTCTATGGAACCAATTTCGGCAGCTCGGGGGTAGCTCCGACCCATAGCAGTCTGCTCAAATCGTGGAGCCGCGATCAGCAGCTCACCATAACGCTGAGCAGCTTCGGCTGCTGCCAGAAGCCCTGGGGAGTCGACGCCATCATCGTTAGTCACCAAGATGAGTGGTCGCATCACATTTGCCTCTTGATCAATTGGGTTCGTTGGGATGCTGTTGGTGGGAACCGGACATGGCAGAAGTGATAGCTGATTGCTACACGGAAGGGCAACCGTGATCAGTATCTTCATTGGAAGCGGTGCGTGATGCTGTTGGCGCGCTGCGCCATCCGTGATCCGGACGTCCCACGTTCGAGGTTAACAGACATAGACGCTAGATCTTTACTCGCTGCGGTCTGACTTTCTGCTGTTCGTCGCGGGGCGTACCTCCAGACATCACCAGGCGACACAGGAGGTCTACCATGCTCAAGAAATCATCCGCCACCGTGACTGTCGAACTGCCACCTCAGCGCATCTACTCGGCGCGGGAAGCGGCCAAGCTTTTCAGCGTCAGCCTGGCGACGTGGAACAGGTACGTGGCGGCCAACCTCGTACCGCGGCCGATCCAGTTGGGCCCGAGGCGCGTCGGCTGGCTGGAGGGCGAGTTGGCGGCGGCGCAGCAGGCATGGCGCGACCGGAGAGACCAGTCCGCCCGTTGACGTCCAGGCCTTCATCGATTTCTGATCGGCCGGCTACCCCACGGGCTTCCGGCCGACATGCTGTCTGTGACAACCCAACGCAAGCGGCGCAGACACCAGGACGAGGACCTTGGGCAATAGTGATGCCCGAACACCTCACTGTGGCGTGCACCTATCGCTAAATGTGCGAATCTCTCGGGCGCAAGAGTGCTCACGCAAGCTCAGTACTTTGAAGCCGGAGTGAAGCCGCGAGCCATTTTTGGCAAGAAAAAAGCCGCTCAGTTGCGGCCATTTTTATCAATGATTTGAATTGGTTGCGGGGGCTATATTTGACCGAGAGTTGAGTTGCGTGTGTTGAAGCTTATCGACGCGAATTGCGTTGATACCAGTTGCACCTGACTGCATCTGCATATGCGGCCAGTGAATACCGGGCTTGTCGTCCGTGAACATGCGCCAGATGCAGCCCAGTCTCCTGCACCGGGCGCCAGAGTTTGTAGTTCGCAAAGGACACCGGCATCGCCCGTAAGTGGAAGTTCAACCAACCCGTCGCAATCAACGAACGCATACGCGCGTCGACGAATGGAAAACCGGCCTCGCCTTTGGCCCGGGCGCGGAGCATTGTGGCATCAGCTGGCAGCGGACGCATGCCTCGTGCGGCAGGATGCAGCCCACGGGTCTCGATCGCTGGTTCATGTTTGAGATTCTACACGAGATGGCAATGCCAATGCAGTCGGCTCGAAAACGACCCCGGCTCGACCACGGACAAAGGGATCATCGGGCCACGCGCCGCCGCGGCCAACAGCGCGTGCGGTGTTCGCCGTCCTGTCTGCCCGCGTCATTCGGCAGCATCAGCGACAATCGCCTGGGCGGCTGGTACAGTTATCGCGCGTCGAAAGCGGCGTTGAACCAGATCATCCGCTGTCTCGCGATCGAACTTGCAATAAAGCGGCCGCAGGCCATCTGCATTGGCTTGCACCCAAATGCGGCCGATACGGCGCTGTCGAAGCCGTTCCAAGGCAACGCGTCAGATGAGCGCCTGTTCGCCACCGAACATTTGGCAGGGATTCTGCTGGCATGATAGCTGACGTCGGCACACGCCGGCTGTCTGATGGACTGGGCCAGCCGGAAGATCGTGCCGTGATCCGGCGCAGAACCGCCATTGCAGGCCGCACGCGGACAGCTACTCGGCCTCGGAAGGTCGGACGAGACGGCGCAAGCCGATAACGACGCCAGCGAACACGACCGGCATCAGCAGCAGCGTGGCCAGATCAACGTTGAAGCTGATACCTGCGCCTTTGAGCCCTTTAAGTGCGTAGCTGACGAGGCCCAGCACGTAGTAGCTGACCGCCACGACAGACAGACCTTCGACCGCGCGCTGTAAGCGCAGTTGCAGCTTGGCACGCCGGGCCATGGCCGAGAGGAGTTCGCGGTTCTGTTTTTCGCGCACGATCTCGACTCGCGTTGCTAGCAGGTCTGTCACCTGTGCGACGCGTTGCGAGAGATCCTTAAGGTTGGCTGCTGTCGTGCGGCAGGTGGCCATGGCCGGCGCGAGGCGGCGCGACGTGAACTCGTGAAACGTCTGTAGGCCCTCAATGCGGCGCTCGCGCAAGTCGGCAATGCGCTGCATGACGAGGTCTTCGTAGGCGGCAGACGCAGAAAAGCGATAGTGGCTCGCGCCAAGCGCGTTCTGAACGCGGGCTTCGAGCCGGGTCAGTTGCTCAAGCAGCAGGCTTTCCTGTCGGGTGTCCGTTTTTGCGATGCCGCTGGCGATCTCGGCGAGTTCGCGGTCCATATCTTCAATTTGGGGCCGCAAGGCGCGTGCGGTCGGCAACGACAGCAACGCCATCATGCGGTAGGTATCGATCTCCAACAAGCGCTGGATCATGCGACCCAACTGACGCGGTCGCATCCCATCGGCAAGCACCACGACCTGGCTGAAGCCGTCAGCGTCGATGCGAAAATCCGTCAAGGCCCGGCTCGTACCGTCCGCAAGCGTTGCGCCGACGACCACACTGGCACCGAAGTACTTGGTTGCGACCCCATCAAAATCGGCGTCGGTCCAGAGGTGGCCGTCGAGGACGTGCACGCGGGTTGCGACTAGCAACTGCCCCGTCAAAGTTCCGATTTCAGAGACGAGTCGTTGTACCGTATCGGTTGCGTCAGGTGTAGCCGGCGCGACAACGGTGTAGCGCATGAATTCGTTGTGCCGTTCAAGCACCAGACGAACTCGCCCAAAACTCACGACACGATGAGTGACCGGAACGTCAGGCGTCGGCTGCCCCATGCGCTCAAAAAGCGTACGAGCCTCTGTCCAATCCGCGTCGCGCCGCTGGGCGTCGGACGCCAACACGAAGTACACCAACAGGGCCGGAGCTTCTATGCCCTCTGTTGGCCGCGCGTGAACCTCATTGGCGAGGTCGACGCGCAAAGGGTGGTTCGGCGGCAGCATGGAGCGATGGTCCGCGTCGGTGTGTGACAGCGCGCTTGAACCAGCTCAGTGCAATGCTCGATAGGGCGCGCGCCTCACGCATCTTCGACATGACAGCCTCACGCCCCGTCTGACGCGTCGTCACCGTCCCCAATGCCGTAACGGCGCAGTTTGGTGTACAGTCCTTGGCGGCTGAGGCCGAGGATTTCCGCTGCGGATGCGCGATTGTCCTTGGTCAATTCAAGTGCGGCTTCGATGCACATGCGCTCAATGATGTCTGTCGTCTCGCGCACCAGATCCTTCAACGGGACACGGCCGACAAGCGCCGTCATCTGCTCGACGGAGCGTGGCATGACGCTGCTTGCGGGCGCCTCGGATATGCGCTCGCGCCGTTCGCTGGTCCGGACGACAAAACCAATTACGGGCGGCGTGCTGCCCAAAGCGGACACCGCTGAAATCTCAACATCTTCGACAGCGCCGAATTCACCCTCGACCACTGAGTTAAAACGACGGACGGTGCCGTGCTCTTTCAGGTTTGCCATAAGCACCGACGTATCGGCGGCAGCGCGGCCGACCCACCGTTCAAGAGGTTGGCCGCGTGCCTGTTCGACAGACGCGAGCTGCGTCAGTGCCAGGAACGCATCATTCGCCGTGACGATCCGCATATCGGCGTCGGTCACGACGAACGCGTCCGGCATGGCCGACACGATGCGCCGGACATCAGAGTCATTTGAAACGCCGGCCGCCTCCGTGGCGCTGGCCAACGGTGAGAGACGTGCGATGAGAAACGTCGCCCCGGTGTCCTGGCGCATCATGGAGCCGGACAAAACGTGGCGCGCCGTCTGGCCACTGTAGCGCACGATGCGCTGCGAGCTATGTGGTTGCGTGCGCAACTCGCTGAGCAAAGCCTGGACTTCGGGCACAGAGGTCGCATCAAACAAATCTTGGAATGCACGCCCGACCAACTTGCGCTGCATTTTGCCCGCGAGTTCCGACGCACGCGGGTTGGCCTCAAGCACCTTCATGCCGTTGACATCAACGATCATGACCGCTTCAGACGTGCTGTAAAAGAGGGCACGGTAACGCGTCTCGGACTGGCGGAGTTGCTGGTATTCCGACTCCATCTGCCGCTGGGCGTCAACGATTTGCTGTTGCAGAGAGGACATGGGCCGCAGGTCGCGGCCAAGGGCGATGATGCGGCCCTTGGGTGCCACCTCGACGGCCGTATAACGGAGCGGCAAATCACGCCCACGCGGCGATGGGTGGTTAACCTGGCGCCAACGCGGGCTGGTGGATTGACCGGCGTCCTGCAACAGCTCGACAATTTTTGGGCGGCTTTCGACTGTCACCGTGTCGATCCACGGACGGCCAACCCAGCGTTCGGCACCTTCTTTTGCAAGTTCATCATTTTCAACTGCGAGATCGCAAATGATGCCCTTTGCATCGACAACGAGTGCGACGTCGGCCGACATACCGATCAGTCGTGCCACCACATCCGGTGCCAGATCACCGAGGGATTTCTTTGGGAGTTTAAACGGTTTCACGGCATATTCCGCTTGCTTGCGCGGGAGAGATGTCACGGGTGCACGACCTGACCTGTAGCTGGCAGCAGGGCCGCTGCGAAGGCGCATGCGTGTTCTGCATCGTAGAAAGCGCCATCAGCGCCAAGGTCCGAAGCAAGTTCCGACTTTCCTTCACATACACGTCCACCGACTATTATTTTCACTGCTCGGTTCATGGATCGTTTTCGCACGTCACGGATAGCTGATGCGACAGGCTTAATCAAGGCGTCCGCACTGATCGAGAAGCCGATCAGTGCAAACGACCGCATGCTGGCTGTCTCAACGATGCGCACGAGCGGCATTGGCAACCCGCCAGTCACGACCCACCCGCGACGACGCAGCATTTCGCTCATCATCACTAAGCCGAACGAATGGGTCTCACCCGGCGCCGGTACCAAAAATGCGGCTGGCCGTTGCCCACTCGTGACCACGGACTGATCGCGATCGCTGAGGGCGTGCAACACATGCTGCAGTTTCTGGACCGATATTGTCACGTCGACGAAGCTAAGCTCATCCCGCTCCCATAGGACGCCAAAGTCGCGCGCGACCGGCGTGAGCAGTTTGAGCAGGATTTGCTCCGTCGAAAACCCGGTGTCGAGGAACTGTTTGGTGATAGCAACGAGTTGGGCGGCTGGGAGGGCCAGAACGCTGCTAGCAAATTCTCTCCGATCCTGTGCGGTGAAAATTTTCGAATCAGGTTGCTGTACCCCAGCCGCTTCACGGAACTGCAGTAGTAGCGCTGGGACGATATCGCGTTGAATGACGGCGGCAAGCGGGTCGATTGCAGTGGTGGCGCCGGGCGCGCGCACCGGGAATTCGTCAAAAAAGTTCGAACGCTCGCTACCGGCGGCAGATCGACGCGATGCACCTGTGGATGACTGAGGCGACATCGCCCCATGATCCGCATTGGACTCGTCGGCACTTAAATCGCCAGCCATTTCCGGCTCCATCGCTAGCGTTCAGATATCCGCCAGTCGCATCAAAGCGGTTGCCAGCTATGCGGTGAGGTCCGAACAACATGGACCGCCACCGAGGACGTAGTGCGCCTCATGCGTATGCGTTTGATCATGACAGCACGCTCCGTTCGGTTCTGCCAGCAAAATCCATGCTGCACTGCGTGTTCGCACCTGCATTAAAGCCAGCAGCTGAAAGCACTATGGTGTAATTTTTTGTGGACGTCAATTTAACTTGACATAATTTTTTGCCGGAGCCACCATCACCTCACAGTCGCTCCTAGATCGTTAAGGAGATTCATAGGTGCCGCGCCTTTCGCCCAACAGCTCTGCCACAGCCCAACCGCTCTACACGGCCGAGCAGCGCGTACGTCGCGACTCGACGGTGTGGACCGCGGTGCAAGGCGTTCTGGCTCCGGTCCAGTTCGCGGCCTGCCTGATCAGCATCGTCTTGGTCGTGCGCTTCCTTGCGACCGGTGACGGTTACGGGGCGGCAACCACATCGATCATCGTCAAGACCATCCTGTTGCTGACGATCATGGTGACCGGCGCAATCTGGGAAAAGATCGTGTTCGGCCAATATCTGTTCGCGCCAGCCTTCTTCTGGGAAGATGTCGTCAGTTTCGGTGTCATCGCTTTGCATCTGGCCTACGTCGCAGCGCTCCTGTTCGGGCTGGCTGGCGCGACAGCACAGATGTGGCTCGCGTTGGCGGCTTATGCGGCTTACATCGTCAATGCTGCTCAGTTTATCCTCAAGTTGCGTGCAGCGCGGTTGCAAACCGCATGCCTTCCGACGGCCGATGGCCTGATGGAGGCAAGGTCATGAGTGCAACCATCCTTGTCGATCGCCGCCCCCAGGTGGGTTGTGCCGAGCCCACCGTGATTGCGCCGCGCCAGGCGTCACGCCACGCGGTCCGCCAGGAACGCGGCCAGCGCGAAGTGTTCTGCGGCCTGACTGGCATCGTGTGGATGCATCGCAAAATCCAGGACGCCTTCTTTCTGATCGTCGGCTCGCGCACGTGCGCCCATCTCATGCAGTCCGCCGCTGGCGTTATGATTTTTGCCGAGCCGCGGTTCGGCACGGCCATCATCGATGAGCGCGATCTTGCCGGCATGGCCGATCTCGATGCCGAACTCGATCGCGTCGTCGATCGTCTGCTGTCGCGCCGCCCGGATATCAAGACGTTGTTCCTGGTTGGCTCGTGCCCCTCGGAAGTCATCAAGCTTGACCTCAAGCGGGCAGCGTTACGGCTGTCCAAGCGCATGCTGCCAGCCACACGCGTGTTGGCTTATTCGGGCAGCGGCATTGAGACGACGTTCACCCAGGGCGAAGATGCGTGCCTTGCAGCACTCGTGCCTGAAATGCCTGATGCGATGGCAGGTGCCACCCCGCAGCTGTTGGTGGTTGGCACAGTGGCCGACATCGTCGAAGACCAAATCACCCGCCAGCTGACAGCATGCGGCATCACCACCGTTGCGTACTTGCCGGCCCGACGCAGCCGCGACCTACCAAGCATCGGCCCGAATACGCGCTATATCCTTGCGCAGCCGTTTCTGACCGATACGGCGCGACAGCTTGAAGATCGAGGCGCACAGCGCATCAACGCGCCTATGCCGCTCGGTGCTGAGGGCACAGCGCTTTGGTTTGAAGCCATCGGCGATGCATTTGACGTGTCGCGCACGCATGTGCGTGCTGCCACCGCCGCCGCTCGCGATCGCGCGGAGCGTGCCCTCGACGGCCAACGCAAGAAGCTCGACAGCAAATCAGTCTTCTTCTTTCCCGACAGCCAGCTTGAAGTCCCACTTGCACGCTTTCTGTCACGCGAACTCGGCATGACCATCGTCGAGGTGGGCATCCCCTATCTGGATCGCCGATTGCAGTCGGTCGATCTAGATCTTCTGGCCAACGATATCTCGATTGTTGAGGGCCAAGACGTCGACAAGCAACTCGATCGCTGTCGTGCGGCTCGGCCCGACATCGCCGTATGCGGCCTTGGCCTCGCCAACCCGCTTGAAGCCGAAGGCATCACCACCAAGTGGTCGATCGAGTTGGTCTTCTCGCCCATCCACGGCTTTGACCAGGCTGGCGATCTCGCTGAACTATTTGCACGTCCCCTCGTGCGTCGTGAACGGTTGAGGGTCTAGCCATGCAACTCACCGTCTGGACCTATGAAGGCCCACCTCATGTTGGTGCGATGCGGATCGCAGCCTCCATGCGCGGCGTCCACTATGTGCTGCATGCGCCGCAGGGCGACACATATGCGGATTTGCTGTTCACGATGATCGAGCGGCGCAAAACACGTCCACCTGTCACCTACACAACCTTCCAGGCACGGGATCTCGGCAGCGATACGGCGGAGCTGTTTAAAAACTCGGCGCGCGACGCCTACGAGCGCTTCAAGCCGGAACTCCTGCTGGTTGGTTCGTCATGCACAGCTGAGCTGATCCAGGACGATCCGGGCGGCCTTGCTTCGGCACTCGACCTGCCGGTGCCGGTCGTCGCGCTCGAATTGCCGTCGTATCAGAAGAAAGAAAACTGGGGCGCGGCCGAAACGTTCTATCAGATCGTTCGCCGCGTCACGGCTGGTCAGCAGCGCCGCGCCGATGCGGGGACGCCGCATCCGGTGTGCAACATTCTTGGACCGACGTCGCTTGGTTTCCGCTGTCGCGATGATGTTACCGAGATCCGCACGCTGCTAGAGCGCATCGGCGTGACGGTCAACGTGGTCGCTCCACTCGGCGCTTCACCGGCAGATCTGGCGCTGTTGCCGGAGGCGGCCTTCAACGTCATGCTGGCCCCCGAAATCGCAGCTCCGACCGCACAATATCTGCAGCGCACTTTTGGCCAGCCCATGACCAAGACCGTGCCGATCGGTATTGGCGCAACGCGGGATTTCATAACGGAAGTCATGACGCTCGCGGGCATCGTGACCATGCCGGCCGGCATCGAGGACGAACTGCGCGCGCCGTGGTACTCGCGTTCGGTCGACTCGACTTACCTCACCGGCAAGCGCGTGTTCATTTTCGGTGACGCCACCCATGTGCTTGCGGCAGCTCGCATCGCCAAGGATGAACTCGGCTTCACCGTCGTTGGCCTTGGCACCTACACGCGCGAATATGCCCGCGAGGTACGCGCCGCGGCCGAAGCCCTCGGCGTCCAGGCATTGATCGCCGACGACTACTTGGATGTCGAAGCGCGCATTGTGGAGCTGCAGCCGGAACTGGTGCTTGGCACGCAGATGGAGCGTCACATCGCCAAGCGGCTCTCGATCCCGTGTGCGGTCATCTCATCACCCGTGCACGTTCAGGACTTCCCAGCACGCCGCTCGCCGCAAATGGGCATTGAAGGTGCCAACGTGATCTTCGACACGTGGGTGCACCCGCTCATGATGGGGCTCGAAGAGCATCTGCTCGGCCTGTTTCGCGACGATTTCGAGTTCAACGATGCACGCACGCCGTCTCATCTCGGCGGCAGCGAACGCAATGCCGAGACGATAGCACCGCAGGCGATCACCGCGCCAGTCGCAGCGCAGCCTGAAGCCACGACGGGTGTTCCCATGTGGGGCCCCGAGGCCGAAGCCGAACTCAAAAAGATCCCCTTCTTCGTGCGGGGAAAAGCCCGTCGTAATACAGAATCCTTCGCCGTCGAACGCAAACTCGGTGTCATCACGCTCGAGACCCTTTACGATGCAAAAGCCCACTTCAGCCGTTGACGGCCGGGCGGCGACAACCGCCCCGGTTTGCCCCGCACCAGTTCGGGTCGTGCCCGCACCTGTTCGGATCGTGCCCGCACCTGTTCGGATCGTGATCGTGACACTTGACAGTCACCTGTCGAGCACGGTCGCGCGCGTCGCGCCGCAACTGCGCGTCGAGGGTGTGGACCTGTCTCTGCATGCTGTGTCAACGTTCCATGAACGGCCGGACGCGCACGAAGCCTGCCTCGCGGCAATTGCAACCGGCGACATCATCATCGCCACGATGCTGTTCATGGAAGATCATATCCGCAGCGTCATGCCCGCGCTCGAAGCACGCCGGCCGCAATGTGATGCCATGGTTTGCGCCATGTCGGCCGGCGAAGTCATCAAGCTGACGCGTGTTGGCACCTTCAAGATGGACGAGGAAAGCTCCGGCATGATTGCCGCGCTCAAGAAATTGCGCGGCAACAGCAAAGGCCCGAGCAAAAACGGCGCCGGCGCTCATCAAATGGCAATGCTGAAACGCTTGCCGAAAATCCTCCGCTTCATCCCCGGCAGCGCCCAGGACGTACGAGCCTACTTCCTGACCTTGCAGTATTGGCTCGCAGGGTCGGACGAGAACATCGCGAACATGGCGCGCCTGCTCGCTGATCGCTACGCCAGCGGACCGCGGGCCGCCGTGCGCGGCACTCTGAAACCAGCTTTGCCGGCTGAATATCCTGACGTCGGGGTCTACCATCCACGCATGGCTGGCCGCTTATCCGCATCAGCAGCGGCCTTGCCCAGGTTGATGGGTGGAGCCAGGCCTTCGGTCGGGTTGCTGTTGATGCGGTCATACATTCTCGCGGGCAACACCGCGCATTATGACGCTGTGATCTCGTCGCTTGAAGCCCGCGGCTTCGACGTCGTGCCTGCTTTCAGCAGCGGTCTTGATGCCCGCGCCGCCATTGATGGCTTCTTCCGCAAAGATGGCGTGACGACGATCGACGCGCTCGTGTCGCTCACCGGTTTCTCACTCGTCGGCGGCCCCGCCTACAATGATGCAAAAGCCGCCGAAGAGGCATTGGCCGCGCTTGACGTGCCCTACATCGCAGCCCTCGCCGTCGAGTTCCAGACTCTGGATCAGTGGCGCGGTTCGGAGCGCGGTTTGCTGCCAGTCGAGACGACCATGATGGTCGCCCTTCCCGAGATCGATGGCGCGACCGGCGCAATGCTGTTCGGCGGGCGCGCCGCCAATGGCCGCGACATGGAACCCGACATCGAGCGCGTCAACATGTTAGCGGCCCGCGTGTCCAAACTGATTGCATTGCGCCGCAAGGCACGTGCCGAGCGCCGCACAGCCATCGTGCTGTTTAACTTCCCGCCCAATGCCGGCAGTGTCGGCACCGCCGCATATCTGTCCGTGTTTGAATCGTTGCACGAAACGCTGAAAGGCATGCAGGCTGCCGGCTACACCGTCGACGTGCCGGCCTCAGTCGAAGCGCTGCGTGACGCGGTGATCGAAGGCAATGCCAAGATCTACGGGGCCAACGCCAACGTCCACGTGCGCCTGCCCGTTGCCGAGCATGTGCGCAACGAGCCACATCTGGCCGAGATCGAGGCGCAATGGGGGCCAGCCCCCGGCCGCCACAACACGGATGGCCGCACCCTGCACATCTATGGCCGGCAGTTCGGCAACGTGCTCGTCGCGGTCCAGCCCTCGTTCGGTTACGAGGGCGATCCGATGCGCTTGTTGTTTGATCGCAGCTTCACGCCGACCCATGCTTTCACGGCGTTTTACCGCTACTTACGCCAGGGCTTTGCGGCCGATGCCGTGCTGCACTTCGGCACACACGGCGCGCTTGAATTTATGCCGGGCAAACAATCCGGCTTGTCGGCGGCCTGCTGGCCTGATCGCCTTATCGGAGATTTGCCGAACATCTATCTTTACGCCGCCAACAATCCCTCCGAAGGCGCGATCGCCAAGCGTCGTGCCGCGGCGACTTTGGTCAGCTACCTGACACCGCCTGTTGCCCAGGCGGGATTGTATCGTGGGCTGGTCGATCTCAAAGCATCGCTCGCCCGTTGGCGCGCTTTCGACGGCCCGACCGATGATCCCGAGCAGGTGCGCCTGTTGGAACTGATCGTGGCACAAGCCGGCGAACTCGATCTGTTGCCTGATGATGATAGTCGCCAGTTCGCGCCCGAGGATCGGATTGCAGCGCTGTGGACCAGAATTCTCGAACTTGAATACGCGCTGATCCCGCATGGCATGCATGTTGTCGGCCGCGGGCACACACGTGGAGAGCGGATCGATCTGCTGGCTGGGATGGCCGAGACGATGCCGCCACCGGCATTGCCACGATCTTCGATCGAGGCGATCGCTGATGGCGCAGCGATCACTGTTGACGCAACTTGGGCTGAACATCTCGCCGTGCTGCAAAAGGCCAACCTGGAACTGTCATGCGACAGCGAAATCGCCGGGCTGCTGCACGCACTCGACGGTGGTTTTACCCGCCCCGGCCCGAGCGGCGATCTATTGCGCACGCCGGCTTTGTTGCCGACTGGCCGCAACATCCATGGCTTCGACCCGTATCGGATGCCGAGTGCGTTCGCGATGGCTGAGGGCGAGCGGCACGCTTGCCTGCTGATCGATCGCCACATCGGCGACGGACATCCATTGCCGCGGCGCATTGCCATGGTGCTGTGGGGCTCCGATAATCTGAAATCCGAAGGCGGGCCGATCGCACAAGCTATGGCGTTGATGGGTGCGCGGCCGCGGTTTGATAGTTTCGGTCGCCTGTGCGGCGCTGAACTCGTGCCGCTCGATGAGTTGCAGCGGCCTCGTATCGACGTGTGCGTGACGGTGTCGGGAATCTTCCGCGACCTGCTGCCATTGCAAACGCAGATGTTGGCTGAAGCTGCCTTCCTCGCAGCCTCGGCCGACGAACCGCGCGAGCACAATTTCATCCGCGCCGCAGCCCTTGCCGATCTCAACGCCGCCGGCGGCAATCTCGAAGTTGCGGCCCTGCGCGTGTTCTCCAACGCTGACGGCGCTTACGGCTCAAACGTCAACCATATGATCGAGAATGGTGCCTGGCAGAGCGAGGATGAACTCGCCAACATGTGCACCGAGCGCAAAGGCTTCGCCTACGGCCGCGATGGCAAGGCAACGAAGGATGTCAAGCGCTTCCGCCACCTGCTCGGCGAGGTTGATCTGGCCTATCAGAACCTTGAGTCCGTCGAACTCGGCGTCACCTCGATCGACCACTACTTCGACACGCTCGGCGGACTCAGCCGCGCCGTGAAGTCCGCACGTGGCCGCGATATCCCGATCTACATCGGCGATGCCACGCGCGGCACTGCGGTGGTGCGCACGCTCAACGAACAGGTCTCGCTCGAAAGCCGCACGCGCACACTCAATCCGAAATGGTACGAGGGCCTGCTCAAGCACGGCTATGAAGGCGTGCGCCAGATCGAGGCGCATGTGACCAACACGGTGGGTTGGTCGGCAACGACGGCGCAAGTCGAACCTTGGGTTTACAAACAGATCACCTCGACCTTCATTCTCGATCCCGAAATGCGCAATCGCTTGGCGACACTCAATCCGACCGCGTCGGCACGTCTCGCCAACCGCCTGGTCGAAGCCCACGACCGCAACTACTGGGCCACCGATCCCGCCACTCTCGAGGCTCTGCGCGCGGCAGGTCACGAACTCGAAGACCGCGTTGAAGGCATGGAGGCCGTCGCATGACACTTGATCTCAAAAGCGGTTGCGGATCGTGTTCGACCGCGGAGTTTGGCCTCGACGGCGAAGGCAGCGTGCAAGTCAAGCTCGACCCTGGCTTGAAAATCGGCACGGCAAAAGTGTTTGCCGTTTATGGCAAGGGCGGCATCGGCAAGAGCACGACGTCGTCCAATCTGTCGGCCGCGTTCTCACATATCGGCAAACGCGTGCTGCAGATCGGTTGCGACCCCAAGCACGATAGCACGTTCACGCTGACAAAGCGCATGATGCCGACGGTCATCGATATCCTCGAGCAGGTGAACTTCCACACCGAAGAGCTGCGCGTCGAAGACTTCGTGTTCGAGGGCTACAACGGCGTGCGTTGCGTCGAGGCTGGCGGTCCGCCGGCCGGCACGGGTTGCGGTGGCTATGTTGTCGGCCAAACCGTGAAACTTCTGAAAGAGCATCGGCTGCTCGATGATACCGACGTTGTCATCTTCGATGTGCTCGGCGATGTCGTTTGCGGCGGGTTTGCGGCTCCACTGCAGCATGCCCACCGCGCCGTCGTTGTGACGGCGAACGATTTCGACAGCATTTTCGCCATGAACCGCATTGTCGCGGCCATCAATGCCAAGGCCAAAAACTATCAGGTCCGCCTCGGTGGCACGATCGTCAATCGCTCGAAAGAGACCACCGAAGTCGACCGCTTTAACAAAGCCGTCGGCATGAAGACGCTGGCGCATTTCCCAGATCTCGATGCGATCCGCATCAGCCGGCTGAAGAAATGCACGATTTTCGAAATGCCGAAGTCTGACGAGCTCGAAGCGGTCAAAGCCACATATATGCAGCTGGCGCAAAATCTCTGGAACGGTCTTGAACCACTTGCAGCCGTACCGATGAAAGACCGCGAGATCTTTGAATTTTTGGGGTACGAATAATGTCGGTTCAGTCAGCACAGAGCTACGACGTGCGGCGCGACGAGGTCGAAGCGTACTTCGACCGCACGGCTGCAGACGCTTGGGCCCGTCTAACGAGTGACGCGCCCGTCGGACGCATTCGCCAGACCGTGCGCGACGGCCGCAATAATATGCGCAGCACTTTGCTCGGCTGGCTGCCGCAGGATCTCCGAGGGTTGCGCGTGTTTGATGCGGGCTGCGGTCCAGGCCAACTCGCTGTCGAAGCCGCCAGGCGTGGTGCCGATATGCTCGGCGTCGATCTCTCGCCGACGCTGATTTCACTTGCCCGCGAGCGCCATCCGCGTGACGCGGGCTCTGGCAAGTTGACCTTTCGCGTCGGCGACATGCTGGATCCCGAAAACGGTACCTTTGATCATGTCGTGTCCATGGACGCGCTCATCCACTACGGCATGGACGATGCCGTTGGCGTGCTCGGTCAGTGGGCGGCGCGCACGCGCGGCTCGATCATCTTCACGTTCGCGCCGCGCACCACAGCGCTCGCAATCATGCACGCGGCCGGACAGCTCTTTCCATCAGGTAACCGCTCGCCGGCGATCATTCCGGTCGCGGAGCATGCGCTGATCGATGGTATCGGCCGCGCGACCGCTCTCAAGGACTGGCGCGTTGGCCGCACGCAACGTGTCGCCTCTGGTTTTTACACGTCGCAAGCGATGGAGCTTGTCCGTCGATGACGCGATTTGCCAGCATCGTCAGCCGTTATGTCACCAAGCCGCTTGCCGGTCTGGGTCCGGAATGGTTGCCGTTCGCTGATATCTCGACGGAGGCGCTGCCGCTCTCGCGGCTGCTCCGGTTGTCATTGTTTCAGTGGACCGTCGGCATGGCAATTGTGCTGGTCATAGGCACGCTGAACCGCGTCATGATCGTCGAACTCGGTTTGTCAGCAACATTGGTCGGCGTGATGCTCGCGTTGCCGCTGGTGTTTGCGCCCATAAGGGCACTGGTGGGTTTCCGGTCAGACACCTACGTCTCGTTCCTCGGCTGGCGCCGCGTGCCGTTCTTGTGGATGGGCACGTTGCTGCAGTATGGCGGCCTCGCGATCATGCCGTTGGCATTGATCATTCTGTCAGGTGATACGACCGGGCCGGCGTGGGTCGGGCCTGTTGCGGCGGGCTTTGCTTTTCTACTGGTCGGTGCCGGCCTGCATATGATTCAGACGGCCGGGCTCGCGCTCGCCTGTGACCTTGCGCCCGACGATGTGCGGCCGAAAGTCGTAGCGCTGCTGTTTATCCAGCTGCTCATCGGAATGATTCTGTCGGCACTGATCTTCGGTGTGCTGCTCACCAACTACAACAATGTGAAGCTCATACAAGTGGTGCAGGGGGCTGCTGTTGTCACAGTGCTGCTGAACACGTTTGCGCTCTGGAAACAGGAGCCGCGCCAGCCGCATCTGACGGCGCCGGGGCGTGAGCGCCAAAAGATGGATGCGATGTGGCAGGCTTTCCGCGCCGAGCCGCTGTCCATGCGTCGGCTCACGGCCCTGGCGCTCGGCACGGCCGCATTCACAATGCAGGATGTGCTGCTGGAGCCGTATGCCGGCGAGGTGTTGAAGCTATCGGTCGCTTGGACAACGGCCCTCACGGCTGTGTTCGCGTCGGGCGGCGTTGCAGGTCTTGGTCTCGCTGCACGTTGGCTTGGTCAAGGTGGCGATCCTTATCGTGTCGCAGGCGCTGGTGCCGTTATCGGCCTCGTCGCGTTCCCGGCCGTACTGCTGTCGGCGCCGCTCGGTGCACTTGTCTTTTTCGCCGTTGGTGCGGCACTGATCGGCTTTGGCGGCGGGTTGTTTGCGCACGCAACGCTAACCGCCGCAATGCAGCACGCAGGCACTGACAATACCGGCTTTGCACTCGGCGTCTGGGGGGCAGTGCAGGCAACAACAGCTGGCTTGGCGATCGCCTCCGGCGGCGTGCTGCGCGATGTCGTTGCGTGGGCTGCTGATAAACAACATCTGGGCGAGGCGCTGGTCAGCCCTGCGACCGGCTACGGTTTTGTCTACCTGATTGAAATCATCCTGCTGTTCGCAACGCTCATCGCCGTCGGCCCGTTGGTCGGCGCGGATGCGCGGCGGCGCGCTTTTGCCAACAACCACACCTGAGGAGACGCACATGGGTCGAGGTGCAATCACGGAACAGATGGATGTCGCATCCCTCGTGTTCACGCTGTTTATGCTCTTTTTCGTGGGGCTGATCGTTTACTTGCATCGCGAAAGCAAGCGGGAGGGCTACCCGCTCGTGAACAGCCGGCATGAGCCTGTCGGTGGTGGCTTGTTTGGTATGCCAGCGCCGAAATCGTATCATCTTGCAGATGGCACCACGATGGTCGCCCCGCACGACCGCGATACGTCCTCACCAGCGATCCCGGCATCGCAGTTGCACACCAACGCCGGCTTCCCGATTGTGCCGTTCTCCAGTGCCGCCTATCTTGGCATCGGGCCGGGCGCCTATACGGAACGGCGCGACATTCCTGATGTGACGTGGGAGGGAAAAAACCGCATTGTACCTATGCGCACTGTGAAACACTTCAGTATCGCGCCCGGCGACGCAGACTTGCGCGGCATGACGGTGTTGGGAGATGACGGCGTTGTCGCTGGCACGGTCAAGGACATCTGGGTCGACCTGTCCGAAACCACGATCCGTTATCTTGAGGTCGCCCTGGCCAATGCCAACGGCGCAGAGTCGCACGTGCTGGTGCCGCTGCCGATGGTCGACATCGACGCGAACAGTCGCACGATCACGGTTGATGCGTTGCTTGGCGCGCAGTTCATCGACGTGCCGCGCCTCAAGGCTGACGATAGTGTTACCTTGCTCGAAGAAGAGCGCATCATGGCGTACTTCGGCGGCGGTTATCTCTATGCAACGCCAAGCCGGCAGGAGCCGTTGCTATGAGAGATGCGCTGCATGACGACTTTGCATTTGAACCGGTTCCCGGGTTGCCTGAGACTCTGCCAAAAGGTGAAACACTTCTTTGGCAGGGCACACCCGAACCGCTGGCTTTCACAGTCGAGGTGATGCGCCTGCGGCTGGCGGCTGTATTAGTTGCGATGCTGGTGCTCTGGCGCACCTCGGCCGGCGTTCATGACGGTAACAGCGCTGGTGCCGTCATGGTCGTTGCGGGCGGAACGCTGCTCGGCGGACTGATCGCCCTCGGTTTGCTCGCCGTGTCGGGCTGGTTGATGGCGCGTGGCACGATTTATTCGATCACCTCGCAACGGTTGGTCATAAGGCACGGCGTTGCCATGCCGATGGCGATCAACATTCCGTTTTCGAAGATTGCTGGCGCTGCTGCCGCGCAAGGCTTCGGCGGTTCGACGACGCTTGCCCTGTCGTTGCTGCCCGGCGCGCGCTCGAGCTTGATCGCGTTATGGCCACATGCACGGCCCTGGCGCCTGCGCCGTCCAGAGCCGAGCCTGCGCGCCATCGCCGACGGTGAACGTGTGGCGTCTCTGCTGGCAGCCGCTTTGGCACAAGTCTCAGGACAAGCAGCCGTTCACGTTCAACCGTCTGCAAGCGACGTGCGTCCCGTCTCGACAATCGACACCCGGCACCCCGCAGAGGCCGCATGATCCGTAGCATCCAAGCGCGCATGTTCGATGCCGTCGCGGGCCCGCGAGCCTCTGGCATGACGCTATCGCGCATCGCGCCAGGTTTGGTGATCGGAGCAATCCTCCTGCTCGCGGCCTGGATCGTCGTCGGCGAATGGCGCGATGGTACGCTTGGCGTCCAACGCGTCGTCGATGCCCGGGCGCTGGTGTTTGATCCCCAACCGAACGGCACGCTCGTGGTGCATGTCACGGCACCAGACGGCGTAACACAGCGTGTTGACTTGCCGTCCTCCAGTGAAGGCTTCGTTGCCACCATGGCCAAGTCGCTTGGTCGCGATCGCCGCCGGTTCGATGTCAATGAAGCTTTGCCTTTTCAGTTGTCACGATTCGAAAATGGCGCTTTGATGCTGAAGGACCCCGTGATCGGTACAGAGGTGCGCCTTGATGCCTTCGGACCGAGTAACGCGGCGGCCTTCGCCTGTCTCATCTCCACCTGGAGGGCCAAGCCATGATCGCATCTTTGTTCGGCAAACGCCGAGAGATCGTCGGTTGTACGATAAAAGTTCAGAACACCTGGGAAGCCTTGCATGCGCATGTCGAGCTGGATGGTGATCTGAAGATCCAGCCCGGCGACGAGGTGATCGTGCACGGCGAGCCCGTTGTGGTGCCCTATGGCGAAAGTCGGGAGCTGCGCCGCGAAGTGACCGTTGTGCGCGCGGGCCCGATCGAGAGGACCTGGACACGCATGACGGGCGACCTCGAATTCATGGAATTGTGTGAGTTCTCGTTTTCGTCGGGGAGCAAGCTATGACCATCGAACGTCTCTCGATTGCGCCCAACCATTCGACGCGGGCGGCCTCCGAAGATACGGTGCTTGCGCCGCGTTTTTACACGACCGATTTTGCCGAAATGGATCGTCTTGACGTGTCGTCCGTGCGCGCGGAATGGGACGAACTGATTGCTGAAATGAAGGCTGATCCGAACAAGTCGCACTTCAAGCGCACGGCTGAGTGGGACAAGATCGAACTGGCAAGCTTGCCGCCGGATCTGCGGCGCGAGTTCGTCGACTTCCTGGTGTCGTCTCTGACGGCTGAGTTCTCGGGCTGTGTGCTGTACGCTGAAATGCGCAAGCGCGGCAAAAACCCCGATATCGTTGAACTCTTCAAATATATGAGCCGGGATGAGGCGCGGCACGCGGGCTTCATCAACGACGCCCTGAAGGAATTCGGCATCGGTGTCGATCTCGCCTATCTCACCAAGGCGAAGAAATACACGTTCTTCCGGCCAAAGTTCATCTACTACGCGACGTACTTATCGGAAAAAATCGGTTACGCGCGCTACATCACCATCTTCCGCCACCTTGAGCGCAACCCGCATCTGCGCTTCCATCCGATCTTCAAGTGGTTCGAGAAGTGGTGCAACGACGAGTTCCGTCACGGAGAAGCGTTCGCACTGCTGATGCGCGCCAACCCGCATGTACTGCAAGGCGTGAACAAGCTGTGGGTGCGCTTCTTCCTGCTCGCAGTCTTCGCCACGATGTATGTGCGCGACCATGCACGACCCGCGTTTCACAAAGCGCTTGAGGTTGATCCGGCGGAGTACGGGTTCAAGGTGTTCCACCTGACGCAGGACATCTCGCGGCAGGTGTTCCCGGTCTCGCTTGATCTGGATAATCCCAAATTCAAAGTCGGCCTCGACCGTCTGCTTCAACTTAACGATCGCATCACGGCGGCGAAGAAGCGTGGAGGGATCGTGGGCCGGCTCCAGGCGGCGCTCGCCGGTGCTGGAGTGGCCGCGACGTTTGGACGCTTGTTCTTGATGCGGCCGAAAACACATGCGCTGCCGGAGCGCACGCGCATGCAGCCAGCGTGGTGAGCGCGCTATGTTGATCGACGTGGCAGCGCCGGTTGCGGCGGCCATCGTGCTCTGGTGGGCCAGCACGGGCATAATCCTGTATCTTGACGGCCTGCCGCACAATACGTTCAAGTGGAGCATGCTGGCGGTCAGCGTGCTCGGTTTCGGCGCGTTTCTCGCCATTGCATATGCGCGGCATGAAACGACAACGCTGGCGACTTACGTGTCGTTTTGCGGCGGTTTGCTGATCTGGGCGGTGCCGACGGCGGCGTTTTACTTCGGCGTTGTCACTGGCCCACGCAAGACCGGCCTGCCCCAAGGCGTGACGGGATATGCGCGCTTTCGGGCGGCTGTTGAGACGATGCTGTATCACGAAGCGCTGTGCGTGTTTGGCGCTGTGGTTCTGGCAATCCTGTTGTGGTCGGCGACGAACCAACTGGCGCTTTGGACATACCTCGTCCTCTGGGCCATGCATGTGTCTGGCAAACTGAACATGTATTTCGGCGTGCCGAACTTATCGCAAGAATTTCTGCCGCCGCACTTGGCATACTTGGCCTCGTACATGCGGACGCGGCCGATGAACTTGCTGTTCCCCCTGTCGGTCAGTTGCGCGACGATCGCAACGGCTGTGTTGTTTGCTTCTGCTTGGACGGCTCCCGCCGGTTCATCTGACGCCGTCGGGGCAACGCTGCTTGGCGTGTTGACGGCATTGGCCGTTCTTGAGCATTGGCTACTGGTGCTGCCTCTCGCGCCGATGGCTCTGTGGAATTGGAGCCTGAAATCGCGCCCTTCGGCACCGTTTCCAACCCCGACCCAGGCCGGATCGCCTGGGGAATAACCTCACACCGTTTGTCAAATCCAAGAGCGCGCTCGGCGGGGCGCGCAATTTTTTTGCCCATTTGTGTCAATAAAACTTGACGTCCATAAAATTTGACAACACAGTACTCTTGACAACACAGTGCTGACGAGGGGCTCGCGACAGCGGCTCGCTATGGCCGCTGCGGCCCAGTGACAAATCGGGTGGAGGAAAAACATGGCGACCTACGATCAGGAGTTTCAACGCCACATCGAGACGCTTCACGTAGAAGGGCGCTATCGTGTGTTTGCCGATATCGTCCGTCGGCGCGGACACTTCCCAACGGCTGATGCCTATGGGCTCTCGGCCAATCAGCGGCCGATTACGGTCTGGTGCTCGAATGATTATCTCGGCATGGGGCAGCATCCCAAAGTGCTGGCCGCCATGCACGAGGCGATCGACACGGCGGGTGCAGGCTCAGGGGGCACGCGAAACATTTCTGGCACCACGCACTATCACGTGGAACTTGAAGATGAGGTCCGCGATCTCCACGGCAAGGAAGCGGCACTGCTGTTTACTTCGGCTTTCGTCGCCAATGATGCAACGCTTTCAACGCTGCAAGATCTGTTGCCGGGTGTGATCATATTCTCAGATGAAAAGAACCATGCGTCTATGATTGCGGGCATCCGCAACGGCCGGGGCGAAAAGCGCATCTGGCGGCATAATGACATCATCGATCTTGAGCGGCAGCTGAAAGAGGCGCCGGCCAATGCGCCCAAGATCATCGCCTTCGAATCCGTATATTCCATGGACGGCACGATCGCCCCGGTCGCTGACATCTGCGACCTCGCCGAAAAATACGGCGCTATGACGTACATCGACGAGGTGCATGCCGTCGGCATGTACGGTCCCCGCGGTGGGGGCATCGCCGAGCGGGATGGGCAGATGCATCGCATCGACATCATCAACGGCACCTTGGCCAAGGGCTTTGGCGTGATGGGCGGCTACATCGCCGCCAGCAAAGCCTGTTGCGACGCCATCCGCTCCTATGCGCCGGGCTTTATTTTTACCACATCGATCGCACCGGCCATCGCAGCTGGCGCGGCGGCCAGCATCCGCCACCTCAAGACCAGTTTGGTTGAGCGGGAGCGTCATCAGGAGCGTGCGCGCGCACTCAAGAAGCGGCTTCAGGAAGCTGGCGTGCCGATCGTCGACAACCCCAGCCATATCGTCCCGGTGCTGATCGGTGATCCCGTGCACTGTAAGCGCATGACGGATCGGCTATTGACCGAATTCGGCGTCTACGCGCAGCCGATCAATTATCCGACGGTACCCCGTGGCACGGAACGCATCCGCCTGACGCCCACACCAAACCACACGGATGCCCAGATGGACGCGCTGGTTCAGGCGCTTTCCAGCCTCTGGAATGCATGCCCTATGTCATTCGACGTCCGCGAGCGGATGGCTGCGGAGTAACCCGCAGCGCCCGCCCGCAGATCACTTCTGCGTCTTCAAGAAAGCGATGACGTCCTTGCTGTCGGCCTCGTCAGCAAGCTTGTAGGTCATCTTCGTGCTGCCCTCGGCCTTGTCTGCCTGGCCCTTGTCGGTCAGAAACTTCTTCAGGAAGGCGTTCGGGTCCGGCAGGTAGGCGAGGATGTTTTCTTCGGTCCAAACAAGCCCGGCTTCGCCCGCAGCTTTGTTGAGATCTGAGTAGGCATACCCCTCGAAGGAGCCAGCCTTCCTACCAACGACGCCGTTCTGGATTGGGCCAACGCCATTCTTGGCCGTTGGGCCAACCTGATGGCAGGCGCGGCACTTCTTAAACACCGTTTCGCCGTTGGCGGCATCCTGCGCCAGGGTGGCTGGTGCAAGTGCGACAGTTGCAAGGCTTGCGATACTTAAAGCACCAGCAACCAACAGCTTCGATGTGTAGGCCATAGCGTCCTCCCAGGGTCAGGCTGTCCAACTTATACGCATGGGAAGGTGGCCAGATCAGGAGCAGCTAGGATATTGTGTCATTCCGCCGCTTGTCCGAACGCTCCTGGTGTCGATGCATGCATTGAAAGGACATTCGAGCCGTGTGCCGCCCCCGGGCGTTCGCTCAGCTTCGCCATTCGACCACTGAACGTGAGATAGCTGAGTAATAGCACGATCACGCCGAGCAGCATGACGACCACGGCGAGTCCTTCGCTGAGGTGGACGACTTGGCCAAGGGCTTGGAGCGACGCGCCGATCAGGCCCGCAATTCCAGCGAATGCCCGACACACGCGTTGTTTGGTCTCCGACGCCAGCCTGGATGCAGGGTCGAACTGCACACCGTGGGACAGGGCCGACAAGGCCAGCAAGCCAAAAGCATAGACCGTGTAAACGAGCCCGACGACGATGAGCCAGTTGGGCTCTGATGCAACAACCATGACCTTACTCCCTTCGGATCGAACTGCGGCGACGAGATGTGCACAACCCTGACACGCACGCTGGCATTGAGCCATGCCGCTGCGTCCGTGACAATCAGGTGCCAGTGGTCGGGCCAGTGGTCGGGCCAGTGGTCGCATAAAAGTACGTGACCGGAACGCCGGCAATATGTAAATTTTAGTTGACACAATGATTTGTCACTTTACGTTGGCAACAAGGAAACAAGGACGATCCATGTCGCTCCAAAGCTCAAAGTCAACTGCATCTCGGCGTCCAGCGCCGCGGGATGTGTTGGAGCTGCTCAAGCCCATTACCTGGTTTGCGCCCATGTGGGCTTACATGTGCGGTATCGTATCAGCGGGTGTACCGCTGTCTGGTCGTTGGCTTGAGGCGGCTCTCGGTCTCGCGATTGCCGGGCCGCTTGTATGCGGCACCAGCCAAGCCTGGAATGATTGGTTCGACCGCGATGTTGATGCGCTCAACGAACCCAACCGTCCGATCCCCTCAGGTCGTATTCCCGGTAATTGGGGGCTCTATATCGGCTTTGCCGGCATGGCGCTGTCACTGTTGGTCGGTGCATGGCTCGGCGCGGCCACATTCGCCGCGGTGTGTTTCGGTTTGATCTTGGCGTGGGTCTACAGTGCGCCGCCACTGCGATTAAAGCTCAGCGGTTGGGTTGGGCCCGCGGCTGTTGCTGCATGCTATGAGGGCCTGCCGTGGTTCACAGGCGCGGCTGTCATGCTCGGACAAGTCCCCGGCTCAGCCATCCTGTTGGTTCTTGTGCTCTATAGCGTCGGTGCGCATGGCATCATGACGCTCAACGATTTCAAAGCCGTCGAGGGCGACCGACGCATGGGCATTGCGTCATTGCCCGTGGTGCTAGGTGTCGATCGCGCAGCCCGCCTTGCGTGCGCGGTCATGGCGGCACCGCAAGTGATCGTTATCGGCTTGCTGCTCTGGTGGGGCGCACCCTGGCATGCCCTCGTCATCGCCGCCGGTCTTGCCGCGCAGCTGGTTATGATGCGCACGTTGATCGCTGACCCACGCGCCAATGCACCTTGGTACAACGCAACTGGCACCAGTCATTATGTGCTCGGCATGCTTGTTGCGGCGCACGCCCTTTCACGTCTTTCACCGGGAGTTTGAGGCATGACAGCGCCAAATCTCAGTTGGTTTCAAATTGTTCGCCTTGGCCTTGTGCAGACGGCACTTGGCGGCATCGTTGTGTTGATGACCTCGACGCTGAACCGGGTGATGGTTGTTGAGCTTGCGCTGCCTGCTATTGTGCCTGGCCTGTTGGTTGGCCTGCATTTCGCGCTGCAGGTGCTGCGTCCGCACTGGGGCTATGCATCTGATCTTGGCGGCCGCAATACGCCGTGGATCATCGGCGGCATCGCCACGCTCGCGATCGGTGGTGCCCTTGCGGCATTGGCAACGGCGCTGATGACATGGAACCTTACAATCGGGTTGCTGCTGGCAACGGTGGCGTTCAGCGTCATCGGTCTGGGCGTTGGCGCGGCCGGCACGAACTTGCTCGTGTTGCTCGCCAAACGCGTCGCTCCGCCTCGGCGCGCGGCAGCCGCAACCATCGTCTGGATCATGATGATCGCGGGTTTTGTCATCACCGCGGGCACAGTCGGACACTATCTCGATCCGTTCTCGATGCAGCGCCTGGTCATGATTACGAGCCTTGTGTCCATGATCGCGTTCGTCGTCGCCGTCCTTGCTGTGCAAGGTATCGAAGGCGATGCCGTGGTGCTCAGCAAGCCGGAGACGATCGAGAAAAAGCCACCTTTCCTGCAAGCGCTTACACAGGTCTGGAGTGAGCCCGACGCACGTCATTTCACCATCTTCGTGTTTGTCTCGATGCTCGCCTACAGTGCACAGGATCTCATTCTTGAGCCGTATGCGGGAGAAGTGTTTGGATTTACACCCGGCCAATCGACCAAGTTATCAGGGACGCAACACGGCGGTGTCCTGCTGGGCATGGTGCTTGTTGCGATCACAGGTAGCGTTCTGCCAGCCGCGTTCCGTCTCTCGCTGAAAACCTGGACCATGCTTGGCTGTGGTGCCTCAGCCATCACGCTGACGCTGATCGCTTTGTCGGGCATGATGACACTGCCGGTTTCGTTTACGGCACTGGTCTTCCTTCTGGGCCTCTCAAACGGTGCCTTTGCGATCGCCGCTATCGGCTCGATGATGCTGCTTGCCAACGCCGGTCGCCATGCCCGTGAGGGCGTGCGCATGGGGTTATGGGGAGCGGCACAGGCCATCGCTTTTGGCGCCGGCGGGCTGATCGGAGCCGGTGCTGTCGACATCTTCCGGCTGTTCGCCAACAGCGGCACGAATGCCTACATCACGGTGTTTCTGCTCGAGGCAGCGCTGTTCGTATTCGCGGGTGCGCTTGCGTCCCGGATTGGATCGAGCACCCGGTTTGACGCGGCCGACACCGGCCCACGCACAGCTGACATTGGCGGCAACATCTGGCCGACCCGGACATCGGAGAGTGGATCATGAGCACGGCATCTGAAACCTTCGACGTCCTGGTGGTGGGCGGCGGGCCAGCTGGCGCCACAGCTGCCACCGACCTTGCCCGCCTCGGCCGACGCGTCGCGCTCCTCGACCGGTCCGGACGCATCAAACCGTGCGGTGGGGCGATCCCTCCCCGGCTCGTCAAGGACTATGCCGTCCCGGAACACCTCATTGTCGCCCGTATCACGTCGGCGCGCATGGTCTCTCCGACGGACGCACAGGTCGATATGCCCATCGATGACAGCTATGTCGCAATGGTCGATCGCGATACGTTCGATGAATGGCTGCGCGCCCGGGCAGCGCTCACGGGCGCACAGCGGCGGACCGGCACATTCCTCGATCTCAACGAAACGCCAGACGGATACGTCCACGTCGGCTACCGCGACGAGGCCGGCACCCGGCACGTGATCGCCGCCCGCATGGTGATCGGCGCTGATGGGGCCAATTCAGCTGTCGCGCGTGCGGCCATGCCGAAGTCGCCCCATCCGCCGTTCGTGTTCGCCTACCACGAAATCGTTCGAGCCCCAGAAGCCGCACTCAAAGCCGCCTATGATGCAAAACGATGTGACGTCTATTATCAAGGCCGCCTCTCGCCGGATTTCTACGCCTGGGTGTTTCCTCACGGCGGCACCGCAAGCATTGGCGTTGGCAGCGCGAACAAAGGCTTTTCTCTTCGTGATGCCGTTGCGACCTTGCGCAAGGACGCGGGCCTTGCCGAGGTCGAAACCATTCGTCGCGAAGGCGCGCCCATCCCGCTGCATCCGCGTAAGCGCTGGGACAATGGCCGCAACGTTCTGCTGATCGGAGACGCGGCTGGCGTGGTCGCACCCGCTTCGGGTGAAGGCATTTATTACGCCATGTACAGCGGCGAACTTGGTGCAGCAGCCGTCCATTCCGCTCTCGCCTCTGGAAAAGCTGCAGCCTTGAAGGGCGCACGCAAGGAATTCATGCGCCAGCATGGCCGTGTGTTCTGGGCGCTCGGCTGGCTGCAAACCATATGGTACAAGAACGATAAGCGGCGCGAGCGGTTCGTCACCATGTGCCGCGACCCCGACGTACAGCGCCTGACGTGGCAAGCCTACACGACCAAGCAACTGGTGCGCACAAACCCGATGGCCCATGTGCGTGTGTTCTTCAAAGACGTGGCACACTTCGTTGGATTGGCAGCACCGCGATGATGGCGAATGGATCGTTGATGAAGCCGCTGCTGGTGGCCGCTGTCATCGCTGTTATCGTCGGTGTGATGGGTGGCCTGCTAACTGACGTCGGACCGTGGTATCGGGCTCTGAAGGTGCCGGCCTGGAAGCCGCCGGATTGGGCCTTCGGCCCCGTCTGGACAACGATCTTTACGCTCTGTGTCGTCGCCGCGGCCCTGGCTTGGCGTGACGGCAACGAAGATCAACGCCGCACCCTCGTCATACTGTTCAGCGTCAACATCGTCTTGAACATCCTTTGGAGCGCACTCTTCTTCTGGCTCCGTCGGCCAGATCTTGCGCTCTATGAGGTGCCGCTGTTGTGGCTCTCGATTCTGGCGCTGATCATTGCGCTCTGGCCGATGCATCGCGCTGCCAGTTTGATGTTGCTGCCCTACCTCGTCTGGGTGAGCACTGCGAGCGCGTTGAACCTGTCCATCGTCCGTTTGAACGGGTTGTAAGCGATGACCAACCTCGCCTTCATCGATCTGGTTCTCGTACTTGTCGCGATCGAAGCTGTTGCGCTTGTCGCGATCGTACCGCGTCGCTGGCCGCATGTGTCGCGTGGTGGATTGCTCGCGACGTTGGCCGCAGGCGCGACAGTGATGTTGGCACTCCGCGCCGCAGTGCGCGGCGCCACAACGGCTGAACTCGCGATGTGGATGGCGCTTGCACTCGCGGCACATCTGTTCGACCTTTCCCTCCGCTTGTCGCTCCCCGCACGACGTGATCGCCATGGATGAGCCAACCCAAATGTCCTCGCGCTCGTCGCTCGCTTTGTCCCAGACATCAGCCAGATCGCAGCCCTATCCGTTCACGGCCATTGTCGGACAGGAGGCGCTCAAAACAGCGCTTCTGGTGGCCGCCGTTGATCCGCGCATTGGCGGTGTGCTGATCCTTGGCGATCGCGGCACCGGTAAATCGACCGCCGTGCGGGCCCTCGCCGCGGCTTTGCCCAATATGGCCGTCGTTTCGGGGTGTCCCTATGCCTGTGATCCGCAAGTGCCATCACCTGTGTGCCCCCACGGCTGCGGCGGGGTACAGGGCCGGGTACAGGGCGGGGCACACGAGGTGCCGGTCCCTGTCGTCGATCTGCCGCTCGGCGTGACAGAGGATCGCGTGGTTGGCGCACTCGATCTGGAGCGCGCCTTGACCCGCGGAGAAAAAGCCTACGAGCCTGGCCTGCTCGCCCGCGCGAACCGTGGGTTTCTCTATGTCGACGAGGTCAATCTGCTTGAAGATCATATCGTCGATCTGCTGTTGGATGTTGCAGCGTCGGGCGAAAATGTGGTTGAGCGCGAGGGGCTGAGTGTACGCCACGCCGCGCGTTTCGTGCTCGTTGGCAGTGGCAATCCCGAGGAAGGCGATTTGCGCCCGCAACTGCTCGATCGCTTCGGCTTGGCAGTCGATGTCAAGACCCCGGGCGATGTGCAGTCCCGCGTTGAGATCATGCGCCGCCGCGATGCTTTCGATACGGACCCGGGCGCTTTCCTCGCGCGCTACATGCAGGCTGAAGTAGACTTGCGTCGACGTCTCACCGATGCCCGTCTGGCCCTTGGCGCGGTGATCGTCCCCGACGACATTTACGAAGCCACAGCAAAGCTGTGCGCCCACATCGGCACGGACGGCGTGCGTGGCGAGCTGACGCTGCTGCGAGCTGGCCGGGCTCTGGCGGCCATCGATGGGGTTTCCAGCATCACGCTGCAACACATCCGCCGCCTCGCCCCGGGCGCGCTCGGTCATCGTCTGCGCCGCGACCCCTTGGACGACGTTGCGGCCACCGTGCGCGTTGAGCGGGCCGTTGCTGAGGTGCTGGGGCCTGAGGTTCTTGGCCCTGAAGTTCTGAGGCCTGAGGTCCAGGGGGCATGACGCGTTTAGCCGATGACGCTGCAGCGATTGCGTTCCCAGATGACGCCATCGCCGCCGCCTGTCTGCTCGCTGTCGCCCCAAACGCCTTGCGCGGCCTGCGCCTGCGCGCCCGCAACAGTCCGCAACGCGACGCCTACCTGGCCCTCCTGAAGTCGGTGCTGACTGCAAGCGGATGGCACCGCCTGCCGCCATCAACCAGCCTTGACCATGTGCAAGGCGGACTGGATCTGGCCGTGACCCTTGCCCAGGGCCGGCCCGTTGTCGCTCGTGGGCTCATCGCACGGGCCGCGGGCGGTGTTGTGGTCGTGCCCATGGCCGAGCGGCTATCGCCCGCCCTCGCCGGTTGCCTCAGTGATGCCCTTGATGCAGGCGACCCAATCATTGTCATCGCCATCGACGAAGGCATCGACGACGAACGCATGCCCGACGGGCTCGCGGATCGCTTGGCACTGCACGTCGACCTGGACATGGCCTCAGGTTCGGACGCAGGCTCGCAACCAGATGCGGCGCGCACCACTGTCGAAATCGAGGGGCTGCATCGCGATATCGCCGCCGCCCGCAACATGATGGCCAATGCCCCTGCCGCCGCCGATGTCACCGCCGAGTCCATCGCCGCCCTGTCGCTATCGCTCGACGTTCGCTCTCTGCGCGCGGTTTCAGCTGCCCTTATGGCGGCCCGTGTTGCCGCAGCCCTCGATGATTGCGACACGCCGGATGAAGCCCACATTGCCTGCGCCCTGCGTCTGGTGCTCCTGCCCCGCGCCCGCCATATCCCGCAATCCACTGAGGCGCCCGCGCCACCGCCGCCACCAGAAACACCCGCTGAAACTCCGACCGAGACCCCAAACGCCCCCCAACAGCTCGACGATGTCATCTTGGCCGCGGCCCTCGCGCGCTTGCCGCCGGATCTCCTTGCGCGTCTCGCCAGCGACGCGCGCAGCCGCGCCGATGCCACGTCAGGCGCCCGCGGCGGCAAGCAAGAGGCTCGCGCCCGTCACGGGCGTCCCGCCGGAACGCGAACGGGCGACCCAACCCGCGGCGATCGCCTCGACCTTGTTGCAACGCTGCGCACGGCCGCTCCCTGGCAGAGCCTCCGAAAGCGCGCTCCTGGCGGCCCTGTTGTCCTTCAGCGGAGCGATTTTCGCGTCAAGCGCCTCGTGCGCCCAACGGGTGTCACAACGATCTTTCTGGTTGATGCCTCCGGTTCGTCGGCGCTGCATCGCCTCGCCGAGGTGAAGGGCGCCGTCGAGTTGCTGCTCGCCGAGTGTTATGTCCGCCGCGATCATGTCGCGCTCATTGCGTTTCGTGGCAAAAAGGCCGAACTTCTGCTGCCGCCCACACGCGCCCTTGCCCGCGCCAAGAGCGCCTTGGCGGCGCTCCCTGGCGGTGGCGGCACGCCCTTAGCGTCAGCCCTCATGCAAGCCGAAACCGTTTCCGCTGACGTCCGTCGCCGGGGCAATCGCGCCGATATCGTTGTGCTGACCGATGGGCGCGCCAACATCGATCGCAATGGCCGCCCCGGCCGTGCTGCTGCCGAAGCGGACGCACACTTAGCCGCCAAGTCCTTACGCGCCAGAGGCGTTGGCAGCCTCGTCATCGACACGTCTGCGCGTCCCGATCCCGCGTCCAACAAACTCGCATCCGCTCTCGGCGCCACATACCTGGCTTTGCCCTATGCCGATGCACGCACGCTTTCATCTGCCATCAAAACTGCGGGAGCGGCCCGGTGACGGTAACCGGCGCTCTCGACTGGGCCCGCGATCAAGCGACCTGGCCCCATGCCTCTGCCAGCCGCTTCGTTCCAGCTGGCGGCCTCACGTGGCACGTCCAGGTCCTCGGCCAAGGCCCCGTGGCGCTGCTTCTGCACGGCACGGGCGCATCCACCCATTCCTGGCGCGACATCGTCCCGATCCTGGCCGCGCATTACACCATCGTCATGCCAGATCTGCCGGGCCATGGCTTCACCAGCCAACCCGGCGCCAGCGGCCTGACACTTCCCGCGATGGCAAGCGGCGTCGCGGCCCTGCTCGGCGCTCTCGATATGACGCCAACCGTTGCCATCGGACATTCTGCCGGCGCCGCCATTGCTCTTGCGATGGTCCGTGATCAGCTCATCGCGCCACGCGGCCTCATCGGATTGAACGCTGCGCTGTTGCCCTTCGGGGGCGTTGCCGGCGTTGTGTTTCAGCCGTTGGCGCGCCTGCTGACACTCAGTCCCTTGGTTGCTCGCGTCCTCGCCAATCAGGCCAGCCAACGCCGCGTCTCCGACACCATCGCCGGCACCGGCTCCACACTTGATGCCGCTGGCCTTGCCTACTACGAGCGCCTGTTTGCGTCTCCCGCCCACGTCCAATCTGCCTTGCAAATGATGGCCGGTTGGGACCTCGTACCGCTCGTGCGTGCCATGCCCACCATCAACATGCCGGTCGCCTTGTTCGTGGCTGGCGGAGATCGTGCCGTGCCGCCTGACCAGGGCCGAAGGGCATCCGAAAAATTTGCGAATGCCCAGGTCGTCTACGTGAAAAACCTAGGCCATCTCGCCCACGAAGAAGCACCCGCAGACATCGCAGCCAAGCTCCTTGAGGTCGCCGCGCCATGGACACACCCGAGCCCTTCAACTGGTTGATCCTCGACCTGCTCGTCCCCTTCGGCGCGCTGCTGGGTTGGTTGATCTGGTACGACCACACCCTGCGCCGTGCGCACCGAATCGCGCCCGGCCGAACGTCACACATCGACAGTGAGCAAACGCCGCCAAATTCACCATGACGTAGCAATAGACTCGATTTTCAATCAAAAGTTGCTATTGTCCCTGTGCCGATCGAAACGCGAAAGCGTGCGGATTGGCCCCTTCTCACAGAGGGCGCTCTTTGACATTTAAAACACTATAGCGGCGGACCAATCGGCGGGCTCAGAACACGGCGTGATCGCCCCGCTCGGCAACGGCGTCGCCAGCCACGAGGCGCGCGTAGAAATCAAACAGGGTGTCGCGTCCGAACGACGGTGTCGCGTCAGCATCGTAGCGCCCTGTCGCAGAATTCAGCACCAGCATCGATTCCGTCGCGTAATAGCGCCCAATGCGCGCCAGCTCGGCTTTGGCCGCAGCAGCCGTGCTCACGTGGCCGAGCGTGCCAAGCGTCCCGATGATCGCGTCCAGCAGGCGCACGGGCACCTGTTTGAACTTTGCTGTGCGGCCAAGCAGATGAAACAGGTGCTCCCCCTGTTGTCGCGGGGTGACTGCAGGTCCCGGCCCTCCGATCGGTAAAATGCGATTGTGCCGGCTGTCATCGTCGAGACAATCGACCAGATATCGGCTAAGGTCCCGGTCACTGATCGGCATGCACGCCGTCAACGCGCCGTCCCCGAAAATGAGAAACGGGCGGCCCTGCTTCACACGTTCGACCTGTCCCGAGAGCGACTTGAAAAACGCTGTTGGCCGGACGATCGAGTACGTCAATCCAGACGAAAGCAGTTCTTTTTCGAATGCCAGCTTGGCCTGCTGGAACGCCAGCAGTGGTTTCTGCACGCAGATCGCTGACACGTGAACCACCTGCGTCACGCCGGCCGCGCGCACTGCCGCCAGAGCCGTGACATGCGCCCCATGATCGATGGCCCATGCATCCTGTGGTGCCCCGGTGCGCGAGGCGAGACACGACACCAGCACATCAAAGTGCTCGCCCTTCAGGCCATCGCGCGCCAGCGACGCCGCCTGCGTTACATTTCCAAGCCGGACCGTCGCGCCATCAAACACGGGCGTGCTGCCGTCCGGTCGCGGTCTTATGAAACACACGACCTCGTGCCCGTCGTGCACCAACGCGTGCACCGCGGCTCTACCGATCGTGCCGGTCGCACCGAGCATGAAGATGCGCCGCCGTCGGATCATGTTGTCGTCGCCGCGTTTGTCTTACGCGGCATCTTGTAGGGCAGCATCCACTTGACCACGGGGTTGGCAAATCGCGTCAACGACAAACTCTCGTGGATCGCCGTCACCCGCTCGCCCGCAATGGTCGCTCCGATCATGGAGCGTGCATAAAACGGCGCATCTTCAAGCGTTTTGATCACCCGTGCTGACGTCCCCCGATCCGTACGCGTCGCGCGCGGCACCAGCCAGCGCGTCGGAAGCAGTCGTCGGCTATCGGGCAGATCGATCGGCGTGGCCTCGCCCATTCGATCGAAGCGCATGGCGAGTGGCTCGATCGCACCGTGCCGGCTGTCGACATCGTAGAGGACTGCCGCGCCGTCCTTGAGCGCCGCCCGCGACCAACTCCAATGCGTGAACCCAGCTTCCAGCATTTCAGCGCCGCGGTTGCTATCGATGTAGCCCTCGCCCGACCAGTTGAGGCTCGGCTCGTCCAACTCCACCTCTACGCGCGCGACCGGTGCGATCGGCCACCACACATGCCGCGCCTTGGGATCGAGTTCGAACGCACGGGCCGTGAAAATCTTCGGGTGCACGCGCACGCGCCCCTTGATGCGTGACGTCAGCGGCAGTGGAAACGGCGGCGTCCGCTCTTCGATGTCGATGATCAGCGTCTGACCATCCCAACGAAACCCGCTTGGCCCCACCTGAAATGTCGTCGGCGTGCGTGACACGGCGCCCGCGTCTCGCTCCGTCATGGTCCACTTGTGCAAGCGCCGTCCATACAGGGCGACATTGAGCGCGCAGTGATCGAACGCGTTCTTGTAGCCGTGCCAGCCATAATAGGGCGAGAACACACTGCCCTGAAACGCTATGATGGTCAGGGCGTGCGCGCCATCGTCACTGACGCCGTCGACGTACCACCAGGCATAGCCACCGGGTGCCACGTCTTGCTCGAAGCCAAATCCGCAAGCAGGCATTGCGCTGCGAGCCGGCCCGACTGCGCCGCCATCGGCAGGCCCGGCCCCGGGTGCAGGCTCCCGCCCGCGAGATAGAGGCCCTTGATGCGTGTCCGAGATCCCGCCCTCCAGAAAGCCGAGAGAACCGTGTGCGGTGCCGGACCATAAAGCGCGCCGCCCGTCGCCGGGAAGCGACGGTGGAAGTCGGAGGGCGTCGACACCACGGCGGGTGAATGTGGCGTCACCGTTAGGCCGCAGCGCCGAAGCTGCGCGAAGATGAGGTGCTGCCATCGATTAGTCTCCTCTTGATGTGGCGGTGCGCCATCACCGTTGGGCGGCGCGTTGATTAAACAGAACAGGCGTTGCGGGCCGATGTTTGCGCCCCGAGCAGAATCCGGCGCGCACACATAAACAGTCGGCCGCTCACAGATCGTTCCACGGCGAAAGATCGCCTCGAACTCGTCCTTGTAGTTATCGCCAAAGCAAACGGTGTGATGCGCAAGATCAAGCCCAGCGACATCGCCGACGAGCGATACCGTCACCGCCGACAGCGACTGCGGTCCGATAGACCGCTGCGGCACAGCACGCCTGACATCATCACCAAGGACGCCTGAGCCAAGCGCCGCGACATCGCCATTGAACACGACGGCCTCAGCCCTCAACACACGCCCATCGTCGAGCCGCACGCCTGTCGCGCGACCGCGTTTGACCAGCACGTCAGCCACCGTGGTTCCCGTGCGTACCTCAACACCAACCCGGGCCGCCAACGCGCCAAGCGCATCAGCGAGCCGCTGCATACCGCCGTCGACAGTCCACACGCCCTGGTGCTCAAGATGCGCCACCAGCATAAGGGTCGCTGGCGCCGCAAAAGGCGAACCGCCGCAGTACGTGGCATACCGCGCAAACAACTGCCGCAGCCGCTCATCTTCGAAATACCGCTCCAACTCCCGCCACAGCGAGGCATAAGGCTGCAACGCCCACATATCCTTGAGGCCCGGCCAGCCGCGCGCTGCAATGCGGCCTAGCATGACCGGTAGACTGGTTTTACCCGCCTGCATGAATGGCGCATCCAGTGTTTCATACGTGCGACGCGCCTCGACTGCGAACCGGCGATAACCATCAGCCGCCCGAGCCCCCGCAAAATCTGCGATCGCCTCGACAGAGCGCTCTTCGTCGGCGAACAGATCGAGCCGTGAGCCGTCGCTCCACGCGTGCCGCGCCAGCACATCGAGCGGCCTCATGTGGACATGTCGACTAAGGTCGTCGCCTGCTTCGCGGAACACGGCCTCGAACACGGATCGCTTCGTCAGTACTGTTGGGCCAGTGTCGATGAAATGTCCGCCGATTTCGACATCCGACAACTTTCCGCCAACGCGGTCCGCGCGCTCCAGCAGCGTTACCTGTATTCCGCGCGCGGCCAGTAGCGCCGCGGCGGTTAATCCGCCGACGCCTCCACCCACAACGATTGCTGTCTGAGCAGTCATGCCATCCGCAGGGTCTCAGCTTCCACTTATGAGGCGATCTTCGGATCTGAGTGTAAATTCTGATTGACAATTGTCAATGTCATTTGTTTGTTACGTGCAAATCGCAATGGCAGAGGCTAGCCCGATGCAAGAATCGACCCGCGTCACGTCCAGTATGGCCAGCCGGCAAACGGCGAGGGCGCCGGAGGTTCCGTCTTTCATCGACCAGGCCTACGGCGCTCGGGATCGCCTGCTTGCAAGCCCCTGGTTCCAACGTTGGGCCGCTTCGTTCCCCCTGACGCGACGCACAGCCAACCGCAACGCCCGCGCTCTGTTCGATGTCTGCGCCGGCTTTGTTTATTCGCAAATCCTCTATGCCTGCGTAAAACTGTGTCTGTTCGATATCCTCGCCGAAGGTCCGCTCACGGTCGAAGATCTCGCGCCCCGTTTGGATCTCTCGGTCGATGCAACGAGCCGGCTCGTCCACGCGGCTCAATCTCTCGGTCTTGTGGCAGAGCGTCGGGGCAACCGAATTGGCTTGGCGATGTTGGGTGCGGCCCTACGCGGCAATCCCGGCGCCCTCGTCATGATCGAACACCACGCGTTGCTGTATGCTGATCTCGCCGATCCAATTGCGCTCCTGAAGGGAACTGCTGGCGAAACGCGCCTGTCTCGATATTGGCCCTACGCGGCCGAGGCGGATGCATCGACACTTCCAGAGCAAGATATCGCTCCGTACACACGCCTCATGGCCCAATCGCAATCCTTGATCTCGGATGATGTGCTCAGCGCCTATGATTTCTCCGCGCACACGTGCCTTCTCGATGTCGGCGGCGGCGATGGCAGCTTCCTGGTCGAGGCCGGCCGACGTTGCCCAACGCTCAGCCTTCACTTGTTCGACCTCCCAGCCGTCGCGGCAAAGGCTGAGGCCAAATTGCGCTTGGCTGGATTTGGCGACCGCGCAAAAACAACCGGCGGCACCTTCAAAACAACGCCGCTGCCAACCGGGGCCGATGTCGTGAGCCTCGTCCGCGTTGCTCTCGACCATGACGATGAAGCCGTGGTCGGTTTGTTGCGCGCCGTTCACACAGCCCTGCCATCCGGCGGAACGATCGTGATCGCTGAACCTATGCGCGGCTTGTCTGGCGCTGAAACTGTCGGCGACGCCTACTTCGGGTTCTATCTTCTCGCGATGGGACGCGGCCGGGCGCGCAGCGCATCGGAATTGCGCGCGTTACTCGAGGCAACCGGCTTCATCGGCATACGTTCTGTTTCGACGCGACGCCCGATCCTGACCGGCATGATGATCGCGAAAAAATAATAGACATAACTATGTGTCAAAATAACTTGACAACATTTGATGTCCACCTAAAGTGTCACTCTAGGCAGGTTGCCGAAGCAGACCGACGAAGCGCCTGACACAGACGAAGCGCCTGCAGGGCTGCATACACCAGAGTGAGTGGGGCATGGAAACCACCGCCGTCATCTTCAGCAAGGCCAACGAGATCGTTCTCGGCGCATTAGCGCTGGATCATCCGATGGCGGACGACGTCGTTATTGATGTGCGCTACAGCGGCATCAGTTCTGGAACGGAGCGCTTGCTTTGGTCCGGTGCCATGCCGCCGTTCCCAGGCATGGGTTATCCACTCGTCCCTGGCTACGAAACCGTCGGCCGCGTTGTTGACGCTGGTGCCAACGCGAGCCGTAAAGTCGGCGACACCGTCTTCGTGCCCGGCGCAACCTGCTTTGGCCCCGTTAAAGGTTTGTTCGGCGGCGCTGCATCCCGGCTTGTTACAGCAGCACATCGCACCACCGTCATCGATCCGGCTCTTGGCAATACTGGCGTCTTGATGGCCCTTGCTGCAACGGCGCACCACGCTCTCAAGGCCGATGGTGCCCGCGCGCCGGATTTGATCGTCGGGCATGGCGTCGTCGGTCGCTTGCTCGCCCGCATTTCCATGGCCATCGGCGGCGCCCCGCCAACCGTGTGGGAAAAGAATCCAGAACGCCGGTCGGGTGCAAAAGGCTACCCCGTTATCGACGGCGCCGAAGATCCATGCCGGAACTACTATGCCGTTTACGACGCCAGCGGCGACGCAACACTGCTCGATCCGCTGATCAGCCGTCTCGCCAAAGGTGGCGAAATCACACTTGCCGGCTTCTATCACGAGCGGCCGAGTTTTGCCTTTGCCCCAGCCTTCATGTGCGAAGCACGGTTGCGCATCGCGGCTGAGTGGGCGCCGCGCGACATGGTGGCCGTCACCAGGCTGATCGCCTCCGGCGCACTCGACCTGTCTGGCCTTGTCACCGACTGCCAGCCGGCAACGTCAGCTGCCGCTGCCTACCAGACAGCCTTCACGCAACCGGAGTGCCTGAAAATGGTGCTCGACTGGAGCCGGGCGCCATGACCCTCGTTCTCGACGCGACCAAACCTAAAGTGCACGCGGCGCCTGTAAAAACGTCGCCTGCCGCCAAGACCACGCAGATTATCGCGATCTACGGTAAAGGTGGCATTGGCAAGAGTTTCACCCTCGCCAACCTCAGCTACATGATGGCGCGCCAGGGCAAGAAGGTGCTGCTCATCGGTTGTGATCCCAAGAGCGACACGACATCGCTGTTGTTTGGCGGCCGGGCCTGCCCAACCATCATCGAAACCTCGACCAAGAAAAAGCTTGCGGGCGAAGACGTTAAAATCGGCGACGTCTGCTTTGTGCGCGACGGCGTCTACGCCATGGAACTTGGCGGCCCCGAAGTCGGCCGCGGTTGCGGCGGACGCGGCATCATCCACGGCTTCGAATTGCTCGACAAACTCGGCTTCCACGAGTGGGGCTTTGACTACGTGCTGCTCGACTTCCTTGGTGACGTCGTATGCGGCGGCTTCGGCCTGCCGATTGCCCGGGACATGTGCCAGAAGGTCATCGTGGTCGGATCGAACGACCTGCAATCGCTGTACGTCGCCAACAACGTCTGCTCCGCCGTCGACTATTTCCGCAAGCTCGGCGGCAACGTCGGTGTCGCTGGCCTCGTCATCAACAAGGACGATGGCACCGGTGAAGCTGCAGCCTTCGCTGAACGTGTCGGCATTCCTGTATTGGCTGCTATTCCCGCTGACGAAGACATTCGCCGCAAGAGCGCGAGCTATCAGATCATCGGTACGCCGGAGAGCCGCTGGGGGCCAATGTTTGCCGATCTAGCGCAGGCGGTTGGCGATTCAAAACCTCACCGCCCCTCACCTCTGACGCAAGATGCACTGCTGAGTTTGTTCTCAGGTGACGTGGTCGGCCGCAACGTCGTCCTGCAGCCCGCCACCTTCGAGGACATGTGCGGCAAGAGCATCGTCCACAAACCGTCTCTCGAAGTGATCTACGACACCGTCTGACGCCGCTGACTGACGAATGCACCTAGAAAGTCATCGCATGTCCATGGATCAGGAACACAGGGTAACGGGCGGCAGGAACGCCGATCCCAGCCCTGCGCCCAATCCGGTGTCTGAGCCGGCCGCGACCGGTGCCGGCTGCCACGGTGGTGCCGCCAGATTACATGCTGCCGCAATGGCCGCCGGGAAGAGCGATATTCTCGCGCAATACGCCCGCGACTACCCGAAAGGCCCACACGACCAGCCGCAAAGCATGTGTCCCGCCTTCGGTTCTCTGCGCGTCGGCCTGCGCATGCGCCGCACAGCCACTGTGCTTTCAGGCTCCGCGTGCTGCGTCTACGGATTGACTTTCACCTCACACTTTTATGGCGCCAAACGCAGCGTCGGCTACGTGCCCTTCAATTCCGAAACCCTCGTCACTGGCAAACTGTTCGAGGACATCCGCGAGGCCGTCTTCAAGCTTGCTGACCCAGAACTCTACGACACTATCGTCGTGACAAACCTGTGCGTGCCGACGGCGTCCGGTGTGCCGCTGCAAATACTCCCCAAAGAGATCAACGGCGTCCGCATCATCGGCATCGACGTTCCGGGCTTCGGTGTACCGACACACGCTGAAGCCAAGGATGTGCTCGCTGGCGCCATGCTCGCTTATGCCCGCCGCGAAGCTGAAAGCGGCTCGGTCCAAGCGCCCCGCGGCGGCGTCAGCGAACGCCCGACCGTGGCTCTGCTCGGCGAAATGTTCCCAGCCGATCCGGTTGGTATCGGCATGATGCTTGAGCCACTTGGCCTTGCCGCCGGCCCGTCCGTGCCGACGCGCGAGTGGCGCGATCTCTATGCGGCCCTCGATTGCGTCGCCGCAGCCGCCATTCATCCGTTTTATACGGCCAGCATCCGCGAATTCGAAACTGCGGGCCGCCCGGTCGTCGGCTCAGCGCCCGTCGGCGTTGAAGGCACCGCTGCCTGGATCGATACCATTGCAGCCGCAGCCAATGTGTCGGCTGACAAGGCCGATGTCGCCAAGGCACGTTTGCTGCCACTGATCAAAGCGGCGCTTGCCAAGAATCCGATCAAGGGTCGTATCACGCTGTCGGGCTATGAAGGCTCTGAACTTCTCGTCGCGCGTTTACTTGTCGAAAGTGGCGCAACTGTCGAATACGTGGGCACTGCCTGCCCACGGACGCGCTGGTCAGATCCCGATCGCGGCTGGCTCGAGGCCAAGGGTATTACCGTCACCTATCGCGCGTCGCTCGAGCAAGACCTCGCGGCTCTGCGCGCATTCAAACCCGACCTTGCCATCGGCACGACGCCCGTCGTGCAAAAGGCCAAGGAAATGTCGATCCCGGCGTTGTATTTCACCAACCTCATCTCGGCCCGCCCGCTGATGGGCATCGCTGGTGCAGGCTCTCTCGCCCAGGTCGTCAACGCCGCAATCGGAAACAAGTCTCGCTTCGACGCCATGTCGTCTTTCTTCGGCCAGGTCGGCCAAGGACACAACGCCGGCGTCTGGTCCGACGTGCCCGTTGATCGGCCTGAGTTCCGTAAGAAAACCCTCGCCGCTGCGACCAAAGCCGCCGCAAGCAAAGCCGTGGAGGAGCCAATCTGATGCTCGTCCTCGATCATGATAGGGCCGGTGGATATTGGGGCGCGGTCTACGCGTTTACAGCCATCAAGGGACTACAGGTCATCATCGATGGCCCGGTGGGCTGTGAGAACCTGCCGGTGACGTCGGTACTGCATTACACGGATGCTCTGCCGCCGCATGAACTGCCGATTGTGGTGACAGGCCTCTCCGAAGAAGAACTCGGCCAACACGGCACCGAGGGCGCGATGCGCCGCGCGCACATGACGCTCGACCCGTCGCTGCCGAGTGTCGTTGTGACAGGCTCGATTGCGGAGATGATTGGCGGTGGCGTGACGCCGGAAGGCACGGGCATCCACCGTTTCCTGCCGCGCACCATCGATGAAGATCAATGGCAATGTGCGGATCGCGCGCTCAACTGGCTGTGGACCCAACACGGCATGAAGGCTGGTAAGCGGCCCAAGAAAAAGGCACTGGCCGACGGTCAGAAGCCCCGCGTCAACATCATCGGCCCCATCTACGGCACCTTTAATCTGCCATCGGACTTGGCCGAAATCCGCCGCCTGATCGAGGGCATCGGCTGCGACATCAACATGGTCTTCCCGCTCGGCAGCCACTTGGCCGATGTGGCGCGGCTCGGCGATGCCGAAGCCAACGTTTGCCTCTACCGCGAATTTGGCCGCCAGCTGTGCGAAAGCCTCGAAGCGCCTTATCTTCAGGCTCCAATCGGCCTGCATTCGACGACCAAGTTCCTGCGCAAGCTCGGCGAGATCACCGGCGTCAATCCGGAACCATTCATTGAGAAAGAGCGCCACACCACGTTGAAGCCCCTGTGGGATCTCTGGCGCTCCGTCACGCAAGATTTCTACGGCACCGCGTCATTTGGCATTGTCGCCTCAGAAACCTATGTGCGCGGCATCAAGACGTTTCTCGCCGATGATCTAGGCATGCCCTGCACGTTCGCAGTTGCGCGGAGCGCTGGCACCAAAACCGACAACGCCGACATCAAGGCAAAAATCGCCTCAACGCCACCGCTGATCCTTTTCGGTTCCTTCAACGAGCGCATGTATGTGGCTGAGGCGCGTGGTCGCTCCATCTTCATCCCGGCGTCGTTCCCAGGTGCCATTATTCGTCGACACACTGGCACGCCGTTCATGGGCTATGCTGGTGCCACCTACCTGGTCCAGGAAGTCTGCAACGCGCTGTTCGACGCGCTGTTTCACATCCTGCCGCTCGCGCGTGATCTCGACGCTGTCGAGGCAACACCGGCACGCATACACCGCGATCTTACGTGGTCGGACGAGGCACGCCAGTTGCTCGATGACATGGTCGACGCACAGCCGGTTCTCGTGCGGATATCCGCCGCTAAGCAGTTGCGTGACGCAGCGGAAGGAGCCGCCCGAAGGGCCGGCACCAATCGCGTGTCGCAAGAGCATCTCGTTGCCGTCCCGTCCACTACAGCCGGACGCGCGGCCTGAAAAGACCACGCGCAAGAGGAGAGCCCCATGCAATCGACCGATCTGTCCGCCTCCACGATGCAACGCCGCAGCAAGCGCCAGCAGCGCGTCGAGTTCGGTGTCCTCTACGCTTTATGTTTTCCGGTTCTGCTCGTGGCGGTAATCGTCATGCGGCTCGTCGATCTCGTCCTGCGCCGCAAGCGGGACGAACCCGTGCGTTCAATAATTCGAGAAGCGCGTGAGGCAACAGGGGCAACTATTCCCTACGCTTTCATGGGCTGACTTTCGCCGTTTCGCCGTTTCGCCCGTGGCCCGGGCGAAGGTGTTCGCAGCTTTTCGCGACACCGACCTTGCCGCGCAGGCTGCGCGGTACTGGGCATCCGCCCACATGAGGAGAAGAAACATGGCCTCGCCAGACAGGTCCCCTAACAGATCGGGGATAACCGAGCAGGAAGCGACAGAGTTTCACGGCTACTTCATCACGATGATGGTTGCGTTCGTCGCCATCGCGCTCGTCGCGCATCTGCTGATGTGGATGTGGCGCCCCTGGATCAACGTCGGTTGACTTCAAACGACCCTGCAACGGTCCGGCTCCAACCACGTGCCGACGCAGGCGTCCTCATCAAAGGAGCAATGCTATGCAACGTATCTGGCTCTGGGTTCACCCCGTCCAATTCCTGACGGCCCTGTACATCTTCTTGGGTGTACTCGCTTTCGGCATCCACTTTATCCTTCTGTCGACGGATCGCTACAACTGGCTCGCCGGTCCGGCAGCTCGTGGGCACGCGCCGATGAAGAAGGCTGAGATGTTTGTTCCGGCACCGGATCAACAGCTCAAGGTACGCGTCAACTTCGGTTGATGTTGTCGGCGCGGGTGGGGATTGCCCCCGGCATTAGTCCGCCCGCGCCGCTTGCCCTTTTCCCCGTGACCATGACGACAACGTGGTCACAGACTAAGATACGTGATGGGAGGCGCCGACCATGGCGATGTTGAATTTCGAGCGAAAATACCGCGTTCGCGGTGGCACGCTTGTCGGCGGTGATCTGTTCGACTTTTGGATCGGTCCGTTTTACGTAGGTTTCTTCGGGGTTACGACGGCGTTCTTCACGCTGCTTGGCACGGGCTTGGTGTTTTATGGTGCGGCCATCGGGCCGACATGGAACATCTGGCAGATCAGTATTGCGCCACCCGATCTCAAATACGGCCTTGCCCTCGCGCCGCTTGCTGAAGGCGGCCTATGGCAGGTGATCACGATCTGCGCTGTCGGCTCGTTCGTCTCGTGGGCGCTGCGCGAAGTCGAGATCTGCCGCAAGCTCGGCATGGGCTACCATGTGCCCTTCGCCTTCAGTTTTGCGATTCTCGCCTATGTGACGCTCGTTGTCATTCGTCCGTTCCTGATGGGCGCATGGGGACATGGCTTTCCCTACGGCATCATGAGCCATCTCGATTGGGTGTCAAACGTCGGCTACCAATATCTGCACTTCCATTACAACCCCGCGCACATGATCGCGGTGACGTTCTTCTTCACAACGACACTTGCGCTGTCACTGCACGGCGCGCTCGTGCTCTCGGCGGCCAACCCGGCCAAGGGCGAGACGGTCAAGACACCCGACCACGAAAACACGTTCTTCCGCGACGCCATCGGCTACTCGGTCGGTACACTCGGTATTCACCGTCTCGGCCTTCTACTCGCGCTCAACGCCGTATTCTGGAGCGCTGTCTGTATCGTAATCAGCGGGCCCTTCTGGACCCAAGGCTGGCCCCAATGGTGGAGCTGGTGGCTCAACATGCCGATCTGGCGCTGAGGGAGGTGACACATGCCACGTTATCAAAACATCTTCACGCGCGTGCAGGTCTTCGGACACCCCGAACCGGGTATCCCCGTCAGCACGCCGATTTACCCGCGCTTCGGTGCGCCACGTTACGTCAAACTGTTCGGGCGCTTCGGTGAGGCGCAGATCGGTCCATTCTATCTCGGCGCGCTCGGCCTCGCATCGCTGGTGTGCGGCGCGTTCGCCATAATCATCATGGGCATGAACATGCTCGCCTCGGTCAACTGGAACCCAATCCAGTTTGTCCGTCAGCTATTCTGGCTCGCACTTGAGCCGCCGCCGGCGAAGTATGGCCTATCGATCCCGCCAATGTCGGAAGGTGGCTGGTGGCTGCTCGCGGGCTTCTTCCTCACCGCCTCCATCCTGTTGTGGTGGACGAAGCTCTATGTGTCTGCGCGCCGCCTCGGCATGGGCACACATGTGCCGTGGGCCTTCGCGGCCGCCATCTGGCTGTTCCTCGTGCTCGGATTTATCCGCCCGATCGCCATGGGCACCTGGAGCGAAGCAGTGCCGTTCGGCATCTTTCCGCACCTGGATTGGACGGCCGCGTTCTCGATCCGCTACGGCAACTTATTCTACAATCCCTTCCACATGCTCTCGATCTTCTTCCTGTACGGCTCGGCGTTGCTCTTCGCCATGCATGGCGCAACGATCCTCGCCGTCAGCCGCTACGGCGGCGAGCGCGAAATCGAGCAGATCGTCGATCGGGGTACTGCATCTGAACGCGCGGCCTTGTTCTGGCGTTGGACGATGGGCTTCAACGCCACGATGGAATCGATTCATCGTTGGGCTTGGTGGTTTGCCGTCCTCTGCCCACTGACCGGCGGCATCGGCATCCTGCTCACAGGCACCGTCGTCGATAACTGGTATCTGTGGGGCGTCAAACACGGCCTCGTGCCGACCTACCCCGCCATATACGGACCTATCGTCGATCCCTCTACACTCCCAGGAGTGACACGATGAGCACTCGACCCATCAACCAGCCTCGCAAGCGCGCGCTGTTGCATGCCATTGTACCACTGCTTATCGGCGTCCTGGGTCTTGGCGGTTGCGAACAACCGCCGCCCAAGACGGCGCAGAACGGCTATCGGGGCACCGGCATGGAGCAAGTGGTCAATCCACGCACCTATGCCAAAGCTGTGGCCGCGCTGAACAAGTCGTTGCCCGAGGCGCAACCACCGGCTGACCCGTCGCCGAAGAAAGCGTCCCAGGTCTATCAGAACGTCAAAGTTCTCGGTGACCTCAACGAAAACGAGTTCAACCGGGTGATGTTGGCCATCACCGAATGGGTCTCACCCGAGCAAGGCTGTAACTATTGCCACAATCCAGCGAACCTCGCGGAAGATAGCGTCTACACCAAGATCGTTGCGCGGCGCATGTTCCAGATGACCCGCGAGATCAACGAAACCTGGAAGCCCCACGTCGGCGATACCGGTGTCACGTGCTACACCTGTCATGCGGGTAACCCGGTGCCAAAGAACATCTGGTTCAATGGCGTTGCCGAGGTGAATCCGAACAAGATGGCGGGCTACACGGCGGGCGGCCAGAACAAAGCCAACAAGTCCGTCGGCATGACGTCCATGATCGCCGATCCGTTTTCCGCGCTGCTCAACAGCAAAGAGGCGATCCGCGTTCAGGGAACCACAGCCCTAACGACCGGGCACGTGGCGTCGATCGAATCGACCGAGAAAACCTACGCTCTGATGATGCATATGTCCGAGGGTCTCGGCGTGAACTGCACCTTCTGCCACAACTCGCGTTCGTTCGGGTCCTGGTCCTCAAGCACGCCACAGCGCGTGACGTCGTGGCACGGTATCCAGATGGTGCGGGCACTGAACAGCAGCTACCTCGATCCGCTGAGACCGGTCTATCCGGAGGAGCGCCTCGGGCCCCAGGGCGATGCGCCGAAGACCTTCTGCACAACGTGCCACCAGGGTTGGAACAAGCCGCTCAACGGCGCGAAGATGATGAAAGATCATCTCGAACTGAACCGCGCATCGTTGACGCCGATCCCGCTGCCGACGACACCACTTAAACGGCCCGAGCCGTGAGGCCGCTTCGTTGAAGTGCTCTCGCGGAACTACCCCCGTCGGCGGACCGCGCTGAAAAATGGTCCGCGGTTGGGCTTGCGTTGACCCACCCAATCAAAACGCTCAATCGAACGGAAGGAACCGACCGCCGGGAACTCAGCGGCATACCCGTAACGGTCCTGCCCAGGTCTGAAACCTGCGCCCTGGCGCGTTCGTACTGCCTACGCGATGATGTCGACAAAGTCAGTGTTGCTTGCTGAGATAACTACGAGTTTTCAGCTGAAGGCCGAGTGCGACGTCTGATCCCGCTGCATTGCGAAACTGGATCACGGCGTCATCCATCGGATGGCCGTGCCCCGCCTGTTGGACCGCAACACTACTGACATACCCGCTCAGTGGTGCCGCCCCTTCCTCTCGAAGTCGAGCTGCAAGGTAGTATGCGACGACGCGATCCTCTGCCGTGAAGCCAGCCCCCGTCAGCTCGGTCGATACCGCCTGTTGTCGTCTTGCGTCAGAGTGTTCGGTCTCGTCCGTCATGAGTCGCATTATCGTAAATGCACTTGGTCGATGTCGTGTCGCGGCAGATGCCGAAGACTTCAGGCAACCGATGGCGCGCGACAATCACGATGAGACTCCAGCGACAATCAGGATGAGACGGTCCGCCGGGGAGGGCTGACGGAGGGAGGCCGTAGCCCGACCTGCGTCAGCCCTCCCCGGCGGCGCACTTTTCCCCAGCCTTTCCACAGGCTGGAAGGGGCGACGTTTGGCGGTCGAAGTGGCTGGGCGCAGCGAACGGTTTTCTCACACCGAGAGGACCGTTCATTGCCTGGCCGCCATGTCACCGACTGCCAGACGAGGTTGTTCATGAAGTCCCGTCAGACCAGCACCCCGACCGTCGCAGCTGCGGCGTCCGGGTTCGCCCGCGCGACCGCGTATCGGATCGAGGCCGATCCGCGGCTGCCATCGCAAAAGAAGACGCCACGCGGGCGTCGACGACCCGATCCCCTCGCCGCCGTGTGGGAAAGCGAGGGCAATCAGGAGAGCCTGCTTTCCGATGCGCGCGCCCTGTTCGGCGCCATCGAGGCGTCACATCCGACGTCGACGGCCGAAAGCGTCGGGCATGGTCGCATCGAGAAACGCGTCGCCACCGTCGTCGAGGCCCCTGGCATCGCGGAACACCATGAATTCGAGGGTTTGAAAGCATTCG
>JANMGQ010000049.1:0-2945 GCA_031374735.1 Hyphomicrobiaceae bacterium | reverse complement strand
GGTGGAAGGGCGCCCGATCATCCTGCCTCTCGCCGCGCTGCAAGCACGCCTGGCCGGCCCGGCCATCTTCATCACCTCACGCGCCCAATTTGCCGCCGAACTGGCGCGCTTCGATTTCTCGTGGTTTGTGCCGGCGATCGTCAAGTACCGCCGCCTGTTGAGCGAAGTGCTGGTGGCCAGCCTCTTCATCCAGATCTTCGCGCTGTTGACGCCGCTGTTCTTCCAGGTGGTGATGGACAAGGTGCTGGTGCACAAGGGCATTTCCACCCTCACGGTGATCGGCGTGGGCTTAATCGCGGTGGTGCTGTTTGAATCGCTGTTGTCGGCGCTGCGCAATTATGTGATGGCGCATACCACCAGCCGCATCGATGTGGAGCTGGGTGCCCAACTGTTCCGCCATCTGCTGGCGTTACCGCTGGCCTATTTCGAAGCGCGCCGCGTGGGCGACTCGGTTGCGCGGGTGCGCGAACTGGAGAATATCCGCCAATTCTTGACCGGCCCGGCCTTGACCTCCATCCTCGACTTGGCGTTCACCGTGGTGTTTCTGGCGGTGATGCTGTGGTACAGCCCGATCCTCACCCTGCTGGTGGCGCTCTCGATCCCCTGTTACGTGATTCTCATGGCGGGTGCCATGCCGGTGTTTCGCCGCCGCCTGGATGAAAAGTTCAACCGCGGCGCGGAAAACCAGGCCTTCTTGGTCGAGTCCGTCACCAACCTGCAAACCCTCAAAGCCGGCGCGGTGGAACCGCAGGCGATTCGCCGCTGGGATGAGCAATTGGCGGGCTACGTGGCCGCCAGCTTTCGCGTAGCAAGGCTTTCGGTCTTTGCCGGTGAAGGCATCCAGCTGATTCAGAAACTGGTGACCGTCGGCATCCTGTGGCTGGGGGCCTATGAAGTGATCGATGGCGCCATGACCGTGGGCGCGCTCATCGCCTTCAACATGCTGGCCGGCCGCGTGTCGCAACCGGTGATCCGCTTGGCGCAGCTATGGCAGGAACTACAGCAAACCGGCATTTCGGTGGCGCGCTTGGGCGACATCCTCAACGCCCGCCCGGAGAATGCAACAGTCGGTGCCGGGCGCGCCCAGCTACCGGCCATACGCGGTGAAATCCGCTTCGATCAGGTACGCTTTCGCTACCGGCCGGATGGCTCCGAAGCACTGCGCGGCATCGATTTCACCCTGCGGCCCGGCGAAGTGCTGGGCATCGTGGGCCGCTCCGGTTCGGGCAAAAGCACGCTTGCCAAGCTGATCCAGCGCCTCTACGTGCCCGAGCGTGGCCGGGTGCTGATTGATGGCGTCGATCTGGCCTTGGCCGACCCGGCATGGCTCAGGCGCCAGATCGGCGTGGTGCTGCAAGACAATCGCCTCTTCGCCCGCTCGGTGCGCGAGAACATCGCCTTGGCCGACCCCGGCATAGCGATGGAGGCGGTGGTCACCGCCGCCAAAATGGCCGGCGCGCATGACTTCATTCTGGAGTTGCCTGAAGGCTACGACACCCTGGTAGGCGAGCAGGGCGCCACCCTTTCCGGCGGGCAACGCCAGCGCATCGCCATCGCGCGCGCCCTCATGACCAACCCGCGCATCCTGATTCTGGATGAGGCCACCTCCGCCCTGGACTATGAGTCCGAGCGTATTGTGCATGACAACATGCGCTTCATCGCCAAAGGCCGCACCGTGATCATCATCGCGCACCGGTTGTCCGCGGTGCGCGTTGCGCAGCGCATCCTGGTGCTGGAGCAGGGTGAAGTGGCCGAAGAAGGCACTCACGCGGAGTTGGTCAAGCGGCCGCAGGGGCGCTATGCGCGGTTACATGCGCTGCAGATGGGCGTGGCGTGATGACGCCGACAAGCAATCACCTATCTACGCGCTACTTTGGAAGGCCGCTTGGCGGCGACGGCGCGAGCCGGCTCTTCGTACTCCGCCTTGAAGCGCCGGCGCAGATCTTCCGGCAACTCGTCGCCCGGCATCGGAGCGACATCGGGCGCCGTCCGCAGCACGTCCAATGCGGCATCGAGGTCGGCGCGCGCCGCGCGTTCAATGTATCGCTTGCGAAACTCCTCCAACTCGATGCGCTGCGCCAAGGTTTGCGCGATGAAATCGTTGATCGACACCTTGCTTTCCGCAGCCAGTCGCTTGACGGCGCTGGCAAGAGTGGTGGGCAATTCGACCGCAAGCTGGCTCATCGCAATATCCTCAGGAATTCGCCTGGCGCGAGCAGGGAAAGTCCCAGCATCGGCCCGGCCGGCCGGAAATCGGCCTTGTTAAACGTGACGATAGCACTTGCGCCCGAATCGAGCGCGGCGTCAAGCACCATCTCGTCGTCCGGGTCGCGCAAACGCGGACGACCGCTCGGTAGATTGGTCACAAGCCGGGAGACCCTGGCGAGACGATCAAGTAGCCGATCGGCGCGCGCGAAATCACCTGGAAACAGTTCCGGCCGCTTGAGTACTTCCTCATACTCCAGAAACAAGGCTGCGGTCACGGCTACATCCACCTTGCCCCGGAGCCAAAGCCTGACAAGCAAATTCGAAGCGCCCGAACGGCTTAGCCGAGCGGAGACCAGAACATTGGTGTCGATAACCACGCGCACGATACGAATCATGCCACCACGCGCGGATTCGGCGCAATTCCCCAAACAGGCGCGCCAATGACCACGCTCACCCAGCGTCTTGCAACCTTCCCCGACCTGCTGGCCCGCTACGCCCGCGTCTTGCGTGCCGCGTGGGGCCAACGCGACCAGCTCACCCCGAAACCCCGCACCCCACTGGAGCGCCAGTTCCTGCCCGCCGCACTGGAGATCATCGAAACCCCGGCCCCGGCTCCGCCGCGCGCCATCATCGCAAGCATTGTCGCGGCCTTCCTCCTCGCCATCGCTTGGGCCAGCATCGGCATGATCGACATGGTCGCAATCGCCCCCGGCAAAATCATCTCGGCCGACCGCGCC
>JANMGQ010000030.1:0-79984 GCA_031374735.1 Hyphomicrobiaceae bacterium | reverse complement strand
CTGTCATGGCCGGCCTTGTGCCGGCCACCCATTCTGCAACGCACGGAGCTGGTCGCCATCATGTTGAAATGGCTCCGCACCCGAGTGACCGTCGCGCTCGTTTCGCGATGGGTGGCCGGGACAAGCCCGGCCATGACAGTGAGAGGGGAGGTCGTCAGTCAGAAATTTTGCTCGCCGGTATTACAGCTACTTTCTTTCTAGAATTGCACCCTGGCGCCGCCTGGCGCGCGTCACGCACCGCTCGACTTATCAACAGCCTTGTCGAAGCTGGCCACAATTTCGTATCCCTGTTGCACGCAAGATGCACTCATCTGCTGGTGTTGTTGCTGGCGTTGGACGGAGTGTAAACGTGGACAGTTCCTTTGTGTCGGGTTCGGTTACCCCCTTCAAGCCGCGTGGAAAGCCAACGCGGGCGACGTCGGCAGAGGAGCCACACTACAAGCCGAGAAGCCTCGCGGTGCTGGCGGTTGAGCCGTCGCCGGAAAGTGCCGGACACCTCGATCGCGTGCTGCGCCGCATGCCGTGGTTCGAGGCTCAGGTGACGCTGGCCGGGACGGTCGAGGCTGCACGATTTGCGCTGCGGGCGGGCGAGGTCGACGTTGTCCTGTTGGCTGAAGCCGCCGATGACGAGGCGCTGACATTTGCGCGTGAGTTGGCGGCCCTGGCGGGTGATCCACCGGTCATTCTGATGTCGCCACTGCTGGCGACGGAGGTCGAGTATGAAGCGCTCGATTTTGGCGTTGCCGCCTGTATCGAGACGTCGGAGCTGACCCCACGGGTCATCGAGACCTACATCCGCAACGCCCTATGGCGTCGGGCAGCGCTGCAGCCGGCACCTAGCGAATGTGCCGAGCCCACTCGGGGCGACGCTATCCCCGCATCGGGTGGCAACGTGGTCCGCTTTCAGCGCCGGTCGTAGAGATCGCCGCTCTGGCATGTCGGCATAGCTCGCATTATAGAGGGCTGAGGGACCCGTAGCTCAACGGTTAGAGCTGGCGGCTCATAACCGCTAGGTTCCCGGTTCAAATCCGGGCGGGTCCACCATTGAAATAGCAGCAATATCAATGCGCTATTAGATTTTTCTGGCTCACACCGAAACTGCTCGCCATTTGCGCTCCATATTTTTACGCCCTTTTTAACGCCCAGACGGCCGGCTACCCCCGCGCCTGCGTCGGTCAAATGACCTTGGGTGTTGAGACGGCGACCAGTTCGCGGTCGTGTTGCTTGAGCGCGCCACGCGCGGATGCGTAAGCTTCTTCTGAGGGTGTGCCGCCCAGAGCCATCCTTGCCGCCCATATTCGCCCGGAAGTGGCGCAACGCCGAATATCTTGCGATAGTAGCGGAACAACCCCGGCGGCGGCAATGCCGCCAACGGTGAACTATTGGCGAGGGAATTGAACCCCCGCCTGTGCAGTCACTCGGACGCAACCTCAATCTCAGTCGCAACGACCGGCAGGCGTTTCAGTGCTGCGTGCCGCGGCTCGTGCCCCGAGCCAAGTAGCGATCATAAGCCATCAGCGCCACGGCCTTCCGGTTCAGCAGCGTGTCAAAGAACCCCCGATAGACCTCCGCCGCGTTACCCTCGATTGGCGTGCCCACGAGCATGCCAATCGTGTCAGAGAACGTCGCGCCTAGCGGTAAAAGCATCCAAGCCTCGAAGGGGCGTACCTGTGCTTCCGCATGCTTGAAGATTTGAACGCAGCGAGACGCTTCAGCGTAGGCGGCAATGATCGCGACCGCACGCGTGTCGTCCATGTCGAGAGCCGGCATTCAGTTGCCTCCTTGGATGCGCTTGGTCATGCGGACGAGTTCTGCCGTAACGCCGGCCTGGAAGTCGTCGGCGGCATTGGGCAACGCGTTTGCACCAAAGGGTGGGCGCACGTTGTTCCGTGGGTCGGCCATTTCGATGTCGAGCAGGCTCACACCCAAATCGGCAGCCGTCGTGGCAATCAGTTGAATGGCGAACTGGAGATCAACCTTCGGGCTTAGTGCGAGCGCCTTAACGGCGCTCCCGAGCTTCGGATGTTTCGCGGCCGGCAACGCCATGATTGCATCGTAGTCGGGCGAGCGCTTTGCGTTGTTCATTGCGGGTCTCTCGTTTGGGGGCACGTATGTGTTGGTGCGGTTGTCGATCAGAGTTTGCAGAAGCGGCGTCATTGCCATCGGTTATCTCCACCGGCGTGAGTTGTTGAATAGATCGCAGCCGCCGCCGATGACGGGTTGCGGGCCAACGGTGAACCCGTGCCGCCGACCGCACAGCGCGCGGTAGCGATTGAGCATGCGCTCAAGCGCCTGGACGCTCGCCGCGTGATACGTGACCCAATATTCCCATGGCGGATCTGCATCCTCTGCTTGCCGCCTGCGAGGCCGAGAATGGCTTCCTCAAGGATTGCAACCTTGGTGCAATCGTCGAGGCTTGCGAACCAGCCGGGCGGAGCTTCGCGCGGCGGTGGACATGAGTTCTGGTTCATTGGCTTCCGCCTTCCTTTGTTGGTATGTGGCTCGCCAACGGCACATTAAACCGCTCGGCCGTCGTCGCTTCGTGTGACCGCTGCTGCATCGTCGTTTCCCAATCAGACCCGAGCGCCGCGCTCTCTTCCGCAAGGCTGGTCAGCCCGGCTTCGAGGCGTTCAACAGACGCACGCACAGACTTCAATTCGTCCACGCTCGGACGCGATGGGCCAAACCAACGCGCCTTCAGCGCCAGTGTCTTTTGGGCCCGGAATGCTCTCAGTCCGCCGGGATAGTCGATGTACCGCCGGGCGATGAATTCCTCGACGACGGACTGCAAAGCGAGCCGGCACAAAGGCTCGATCAACGTTGACCGCCGAAGCTCAACCAGTGACCAGAAGTCCAACAGTCCCATGCGCCCGCTTGAATAGTTGGCCGCGCTACGGTCCCCGCTGAACATCTCATAAGGCAGACCGGCGGCACGGCTGATCTCACGCAGCAGTGCCTTCAAATGCTCGGGGAAGTTCGCATAGTGATCCTTGCCCGCATGAAGCTCGAAACGCTCGCCGGTCGTGAGGTGGAACACCCGGCCTTGGCCGCCGAGGGTGATGTTGGCTTTGTTCTCATTCAACGTCTCGTGCCACGACGCGCGCGCTGCCATTTGCGAGCCCATCATGGCGCCAAGCGGATCGTCACCACTCGCGACCATCCCGCGCGCCACGTCGGCGGACGGCAGGTCGGACGTGACGGTGCCGATCACCGATGCCGCGGCATGAGCCGCGACCGTCATCGCGTCAAACAGGCCATGCGCTTGGCTCATCGCTTGCACGACGCTCGCGAACGGAGAGATGCCGCGCACCTGTCCGGGCCCGCCGATGAACGCGTGCGCAACGATCTGCCGGCCGTTCGCGCCGTGTGCCGGTATCCGCGTGCCGGACGGGTCTTGCGCGCCCGCGATCGGAGCCAGCCAATAGGCCAGCGGCCGGCCGGCCGGATCGAGCTCAATGCCGTCGAAGAACGACTTCGACCGCCCCGAGAGGTACGGTGGCGGGGTCAGGACGCGCACAGGATCGATACCGAGAATGGACGTGCGGTAGCCTTGGCGCTTTTCCTCGTACACGACGGCCGCCATCACATCGCCGGTCGAGAACCATGAGCGAAGCGCAGCGGCTTGCAACTGGCCGAACGTGTGCACCCGGCGATCATCGGCGACTTGCGGATCATCGGCCCAATCGGCGAACAGGCGTTCGACACGCTTGGCCCAATCCTTCGCGAAGTCATGATCCCATCCGATGAGATCGTAGGCCGGCTCGATGTTCGGCGTTAACCCGTTGCCGACCGCGTAGGCGACAAACTGATCAACGGCCCCCGCGATCCAACCTGAGTTTTGCGTGATGGATCGCACATTGCCGGTTACGGCCCCCCAGGCACCGCGAACGTCGAGATCGGCAGTGCGGAGCGATGGGCCGAACCCGTTGCGCGGCTTGTCGCTGGCCCGGTCCAAGTAGCCCATTTGGGGCGCGGTAGTGAACGTGTCCATCAAGGGCACGCGTGGGCGGACAATTGGCACAGCAACCAACTCGTGCGTCAACGCAGCGGCGGGCATTGGCGGTTCGATGCCGAACGCCTTCAAGAATACGTTTTTCATTGTGATCCCCGTGGCGCTAGAGCGCCGACATTCGTTTCGCGATGTCGGCCATATCGACCGACGCCGCCTTGATCGTGCCCGTTGTTGCCAAGCGTCCGAGACGTTGACTGATCTGGAAATCCGAACTGTGGGCGACCGCGAGGCACAGCACGAGGCAATCGAGCACCTCGTTACGCCGCTGCCCCTTGCGCGCTCGCCACTCCCTCTTGTCGCCGCCGGCCGTCGACTTGGTCACCAGTTCCTCAGCCGTCGCCCACTGCCAAAAGTGCGGCGCGTGCTGCTCGAACGCGATCGTCGTGTGCACCCGCGCGGGTCCGTCCTCGGCCTGGACCAGCCCAGCCATTATTTGCTGCTTGCCCTGATCGACGCCCACGAGAAAGAACCGCGCCAGCGAGCGCGCGATGTCACCACCGCGTTCCCATATCGCCCGCGTCCATCCTGGTGCACCCTTCGTGGCGTAGAAGCGTCGCCCCTTGGCGCGCTGATGTTGGCTCCATTCCAAAATGGACTGCGTTTCAAAGCCGCTGTCGACAGCAACCGCCTCAACTTCGAGGAACTCCCCCTTCGGATGCCGAAAGCGTTGTGTCAGCAACGCCTCGACCTTCGCCCGCGTTGCCGGGTCTTTCACGTCGCCTTGAACTTCGTGCCACTGTAACGCCCACATCTCGTCGGCCTCACCAATGGCCGCGATCAGAACAGCAACCCACCCGCCCTGAATGTCGATGCCGGCAACGATCAGCGCCGCGCCGTTCGGGCAACGGTCGGTCGGATAATCCTCCGCCAGGGCGCGTACCGCCTCCGCGCTGACCGCCTCGCCAATATCGGCGTCGTACGGCAGGCCGAGACGCGTGTTCCAGAACGGCATTTCCTTCCTTGGATTGCCGCGCGCCTGCTCCGCCTCCGATGCCAGCAGCGCCATCTTGAGCCATGGCGATGACAGGCCGCGGAACCGATACGACCGCACACCTGGCTGCCCCTCACGCGTAGGCACCCAACGACCGCGCTGCATGGCGCGCCAGCGGGCGCCGTCGTCCGCCAAGGAGCCACAGCACGGGAACACGTAAACGGCCTCAGCGGGCTTCCCCGGTGCCCAGGAGACATTTTCCCACTCCGGAACATGCTCGCCTCCGCAATCGCACTTCCATTGCCATTCCCGCAGATCGCCTTCAGCAGCCAGCCCCTCGATCCGGCTCGCGCCGTCTTGCGTCGGGCTCGACAGGAACACCGCTATGCCGCGCGCGAACGTCGTCGTGCGCGCCCGGATGATCGCCACCGGGTCGCCCTCCCGGCGCAAAGACACCGGCCAGCGGTCGATTTCATCCCCGATCACGAGCCGCGCCGGATGTGACGCCAGCGACGAAGGCGAGCCGGCCGACGCGAACGCCAGCTTGCCGCCGAGAAATTCCTTCAAACCGACATTGTTTGTCGTGGACCGCGCCGACCGGGTGCCAAACCGCTCCTTCATTGCCGGCGTCGCAGCGATCATGCCGTCAAAGCGCACCGATGCCGTTTCCGCGCTTGCATCGTTCGGATTGGCCCAAACGACCGTGCACGGATCGCAGCAATTTGCATGCCCAACGACGTTCTCGGCCAACGCAGTTTTGCCACTCTGTGAACAGCCCGTAACGACAAGCACCTGCACAGTCGGGTCGGTCGCGGCTTCCATCGGTTCAACGAGATACGGCGCGCGCTCGTTCGACCAGCGGCCCGGCTCAGCGTTGCCGACAGGTATAATACGATCACGCGCGGCCCACTCGGCAACCGTGGTCCGGGACGGTGGTGCGAAAGCGGCCGTTATCGCGCGCGTAAGCTCAGCCGCGTCCGGCGGCGGTGGTGCCAAGTTGCTCAACTGCCGCCCCCATTTGTGAGATTTCGCGTCTGATCGTATCGAGTATTTCGCGCGCCACGCGCTCGGCCCCCGCCGCATCCAATCCGACGACACGGGGTCCAATTTGGGCCGCCGCGCCGTCGATCCGTTCATTCACAATTGTCGCCACCGCGAGACAGGCGCGCAGGGCATCAGCCTTGCCGATCACCTCGCCGCGCGACCGTTGAAGCTCAAGCTGTTCGCGCTGCGCCTTCAAGACCGTGACAGCGGTACGCGCCTTGGAGAGACTGCTCTCGCCTGTCGCGCCGGAGAACGGTGCCGATGGAACCTTTGCTACCGCCGCGCCGCCGGCCGCGCCTTTCAGAACCGCTTCAGGGTCACGCGTCGAATGCCAAGCGACGCGGCACTTCTCGAGGTCGAATAGGCCCGACCGCTCCGCCGAATAGAGGCCGCGCTTGACGTGCTTGCGGACGGCCCCCTCAGACACACCAAGGCGCCGGGCAAGCTCAGTGCCCGTGACATATTCAAGCGACATTACTTCCTCCCTAAGCCGTACGATTGCCCGTTCGTGGTCGTGTTCGGTGGCGCCATCGCCCCCTGATAGTTGGTGCCGCGACCACCGCGGAGCTGTGGACCGCCATCAATCGGCGCCTTTGATAGATCTCCTGCCGCGCGCGAAAGCGCATCGGCCGCACCCTTCAAAGCCTCGGCGGCGTCTTGCTGCTTCCGCGATGCATCCGTCTGTTCAGCCTCGTGTTTCGACCGATCCGCGTCACCCATTGAGGCCAGCACTTGCGCAAGCGTTTGAACGCTTCCGTCGCCGCGCTCCGCCTTGATACCCACCTCGCGTGCGTAGTCCGGTGGCAGCAGCCGTGGCCGCCCATCTGCTGGCGCATTATGTCGTCAAACACGTCCTTGCCGGGCACTGTCTTGGCGAACTTGCCCATCTCACTGTCCGGCATCGGCCCGGCGTCTCCGCCGCTGATCTTCTTCAACAGCCACGGCGCATATGTCCCAATGTCCTTCGAGGCAGCCCCAAGCGAACGCATGGACGCGGCGACGATATCGATGCTGGTTCCGAGCGCCTTCAAGATCGTTTCGACGGCGTTGAACTCGCCCTTCATACCGGCAAGCCGTCCAATGCCCGTGCCAAGGTCGTTGATGCCGGTCCCGATGTCACGGAACGCAATCGACAACTGCGATCCGAGCCCCGACGCCTTTTCGAGGAACTGCATCATCGGCGCGCTGTTGGCGAACAACGTCTTCTGCGGCAGATCGTGCTTATCGAGACGGTCCATCCCGTACAGGGTGTCCATCCCGCCAAGCCCCGCAAACAGCGCGCCACCGGCAGCAAGCGGCTTGAGGGCATTCCCGAGCGTTGCGCTCAACGTGGCGTAGGCGGCAAGCGCAAGCCCGCCTTGCCCCACGGCCTTGAAGATCTCCGGGTTGATTTCCCGCGCCGCTCTGAACGTGTCACCGATGCCGCGAAACATGAACGCCGCGTCACCCTTGATGCCCGACGCCGCGAACGAGCCCCAAAAATTCTCGACCGCCGTTTTCATGTTGTCGGCCACCACAATCTCGGCCCGGCGCTTGATCGCAAGCGCTTGCTGCGCCGCCGTCAACTCGTTGCGGATCAAGTTCTCATCTATGCCGGCAAGCTCGACCTCTTGAGCAGACCGGCGGAAAGTCACTTGTAAGGTGTAGACTTACGATGTAAGGAGTTGGCTTACAAACACGCCGCCGGGGGATTGATGATCGCGAGCTTCCGCAGCAAGGCGCTTGAACGGTACTGGTGGGGAGGCAAAGCAAAGGGGTTGCCGGCCGATCAGATCCCCCGATTGATCGTCCTGCTATCCGCCCTCGATGCCGCCACCAAGGCCGAAGACATGAACGTGCCGGGCTTCCGGTTCCATCAACTCAAGGGCCAGGACAAGGGCCGGTTCTCCGTCCGCGTGACCGCCAACTGGCGTGTCACGTTTGCGTGGTCCGACGACGGCCCCGACGCCATCGACGTTGACCATGAAGACTATCATTGAGTGAGGAAAACATGAGCAAGCGCCACGCCGACATCCGCCCGTCTCACCCCGCCGAGGTCATCCTTGGCGCGATCGAGGAATTGAAGCTGAGCAAGACCGCGTTTGCCGCAGCGCTCGGCATCAGCCGGCAGACGCTCTACGACCTTCTCGATCAGAAGCAGGGTGTCACCGCCGCCATGGCTGTGCGCTTAGAAGCGGCGCTCGGAAGTTCAGCCGAGTTCTGGCTGCGGATGCAGGAGGCGCACGACTTGTGGGGCGCACGCAAGACGGTGAAGCTCACTGGTGTTAAGAGGATTGTCGAAGCCGCGTGAGGGGGCAATTATGAACCGAATGACCGCTGTCGTCGCATGCCTTTGGATCGTTGCAGCCCCAATCGAGGCTGCTATCAGTCAGGCTCTACAGGACGACGAGGCGACGATCAGGAGCGAATATCTACGTTGGCAAGAACTTTGGACCTCAGGCCGCAAGAGCCGGGCACAGTCTTCTCGTGCGATTGATACGGCACTTGGCTCGCAAGAGCAGTTCTACAAACACATCAAGATCACGGCACCGAAGCTTTCGGACGCAGGCGAGACTTGCCGGTTCGCCATCCTTGGCAAGAAGCATTCGATGATCGACATCTCAAAGGGCCGAACTGCCGACGCGGATATCCCAGGAACAGACGAACTTGTGCGCGAATGTGACGACGCCCTCAAAGGCACAAAGCCCTAGTCGCTATGAGCGCGTCCGTAGGTATCCTTCTGCGTTGCGTATGCAAGCGCGGCCTCAACATCTTCGCGCGTCAAGTTCGGATAATCGTCAAGCAACTCGGCCAGGGTGTAGCGCTCGGCAAAGCGGTTCAGGATCGTCTCGACTGTCACGCGTGTGCCGGCGACGCACGGCTTGCCCATCATAACCTTCGGGTTTGACGTGATCCGTGTTCCGGTTTCTGCGATGTGGTTCATGGTCGGCATGTTCCAAAGATAGGCAGTAGTTGCGCCACGCGCAAATCACTCACGACACAACGCGCAGCCGCGCCGGCCCACCGTAGCCCTTGGCGAGCATCCGGCGTTCCAGTTCCTCGATATCCTCTTCGCGCTGCTCGAACGGATTGGCACCGGCCATGATCGCCTCGACGGTCGCCTGCCACCGCGTGAGCGCGCCGCGCATCTCCATCGTCAGGTCTGCGTGCGTGTAGTGTTTCGTTGTCACGCTCCCGCCCTTGGCGCTGATGTGGTTCAGCGTTGCCGATGTTACATTCGTCGAAATGCCCATGGCTTCAAGCCCGGTCGCCATCGTGCGGCGCAGATCATGGGGCGTGAACGCTTCCACGCGATCTTCGGGCTTGGTCTCGGCGTTGTAGTCGATGATCAGATCGGCGACGACGTGCGACATGCGGTCGGCGCGCTCGACCTTGCCCCGCGCCCCGGCGAACAGCGGCTCTTGATCCTTCGGGATGACGGCCAAAGTTTCGCGGATGATTTCGCGCGCCAGAGGCGGCAACGGGAGAACGTGCGTTTGCCCGTTCTTCGTCCGCTCGCCCGGTATCGTCCAGGTCAAGAGATTGTCGGCAAGCTCAGCCGGGCACATGCCGCAGACTTCGCCCGAGCGCTGTCCGAGCAGGACTTGCAGGCGGACGATGCGCAGCATGTTCGGCGCGTCCGCCCATGTCTTGGCACCATGGTTCCATAGCCACCGCAGTTCCGCCGCGGTCAACACGCGCTCGCGGGCTTCGCCGCGTTCGGGTAACTCAACCCCCCGCCATGGCTCCCCCGTGATGTAGTCGCGCCCTACGCCCCAGCGCAGCATCGCCCGTGTGATTTCGTACGTGCGCCGGGCCTGGACGTTGGCGCCGCGCGCGACAACCCTATCGACTATCTGCTGGACCATCGAGCGGGTCACGTTAGATGCCAGCACCTTGCGACAAAAGCGCGAAGCGCACTGTCCGTCAGCATCGGTTTGTTCCATTGTTCAAAACAAGCGGCTTCTACAAGTTTCAACGCTTTGGCATTTTGCGGCGTTAAAACTTTTTACGCCCTTTTTACTACCCGAATTGCGCGCTATCCTGCAACACCCTGCCGTGTCTTGTTTGCAACTGTCTTAGGGTCGGTCTGGTCATGTCAATCTGTTGACATGGGTTAGGTGTTGCATCATGCACACGCGGAACCGCAATCATATATCTCATAACCGCTAAGTTCCCGGTTCAAATCCGGGCGGGTCCACCAAGTCACATTGAATTTACAGACTATTTTGACGATTTTAGTGCTTTTCCCTAGCTGCATCCCGAGCTTAGAAAAAAGTCTGGCGGAGTTATCTGTGGACAGTAGGTCGCACACTTAATTGCTTTCTCGATGCGATCTCCGTGTGCGCACGACTTCTATGACCACAAATCGATCCTACCCTGATTGGCTGTTGCACATCATCAACCAGGCAGCGCGAGAAGACATTCCGACGCCGATCAAGGTCCGCAGTCACGTGACATTCTGACTGACATCATCTGGACCCCGGACGATCAGCCAAGGCTCGGCGAACTCAAGTACTTTCGCTTTCTGGTCGGCCGCATTGGCGGCTACACGGGCATCCCCGTTGTCGTTTCACGCACCGGCTACAGCACCTCATGAAATTGTTGCACGATGGGTGGCCGGGACAAGCCGGGACAAGCCCGGCCATGACAGATGGGGGAGTGGCGGCCGCAGCAACTGGCGTCCGGATGTGGCCCATGAGGTCGAGGCACAGACGGTCTGTACCTGACCATAGTGTCAGTTAAAAGGATCACGCCCGCGCCCGCCTGTCCAGAGCACAAACGGCAAAGTGTCCGCTGTCGGAGGTCGACCGCCCCCAGCAACCGCAATTCCCCCCCCACCACCCTTGCGCGCAGCGCTGATGCCGTAGAAGCTGCCCGCCTGAACCACAAACGGGGGCGCGCGTGAAACGACGTCACTTCCTGGCCGGCACGGCCGCCGTCACAGCCGGCTGGCCACGGGCCGCGTCCGCTCAGGCCTCCGTGCTGAAATTGATCTTCCCGTTTGGCGCGGGCGGCGGGGGCGACACGCTCGGCCGGTTGCTCGGCGAACAGATCGGCCCGGCCCTCGGCAAGACTGTCATTGTCGAGAATCGCATCGGCGCGGATGGCCGCACAGGCATCAATTCCGTCCGCACATCGCCGCCGGATGGCAGCACGTTTCTCATCACCACCGGCCCGACCATGTGGCTCATGCCCCTTGTGCACAAAGCGCCGGGCTATGACCCGTTCGCGGATTTCGAACCGGTGTCGCAGGTGGCCCTGTTCGAGTTCTGCCTGTCAGTGTCGAACGCCTGCGGCATCAAGTCTGTCGCCGACATGGCGGCGTGGGTAAAGGCCAATCCGGACAAGGCGACCTATGCCATCCCAGGCGCCGGGACGATCCCACATTTCATCGGCAACAGCCTGTCGAAAGCGGTCGGCGTCGACATGAAGCGGCTGCCCTATCGCGGCGGCGCGCCGGCGATCAACGAGCTCATCGGCGGGCACATTCCCCTGTCGGTCGGCACGCTCGCGGATGCTTTGCAGCAACACAACGCGGGCACCATCCGCATGATCGCATCGAGCGGCGGTACGCGTTCGAAATTCACGCCGGATGTGCCGACATTGAAGGAGAGCGGGTTCGATATCGTGGCCGATTCCTGGTACGGCCTTTGGGCGCCAAAGGGCACGGCGGCAGGCATCACGTCGGAGCTGAACAAAGCCGTCGTTGCCGCACTCGCCAAGCCCGATGTCATCGCCCGCCTCGACAGCATCGGGCTGGTCGCAACCGGCACCAGCGCTGCTGATCTCACCAACATCATGCGCGCCAACGTCACGCGCTGGAAACCGATCATTGACGAGAGCGGCTACAAGATGGACAATTGATAGGACCGTCCGGCGGCCTCGCGCCTAATCCACGCGCCGCCGCCAGAGCCACACGGCGCCCATGGGCAAGACGAAGGCGATGACCGTCACCCACACTGTGAGGGCCGGCAGTTGCCCATACTGCCCGCGATCGACGACGAAAATCATGTTCATGTACTTGGTCATGAGATCGCCCGCCGTCAGCGCCGTGTTCATGAACGAGGCCATGAGCGAAAACCAGACCGCGCGTGATTGTGCCGGCGCGTGGATGGCGATCAATGTCAGCATCGGAATCATCGCGAGGTTCGAGATCGGCGACTGCACCGCTGAATCGACCAGCGCGATACTGCGCGGCCCGATCCCCGTTGCGGCTTCAAGGGCGCGCATGGTGCCCTCGAAAACAAGGACGAGCGCGGGCAGCGCCAGCACTGTCGACACCACCGTCAACCAGACCAGCACACTCGTCACGCGCATGCGCGATATGGCGCCGGCCAAGGCCCAGGCGGTCACGAACATGCAGATGTTACCGATGAAATCGAGCGTGCCGAAGAAGCGCTCATCGAACCCGTACCGATCCATCTGGAACCAGCGATAGCCTTCGCCGACTGTTGGAAACGCTCGGAACCAGAAGATGATCAGCGAAGCATAGAAAATGCGCGATCGCAGCGCCGGATCGATGCCGCCCGTGACACGCACGAGCATGGCGCCGATGATAACGAGCGAGGCAACGAATGTGATTTCCTGAGCCAGCGGCACCTCCAACAATCCGAGCGTCAGCACGCCCAGACCAAAAGCGATGCCACCGCCGAGGATCGTCCAATCCGTTGGGCGGCGCTCGGTGCTGTCGACGGCAACCAGCAACGCTCCAGTGACCGAAATCAGCGGCACCACGAGCCCCGCCATGAACACGCCTGACCGCGACCAGATGCTGGCGAGATAGCCGCCCAGCAATGACACCGAGATGGCGCCAGCCGCCAGGAACAATCGACCCAGCACCTGCACCATGGCAAGTTCAGCATTGACCTCGCTCTCGGGCCTCGGCGTGCCATCGTCCGCGTGGCGCTTGACCACTTCCGTGGTCATGGCGTCAGCCGCCACGTCTTGCACGACAAAGCCGATGGCCGAGAGAATGCTGGCGATGTAAAACAGCTTGTCCGGTGAGGCGAACGTCAAGCGACCGCTCGCCGCGCCTGCCAGGATCAGCAACGCCAGTGCAGCCAGGCTCGCCCCGATGAAGATGTACGCGCGCCGCTGCGAGCCATAGATCGGCCGCGTGTCGACCAACTCGCCGATCACCATCTTCATGACCGCGGGCAGGCCGAGCCACACGCCGAGACCGGCGAGTTCAGCTGGCGTCAGCGTCAGCGTCTCCTTGATCCAGAACTGGCTCGCCACGCCGGTGAGGCCCGCAGCGCCGGCAGCAAAATAGACCATCATCGGTGGCAGATGCTCGCGCTTGAAGGCGAGCCAGGGCGCCAGCAGCACAGTCTCGGCGGCACCAGCCACACGCTCGGTCTTGATCATCGATTTATCCAGCAACAACGGCGTCGACCAAGACTACCGGGCCACGGCGCGGGTTGCACGCGGGATCTGGTGGGACAAAGGCAAATCGGTGAACGCCGCGCTTACCGTGGTCGCATTCTACAATGCCTGACCGCGCCCTTGCGTCAGCCCCAGGTGTGCGGCATGCACCGGCCTCTCCCGACATCACCCACCCGTCCGAGCGCCGCACATGCTGTCCTATGCCTCGGCGCCCGGGTTCTTTCGCCTCGCCTTCGCGCGCTTTCTCTCGGGCGCGGCCTACCAGATGCTCGTAGTGGCGCTCGGTTGGCAGCTCTACACACTGACCAACTCGGCCTTCGACCTCGGTCTCATCGGCCTGGTGTCGTTCGTGCCGATGATGTGCGTGACCCCCGCTGCAGGCTTCGTCGTCGACACCGTCGATCGCCGCCGCATCGCTGCAACGACCACAGCCTTGTCAGCCCTGATCGTGATTGGTCTCGCCATCGGCACTGCCACCCACTGGACCGGCCGCGGCCACATCCTGACAAGCGTCGGCGTGCTGGCCATGGTGCGCGCGTTCGAGTTCACGACCATGGGCGCGCTGGTCGCTCTCACCGTACCGCGCGACATGCTACCGCGTGCAACGGCCGTTTATTCATCGGCCAATCAGTCCGCGACGATCATCGGGCCGGCGCTCGGCGGACTGCTGTATTGGCTTGGGCCCTGGCTTCCCTACGCCATCTCCGCGCTGTTCTTCGCGACGAGCTGCCTCGCCGTCTCACAATTGGTGACGCTGACGGAGCAGATCCGCCGCGCCGAGAAAGTCACGCTGGAGACGCTGTCGGCGGGCTTGCGTTTCATCTGGCGCACACCAGACCTGCTCGGCACCATGTCGCTTGATCTGGTGGCTTTCGGGCTCGGCAGCGCCATCGCCCTGCTGCCGGTGGTCGCAAAGGACATTTTGCATGTCGGCCCCTTCGGCCTCGGCGTCCTGCGCGCGGCCCCCGCGATCGGTGCACTCGGCATGGCGATGTGGCTCGCCCGCTTCCCAGTGCGCGACAAGGCCGGCTTGAAGATGTTCGGCAGTGTCGCCGGATTTGGCCTGACGACCATCGCCTTTGGTCTCTCGGAAAGCCTGATCCTATCGTTCCTGGCGCTGGCAACTTTTGGCGCTGTCGACGCGGTGAGCGTGGTGATCCGCCAGTCCCTGTTGCAGATGCGCACGCCCGACGACATGCGCGGGCGCGTCGGCGCGGTGAATTCGATGTTCGTCTCCGCGTCGAACCAGCTCGGCGATTTTCGCGCGGGCACGGCGGCAGCGCTGCTCGGCACCGCGCCCGCGATCATCATCGGCGGCGTGACGGCCATTGTAGTCACGCTCGCCTGGATGCGCCTGTTTCCAACACTGGCGCGCTTGGAGCGGCCGGAATAAAAGTCACACCATGCGCGCAACGAGAGCTGCCAGATCGTGCGGGCTCTCAGCCAGCGCTGTCGCGCCCGCCGCGCGCAACTCGTCCGCCGTGCCATAGCCCCACAGCACGCCGATGGTGGGAATGGCGTGCTTGGCTGCGCCGACGCAATCGAACTTCCTATCGCCGATCATCAGGGCGCGCTTGCGATCAACGGCCTCGGTCGCCATGATGTGGGCGATCAGCTCGCTCTTATCGTCGTTGCGGCCATCGAGTTCAGAGCCATGGATGGCTGAAAAATGCGGCGCGAGCTCGTAGCGTTCGAGAATGGGCCGGGCGAACACGTGCGGCTTCGACGTCGCCACAATCAAGCGATGGCCCGCCGCGCGCAGGGCATCGAGCGCATCCCCGATGCCAGCATAGGGCGTGACATCGAACATCGCGCCGGCCCGGTAGGTGACGCGATACGCGGCCAAAGCTGCCTCGACATCGCCCGCCGCGACACCCGCCTGCGGGTACGACATGCGCAACGGCGGGCCAATGATCCAGCCGAGGTTCGCCGCATCGATATGCGGCGCGCCAACCGCACGCAACCCCTGCTGGAACGAGCGGATGATACCCGCCGCCGGGTCTACCAGGGTGCCATCGAGATCAACGAGAATGTCCATAGCCGCAGCACCTAAGAGGATGAGCCCATCAAAGCATGCGCCCCATCTACGCGTTTTCGCATGTATCTGACAAACATATCGGACGTGAACACAACAGGTCTCAAAGATGCCGGCAGGAAGTCACGCAAAATCCCAGCCAAACTTCTCGCAACCAATTGCATAAAAACAACAATATCGGTGGGCAGCACCTCCAAAAAGTACCACTTCCACCGCATCGACGGGCGCCACAGACAAGCCGCCAAAACCAGTCAACAAAAAAGTATACAAGGCGGGAAAAATGCTCTAGACAGCGTCCTCCGGATAAGGGTCAGCGCGGTTTATTGCCGTGATGGCACTTGGCGAACGGGTGTAGCTCAATTGGTAGAGCGTCGGTCTCCAAAACCGAAGGCTGGGGGTTCAAGCCCCTCCTCCCGTGCCACTTTTGCTGCTGGCTGTGCGAACGGTTTGGTGCCAAGGGTGGCGGACACATGGGGGCTGCTGAGGAGCAGCGCTCGAACCGTAGATCGGCGATGCCATGGATTGGCAAAGTCGGTGCAGCGGGGAGAGGCGCGCTATCGGCGGCTTTTGCGCGTTCGAGTGACTGCGATGAGAGTGACTTGATCCGCCGTGGTGCATTGGCAGCCCAGCCAAAGTACCGCGTAAGTGACATGTTTGGGCAGCCTGAGCGGGGTCTACGACGATGAATCCATTGAAGTTTGTCGACGAAGTTCGCCAAGAAGTTGCGAAAGTCACATGGCCGAGCTTCCGGGAGGTCTGGATGACGACGATCATGGTTCTGATCATGGTCACGCTGGCATCGATCTTTTTCATGGCCGCGGATACAGCGATTGGTACGCTGGTGAAATATGTGCTCAGTCTGGGGCAATAAGGCTGAGGCCGTAAGGCTGGTGCGATAAGGCTGCTATTTCAGGTTTGATTGGCGACGACCTGATGTCGCAAACGGTTCCCGAGGCAGATCTGTCCCGGCGGACCGGTTCCGAGACATGATCGTTCAGAGACACTGATGTCGAAACGTTGGTACATCGTCCACGCCTACTCGAACTTCGAGGGCAAGGTGGCAGAGGCCATCAAGGACACCGCCAAGCGGCAGGGTATCGAAGCCCTGTTCGAGGAGGTTGTGGTGCCGACGGAGCGCGTCGTCGAGGTGCGCCGTGGCCGCAAGTTCGAGACCGACCGCAAGCTGTTTCCAGGCTACGTGTTCGTCAAGATGGACATGACCGACGCCGCCATCCTGATGATCAAGAACACCCCGAAGGTAACGGGTTTTCTCGGCAACGACAACAAGCCTCGGCCGATCTCCGATAGCGAAGCGGCCACCATGCTCAATCGCGTGCAGGACATCGTCAAGGACGCGCCGCGTCCGACCGTTACGTTCGAGATCGGCGAGTTGGTCCGTGTGTCGGCGGGTCCGTTCGAGAGCTTGAACGGCAAAGTCGAAGAGGTCGACGAAGAACGTGCGCGCTTGAAGGTGGCAGTGTCCATCTTCGGCCGCGAAACCCCGGTCGAGCTTGGCTTCACCGAGGTACAGAAACTCGCGCCGTAAGGCGTGTGTGAGCGGTGGCCGTGACCCGAGCCGAAAGGCTGGGATCTCGGCCACCAGTGTGCGGGAGGGCTCGCCGCCCGTTGACCGCTAACCCGGAGACACTGACCCGAAAGGTTGGTCTCTCCTCCAAAGCCAGGGGACAAGCATGGCGAAGAAGATCGAAGGTTACATCAACCTTCAAGTACCGGCAGGGCAGGCAAACCCTGCTCCGCCCATCGGACCCGCGCTCGGTCAGCGCGGTCTGAACATCATGGAATTCTGTAAGTCCTTCAATGCCAAGACCAAGGACATGGAGCAGGGCGCGCCGATCCCCGTGAAAATCACCGCCTATTCGGATCGCTCGTTCACCTACGAAATGCGCATGCCGCCCGCCACCTTCTTGATTAAGAAGGCCGCCGGCATGAAGGCAACAGGTAAGCCGGGTTCAGGCTCCAAGGAGCCTGGCCGTACTGTGGCTGGCAAGGTGACGATGGCGCAGTTGAAAGACATCGCCAAGATCAAAATGAAGGACATGAACACGGACAATATGGACCAGGCCGTGAAGACGCTCGCAGGTACCGCCCGTTCCATGGGCCTCCAGGTGACGGAGTGATATGAACCATGGCTAAAGCAACCCCAGAGCAGATCAAGGCCGCCCGTATTGCCGGTGGCAAGAAGCGCGTCCCCGTTTATGACGGCGTCGATCCGACCAAGGCTTACAAGGTCGAAGACGCGGTCAAGATGATCAAGGATCGCGCGAAAGCGAAGTTCGACGAGACCATCGAAATCGCCATGAACCTCGGCGTCGATCCAAAGCATGCCGACCAGATGGTGCGCGGCGTGTGCAACCTGCCGCATGGCACAGGTCGCGCACTGCGCGTCGCTGTGTTTGCCCGCGGTGCCAAGGCTGAAGAAGCCAAGGCAGCCGGTGCCGATATCGTCGGCGCTGAAGATCTGGTCGAGATCGTCCAAAAGGGCGAGATCAACTTCGATCGCTGCATCGCGACGCCTGATATGATGGGCCTCGTTGGCCGCCTCGGTAAGGTGCTTGGTCCGCGCAACTTGATGCCAAACCCGCGCGTTGGCACTGTGACCATGGACGTCAAGACCGCCGTCGCTGGTGCCAAAGGCGGCGCTGTCGAATACCGCGTCGAAAAGGCTGGAGTCGTGCACGCCGGCGTTGGCAAGGCGAGTTTCACGGAAGCCGCCCTCGTCGCCAACATTCGCGCGTTCGTGGATGCCGTCGTGAAGGCGAAACCCGCCGGCGCGAAGGGCGTTTACCTGAAGAAAATCGCCGTCTCCTCGACCATGGGCCCGGGCGTCAAGCTCGAAATGGGCACCGTGACGAGCGGCCCGGTGATGTGAGTTTGGTGTCTGACCTCGGTCAGACACCAGGAATACAGGTCTAACCGCCTGTTTCCTGGCAACAGGGGCAAGTGGTGAGATCTGTGAACGTGGTGTCTGACCGAGGTCAGACACCAACGTTAGACCTGTCCGAGATTGCAGGTGGCGTGAGCCACAAACCGCGAAAGATCGTGCGGGCCTGCATAGACAAAAGCCGAGCCAGCGCGCGGGAAGAAATTCCAGTCGGTCGGTTCGAACTTCTGGGACTGCATCGTGTCGGCCTCGCAAGAGGCCAGCGCGGTCGGGACAGGTTCCTGAGCGTTGGGCTGCGACACGCAAGTGCCGCGTCCTGACAAGGTGCAACCCGCGTCGGGCATCTGCCCGATGCAATTCGGAGTAAGCCAAGTGGATAGAGCCGCGAAAGCCGCGCTCATCACGTCGCTGAACACCCAGTTGAAAAACACGGGTACAGTCGTCGTGGCCCACAATAAGGGGCTTGTAGCGGCGCAGGCCGCGGATCTCCGTCGGAAGGTGAAAGCCGCCGGCGGAACCGTGAAGGTCGCCAAAAACAAGCTCACAGCGCTCGCGCTGAAAGGCACGAAGGCAGAGGGCATCATCCCCCTACTGAAAGGTCCGGTTATCCTGGCCTTTTCGAAGGATCCGGTGGCCGCGGCCAAAGCCGTCAATGACTATGCCAAGGGGAACGACAAGCTCGCAATCCTCGGCGGCGTTATGGACTCGACGGTCCTCGATGCCAACGGCGTCAAAGCGCTTGCAAGCCTGCCGTCGCTCGACGAGCTGCGTGCCAAGCTGATCGGTCTTCTCAACGCGCCGGCGACCAAGATCGTCCGCACGATTGCAGAACCGGGAGCCCAGCTCGCTCGTGTCGTTCACGCGCAAGGTGCCAAGGGCGAAGCCGCAGGAACTCCTCCTGCAGCTTGATGCGCATCCATATCATCCCGAACAGAACGTTCGAACCAACCTGACTGAAAGAGAACCACAATGTCCGATCTCGCAAAAATCGTCGACGACCTGTCGAAGCTGACCGTCCTGCAGGCCTCTGAACTTGCCAAGATGCTGGAAGAGAAGTGGGGCGTCTCGGCTGCTGCTGCTGTTGCCGCTCCGGCCGCCGCGGCCGCAGCTCCGGCTGCTGAAGCTCAGACCGAATTCACCGTCGTGCTCGTCTCGGGCGGCGAAAAGAAGATCAACGTGATCAAGGAAATCCGCACGATCACGGGTCTCGGGCTGAAGGAAGCCAAGGACCTCGTCGAAGCCGGCAACAAGACCGTCAAGGAAGGCGTGTCCAAGGAAGACGCCGCCAAGATGAAGAAGCAGCTTGAAGACCAGGGCGCCAAGGTCGAGCTGAAGTAAGACGTGCGAATAGCGAGTTGCGAGTTGCGAATAGGGCGTGTCCCAACTCGCAATTCGCAACTTACAACTCGCTAGACGACGGTTTTCCGGAGGCTCCGAGCGGCACGCATGCCGTTCCGGGGCCTCCGGTAAACCGTTTCTGGAGTGGGTGACGGGACGAAATTCAAGACGGCTGTGAGCGGCGCAATTGCCCCGGCTGTCGAGAATTCCGGCTCACGAGCCCCAATGAGCAAAGGGACCCGACATGGCAGCTTCCAAAGCGCAAGTGTTCAACGGCCGCAATCGCATCCGCAAGAAGTTCGGTGGCAACACCGAAGTCGCCGAGATGCCGAACCTGATCGAAGTGCAGAAGTCGTCGTACGACGACTTCCTGATGGTGCGCGAACCGGCCGGTGGCCGTGGCGACACAGGCCTGCAGTCCGTGTTCAAATCGGTGTTCCCGATTTCCGATTTCCAGGGTCGCGCGACGCTCGAGTTCGTGCGCTACGACTTCGACCCGCCAAAGTACGACGTCGACGAGTGCATGCAGCGCGACATGACCTACGCGGCGCCGCTCAAGGTCAAGCTGCGCCTGATCGTGTTTGACGTGAACGAAGAAACCGGCTCGCGCTCGATCAAGGATGTCAAGGAGCAGGACGTGTACATGGGCGACATGCCGCTCATGACGCTGAACGGCACGTTCGTCATCAACGGCACGGAACGCGTCATCGTCTCGCAGATGCACCGCTCGCCGGGCGTGTTCTTCGATCACGACAAGGGTAAGACCCACGCCTCGGGCAAGCTGCTGTTTGCGGCCCGCATCATCCCCTACCGCGGCTCCTGGCTCGACTTCGAGTTCGACGCCAAGGACGTCGTCTATGTGCGTATCGACCGTCGCCGCAAGCTGCCGGTCACGACGATGCTGTACGCGCTCGGCCTCGATGACGAGCAGATCCTCGACACATTCTATGGCAAGATCCATGTCAAGGAATCGAAGAAGGGCTGGCGCATTCCGTACGTCGCCGAGAAGGTGCGCGGCACCACGCCGTCGACCGATCTGATTGATGCCAAGTCGGGCGAGGTGATCGCCAAGGCTGGTGAAAAGATCAACGCGCGGCGTGCGCGCGAGCTGGCCGAGAAGGGCGTCAAGGAAATCCTCGTCTCGTCTGAGGAACTGTTTGGTCGCTACCTCGCCGAAGACCTCGTCAACATGGAGAATGGGCAAATCTTTGCCGAAGCCGGCGACGAGATCGATGCCAAGGTGCTCGCGGTCCTGCACGAGGCCGGCATCAAGGATATACCTGTTCTGGACATCGACCACGTCCAGGTTGGTGCCTTCATCCGCAACACGCTCAACATCGACAAGAACGCAAACACGCAAGAAGCGCTGATGGACATCTACCGGGTCATGCGCCCGGGTGAGCCGCCGACCGTCGAGGTCGCGACCGCGATGTTCCACTCGCTGTTCTTCGACAGCGAGCGCTATGATCTCTCGGCCGTCGGCCGCGTGAAGATGAACATGCGCCTCGGCGACTTGAAGGACTTCCCCGCCGCCGAAGATACAGTGCGCGTGCTGCGCCGCGACGACGTGCTCGCAGTCGTGCGCACGCTTGTGAATCTGCGCGACGGCAAGGGCGACATCGACGACATCGACCATCTCGGCAACCGCCGCGTCCGCTCGGTCGGCGAGTTGATGGAGAACCAGTATCGCGTTGGCTTGCTGCGCATGGAGCGCGCCATCAAGGAACGCATGAGCTCGGTCGATATCGAGAACATCATGCCGCAGGAGTTGATCAACGCGAAGCCGGCGGCCGCAGCCGTGCGCGAGTTCTTCGGCTCGTCGCAGCTCTCGCAGTTCATGGATCAGACCAACCCGCTGTCTGAAATCACCCACAAGCGTCGCCTGTCGGCCCTTGGCCCGGGTGGTCTCACGCGTGAGCGCGCCGGCTTCGAAGTCCGCGACGTTCACCCAACACACTACGGCCGCATCTGCCCGATTGAGACACCGGAAGGCCCTAACATCGGCCTCATCAACTCGCTCGCGACCTTCGCGCGTGTGAACAAGTATGGCTTCATCGAAAGCCCCTACCGCAAGGTGACCAACGGTAAGCTGACCAACGAGGTCGTGTATCTCTCGGCCACGGAAGAAATGCGCCATCCAGTGGCGCAGGCTGACGTCGCTCTCGATGACAAGGGCCGCATTGCTGGCGAGACAGTCGTCGTGCGCTATCAGGGCGATGTTGGTCCGATCCAGACCGAGCGCGTCGATTACGCTGAAGTGTCGCCAAAGCAGCTCGTATCCGTTGCCGCCGCGTTGATCCCGTTCCTCGAGAACGACGACGCGAACCGCGCGCTGATGGGCTCGAACATGCAGCGTCAGGCCGTGCCGCTGGTGCGCGCCGAAGCGCCGCTGGTCGGCACCGGCATGGAAGAAGTCGTGGCGCGTGACTCAGGCGCCGCGATCGCCGCCCGCCGCACGGGCGTCGTCGACCAGGTGGACGCGACGCGTATCGTTATCCGCGCGACGGAAGAGGATGATCCCTCGAAACCAGGCGTCGACATCTATCGCCTGCGCAAGTTCCAGCGCTCGAACCAGAACACGTGCATCAACCAGCGTCCGCTGGTCGATGTGGGCGACCACGTCAAGGTTGGCGATATCCTGGCTGACGGCCCCTCGACAGACCTCGGCGATCTCGCGCTCGGCAAGAACGTGCTCGTCGCGTTCATGCCCTGGATGGGCTACAATTTCGAGGACTCGATCCTCATGTCCGAGCGCGTCGTCTCGGAAGACGTGTTCACCTCGATCCACATCGAGGAATTCGAAGTCATGGCCCGCGACACCAAGCTTGGCCCTGAGGAAATCACACGCGATATTCCGAACGTGTCGGAAGAAGCGCTGAAGAACCTCGACGAAGCCGGCATCGTCTACATCGGCGCCGAAGTGAACCCGGGCGACATCCTCGTTGGCAAGATCACGCCAAAGGGCGAAAGCCCAATGACGCCGGAAGAAAAGCTGCTGCGCGCCATCTTCGGCGAAAAGGCCTCAGACGTCCGTGACACGTCGCTGCGCCTGCCGCCGGGCGTGTCGGGCACCATCGTCGAAGTGCGCGTCTTCAACCGACACGGCGTCGACAAGGACGAGCGCGCGACGGCAATCGAACGCGAGGAAATCGAACGCCTCGCCAAGGACCGTGACGACGAACTCCAGATCCTGGAGCGCAACGTTTACGCGCGTCTGAAAGACGCGTTGATGGGCAAGGTCGTCTCGAAGGGCCCGAAGGGCGCCCGCAAAGGCACCGAGATCAACGACGAAATCCTCGGCGAAATCCCGCGCAGCCAGTGGTGGGAAATCGGCCTGCAGGACGAAGGCGCGATGGGCGGCGTCGAGGCCATCCAGAAGCAGTTCGAAGACAGCAAGAAGGCGCTCGAACGCCGCTTCGGCGACAAGGTCGACAAGCTGCAGCGCGGCGACGAACTGCTGCCGGGCGTCATGAAGATGGTCAAGGTCTTCGTCGCTGTGAAGCGCAAGATCCAGCCGGGCGACAAGATGGCCGGCCGTCACGGCAACAAGGGCGTCGTCTCGAAGATCGTGCCGCGCGAGGACATGCCGTTTCTGGAAGACGGCACGCATGTCGACGTGGTGCTCAATCCGTTGGGCGTGCCAAGCCGCATGAACGTCGGCCAGATCCTGGAAACCCACTTGGGTTGGGCCTGCCGTGGCCTTGGCCGCATCATCGATGAAGCGCTCGAGAAGTGGCACGCCACCAACGACGCCAAGGCGCTGCGCGAGGCCATGGGCCGCATCTATGGCACCGACAACCATGTCTACAAGCTCAAGGACGCGGACCTGGTCAATCTCGGCGAGAAGGTGAAGCGCGGCGTGCCGATCGCAACACCCGTGTTCGATGGTGCGCGTGAAAGCGACATCGTTGACATGCTGAAACTCGCAGGCTTCGACGGCTCCGGTCAGGTCGTGCTGTTCGATGGACGTACGGGTGAGCCCTTCGACCGCAAGGTCACGGTTGGCTACAAGTACATCCTCAAGCTCCACCACCTCGTGGACGACAAGATCCACGCCCGCTCGATTGGTCCCTACTCGCTCGTCACGCAGCAACCGCTGGGTGGCAAGGCGCAGTTCGGTGGCCAGCGCTTCGGGGAAATGGAGGTCTGGGCTCTGGAAGATATGGCGCCGCCTACACCCTGCAGGAGATGCTGACGGTGAAATCGGACGACGTCGCAGGCCGCACGAAGGTCTACGAGTCGATCGTGCGCGGCGACGACGCGTTCGAAGCCGGCATCCCGGAAAGCTTCAACGTGTTGGTCAAGGAAATGCGCGCGCTCGGCCTCAACGTCGATCTCGTCAACACCGAGGCCCCGCCAGCCGAACCGCCGGCCCCGCCGCTGCGCGATCTGCCGGCCCTGCCGCCGGCCGAAGCTGCTGAGTGATGCCGCCAAAACGATCCTGACTGGGGGCGACTTCGATGCGAAGTCAGGACGTGATCAGACGCTTGGAGCTGGACGGATGGCGAGAAGTAAGGGTGAAAGGCAGTCACCATCATTTTCGTCATCCGACAAAACCCGGTACGGTCACGGTCCCGCATCCAAAACAGGACATTCCCGCCGGCACGCTGCGGAGTACGAAGTATCTTTAAGCAAGCCGGTTTGGGACGACCTAAGCCCTAAAGGAGAGCGACCTATGCAAATCGTTGCTGTCATTCATCGAGAGAACGGCGCCTGGGGCATTTCCTTTCCCGACCTGCCTGGCTGTGTCTCGGCGGCCGACTCGAGGGACGAGTTGCTCGCAAATGCGCAGGAAGCACTTGCACTGCATTTGTGGGGTATGGCGGACACGGGCGAGCGGCTGCCTCCGTTTCGCTCCGAAGCGGCTCTCCGTGGAGATCCGCATTGCCAGGATGATTTCGCCGATGCTGCAGAAGTTATCTTGGTCCGGGTACCGGACACAGCCACGCCAATGACCACGCCTCAAGCTGCCGAATAACCGACCCGCCAACTTCGCCCGAGAAACCGGGCTGACAACCGAACACGTATCCCGGCGCTCACTGTCTGCCTCACAGTAACGCGCCAACAGGAGAGACCCGATGAACGAGATCAGCAATCTGTTCAAGCAACAGACGGTCGCTGCACCGACATTCGATCGTATCAAGATCACGATCGCCAGCCCCGATGACATTAACTCTTGGTCGTTCGGTGAGATCAAGAAGCCCGAGACGATTAACTACCGCACCTTCAAACCGGAGCGGGATGGCCTGTTTTGCGCGCGCATCTTTGGTCCGATCAAGGACTATGAGTGCCTGTGCGGCAAGTACAAGCGCATGAAGTACAAGGGCCTGATCTGCGAAAAGTGCGGCGTCGAAGTCACGCTCGCTAAAGTGCGCCGTGAGCGCATGGGCCATATCGAACTGGCAGCACCCGTTGCCCACATCTGGTTCCTGAAGTCGTTGCCGAGCCGCATCGGCCTCCTGTTGGACATGACGCTCAAGGATCTCGAGCGCGTGCTGTATTTCGAGAACTACATCGTGCTCGAGCCGGGCGTCACGACCTTCAAAGAGCGCCAACTGCTGACGGAAGAGCAGTATAATCAGGCGCTTGACGAGTTCGGCCAGGACAGCTTCACAGCGGGCATCGGTGCTGAAGCCATCCGTACGATCCTGATGGCGATGGAACTGCCGAAGATGGCAGTCGAGTTGCGGCAGGAGCTGTCCGAGACGACGTCTGACCTGAAGTCCAAGAAGCTGGCCAAGCGCCTCAAGATCATCGAGGCCTTCATCGAGTCCGGCAACAAGCCGGAGTGGATGATCCTGACCGTTGTGCCGGTCATTCCGCCAGAACTGCGGCCACTGGTTCCGCTCGACGGCGGTCGGTTTGCCACGTCGGACCTCAATGATCTCTATCGCCGCGTGATCAACCGCAACAACCGCTTGAAGCGGCTGTCGGAACTGCGCGCGCCGGATATCATCATCCGCAACGAAAAGCGCATGCTGCAGGAGTCCGTTGACGCGCTGTTCGACAACGGTCGTCGTGGTCGCGTCATCACGGGCGCCAACAAGCGTCCGTTGAAGTCGCTCGCCGACATGCTGAAGGGCAAGCAGGGCCGCTTCCGCCAGAACCTGCTCGGCAAGCGCGTCGATTACTCGGGCCGCTCGGTGATCGTCGTCGGTCCCGAACTCAAGCTGCACCAGTGCGGCTTGCCAAAGAAGATGGCGCTCGAGCTGTTCAAACCATTCATCTACGCGCGCCTTCAGACGCTCGGCCAGGCTGCCACCGTCAAGCAGGCCAAGAAGCTGGTCGAGAAGGAAAAGCCGGAAGTCTGGGATGTCCTCGACGAGGTCATTCGCGAGCACCCGGTCTTGCTCAACCGTGCGCCGACGTTGCACCGCTTGGGCATCCAGGCATTCGAGCCCGTGCTCATCGAGGGCAAGGCCATCCAGCTGCATCCTCTGGTCACGGCGGCCTTCAACGCCGACTTCGACGGCGACCAGATGGCGGTGCACGTGCCGCTGTCGCTGGAGAGCCAGCTCGAAGCGCGCGTGTTGATGATGTCGACCAACAACATCCTCCATCCCGCGTCCGGCGCACCCATCATCGTGCCGTCGCAGGACATCGTGCTCGGCCTCTATTACCTGTCGCTGTTGCGCGACAAGGAGCCGGGTGAAGGCACGCTGATCGGCAACATGAGCCACCTCGATCACGCACTCGCCTCCGGCACCGTAACGCTGCACGCCAAGATCAAGGCGCGCATCACGATGCTTGATGAGGCGGGCAAGCCCTACACCAAGACCTACGACACGACGCCGGGCCGCATCCTGCTCTCGGAAGTGCTGCCCAAGCGTCCCGGAGTGAAGTTCGATCTGGTCAACCAGGTTTTGACCAAGAAGAACATCTCGGGCCTAATCGACGCCGTCTACCGCAACTGCGGCCAGAAGGACACGGTGATCTTCTGTGATCGGATCATGGGTCTCGGCTTCTATCACGCGTTCAAGGCCGGTATCTCGTTCGGCAAGGACGACATGCTGATCCCTGACACGAAGGTGAAGATCGTCGACGAGACGAACACGCTCGTGAAGGAATACGAACAGCAGTTCAACGATGGTCTGATCACGCAGCTCGAGAAGTACAACAAGGTCGTCGACGCCTGGTCACGCTGCTCGGACAAGATCTCCAAGGAGATGATGGACCGCATCTCGACCGTGCAGATCGACAAGGCCACCGGTCGTGCCAAGCCGATCAACTCGGTTTACATGATGGCCCACTCGGGTGCGCGCGGCTCTGAAAAGCAGATGCGCCAGCTCGGTGCCATGCGCGGCCTCATGACCAAGCCCTCGGGCGAGATCATCGAGACGCCGATCATCTCGAACTTCAAGGAGGGCCTGTCGGTTCTCGAATACTTCAACTCGACCCACGGCGCCCGCAAGGGCCTCGCAGACACCGCGTTGAAGACCGCGAACTCGGGCTATCTGACGCGCCGTCTCGTGGACGTGTCCCAGGACGCGATCATCCTCGAAGATGATTGCGGCACCGACGCCGGCATCAACGTGCAGGCCGTCGTCGACGCGGGTACGATCATCGTCTCGCTTGGCTCGCGCATCCTTGGCCGCACGGCCCAGGAAGACATCATCGATACGGCCACCAAGGCCCTCATCCTGCCGCGCGGTGAACTGATCACCGAAAAGCATGTCGACGCCATCGACAACGCGCAGCTGCAGGAAGTGCGCATCCGCTCGGTTCTCACCTGTGAGACCGTCAGCGGCGTGTGCGCCAAGTGCTATGGCCGCGATCTCGCACGCGGGACGCCCGTCAACATCGGTGAAGCTGTCGGCGTCATCGCCGCCCAGTCGATCGGTGAACCGGGCACGCAGTTGACCATGCGCACCTTCCACATCGGCGGCATCGCGCAGTCGGTCGGATCGTCTGCGATCGAGTCGAACTTCAACGGCACGATCAGGATCCGCAACCGCCACGTGGCCAAGAACAGCTCGAACCATCTCATTGTCATGGCGCGCAACTCGGCGATCATCGTCGTCGACGCGTCCGGCAAGGAACTGGCCGTGCAGAAGCTTGTCTACGGCGCGCGCCTGCACGTCGACGAAGGCGACACCGTCAAGCGCGGTGCCAAGCTCGCAGAGTGGGACCAGTACACCCGCCCGGCACTTGCCGAGGTGGATGGCTTCGTCGACTTCGAGGACATGGTCGAAGGCCTGTCCATGAAGGAAGTGACCGACGAAATCAAAGGCACCACCAGCCGCGTCATCATCGACTGGCGTGCGTCTCCGCGTGGTTCCGACCTCAAGCCGGCCGCGCTCATCAAGGACACCAAGGGCGGCAAGACCATCAAGGTCGCCCGCGGCGTGGATGCGCGCTACCTGCTGCCCGTGGGCGCCGTGCTCTCGATCGAGCATGGGGCGAAAGTGAAGGCGGGCGATGTCATGGCCCGCGTGCCTCTATCGTCGACCAAGACCAGCGACATCACCGGTGGTCTGCCGCGCGTGGCCGAATTGTTCGAAGCCCGCAAACCCAAGGATCACGCGATCCTCGCGGAAATCTCCGGCACGATCGAATTCGGCAAGGACTACAAGAACAAGTCCAAGGTCGCGATCCGCCCGGACAATCCGGATGCGGAAGTGCTGGAGTTCTTCGTGCCACGCGGCAAGAGCCTTGCGGTGCAGCACGGTGACCGCGTCGAGAAGGGTGACTACATCATCGACGGCAACCCGGCTCCGCACGACATCCTCGCGATCAAGGGCGTGGAAGAACTGGCGAACTATCTCATCAACGAGATCCAGGACGTCTATCGTCTGCAGGGCGTGACGATCAACGACAAGCATATCGAAGTGATCGTGCGCATGATGCTGCAGAAGGTCGAGATCGACGATCCCGGCGACACCGACCTGCTGAAGATGGAGCAGATCGACAAGATCGAGCTGAATGAGATCAACGCGTCGTTCGAGAAGGCGGGCAAACGTCCAGCCACCTTCAAGCCAGTGTTGCTCGGCATCTCGAAGGCGTCGCTGCAGACGCGCTCGTTCATCTCGGCGGCGTCGTTCCAGGAGACCACGCGCGTGCTCACGGAGGCGGCCGTCAACGGCAAGTCCGACACGCTCGAAGGCCTCAAGGAGAACGTCATCGTCGGCCGTCTCATCCCCGCCGGCACCGGCGGCCACCTGCGCGCCGTTCGCAAGATCGCCCAGAAGCGCGACGACGACATCGCGAAGATCAAGTCGGCGGGCGCGGGCGATCGCTCGCTCACGGGTGGCGCTGCCGGCACCGATGGCGGCCCACAACGCCGCCGTCGCCGCACCGAAGAAGCGGCGGAGTGATCTGCAAGCTTTTGCAGGCCTGAATGAAACAACACCCCGGAACGTCGTTTCCGGGGTGTTGTCGTGTCGCTTACGCTCGCCGATCGACGCCGCCTTGCATCGCACCCTCAACCGTCTATAAGCCGCGCCATTCATCCCACAGCCAGAAACGGAGAGGCCCGATGGCCATCGAACGCACGTTCTCGATCCTGAAGCCAGACGCAACCAAGCGCAATCTCACCGGCGCCATCAACGCCGTTATCGAGAAGGCCGGCCTGCGCATCGTCGCCCAGAAGCGCGTGCACTGGACCAAAGCTCAGGCACAGGCATTCTATGAAGAACACGCCGCCCGTCCGTTCTACGGCGAACTGTGCGCGTTCATGACTTCCGGTCCCATTGTTCTCCAGGTCCTCGAGGGCGACGGCGCCATCGCCAAGTATCGCGATGTCATGGGCGCGACCGATCCGAAGGAAGCCAAGGACGGCACCATCCGCAAGCTGTTCGCGCTCTCCATGGGCGAGAATTCCTCGCACGGTTCTGATAGCCCAGCGGCTGCCGCGCGTGAAATCGCGATGAACTTCCGCCTCGACGAAATCGTCGGTTGATGCGTCTTGGTTGATCCGTCAGCCCCTTAAAATGCTACAATCGGCTCGTGGCTGTCTCAGCCGCGGGCCGTTTCGTTTTACAGAACGGCCTCAGCTGCCCGAGCCCAAGCGGCCACGGCCTGACTAAGGACTGCGCCCGTGCCCATCATGTCAGCTGCCTCGCTCGACCGCATCGAACGGCAGGTGAAAAAAGTCGTCGCGTTGGAGGCGGGCGAGGTGCGCGGCCTGATCGCCTCGTTCGTGTATTTCTTCTGCCTGCTTACCGCCTATTACATCGTGCGGCCGCTGCGCGAAGAAATGGGCGCCATGTTGCGGCAGGCAGACCCGGACGCGCTCAAGAACGTGTTCACCTATGTGTTCGTGGTCATGCTGTTGGCCGTGCCGGTGTTCGGCTGGCTGGTGTCGACATATCCGCGCCGCCGCATCGTGCCGATTGTGTACGGCTTCTTTATTCTGCAGCTGCTGGCGTTCTGGCTGTTCATGCCACGCGGCCATGGTGACGTATCGCCGAAGCTCGCCAAGGGCTATTTCGTCTGGGTCAGCGTGTTCAATCTGTTCGTCATCTCGCTGTTCTGGTCGGTCATGGCGACCTACTGGCGGGCGGAGCAGGCCAAGCGCCTGTACGGCGTCATCGCGGCTGGTGGCACCATCGGCGCACTTGCCGGTCCAATCATCACGCAGCTGTTTGCGCGCGTGCTTGGGCCATCGACGCTGTTGCTGGTCGCCGCCTGCTTCCTCGGCTTGGCCCTTGCCATCGCGCTGACCATGCCAAAGCTGTTCGGCGATGCCGACGCAGCGACGGACGAGAAGCCACCGGTTATGTTGCAGTCGGTGCTCGATGGCGCAGCGCGAGTGGTGAAAGATCCGTTCCTGCTGCGTGTTGCGTTGTGGGTGTTTCTTGCCAATCTGTTGTCGACGTTCTTTTACACAGAGCAGCTGCGCATCGTCGGCGAAGCCATCCCGGATCGGACCTCGCGCGTGGTGCTGTTCTCGCGCGTCGATTTGTTCGTGAGTGTGCTGACCATCACCGCGCAGATCTTCGGCACGGCCAAGATCATCCAGCGCTATGGCCTCGGCCTGACGGTCGCCTCGCTGCCCGCGAGTGCTCTGGTCGCCTACATTCTGCTGGCGATGTCACCAACCCTCCTGGTGATCCTCGCCATTGTGGTGGCCGAGCGCGCGATCCATTTCTCGCTGTCATCGCCGGCCGCCAAGGTGCTCTGGACCTCGGTCGAACCGGACGACAAATACAAGTCGCAGAACTTCATCGACACCGTCGTCTACCGCGGCGGCGATGCGGCCTCTGGCTGGTATTTCGGCGCGCTGGGGAAAGACGGATTGCACATGGGACTTGCCGGCATCGCCACAGTATCGGTGCCATTGGCTGCGCTATGGTGCTGGCTGAGTTTCGATCTTGCGAAACGCTTTGAGGCTCGTTCAGGCAAAGCCGCGGCTTCCGCCAACAAATGAGGCGACCCCTCACAACAAACGGCGTTAACCTGGATTGCGATCATGGTGGATCGGTCAGTGATTTTGCTCCCTCGTAGAGATAGACTTTCCTGAAGCCGGAGAGGCGCCATATGTTCCGCCAGATCAGTTTGGTCTTGGCCTGCCTCGTCGCAGCCCCCGCCATGGCGCAAGTCTATCCAAGCCCGAGTTGCAAAGGTGGCGCGCGGACCTCAATCGAATGCCCGCGACGTGGCGCGCACCTGTGTGCCACGTTCGGGGTCAACTCTGCCCAATGCAAAGCCGTCGCGACACTCTGCAATGCCTGCGTCGCGGCGCTGCAACGGTGCAAGGCCAAAGTCACCGGCCGCAACACGTGCTATCACTGCTATCCCCCACTCGAAGCCTGCCAAGCCAAACTCGACAGGCGGACCTGACAACGGCTTCGACGAGAACCGGTCGAGCGGGCTCTCGACCTCGCGCAACACCTTGCTCGCCACGTGCGCATAGCGTGCCGTCGTATCCAACTTCGAATGTCCCAGAGCCACAGGCTGTTGCGCTGCGACTTTGTTCTGGTGACCCCAAGCGACGGTTTCTTGTTGCGTTCTCATTGCGGCCGCTGGTCATCCGTAAGCGGTCGCGCATTGATAGGTCGCAATTGCATTCGCCGTTTCTCAAAGCGCGATGTCGCCAAGGCCAATGAATGGTCCGTTTAAAGCTTCGCCAGTCCGGCGCTGAGGCGATCGAGGAGGCGCATCAGGAGGTAACTCTCCTCCAACGAAAAGTCGGCGAGGGCTGCGTCGTAAAACCCTCGGATGGCGGGCCGCATGGCAGCCCATGTCTTGACGCCCTTCTTCGTGAGGCGGACGTGGCGCAGGCGACCATCACCCTCGGTTCGTTTGCGATCGATCAACTCAGCCGTCTCCAATCGATCCAGAATGGCGGTGAGGCTCTGCCGGCTGACCATCAGATATTCCATCAATTCCTTGACGGATAATCCATGTTCCGCCACCTGCGATCTCGAGAGTGCGCCGAGGACGGCCCATTGCTGCGTGGTCGCCCCAAAGGCACTTACGGCGTTCGTGCCCTCCTTGTGCATCAGGTTTGATGCCTGATACAGCTTGAAAAATAGGCGATTGGCGATGTCGCCGGCGTCTGCCGAGCTGCCAGGTGCTGCAAGCTGGCCAGGTGCTGCAAGCTGGATTGTCGAGGTCATTTATTTTCCGTCAGCGCGTTGACGCATCCCTAAATGCATCATAGGACTGATGCATAACCAAGGCCAGCTCGGAAATCCGGCATTGCATCAGGAGGCGCTCGCATGCGCGGTCTCCAATCCAAGACGATCATGGTCACAGGCGGCGGTGGCGGCATCGGCGGCGCAACTTGCCGCCGGTTCGCGGCGGCAGGCGCGCAGGTTTCCGTCCTCGATCGCAATCTCGATGCCGCCAAGGTCACTGCGAAAGCGATTGAAGCGGCTGGCGGCGTCGCCCTGGCTCTCGCCTGTGACATCACCAAACGTGACGAGGTCGATGCGGCTGTCGCGGCCACCACGGAGAAACTTGGCGCCATCGACGTGCTCGTCAACAACGCCGGCTGGGATATCTTCAAGCCCTTCACAAAGACGCAGCCGCTAGACTGGGAGCGCCTGATCGCCATCAACCTGACCGGCGCGCTGCACATGCATCACGCGGTCCTGCCGGGGATGGTCGCGCGCAAGGCCGGTCGCATCATCAACATCGCCTCGGACGCGGCGCGCGTCGGCTCATCGGGCGAAGCCGTCTATGCCGCGTGCAAGGGTGGCTTGGTCGCGTTCTCAAAAACCATCGCGCGCGAACATGCGCGGCACGGCATCACGGTCAACGTCGTCTGCCCCGGCCCGACTGATACGGCGCTGTTTGCCGACTACAAGGAAGGCGCGGGCGACCCCGTAAAGCTGGAGGAAGCGTTCCGTCGCTCCATCCCGCTCGGCCGCATCGCCCAGCCCGACGATCTTCCCGGCGCCATCCTGTTCTTCGCCAGCGACGATGCTGGCTACATCACCGGCCAGGTGCTGAGCGTATCGGGTGGGCTGACGATGGCTGGCTGAAATGGGGAGTCGGGCGTGGTGAGTCGCGCGATGCGGTTCAGCTCAACTCGGCTCACCACGCCCGACTCCCCACTCCCGCTTCAGGAGCACACCACATGACCTTCCAGGACATCCTCTACGAGGTCCGCAACGGCGTCGCCTGGATCACGATCAATCGCTCCGACAAGATGAATGCGTTCCGCGGCCAGACCTGTGACGAGCTCATCAAGGCGCTCAACAAGGCTGGATACGACAAGTCGGTTGGCGCCATCGTGTTGGCGGGTGCTGGCGACCGCGCGTTCTGCACGGGCGGTGATCAATCGGCGCACGAGGGCAACTACGACGGCCGCGGTACCATCGGCCTGCCGATGGAAGAGCTGCACACAGCCATCCGCGATGTACCGAAGCCCGTCATTGCACGTGTGCAGGGCTTCGCCATCGGCGGCGGCAACGTGCTGTGCACGATCTGCGATCTGACCATCTGCTCGGAGAAGGCCCAATTCGGCCAGGTCGGCCCGAAGATGGGATCGGTCGATCCAGGCTATGGGACTGCGTTCCTTGCGCGTGTCGTGGGCGAGAAGAAAGCCCGCGAAATGTGGTACATGTGTCGTCGTTATTCGGGCGCTGAAGCCGTCGCCATGGGGCTCGCCAACGTGTGCGTCCCGCACGATCAGCTCGACGCCGAAGTGCAGCGCTGGGGCGAGGAACTGTGCGAGCGCAGCCCGACAGCCATCGCCATCGCCAAGAAGTCGTTCAACATGGACACAGCCCATCAGGCCGGCATCGCGGGCATGGGGATGTACGCGCTGAAACTCTACTACGACACCGAAGAGTCCCGCGAAGGCGTCAATGCGCTGAAGGAAAAGCGCAAGCCGAACTTCCGCAAGCACGTGAAATAGGCACTGTTGGCCAGGGAGTTCGCCATGGATCCGACGTTGTCAGAGGACCTGCGCTCGATACAAGTGACGGCTCAGCGCTTCGCCGCTGAGCGTATCGCCCCCGGCTATATGGCGCGCGAGGCGTCAGCCCGTATCGACCGCACACTCATCCGGGAGATCGGCCAGCTCGGGCTGATTGCGCCGGAGATCCCGGAAAATCTTGGCGGGCTCGGGCTTCCCAGCCTGACGAGCGGTCTGATCTCTGAAGCGATCGGTCACGCGGATATCAACGTAGCCTACTTGCAGATCTTGGGATCTCTCAATGCCAAGATCATCGCGGAACACGCGTCACCCGAATTGGCCAAACACTGGCTGGCAAAGATTGCCGGCGGCGAGTCTGTTGTCTGCATCGGCCTAACCGAACCGCGCGGCGGCTCAGACGCGGCCAACCTCGTCCTTTCTGCCCGGCGCGATGGCAATCGATACATTCTGAAAGGCGAAAAGTCGTCGATCAGCATGGCCGATCAATCCGACGCCGTTGTGCTGTTTGCGCGGACGGGCCCGGTCGAAGCCAAGGCGCGCGGCGTCAGCGCATTTCTGGTGCCGATGAACACGCCGGGCATCACCACGCAGCGCTATAAGGACCTCGGCAGTCATGCGATTGGCCGCTGTTCGATCTTCTTCGACGACGTGGTCGTTCCCATGGAGAACCGTCTCGCCGAGGAAGGCGCGGGCTTTGTGCAGGTCATGCAGGGCTTCGATTTCAGCCGGGCGCTGATCGGTCTTCAAGTCATCGGCGCCGCACAAGCCTCGCTCGATGAGTCGTGGGCGTACATCCAGGAGCGGCAAGCGTTCGGTGTGCCACTCGCACGCAATCAGGGTGTTACATTTCCGCTCGCGGAAGCCGACACGATGCTCGCGGCGACGCGCCAGCTCTGCCTCCACACCTTGCGCCTCAAGGATGCCGGCCTGCCGCATACGGCCGAGGCGGCCATGTGCAAGTGGCTGGCCCCGAAAACGGCTGTCGACGTCATCCATCAGTGCCTGCTCACACACGGTCATTACGGCTGGTCTCTCGATCTACCGCATCAACAGCGCCTGCGCGATGTCATGGGTCTCGAGATCGGCGATGGCACGGCGCAGATCATGAAGATGATCATTGCGCGCGAGCGGCAGCACCAAGGCCGACGCTAACTGAGGTCCACACCAAGCCAAATCTACGCATGAAAATGGAGAGACCGCAGAAGACGGTTGAACTGAAGAGCCCGTGATGGACTCGATATGTGAATGCAGGAACGCCGCACTGCCTATGGACGCATCGAAGCGCAGCATGGCGTTGATCTCGATGTCAGCGAGGGGGAAGTCGTTTGCCTGTTGGCCGTAATGGTGTCGGCAAGGCGAGCACCATGCGCGCCATCGCGCAGGAGCCAATTCAGGTCACCAAGGGCGCAATCGAATTCGACGGCGTCAGCGTGGTGGGGCAACCCTCATTGGCGCTAACATACCCCAATTTTTCGTCATCCCGGCCAAGGGAGGCCCCTTCAGGCCGACCGCCGAGCCGGGATCCAGCGCAGGGCGTGTGCGAAGCACGCGATGTATCGACCGCTTCGCGGACAGATCCGCTGGATTCCGGATCTGCGCGCGGCCAGAAGTGGCCGCGCTTGTCCGGAATGACGCGGAAAATTTGTTATATTAGCGCGTATGGGGGCAACCCTCGCACACCGTCATCAATCGCGGTATTGGCTATGTTCCCGGAGATCGGCGCGCCTTCCCCAACCTGACCGTTGCAGAAAATCTGGGCGTGGTGCGCAAGGGCATGGGCAACGGCGCGTGGACTGCTGATCGCGTTTACGCTCTGTTTCAACACCTTGCCGAAGCGCGCAAACGCATGGCGGGCGTCTTGAGCGGTGGCGAGCAGCAGATGCTGTCGATGGCGCGCTCGTTGCTGACCAATCCTCGACTGCTGCTGCTGGACGAGCCCAATGAAGGCTTGAAAGATCATCGAGCCGGTCTCGTGTGGTTGTGTCGAACGCCTCCGGCATCACGTCTGTTGCAGACATGGTGGCGTCGCCGGGCTTGAGACCGATGACAGGCCAGGAGTTCGATGTCGTCGTGATCGGCGGTGGCAAGCATGGGCTGACGGCCGCCTTGCATCTGGCGCGTGCCGGCCGACGCACGGTATTGCTCGAACGCTCCTGGCTCGGCCGGCATGCCTCCGACGCGACAGCAGCAGGCGTCCCAACTCTAGGGCGCGATCTCGCCGAGGTGCCGATCTCGATCGAATCCGTCCCTCACTGATAGTTCGCGCCCTCGGGCCACACGGCCAATAGCGTCAGTCACGGATGATCAGACGGCATGTGTTCTTTTTGTGCCCGCCAACTGCCGACGTTAGAGGCCACGTTTTGCTGCACTGGCACCGGATTGCCGATATTCCTGGATGGGACTGATTGGTTTTGGATGATGATCGAGAGCCGCCGGCCTATTTGGGCTGTGCTGGCGCGATTACGGTCTTGTGCGGGTAGGGGCGTCGATTAGGTCCATCTCGGGGCCAATGACGATCAGTTTGGCTTCGTTGAACTGGCGCGGTTACCCGTCCCGCTTGGCGGTCGTCTCGCGCCACGCAGCGATGATGGCGTCGGCTTCAAACGTTCGATTCAGCGTCTTTTCAGGCAAAAGCCCATTGAGATCGCCATTGCTTGTTAGATCGAGCCGGAAAAGGCGCAGATGCCGTCGACCAGCCCACGCGTCGAGGACTGCGCGCGCCCCGGCCTCACCGATGCCGTTGTCCCCGAGGTCCAGGCTGGTGAGGGCGGTCAGGCCCTCGGCGATGGCGCGCGCCCCGACCGCGCCAATGCCGTTGTCCCCGAGATTCAGGCTGGTGAGGGCGGTCAGGCGCTCCGCAATGCCGCGGGCCCCGGCATCGCCGATGGCAGCGCTGCCGAGGCTCAGGCTTGTCAGTGCGGTCAAGCGCTCGGCGATGGCGCGCGCCCCGGCCTCGCCGATGCGGTTGGTCCCGAGGTCGAGGCTGGTGAGGGCTGTCAGACGTTCGGCAAGGGCACGCGTCCCGGCTTCGCCGATGCCGGTGTCCTCGAGGATCAGACGGGTGAGGCCGGTCAGGCGCTCGGCAAGGGCGCGCGCCCCAGCGTCGCCGATGCCGTTGCTGCCGAGGTTCAGGCTAGTGAGGGCGGTCAGGCGCTCCGCAATAGCGCGTGCCCCGGCCTCGCCGATGCGGGCACTCCGGAGGTTCAGGCTGGTGAGGCCGGTCAGGCGCTCGGCGACGGCGCAGACCCCGGCCGCCCCAATGCCGTTGCTCCCAAGGGCTAGGCTAGTAAGGGCGGTTAGGCGCTCGGCAATAGCGCGTGCCCCGGCCTCGCCGATACCGTTGCTCCCGAGATCCAGGCTGGTGAGGGCGGTCAGGCGCTTGGCAATGGCGCACGCCCCGGCCTCGCCGATGCCGCTGCTCCAGAGGTTCAGGCTGGTGAGGGCGGTCAGACGCTCGGCGATGGCACGCGCCCCGGCCTCGCCGATGCTGGTGCTTTCGAGGTCCAGACTGGTGAGGGCGGTCAAGCGCGCTGCGATGGCACACGCCCCAGCCTCGCCAATGCCGGTGCCCCAAAGGTTCAGGCTGGTGAGGGCGGTGAGGCGCTCGGCGATGGCACACGCTCCGGCGTCGCCGATCCGGTTCAGCGTCAGGTCGAGCACTTCGATGTGCGGATGTGCGGCGAAGACAGCAGCCGGCACAGCGCGGAGCGCGTTACAGGCAAACGTGCCATTCTGATGCTGCACGGGCAGTGTTTCGTCGTTGCTGAAGTTTACTTCGTACGCGTCATCGTCGGCGACGCGTGCCCGCCATGCACGCATGGCCGGGTGTAGACCGAGGTACAGCCGCTTCAGCGGCGGCAGAGCTGCAATCGGGGGTGTCAGTTGCTGCATGGCCTGGTCGTCGAGCGACAACCCGCCGAGATCGAGGGCGCGATCGGGAGTCGGGGCGGTCTCACGCGCGTATTGAGCGATGCGCCGATGCGCTTCGGCAATTCCTTCAGCGATTGTGTAGCGCCGCACGGGTATCCCGCGCGTCTCATGCTCCGGCGAACGCGATGCGCTGGAAGCCGTGCCATGGCTCGACATATCCGTGTCCCCCGCAGTGCATCACATTTCTGAGTGCGACTTTAGGTTTGCCGGCCTAATCGTCAAGCAGCACCCCACATCTGTGTCGCCAAGCTCACCGCATCTCTCGCAGGCATTACCGAAATTCGATCCACCCCAGCGTGCAAAGAGCCGGCATGTGCTCGAAGGGCCACAAGTGGTTGACCCGAAACCGCATTTCTGAGCTTGACTTGCGCTGATCCGTTCTCATCGATGAGAATGATGCTGCCTTTTCAAAACCGGCGGCGCGATGGTTTGGCGTGCGGTCGACGCGTTATCAATCCAGACCACACGTGTCGGCAGGATGACAACACGATGGGATATTCTGCCGTTTCTGCCGCCACGCCGCCAAGGTCGATGACCGCGTTCGTTGCGGGACTGTTGATCGCCCTTGCATGCCGGACGCCCGTTGCGGCCCAGACCCGCGACACCTGGCAGAACGCCGTTGTTTGCCGACCCGAGATTGCACGGCAGATTTTTGATCTGACCGGCAAGAGGGATTTGATACCCGCGCTGGCTCTTGCGGACGCGCTCTTAGCTGATGCGACGAAACAATCTGGCCCGCAAAGTGGCTGCGCGGCGCAAGGCCTGTTTCTGCGCGGCACGGTGCTGCAGGTCATGGGTCGTGTCGACGAGGCTCGGCAGCCCCTGGACGATGCCGTGGCGATGTTTCGTCAACACGTCCCGCCGGATCATCCGGCTTTGACGTTAGCGCTCAACAATCATGGCGCCCAGCGCTTCTGGATGCGGCACTACGCGGCGGCGGCGCAATCTCACGAAGAGGCACTAGAGCGTCGCCGCCGTGCCGAGCCGCTTGACGAACTGTCCGTTGCGGAGAGTTTGCAAAATCTTGCCGATGCGTATCGGTTCATGGGGCGACCGGCGAATCTTCTGGTGCGCCTGTACACGGAGGCGATTGAGATCCGCAGCCGCCTGCTGTCTCCAGATGACACCCTGGTTGCCAACAGCCGGCAAAACCTCGCGAGTGCCTACGAGCTTGCGGGGAACGAGGCGCTGGTCAACGCGGAGTTGACCGAAGCGTTACGCATTTATCGTCAGGCGTCACCACGCAATGACGGCATCATCGCTGGCGTTCTCAACCGGCGCGCTGCGCGTCAGTTCCTCCACGGACGATACGCCGAAGCTGAGGCCTTGTATCGCGAGGCAGTGACGACGCTTCGCACCGTCAAGAATGATCAGAGGTTGGCGCTGGCCGCTGCGCTAGATGATTTTGTCGTCAATCAGATGCGCCACAACAAGCTCGATGAGGCACGGGACTTGGCGGCGGAAGCCTTGTCAGTCCGCAGCGAGTTATTGCCGCCGAGCCATCCCAGTTTCGCGCGTACGATGTCCAATCTGTCGGAGATCGGTTGGCAGCAGGGCCGCTTCGTGGATGCGCTTGTGGCATCGCGAACGGCCAATGAGATCACACTGCTTGCGTCGTCGTTCGATACGGCGGCGCGTCTGCGTCTGCAACGCCACGTCAGGGCCGTCTATTGGTCCAGCGGCACGCCCGTGACACCTGCTACGCGCGCGCTTTTCGACGAAGCCTTCGCGATGGCGCAGCACGCAACGCGCTCGGGGACCGCCAACACGGTGCGCAATCTTGCGGCTCGTGCGTCGGCGTCCGATGCGCAGCTGCGGCTGTTGCTCAAGGACATCGACGATATCGAGCGCGAACTTGAGCGGCTGGAACTGAGGCTGAGCCAAGCGGCATCGGCATCTTCGGCGGAGGAGAGCCAAAAGCAATTTGCTGAGCTGCGAACGGCAGTCGCATCGGCGGCGACGCGTCGCGCGGCGGCAATTGCCGCGGTGCGACGGGACTTCCCGCGCTATGATCAGCTGGTTCGGCCGGAGCCGCTGTCTTCGGCTGAAACGCAACGCCTGCTTGCACCCGACGAGGCCCTCGTCACGTTCCTGGTCGGCTTCAGCGAGGTGTATGTCTTTGCCGTCTCACGCGAGATCGTCCTGATGCGGCAGGTGGCGATCACGCCGCATGATCTGGCGAAGTCGGTCGGCACGATCCGGACCGCCCTGCAGGTCGAGCCGACATCGGCGGAGCGCACGCAAGTGCAGTCCGCGTTGTTCAACCTCGGCGCGGCCCACGACCTCTACACAAAGCTGCTCGGCGAGCTTGCACCTGTCATCGCCAACAAATCACAACTCGTCATCGTGCCCTCGGGCAGCCTGACGAGCCTGCCCTTCCACCTACTCGTCCACAGCCGGCCGAAAATTGCGCAGCCCACCCGGCAACAGGCGACGGCCTATCGCGATGCAGATTGGCTTGTGCGACGACACGCAATCACGGTGCTGCCATCGGTCGAGAGTTTGCGCGGCCTGCGCGCCAGTCCGCCGTCCGTCGCGGAGCGGCGACCGTTGGTGGCGTTTGCCAACCCGTTGCCGCGCGCCGAGCCACAGCAAATGGCCGACGCGACGCCCGCCCGCGCCATACGCGGTGCGTTGCGCAAGCGGGGCACACCGAACCTGTGGGACGGTGGCAGCGTGCAATTGGAAACATTGCGAGCATTTCTCGCTGATCCCCGGCATCAGCTGCCCGAGACGGTCGACGAAGTGAACGTCGTGGCCCAGACCTTGCGGGCCGATCGCAAGGATGTCCTCACCGGCAGCGCGGCAACGGAAACGGCACTGAAACGGCTGGATCTGTCGCAATATCGCATCGTTTACTTCGCCACGCATGGCTTTGTCACCGGAGCGTTCGGGGTCGGCGAACCGTCCCTGGCGCTCACGGCGCCGGATGCCGCAACGGCTGGAGATGATGGACTGCTGACGGCGTCGGAGATCGCCGAGTTGAAACTCGATGCAGATCTCGTGGTGTTGTCGGCGTGCGATACGGCCGCCGGTGATCAGATCGGCGCCGATGGTTTATCAGGGCTTGCGCGATCGTTCTTCCACGCTGGCGCGCGCAGCATGCTGGTGTCGCATTGGGCGGTCGACAGTCTTGATACCAAAGCGCTGATGCAGAGCTTGTTTACAGAAATCGGCCGTGATCCCAATCTGCGCCGCAGCGAAGCCTTGCGCCGGGCCATGCTCGCGCGGGTCACCAGCGCCACCGGCAAGGACGTGTGGAATGCCTATCCCGGACGTTGGGCGCCATTCGATCTGGTGGGTGCGAATTGAGACACGACGAGGCCGCGCGGCATGATCCACGCGGCCTGAATACTTCCGGAGAGACTGCAGTCTACCACTCGATGCGCAGGCCGAGTTTGCCGCCCAGCGCCTGATAGTCGTGGCCGACGCGGCCGTTGACCTCGCCGTAGATCTGCACGCCGTCAGTGAACTGGAGCTTGCTCTGCAACATGCCGCGCAGGCGCACTTCGCCCTGGTCGCCTTTGAAGCTGGAGCCGTCCGTCGAGACGACGAAGCCGTCAACGAAAACGTCGCTGTAGACGTAGAGCCCGAGCGTGTTGGACCACACGGCGCCACGGCCGACGGGCCGCAGATGCACGAGCTTGCCGCCAGCCTCGAGCCGCACCACATGGCCATCCCGCAGGCCGAGCGAGGCATCGTCATTGTAGTAATGCGAATACGAGTATCGAAAGCCCACACTCGGCTCCAGCGATAGGCCGTGACCGAGATCGCGCGTGAAGCCGAAGGTATTGGCGAGCGTCATGACGGCGAGGGAGGCAGTGCCGGATTTGGAGGTGGGGGTTGAAGGAGAGAAGAGTTGGTCAACCTTTGCTTGGACCTGGGTGGGTGCATCAGTCGGACGGGCGCTGCCTGTGATTATGCAACCCTTGGCTGCGGCGTTGAAACTGGCGTCATCCATATATGATGTCGAGGATCCATCAGCGCGATAGATACTGCGATCGTAGATCACGCCGTTAAAGGTTTGCGGGCCTGATGATCCATCATCGGCTATGCCGGTGCCATCATAAAACCGAGTGTTAGCGTTTAGTGTACCAGCGCTGGTTGCTGTGGTTTTTGATGAGGCCAGCTCGAAAAAATCGACCTTTGCAACGCCATCGAAGAAGTTTCGACCGCGTGATGCAGACCAAGTAAACCCAGCACCAACGCCCGATGCGTTCGACTTCAACGCCGTTGTTGCTACGCTATCAAAGAGCAGTTCGCGATCGAATGACAGATCTCGCCCTGTCGCTGAGATCTTCACGCTGGTAGACGATTCCGCAGAAGAAGTAGCTTTTGTTGTTACATTCGAATAACTGCCAATCCCGCCAAGCCTCACCCGCGCGCCCTCTGAAGTGTACTCACGATCGTAGCCGACGACAATGCCGGCTGTGCTGATCTGGCTCGACGGGCGCCGCTCACGTTCAGCGAAGGCTTCGGTCCACGCACCCGATTTCCGCTCGGGTTGCTGCGTTTGCGTGTCGGCAAGAACCGGAAGGGCGAAATTCGGATCCTTATTCGGCACCGCCATCACAGGAGCGATCTTAGTGGCTGGCTTCGCAGCAACCGTCGCCGCGGGCGACGTGGCGGGCGACGTGGCGGGTTGTGAGGCTAGCTTTTTCGGCGCAACGGCTGGCGGTGCCGGCTCAGGAGCGCTGACTGCGGGCGCCACCACAGGCGACGCGACAGGGGCGGCCTTGGCAGCGGGTGCAGTCGGCGACGCAGCGGCAGCAGTCTTGACGGCAGGCACAGCCTTCGGAGCCGATGTGGCGGTCTGCGCAGACGCGGCTTTATTAGCGGGCGCAGCCTGCACAGCCGGTGCTGGCGTCGCGGCGACCACAGGTGCGGGCGGAGGTGCGGCGACCTGGGTTAGACTGGCGACTTGCGGGCCAACGCAGATGCCGTTAACGCGCGAAAGGCCCGGTGGGCAAGGAGATGACGCATTTCGCCGCTCAGCTAGGACCTCCAAGACTTGTGACGTTGACGCATCAGCAGAGGAAAGCGAGCCAGCGGCCGCATTAAAACTGACGGTGTTCTGTCTATTGGCAGCAAAAACAAAGCACGCTGGGTCAGCTCCCCACGCAGCGACGTTCATTTGTGTCACCGCCACCACGGCCGACAGGCTCGTGGCCAGAATTCGCTTAAATGCCCTTCCACGACGTGTAGGAACGTCTTGCCAACTTGGCTTTGAACATATAGCGAACATGCGGTGCCTTGTGTGGAGCGCGCGGCCATGTTCTCAAGTGACTTGGCGACCGACCTGAACGCCTTCCTCGATCGCTTCGGCGGCGATGATCAATGTCGGGATTATCTGTTCACGCTGCGATGGCCCGACGGCTTCCGTTGCCCGTGCGGGGGACGGCGCTGCTATCGCCTGGAGACACGCCTCGCCTACGACTGTGCTGCCTGCGGCACGCGGCAGGCTCTGCTCGCCGGTACGATCTTCGAGCAGACCAAATCGCCGTTGCGATATTGGTTCCGTGCCATCTACTTTTTTCTCGCCAGCAAGGGCGGATTGTCAGCCCTCGAACTGAAACGCCACATGGGCTTCAAGAGCGACCAGACGGCGTGGACTTGGTTGCACAAGCTGCGTCTTGCCATGAGCGTTCGCGGTGCCCGGTTGGCCGGGCCGGTCGAAGTCGACGAAACGCTGCTCGGTGGGCCCGAGCCCGGCAAGCGTGGCCGGGGAGCCGGCGGAAAAACCCTTGTGGCAGGCGCAGTTGAGGTCCGCCACGTGCCTGTCGCGGCGCCCGACAGGGAGGCGTTGCGCGGGGCCGCGCTGGCCAAGGCGCAGGCGCTGGCAGCCCGCCTCGCCGCCGATCCGACGGTGCGCCGCCGCTGTCTCGCGCGTGCCCGCCTCGGCATCGTCGACGACGCCTCGGCCGAGGCGCTCGGTTCCTTCATCGACGCGGCTGTCGCCAGCGACGCCGCGATCTCGACCGACGGCTGGAAGGCCTATCTGAAAGGCAGCCGCGGCCGCACGCACAAGCGCATCGTCGTGTCGCGCGCCGACGGCGCGGCCCACGAGCACCTGCCGGCGGTGCACCTGCTGTTCACGCTGCTCAAGCGCACGCTCGGCGGCACCTACCACGGGGGCGTCGGGCGGCATCTGCCGGCCTATCTCGACGAGTTCATCTACCGCTTCAACCGCAAGAGCCTCAGCCCCGCCCGCAACGCCCTCGGCGTCATCGCCCGCGCCATGGCAACGGGACCTATCACGATACAGACGATCCTCGCACGAAATTGATCGCATCCTACAGGTCGTGGAAAGGCATTATCCGAATTTAACGCCTCACGGCGCTTGCCGCTCCTCGCCGCAAGGATACAGAGCTACTTCAGGCGCACAGTCACACGATCTGTGCGCCCTTTCGCGTCGATGACCGACAGCTTGATGAAGCCGCGTCCGAGACCATCGAGCACAGCCTCGCGCTTGAGCGGGTTACTCTCAACCGGCTTGCCATCGACGAGCCACGTCAGCGGCAGCGTGCCGCCTTCGGCACGCACAATCACGGGCTCGCCATCGCTCGGCTCCGCCTCGATCTCCGAACGATCAGGCGGAAACGCGATCGCCACCGGCGGCTCGCGGAAGGTCGTTGTCTGCAGATCGGCATCGGTATCGCGGAAACGGCGCAGCGTTGCCGGCAGATCGATGTTGGTTGCGCGCAGCACGCCGTGCGGCGGCGCTGCAAATGGCGTTCGGCGTTCGGCGATGCGCTGGAACGCATCGAACAGAAGTGGCGCGGCTGTCTGCCGTCCGTTGATGCCAGCAACTGGTGCGCCATCGGGACGGCCGACCCACACGACGATGGTCGTGCGTCCGTCGAAGCCTGCCGACCACGCATCGCGATAGCCGTACGATGTGCCCGTCTTGTAGGCGATCTGGCCGGGCTTGGCGTTCGCGGGCGGCGGCGCATTCTTCAGGATGTCGCGCACGTAGAACGCCGCAACCTCCGACATCAGGCGCGTGTTGCGCATCTCGCGTGCGGCGTCATCGCGCCGATGCGACAACGTTACGGGCGCACCACCGCGAGCGAGCGTCGCATACAACTGCGCCAGATCGCGTGGCGTCAGGCCGAGGCCGCCAAGCGCGATGGCGAGTGACGGTTCTGCGTCCTTCGGCAGCTGCGGCTCAAGGCCAATGGCCGTCATGCGGCCGTAGAACTTCGCCGGCCCGACGGCATCGAGCACCCGCACGGCCGGAATATTGAGCGACTTCGCCAGCGCCTCGCGGATGGTAATCGTGCCTTGAAATTCGTGGTCGAAGTTTTTCGGCACATAGGTGCCAAAGCGCGCCGGCCGATCCTCGATCAACGTTTCTGGGTGCGCGATACCGGCGTCAAATGCGAGGCCGTAAACGAGCGGTTTCAGCGTTGATCCCGGAGACCGCACCGCGCGCAGCATGTCGACCGCGCCCTGCCTGTCCTCATCGAGATAGCCCGACGAGCCGACATGCGCGCGCACCTCGCCGCTCGCGTGATCGACCGCGATGATCGCCGTCGAGAGCCCGTTGCCGAGCGTCTTCACGTACTCCCGCGCCAGCGCCTCCAGCGACGTCTGCATGCGCACATCAATGGTCGTGCGATGCACGAGGCGCGTCTGGTCGCGCGCGATCTCGGAGTCTGACAGGTGTGGGGCAAGCTGCGGCGGCGCGTGGCGCTCAGTCGGCACGGCCTCGATCGTCGCGCGTTGCGCTTCTTCACGCGTGATCACGCCTTTCTCGACAGCAGTCGCGAGCACGCGATCGCGCGCGACCTTTGCCGCGGCCGCATGGCGATCAGGCCGGCGCGCGTTCGGCGATTGCGGCAGCGCCACGAGCAACGCCGCCTCCGCATGCGACAGACGCCGCGGCTCCTTGCCGAAATACATCAGCGATGCCGCACGCACGCCCTCGATATTGCCGCCGAATGGCGCCAGCCGCAGATACAAGTTCAGGATCTCGGTCTTGCTGAGCCGGCTCTCAAGCTGCACGGCGCGAATGATCTGGCGCAGCTTCCCGTAGGCGGATTTGCCGTGCTCGCCGTCGAGCAATCGGGCCGCCTGCATGGTCAGCGTCGAGCCGCCTGAAATGAGTTTGCCCTTGCGCGCCACCTCCGTCGCGATGCGCACATAGCCAACGGGATCGACGCCGCGATGCGACGAGAACCGCCGATCTTCAAAGGCCAACAGCATCTTCACATAGATGGGATCGACGTCGGCAACAGTGGCGGGCAGCCGCCAGCGACCATCCGGAGTCGTGTACGCGCGCAGCAGATTGTCGTTGCGATCAACAACGATCACGGACTGATCCGCCGCCCGCGAAAACGGTGGTGCGCCCATGCGCTTTGTCTCGATGCCGATGGCAAGTGTGCCGGCGAGAGCTGCGATGCAGGTGGTGATAGCAACGACGCGTACCCATCTTCCCTTCTCCCCCACTTCTGGGGGAGAAGGTGGCCGAAGGCCGGATGAGGGGCAGCTGTTCGCTCCAACTTTCATTGCATTGTCTCGTTTCTCAACGGCGTGTGGCGGTGCGGAGCCTGCCCTCACTCGCCCCCGACTGTTTCGCGCATCCGCGCGGACGGGCACCCTCTCGCCCGAAAGTGGGGGAGAGGGGAAGCAAGGCTCACTTCCCCGTAACATCAAGTCGACCGGTCGCTGTCCGTGCATGCCGGTCGGGCTTGTACATGTCCTCGACCGTTGCGGCGGGATGCACGAACGAGCCCGGCGTCACCGCACGCACGATGTAGGCGACGGTTGCTTCCTTGATCGGACCTTTGGCGACCTTGTTGTCGTCGTCGCCGTCGGTGTCGTCGTCAGCATTGCGATTCCGACGCCCGCCTTCGCTGGCGAAGAAGTTGAACGCGGCCACCACCTTGTCGTCGCGGAAATCCGTGTGCTGCGGTTTGCGGCCGGCTTTCAACCAATCGAGCGATTTGACGTCGCCGCTGTCGACGAGGCGCGGGTTCTCCACTTCGAGGCCCGCCGGCAGGCGATCGACCAGCATGATGCGCCCGCCCGCTTGCTCCGCCTCGACCTTCACGACCACCACGAGGCGGTCGTTCTGCTTCACTGTGGACGTGCCGCCGTTCGCGCTCTTCAAGTCGATCTGCTTGCCATCGAGCGTGTAGTAGCTGCGCGTGATCTTGAAGCCTTTCGACACGGCCGGCTCTGGCGTCAGTGCATTGCCGATGACGGAGATCACAGCACTCGTTGCCGTATCGGCTTCATTCACGATCGCAATCGGCGTCGCGAGGTCCTTGGCCGAGAACGCGCGGATCAGTTTGCCTTGATGCGCCGTGCCATTGACGGAGAGTTTCGCCGCGTTCGCTTCGTCGCCGAGTGCGCGCGCCGCGAGTAGCAGCCACGACTGTTCCTGCGTCGACGTGTAGGGTTTGCTGGCATACCCCTTCGCCAGCACGTCGATCAGCTGCGGCGTACGCCCGCCCGACATCTTGGTCTCGCTGGCAAGCGTGATCACCGCCGCGCGATCCCGCAGGTTCGAGCCGTAGTCGGCGCGGAATGCATCCGTCTCCGGCTTGTCGAGCGCCTTCATCGCGGCGGCGAACGCGGTTTCTGCGCGCGCCTTGTCGCCGAGCAGGCTGGCCGCTGCGCCAAGATGCGCCAGCGCCAGCGGCGTCGTGAAGCGATCCATGCGCGCGTCAACAAAGTAGCGCAGTTCACCCGACGGTGCCCGCCCACCACGTGCCAGCACATACAGCGCATAGGCGCGGCTCTCGCCGCCCTTGTCGAAATCCTGCGCAAAGCCGACGAAGTTCTGCAAGCGGTCGAGCGCGAGCTTTAAGTTGCGCGCGTCTACGACCACTTTCGCTTCACGTGCCCGCAGCAGGAAATCTGTGACGTACGACGTCAGCCACATATCGCCGTCCGACGGTCCCCAGATGCCGAACGCACCGGAGCTGTCCTGCATCTCGAACAGGCGCTCGACGGCTTGCGCCAAGCGCTCTTTCAACTCGGCGTCCTGACTCATGCCGATCTGGCGCGCGACGTCGTTGGCATACAGCAGCGGCATGGCGCGGCTCGTCGTCTGCTCGGCGCAACCATACGGATAACGATCGAGCTGGTTCAGGATACCCGCCACGTCGAGCGACGCCATCGGCCCCACGTGCAGCGTCGCCTTCGCCGACGACGGGATCAGATCCTGCAGCAGATCCTGAGACAGCGTGAGTTTGCCGTCTTTTGCAGACAGCTGAACCGTCGTCGTGCGGCGGATGTCGCCAGACGGCGGCTTGACCTCGAACATCATCGGCCGCTGCACGGTGATGCCGTTCGGCCCGACGGTCGTCACCATGAGCGGCATGCGGCCGAGTTCGGTCGGCTTCAGCTGTAAGCTGTCGATCTTCTTCTCGCCGGCCTTCAGCGCCAACGTTTTCTCAGCCAGCGTCTGCGCGGGCAGACCGCCGACGGGGTTCAACGTCACCGTCACCTTATAGTCCGCAGCCGGACCTTCAACATTATGCACATCGACCGAAAAACGCGCCGTATCGCCGAGCGTCAGGAAGCGCGGCCCCGTCACCGTCAACGCAACGGCGTCGCGCACGAGCATATCCTTCGACGACGACCCAACCTTGTCGCGGCTCCAGGCGACAGCGGACATGCGCACCGCGCCGTTGAACGCCGGCAATTGTACGGGGATCTGCGCGATGCCGTTGGCATCCACCTTCACGATACCCGAGAACAGCGCCAGCGTGGCTTCCGTCGGCGGCGAGGCGTTGCCAGCGACGCTGATATCGCCGCCCGAACGCAGGCGGCCCTTCTCGGCGCGCATGCCATCGATCAGGCGACTGTAGTAATCGCGGATGTCGAGGCCGAGCTTGCGCTGGCCATAGAACCACGCCTGCGGCTTCGGCGCCTCGAAGCGCGTCAGGTTGAGAATGCCAATATCGACGGTGGAAAGCGTGACGCGTGCCTCTTCTCCGGCGGCGAGCCCTGCGAGCTTCACCGGCACCATCATGGCACTGCCGGGCTTCACCTTGTCAGGCACTTGGATCGCCACATCGAGCGTGCGCGTGTCCTGATCAACCGCGAGCCACCGCAAACCCATCGCTCGGCCCGGCATACGTTTCGCCGCGCCATCGAGCGGGCGATACAGCGTCACCGTCACATAGGCACCCGCGCCCCAGTCCTTCGACACGGGCACCGTCACTTCGCCACCACCCGCGGCAATGTCGGCTTCCGCAAAGCTGTGCACTTTGCCACCGAGCACGCTGACAAGCGCTGTGCCGGCGAAGCGCGACGACACTTTTAGGCGCGCCACGTCGCCCGCCTTGTAGGTCGGCTTGTCCAAGGCGATGTCGAGCATTTCAGGGCTGTCGGCAGCGTCGTCCGCATGCCAGCCGGCGTTGAACGCATAGGACGAAACCACCGAGCCGTCGTCGCGCTTCACCTCCAGGCGATAGCGACCCCAGTCGATCTTGGCCGCGATTTCAGCGCGTTTGTCGGCCGCCACATCAACGACGCCGGACGTGACGCGGCGCGTGTACGTCTGCATCTCGTAAGCGGTGTTGCCGCCATTCGACATCCACTGCCAGCGCTGTTCGAGGCGCAGCAGCTCCCACTTGAGGCCCTTATCGTTGACACTCTTGCCGGTCTGATCGAGGACGATCAGCTGGAACGATTCCGTCTCGCCCTCGCGCGCCTGATTGTCGGTGAAAGCCGGCTTGATGCCGATACGCATCTGCGCGAGATCAACTGGCAGGGTCACGCGCCGCTCGATCGTGCGACCGCTGACTTCGCGCAGTTTTACGATCACGTCGGCTTCAAGTGGACGCGCTGTCTTCTCCAGCTTCGGCAGTGTGACCTTGACGGTCGATGTGCCGTCGTCCGCCGTGTCGGTTAGGTCAGCGAGCGCTTCGCGCACCGTCGCCGTCTTCTCGTCGGCGAGGCCAAACTGGAAGCCGGGATACGCAGCTAGACCGGATTTTGCGGGCTTTACGATCACTTCGCCTTCGACGGCGAGATTGGCAGCTGGCGGACCGTAGAGATAGGTACCGGCAATCTTGATCTCGGCACCCGACGTCGTCACGGCTGCACTCGCGGGCGTCAATTTCAAATCCATCCGTTCCGGGACGAAGTCTTCGACCAGGAACGAGACCGACGAAATCGGATCGGCCTTTGGATCGGTGTAGAACTTTACGCGCCACGTGCCACCCATGGCGTTGCCGCCAAGTGCGAGCGCATGCGCACGCCCGCCGAGCCCCTGATCCTCAAGCACGAGACGGCGATGTTCGACGCCATCCGGCCGTGTCACGATCATCGTAATGGGCACGTTCGCCGCGACGACAGCCGCATCACGCACGAGCGCGGCCAGATGCACGGTTTCGCCGGGGCGATACACACCGCGATCGGTGTAGGCGTAGCCATCGATCGGGCCGGGAGCGTTGCGGCCCTTCACGCCGCGATCGGTGAGATCGAACGCCGTTTGCGCCACGTCGAGAAACGCGTAGTCACCCGCTGCCGTTTCCGCGACGACCATGGCCGGCGACAGGCCGCCTTCGCCCTTGTGCAGCTTGGCATCGAAACGCGCGTAGCCGCGAGCGTCTGTTGTTGCTGTGCCGAGGATCTCGTTGTTGCGCGCGACGAGTTTTACGGTCGCGGCGGCGAGCGGCCCCGCGTTCGTCAGCGAGCGCACGAACGTGTGCAGGCCGTCTTCACCGGAGTATGTCGTCAGGCCCATATCCGAGACGATGAACCACTGGCTCGCGATCTGGCGATCCTCGCGATTGCCCTTTTTCGGCAGCACGTGCGCGGTCAGCAGATAGGCGCCCGGCTGTAGTTTCGGCAGCGCTTCAGACACGGGGAACGCGGACGTCACTTCCTCGTTCAACTTCGCTGGCACGATCAGTTCACCTTCGTAGACCTTCTGGCCTGTGCGCTCCTTGATGTTGCCAATCTCATAGGCCTGCACAGCGCGGCCAAACTCATTGGCCTGGATCAGCGGCACGAGACCGCGATCGCCGACGCGATACACTTCGACGCCGACCAGTGCCGCGTTGATCGTCGTCAGCGGAATGCCCTGCTGGCCATTGGCCGGCAGCACATAGGCCTTGCCCGACGCGCGCACGACCGGCGTGCGATCCTTGATGTAGGCCGTCAACTCAGACGTTTTCTGCAGCGGCTCTAAATCGAAGACGGACGGCAGCCCCGCGCGCACGACCACCGCGTACTCGCGGCCGTGCGCGAGATTGTCGATGCACAACTGCTTGCCTTCGGCTGTTACGGATTGCGCATCGCGGCCGTCGACTTTCACGAACGATGACCAGTCGACTGGCTTATGGTTCGGCAGCCCTTCCGAGAACTGGATGCAGGCGCGCGGCGTTGCGCCGTTGGTGTCGACCTTGATGTCGGTGACGCGGAAGCCGTGTTCCGAGCGCAACTTCTGCAGCGTGTCACGTGCGGCTGGTGTATTGCGCGTCTCGACGACCGCCTGAGCTGTCGTGATCGCCATACGATAGCGTGACTGGCGCGTGAGGGCGTCGGTCAGCACGATGAGCGCGTCGGCTTTCAGCGCTGGCGTTTTGGCCAGTTCATAGGCCCGATAGGCTGCGGACTCTGCTCGACTCGGCAGGCTCGTCTGCTCGCCGGTTTGCATGGTCTCCGGCTTGATCGCGAGCATCGCCTTTGCCAGGTTCAACCACCCTGCGGCGTCGGCGGGATCGAGGCCGACAGCAACCTGGAGTGCGACGCTTGCTTTGCGCGGATCGGCAATAAGCGCTGCGTCGCCCTCGGCACGCAGATCCTTGGCCGTCTTTTTCGGCGGGGCAACGGCCGTTTTTGCCAGGCTTGCTGCGAATGCGGCGGCCGCGACGGACATCTGCTTGTCCGCAAACGGAGCGGCTGATGCGATAGTGGAGCTAGCGAACAAAGCGAGCACCGACAGGGATGCGGCGGTCAGCGCTGTGGCAGTCGGTCTGAAGCGGAGGAGCGTGCGATGATCGATCTGGGGGGCAGGGCGCGTCATGAGAAAAATCCCTCGAAATCCGCGGGCACTCCGCGGCTGCCCGATATCTGGATCAACTGGATGTGACCGAACAGTGGCCCATACACAGCTGCTTCCAGTAATTACCGGGCATTGCGCCTGATTTCCGTCATATTCCGGACAGCGGCCCGACGTGAAAGTCAGGCAGAAGGATAAACCGTGCGGGCGCATCCGGCTCGGGCTAAAGTAAGCGCGATCAGCGAGGACCAGTCTCGATGCAAACCACCTGCTCAATGCAAACCCCGGGCGCGACGAAAACCATTTGGGCGAAGCGTGGTATCAGCGCAGCGACGGCCGCAGCGGTTCTGCTGGCTCAAATGCCACTTGTCCTGCTTGGCGCCACGCACGGCCGCGCCCAGGTCGCCGCTTCGGCTGGCATTGCGTCGTCATCCAACATCATGTCGCGCACGGAGTACGAGGCCTGCCAAGCCAAGGACGAAAGCGCCTTTCGCGGCGCGATGGAAGAGCTGACATTCAAGGGCCTGCGCTCGGGTCTTGCCGGCGTCGATTACAACGGCGTGGTGCGCGAAGAGTGGCGGCGGCTCGACTTTGATCAGGTGCTCGATAAGCAGGTCGACATTGCCGTCAACGAGGTCAAGGACGAGACGAGCTGGACGAACCTGATCAAGTCGATCGGCTCGGCCGAACAGGCGAACGCGCTCGCAACCGCCGTCGCGGAGCGCACCTACAAATCGCAAGCCGTGACGAAGTCCTTCGAAAGCCTCGCCACCAGCGTCGGCCGCGCGCTCGGCAAGCGCATCGAGATGGCCACCTCCGACACGGCCGAGCCTGCCATGCAGTGCATGCAGCTGTTTCTCGGCCAGCGCTACGGCAACACGGTCGCGCGCATGTTCTCGCGCGAGGCCGGCAAGGAATATCAGATCGACCCATCGAAGAGCACAGCCGATGTCTCGTCGGGATCCGTGCTGGCAACCGGCGCCGGCGGCATCACGGGCGCCGTCATCCTCATTGTCCGCCGGCAGATCACAAACATGGCCGCACGCATCGGCTCGCGCATCGTCGGCGCTGTCGTCTCACGCGTGGTCGGCGTGGTGGCTGGCGGCGTTGGCCTCATCCTGATCGCCAAGGACGTCTGGGATTTCCGCCACGGCGTGATGCCCATCATCGCCTCGGAAATGAAGTCGAAGGACACCAAGATCAAGGTGCAGGACGAACTCGCACGCGCGATCCAGGAGCAGATCGGCGAGAACCTGCGCGAGATCTCGGCGCGCACTGCCGATCGCATTCTTGAGGTCTGGCAACAGTTCAAAGCGGCGCACGCCAAGGTGCTGGAGTTGTCGGAGAAAAACGCCGATTTCAAGCGCTTCGTCGATCAACAGAAGCCTGAAGCACTTGCCCGGCTTGACGAAGTCGTATCGCTGATCCTGCCCAAGGAGGGCGAAGCTGGCGTCCTGGCGCGTCTCGCGAATGGAACCCTCAATGACGCTGTGAACCGAATGCCGGTCGCCGCGCTCGACATCGCACGCGACACCGGCTCGATCGACACGGCACTCGCGTGGTGGAGCCTCGCCGGTGACGACGTGAGCCGCGTGACAGATGCCGACCTGCACAAGCTGACGACACCTCAGAGCCTGACCAAGGCCACGTTCGCGCGCCTGATCGGGCTTGGCGACAAAGTTGCGCTCGCGCGTCTGGCCGCGTTGCCGATGGAGCAGCGTCAGGTGCTGTTCGAGCTTGATACAAGTGCGCTGCGCAAACTCGGCCACGCGCTTGAGACCAACGAACTCGCGAGCCTCTCAGGCTACCTCACGGGACTCGAAAAGAGCGCGTCGCAACGCATTCTGTCATCGGTCGCACAGACGCCGTCGAAGATGCAGATCCTGGCTCGGCCGAGCGTGCGTCAGGCGATCCTCAACAGCCGCGATCAGTCGACAGCGGTTGGCATGATGCTGAAGTCCGACGGCGTGCCTGATCCGTTCGCAGCGCTGGAGCATGCGCGCTACGTGATGGATGGCAAAGTCTCGCCGATCCTGCTGTGGGAAAAGAACCCGTGGTTCGTTGGCGTGATCGCGTTTTTTGCGCTGTCATTGCTGCTCATGATGCGCCGTCTGCTGTTCGGGCGCCGAGCCAAAGTCATTGTGCAACGGGTCGAGGCACCCGCCGCCGCGAAAGTCGCTGATCCGAAGCGCGCAGCAAACGCACCGCCGATCCGCACGCGTTGATGACGCGAACAGCCGCTTCACGTCCCCGTTCGTGACTGCTGCAGGGCCAATTGCAACGCAGCCTGAGTGCGCCCGAACTCGATCCGCAAGTCGTCGACGAGTGGCGTGACGTCCTCGATCGATCCACTGCGCACGCCGGCTTCGATCTGGCGCGCGAGTTCGGCGATCCGCTTTGCGCCGACGTTGGCGCTGGATGATTTGAGGCTGTGTGCGGCGAGGAAAAGGGCGTCCGATTGCTTGGCCGCAAGCGCATCCAGCAATTGCCCCACATTGCCGGGCGAGTGCGTGATGTAGGCTGAAAGCAGGCGCTGATAGAGTTGCGGTCGATGCACGCGCATGTTGTTGAGGAACGCGTGATCGAGGCCCGCGAGGCCCGAAGTGACGGCAACAGTCAACGGCAATTCAGTACCGGATGGCTCTGACGCTTTGGTGTCCTTTGCTATCTCAGCCTTCGCGGAGTCCGGCTGCGGCTTCAGCCAACGCGTCAGCATGTGCGCCAACTGTCCTTCGGTGAAAGGTTTCATGAGGTAGTCATCCATCCCCGCCTTGCGGCACGCAATGCGGTCGGCGTCGAAGGCGTGCGCGGTGACCGCGATCACGGGCGTGCGCGGGCGAGCCGCCGTCTGCTCATGTTGGCGCAAACGCTGCGTCGCCGTCAGGCCGTCCATTTCAGGCATCTGACAATCCATCAGGACGATGTCGAATGTCTCCGCTTCGAAAGCAGCGCACGCGGCTCGTCCGTTGTTCGCAACGCGCATGGTGCACCCCATGGCCATCAGCAGCTCACGGATGACTTCTTCGTTCACCGGATTGTCCTCGGCGACAAGAACATGCGCCTTGAGCTTGGCGCTTGGTACATGTGGAACCACAGCAGGGCTCTCAGACGGTCGTGGCTCGACAACGGCACGTGCAACGGCTTCGAGCAGGTCGGACCGACGTACGGGCTTGGTCAGAAGGCGCGTGATGCCGAGTGAATTTGCCAGCTGGAGGTCGCCATCCCAAGTCATGGAGGTCACCATGACGAGACCTGTTGCAGACAAAAGCGCATTGCCGCGAACCGCCTGGCACACACTCATGCCGTCCATATCCGGCATCAACATATCAACGACGACGGCAGCAAATGGATGCCCCGCATCCAGTGCCGCGTCGAGAATTTCGAGTGCCATCTCGCCTGTTCGGGCGTTGACCGGCAGAGCGCCAGCGCTCGCGAGATAGTCGACGATGATCTCGCGGTTCGTGTCGCGATCATCGACCACGAGAATGCGTTGCCCCTGCAGGACGTCGATCCCTGGATGAGCTGATACCGGCGCGGTCGCAACGGCGCATGCAAGCGAAATCAAGACGCGCGTGCCATGATCAAGCCGGCCGCCGAGCGTTACCGTGCCGCCCATCAACCATATCAGATGCCGTGAAATCGAAAGGCCGAGACCTGTGCCCCCGAAACGGCGCGAGATGGAGCTGTCTGCTTGGGTGAACGGATCGAACAGGCGTGCAGCCGACGACTGATCGATGCCGATTCCGGTATCGAGGATCTCGATGACAAGCTGCGCCATGCCGTCCTGCCGCACGGTCCCGGACAGACGAACGTCCACCGAACCACGCTTGGTGAACTTGATGGCGTTGCTGATCAGATTGACGCACACCTGCCGCAACCGGCCGCTGTCTCCGATGATATGCGTCGGGGTTCCCGGCGCAATGTATGTGCGTAATTCGAGGCCCTTGCGTTGCGCATCCTCGGCAAACAGCTCCGCCACGCTTTCGATGCAGTAATGCAGGTCGAACGGCTGCGCGTCGATGGGCATCTTGCCGTCTTCGATGCGTGCCAGGTCAAGGATGTCGTTGACGATCGTAAGCAGCGTCTTGGCAGAATCGTGGATCGTCCCAACCTGTCGGCGCTGACGATCCGACAGCGGAGATTTGATCAGGATTTCGGTCATGCCGAAGACGCCGTTCATGGGCGTGCGGATCTCATGGCTCATGTTGGCCAAGAACTGGCTCTTGGCCCGGTTCGCCTGCTCCGCTGCAAGGTTGGCATGACGCAGATCGCGCTCAACCCGCTGACGTGTGTTGCGCTCGACGGCGAGTGACGCCAGTTGGGCAATGGCTGCCGCAAAGAGGCACGCTTCGGCGCTCCAATTCACTTTTCGACCGATCGTTGTGGCGCGGATGGCACCGGTCACGACCCCATCGATGACGATCGGCACCTGCAGAAGCGACCCAAGCCCCTGCGAGGCCACAAGGTCCTTCTCATTGGCCATGAAGTCCGCGTGGACTTCGACATCCGCGATCGCCAGATTGGACGCGATGTCTATGCTTGCGCTGATTTCGGGCCAGCCTCGGTTCGGCGGAAACAGTGCCGCCTCATGGCTGCCACTGGCACGTGCATACGCCTCAGCGGTGACAACCGCGTTGCCGCGGCTTTCGATCAAGAGCACCGCGGTTCGATCGACGTCGATCTCTTCGCACAGCGTTCGAGACAACTCACGCAGGGTCTCTTCAAGGCTGCCGCGCCGCACGACATCTGATTGCATCAGAGCGCTGAACGATTCGAGCATGCGTGCCAGGCGGCGTGCGCCGTCGCTCATCTCGTCCTCAGCGCGCTTGCGATCGAGACGCTCGATAACGAGCGCAACAAGGCCGGTCACGGCCGATAGGAACAGGCGGTGCTCTTCTGACCACGCGATCGGTTCACCGCATTTTTCTGCAACGACAACGCCGACGATCGCGCCATCCATGAGAATGGGCATGTTGAGCATCGATCGCACATCGACCGATGGAAAGTAGACACTCTGCAATGACGACAACCGCTGATCGTTCGCGACATCGTCGCTCGAGATGATGCCGTCATGCTGCAGGGCAGCGAAATATCCGGGGTGACCGGACGACATCAAAGTGAGTCCGTTCGTGTGCAGGTCCGAGCGCTGATCGTAGACGTCGAGCGCGGTGATGGCGTTGCCGCCAGCCGGCATCTTCCAGATGCTGACACGCTCGACACCAATCGTGTCGGAGGCCAGCTTAGAGAGTTTTTGCACAGCATCGACCAGGCCACCGCGCCGCCACCCTTCGTCGCTCATAAAATTGGTTATGGCTGCCTGCTGCACTTCAAGGCGCGCTGCGACGGACGCGACAGCGCGCTGATAACGCTGTCGTTGATTGCGCTCGATCGTCAACGCCGCCAGGTTGCCAATCGCAGTTGCAAACATCTTCTGGCTTGTCGACCACGCGATCGAACGGCCACAGACGGTCGCATTGATCATCCCGACAACGGCTCCACCGACTTCAATCGGCATCTGGAGGAACGATCGCACATCGATCGGTCGGAAGAGCTTATCGAGGTATTGGCGCGTGTCCGGATGTGTTTCTACATTGTCTGCGATTATGGCGATGCCGGCGCGTGCTGCAGACAACATGCGAAGCGGATCATAACCGCTCCCTTCGTAAGGCTCGACATACTCGCTCTTGGCGGCGACATAGGCTTCGGCGTATTCAATCTTTGCACTGTCGGTTGCTCGCACTGTGATGGCGACCCGGTCGATGCCAGCCTCCTCTGCGAGGGTCCGCGAAAGCTTGCGCATGGCAGCAGACATTGAGCCATTGCGGAAGCTTTCTGAATGCAAGAGCTCGTTGAGCACAGTCTGCTGTCGCGAGAGCGCCTCGGCATTCGCCGTAATCTGTCGCTCTGCGCGCCAACGCTGGTGACGCTCGATGGCCAAGGCCGTCATGTTGGCGACACCCATGACGAACAACGACTGCTCCGCCGTCCACTCGGTTGGTGTTGATGCAGCGCAGCTGACAAAGCCGAGTAAAACACCGTCCATGACAATCGGTGCGCGCAGGAGAGCAACCACGCCGAGCCGTGCAAGATCGGCCTCGTAGAACTTTGCGAGCAGCGGATGTTCGCGTACATCGGGCACCGACACAGGTCCGTTCACGTCGGTGTGGAGGTCGAGTGCGGCGATGTTGAACGTGTTGTGGACCTGCGCCGACTCAATTTTTCCCGTGGCCGCGGAATACGTCTCGGCATAGGAGAAGGAATTGCGATCTTCCGCAACGATCCAAATGCCGCCTTTGCTGGAACCACTGACCACAGTCAACGTTTCCAACATTGGGCGCAGCACGTCTTCAAGATTGTGTGACGGCATGGCGACCCTGGCCGCTATGTCGGTCAGCGCAGCTTGTTGTCGCGCCAGTCGTGTTGTGCTGGCGAGGACCAATGCTTCAGCCCTCTCGCGCTCGCTCCGCTGTATCACAAGGGCTGCAAGCGTCGCCAATGCACCCGCGGCGAACCTTTCATCTGCGCGCCACTCGTGCGCATGACCCGCTTTGCGGAAGCACAGAATGCCGGCCTGTCGGCCATCGATGAAGATGGGAACATCCATGGCGGCCCGGATCGAGAGTTCACGATAGTACTCAAGGAAAGGACGCTGAACGATCGTGGATGTTTCCACATCCGCAATGCAGACCATCTCACCTTCTGCCATGGGCTTGACGCCCGACATGAAGTAGCTCGCGGGGCGCGAGAACCGACCGGAATGCATGCAGGTCCGCCGGTCGTAGACGTCGATCACCTCAAACTCAGAGGCACCCGCGATAGGAACGTAGACACCACATCGCTCGACATCGAGGATCTCTGTTGCACCCTCATTGAGGGCTGCGAATGCGTCGTCCATACTGCCGTTTTGAAACCTAGGCGATCGCACCAGGTTGGCCAGAACCCGCTGACGGGCCACCATGAGTTTCGTCCGATGCGCCACCTCGGCCTCGAGGCGCTCATTGAATCCGGACAAGTTGCGATACTGGGTCTTGATCAGCCGATCCGCTCGCGACACGACAGCATAAAGCGACGCATACAACAGCATGCAAACGCCGATCGAGAACAGCACGGCAGAGCGCATCATCCCGGCAATCGTGGAGGTGGGCGCGGTAACATCCGCATACACCTCGATAATGCCGATTACGTTTCCCTTGCTGTCAAATTTCGGCATATAGGTTTCGACGCTTTCGATGTCCTTGAGCCGCCCGCCCATGCCCAGCGTCGATGGTACGTGCTTCATCATGCTGGCTGGCTTACCGGCAAGCGCGCTCGAAAACTCGCGCTTGAGCACGTCATTTTTGGCACCTACTTCCGAGAGATCAGAGGAATAGAGCGTCAGCCCGTCTGGCTTGAAAATTTTCACCTTGTAGACCGGAAGCCGCAACGCCGCTTGACGAACCGCGAGGTCGATATCGGTCACCTGCCAGGTCTGCTTCAGTCGAGTTGCATCTCGCTCCTGGGTCGAGCTCAGGAACTCCGCTTGTGCGTCCCAGGCGAGGGCGACAATCTGCGCCGCGATGGCCTCATTTTTCTGGGCGGCCGAGGCGACGAGCCGCGCGGTCTCATACCAGTGAACGACATAGCCAACACCAAGCCCCATGATGCCTATCACGAGCGCGGACGAGATCGAAAAGTATCGCAGAAGGTTGAACATGCAGTCCCCCGGCGCCGTGGCGCGGGGCGACTGTACGGTTACGAAACTAATATTCTTTCAACGCTAACCGGGCCTTGCTTCATGTCCGACTTGAGTATCGTCTCTTAAGGACCTCCAAACGCTCACGAGTTCTGGCGATCTTGCAGCCGTGTTGCATGGCCCCAGCGCCGCTTCCTCCAGTCCATTCGTAGACGACCGGCGCACCACAGTCTGCCTCGCGGAACGCGATCCACTTGCGTTGTGCCTCCTGGAAAGCCCGCTTCCAGTCTTTCGCTAGGGTCGGCTGCAATGCGGCGGCCTCAATGAATTTGAAGGCCGCGCGATAGGCGGCATTGAGCTCGGCGTCGAGATCGGCATAAACCTTGGCAAAACAGGCATTCACAGCGCCCGTGTTGGGCTGCTCGTGGCACACGTTCTCGCCGCGTTCTTGCGCACGCGCCGGCTGCGACAAAAGCACCAGCATAAATGCAGCGCAGAACAAGCGTGAAACCGTCATGTGTGTATTTTTCCCAGACTGATGCAGACGCAGCATCGTCATGTCAGGCGAAGCGTGGCAAGGGCACGGTGATGCCACACTCCGATGTCACGGAAAACCCGGGCGCGATGCGCGCATGCACAGGCGAGGACACGATGGCCGCGGGCCGGATATCGAAAGGGTGCCGCGGACTTGGGCGCCGCGGTCTTTCTGCGATGTCCGCAAGCTGTGCCGTTGTCCTTTGCATCTCCATGCCCGGTGCCGCACAGACCATACGGCAACCGCGGGTCGCTGCGCCCGTCGCAGCCCCGGCTGTCGCGGCCACCCGCTGTGATCCCGCGCGCGTTCTCGGCGTGTCGCGCGTCGTTGATATCGACACCGCAACCGGTCCTCGCTTTGGCCATCAGCAATACAAGGACCACGATCTGCTTGCTGACGGAGAGATTGTTCTGACCTTCGACGATGGCCCGCTGCGCGCCCATACGCAGGCTGTTGTCGATGCACTCGAGGCTCAGTGCACGAAGGCTACGTTCTTCATGGTCGGCAGCCAGGCACTCGCCGACCCTGAAATGGTGCGGCAAATTCATCGCAAAGGGCACACGGTCGGCACGCACACGCAGAGCCACGCAGATCTGCGAAAAATGACCCCGCTGCAGGCGCGCCAGGAAATCGAACTTGGGTTCTCGTCTGTGTCACAGGCGCTTGGCCAGCCCGCGGCGCCCTTCTTCCGATTTCCGTTCCTGTCAGACACCAAGGCGATGAAGGGCTATGCCGAGACGCGTGGCATCGGCATCTTTTCCATTGAGATCGACGCCCTCGACTATCGGAACAAGGAAGCGCCGGAAGCCGTCCATGCCCAGGTCATGAATCAGCTGACCTATCATAAGAAGGGCATCTTGCTCTTCCACGACATTCAGCCGTCAACCGCGCGCGCCTTGCCGGGTTTGCTGGCCGCCATTAAGGCACGCGGCTTTCGCGTCGTGCATCTGAAGCCGACGGCACCGATTGCAACGTTGGCCGAGTTTGACTCCATGGCACGTCGTGATGCGGGCAGCCGCCGTGTTGCAACAGCCGCCAACCCGCTCACCAACAGGGGTTTGACATGGCCGATGCAGCCGCCATCAGGCCAACCTTCATCTGGCCAACCTTCATCTGGCCTGCCGCCGTCCGTTGCCCCGCCGCCCGCGCCTGCAGCCGCTCCGCCTCCGCCACCATTGCCCTGGTCCAATCAACAACCATCGGCGCCGCCGCAGCGCACGATCCGCCCGTCGCGTCCACCGTCAGATTGGCGCGACAGCGTGTTTGGCCGGTAACGGCTTCAATCTCCGTGTACGCGTCCTCCCATTGGCTCAGGCCCCGCTTGTTCGCAGCATGAGGCTCTCGTGACGTCAAAACGTGTCTTCATCTTCGCCGTCGCCTTAGCGTGCATGACAAGTGCGGCAGAGGCTGCGTGCCCAAGTGGTGGCCTCGGCGTCGGGCGCATCGTCAATATCGATACCAGCACTGGACCGCTGTACGGCGACATCACCAAGCAGCCGCATCAGGCCGACATGTTGAGACCCAAAGAGGTCGTGCTCACCTTCGACGACGGCCCGATGCCTTGGATCACCAAGTCGATCCTCGACACGCTCGACAGGTTCTGCACCAAGGCGACATTCTTCTCCGTCGGACGAATGGCCATCGCCTACCCTGACACGACGCGCGATATCCAGCATCGCGGCCACTCGCTCGGCACCCACACGTGGTCACATCCGATGAACATGCGGCGCATGTCTATCGAGCAATCGAGTGCCGAAATCGAACGCGGCTTTGCAGCTGTTGCCGCAGCGGCCGGCGGACCCATTTCGCCGTTCTTTCGTTTCCCGGGCTTGAGCGACTCCGGTCCGATGTTGACGCATCTGCAAAAGCGCAACGTCGCCACATTTACCGTCGACGTCGTCTCGAACGACAGCTTCATCCCAAGCGTCGAACGCCTGACGTCCGAAACCCTCGCTAAGGTCGAGGCGCGTCAGGGCGGCATCATGCTGTTTCACGACATCAAGGCTGTCACAGCCAAGGCCTTGCCTGGAATCCTGAGCGAACTGCAGAGACGCGGCTATCGCGTCGTACACATGACGGCAAAGGCGCCATTCCAACCAGACCCACGCTACACGGCGGAGTTCGCCGGCAAGATCGCGGCCGCAGAGCAAGGCAAGTCCAGCAAGAAGCTGATGCCGTTCTATGGCACCGTCGGCCCCGAGCGCATCGCCAAGGAAACCGGCGCACCTGTGGTGTCACTCGCCCCACAACCCGCAAACTTTGCAGCGCCAGCGGCGAGCGCGCCTCAGCGCCCGACACGCGGCAAAGATGGACGCCCCACGGTCGCAGCCACACGCCCCGAAGTCAGCGCCTGGGCAACCACTGTCCGCCGCGTCCAGCGCGCCCGGCGCGAACCAGCGCTCTGACCAGAGCCATCACGGTGCCTGCCGCGCGACGCCACCTGAGATGGCAGCCAGCGAGATCCGACGCAATCCGTCGCGTTCGCCAACTGTCTCGGGTGTCGCCACACGTTTCGCGAGGCCGAGGCGAACGAGCCCTTGGATAAACCACCAACCGAGGTCGATCTGGCCGTGCTCGATGCCGAGGTTGGCTGATCCAGGAAATGCGTGATGATTGCCGTGATAGGCCTCTCCAAACGTGATGAGGCCAGCGCAAGGAACATTGTATCCTTGGACCGCGACGCCATCGACTGCCCAGCCTTGGTGACCGCGCTTGTGGGCGAAGTGCCCGACCAGCCAATGCCCCGTGAGTGACACCGAGACGCGGACGGCGATCCCCCAGACGACCCAACTCCAACCGCCAAGCGCATAAAACAGCACCGCCCAAGGCAACTGCTGCATCATCCACGTGCGCTCGATGAACTGGAAGAAGCGGTCAGCCGCAATCCGCTCCTCGATGACAAATCGCGGCGGATGCTCCAGCGCGACGGCGCAATGCATCTGCCACCAGGCATCGCCAAAAAAACCGCGCCGGTGCGCGTGCAGGTCATGGCAGTGCGGCTGGCGTTGCGCCCAATCTCTGATGTCGTGGGCGTAGATCATCCCGAACGGCCCTGCCATCCCGACGAGCGTGCCGAGGTAAACGAGCACGCGCTCAAGCCAGCGCGGCGCCTCGAAAGCGCGGTGTATCAAAAGGCGGTGCATGCCGACCGAATGCCCGGCACAGATGGTGACAGCTGACGTGACAACGAACAGCGCGAACGCATCCCAGCTGAAGGTCAACGGCCCCGCGATCAGTGCGGCAAGCGTCATAGCGCCCGTCCAAAGCGACTTGGCCGGGACCCACACGACGCGCCCCGCAACCGGGTCACTGCGCACGTCGGCAATCATGCGGTCGGTAGACTGGGCGACCATAACAGACCTCCGAGTGATCGCGAGCAATCACGCACATGTCCACGCGACCCGCAACACAACTCCAAACGCCACGGCAATCGCATGAAGCATCATGGAGAAAAACTTCGGTATCCCGGAATGCCCGTCGCGCCTTAGCGCGACCGGCGTATCCGGGATCTTCACCTGTCGAGGTGGTGCTGAGTGTCGCTTCACGTCGCGAGGTCAAGATCCCGGATGGCGACTTGCATCCGGGACACCGGCGTTTGAGTGTTCATGTCCTGCATGGCGACTTGCATCACAACAACGTGCTGCTTGACGCTACTCGCGGCTGGCTCGCCATCGACCCAAAGGGCTTGTTTGGCGAACGCGTCTACGACGTCGCAAATCTGATCTGCAATCCGTGGCCTCACGGCCGCGTCGTTCTCGATCCGAAGCGCGCGCTACGGTGCGCCGAAATCTATGGCAGGCGGCTCTGCCTCTATCCACGCCGCATCATGGCATTTGCCACAGCACATGCAGGGCTCGCTTCCTCATGGGCGATCGTCGAGGGCGGAGATCCAGGGCACTGGCTCAGCTGTGTGCAAGTCTTCGGCACGTTGTTTTAGGCAGCTCAGTGATTGGCAGATCGCTTGAGTCGCCAGTGCCGCACCCGCTATGACACACCGCCACATCGACCAGAACCTGTGATCGCCATGACCGACCGCTACGACATTACCGGCCTGCTCACCGACATCGGTGATATTCCCGCTGTGACGGACATGCGCACGGTGCGGCTCAAGTCGCGCGACTATTTCTGGTATTCGCCGATCCTCAACAAATCTCTGCACGGCAAATCCGCTGACGTGATGATCTCGCCCCGCAGCGAGGCTGACATCATCAAGGTAGCGGCCGCCTGCGCCAAGCGGCGTATCCCCATCACCGTGCGCGCGGGTGCGACCGGCAACTATGGCCAGGCCGTGCCGCTCGAAGGCGGCGTGCTCTTGGACATCAACAGCCTTGACAAGGTGCTGTGGTGGAAGCCCGGCGTCGGCCGCTTCCAATGCGGCGCACGCATGCACGACATCGACGCCATGACGCGGCCCGGCGGGTGGGAGCTGCGCATGCACCCCTCGACCAAGCGCATGGCGACCATCGGCGGCTTCGTCTCCGGCGGCTCCGGCGGGATCGGCTCGATCACCTACGGCGGCCTGCGCGAACCCGGCAACATCCGCGCGGCGCGCGTCATCACAGTCGAGGAGACGCCGCGCGTGATCGAACTGCGGGGCGACGCGGCCCAGAAGGTCAATCGCGCCTACGGCACGACTGGCATTCTGACAGAACTCGAAATGCCGCTTGCCCCGGCATGGCCCTGGATGGAGGTGATTGTCGCCTTCGACGACTTCTTCGACGCCGTCAAAGTCGGCTACGAGGCGGCGCTATCGGACGGCATCGTCAAGAAGCTCATGACGCCGATCATGTGGCCAATTCCCAGCTACTTCCGCGATATCAAGAGCCACTGCCTCGAGGGCAAGGCGATCCTGATTGCGATGATTGCGGAGCAATCGCTGGAGGCGTTCAAGACGACACTCGCGGGCCGCGGCACGATCACGCTCGAGCGGCCCTTCGACGAGAGCCCCGGCGCCGAGCCGCTGTACGAGTACACCTGGAACCACACGACCCTGCAGCTGCTGAAAGTCGATCGCTCCATCACGTATCTGCAGTGTCTCTACCCGCACGATCGCCTGCAGGAGAGCGTGCGCGAGATGCACGACATGTTCCCGGGTGAGGTGCTGCCGCACCTGGAGTTCATTCGCTTCGGCGGGCGGCTGACGTGCTCGGCGCTGCCGATCGTGCGCTATTCGACGCCGGAGCGCTTGAACGAGATCATCGCGCTGCATGAAAAACACGGCGTATTCATCGCCAACCCGCACGTCTACACGCTCGAAGAAGGCAGCCGCCACAAACGCGTCGATGCCGATCAGCTCGGCTTCAAGCGCGAGGTCGATCCGCACGGCCTGCTCAACCCGGGCAAAATGCGAGATTTCACGCCGGCATGAGGCGAGCGCAATCCACGTTCACTCGTCCCACCGCGCCCGCATCTGTGCGAGGTGTTCGACCGAGATTTTGAGGCGCGCAGCCGTTGCCTCGACACCGAGCTTGGCAACCAACCCCTCGATATGAACACGCCGGTCCTGCGACCGCCGCATGCGGCGCTTGAAGCGACAGTCGCGGCAGCGGCTGGCGCGCGTACCGAGCATTCCCTTGGCGACTTCGTACCACCACTTCTGTTGAGCAGCCGTCCAGACTTCGCTCTTTTGGCAATCAACGCAGGTGAAGCGCGTATCGGCGTAGTAGCGCGGGCGCGGGCCCCAGGTGTTGTCATGGAGCAACTGATCCTGGTCAGCCGCAAGCGCGCCCATCGGTAACGGATGGAGGCTCGGATCATGATCGACGCGGCGCAACACGCGCGCCTTGAACGTGCGCTTGGCTTTCAACTCGTCGCGCTTTTGGCGCCCACTCTTCATGATGCTGCTCCGCGCTGCACGAGCCAGCCGCGATAGTGCACGATCGACCCAATCAGCGGGGCTGCGATGTCGACATCAAAGTGGAACCGTCCGTTTTCCTCACGCTCCGACGCGATACCGTTTGGCACCAGGGCCGATGGCAGCGGCACGCCCAACAGCGACCAGGTCCGGCCATAGAGATACAGCCGTCCGTCGCGAAGAACCGGCGCGAGCCCGAAGGCAAAGGGGCCGAAGCGCTCCACGATCAGATGCGCGTTACGGCCAAAGCCGGCTTCCTGCCGACTGACCATGCGGCGGCCGGCGAAGGTGCGCGTCCATGTTTCAACACCGCCCTTCACGCTGAAATCCACGCACACGGGCACATCCACGCCAGCGCTCGGAAATCGAAACAGCGCCGCGATCAGCCGCGCCGCCAGGGACGTGCCGCGCTCAACCGTCGCCGTGCCTTCGGCGGCGAAACCGTTGGTGATGTCGTGCATCTCGCGCACGCGCGGCGGCAAGTCATCCCACGCCGCACCGAGCACGCGGCGATACAACGGCCACGTCGGATCGGGCGTTCCGTGCACGCTGTGACGGCGCGTCATGTCTGGTGCGGTGGTGCTTGCGCAGCAGCAGCAGCGATCTTCAGTTTGCGATCTTCAATGGCTGCCACGAACTCCTTGCGCTGCTTTTTGTACATATCCGCGAGCCCGTCATCGAAACCGGTGACGGCCCAGGGCGCGTTGGTCGCGATGAAATGCATGGCAGCCTCGGCTTTGGCCTTGGCGATCTTCATTTCTATTGGTTGCTTTTCGTTGGCATAATGCAACACGAGCGCGTGGCTGCGGCCGACGGGGATGAAGCCGTAGATTTTATTCGTCGTCACACGATGGAACGCCCACAGCAGATCCGAGAGCGGCTGCGCCTTCATCGCAAAGCCGCCCGACTGCGTGTGATAGCCGCCTGTCAGCAGATGGCCCTTCGACTTGATCGACGCGCCCTGTGCCACGTCGTTTTCGATGCGGGCCGACGCTTCGGCCAGGGAGGGCGCGCCGGGTGGCGACACGAGAGCCAGGAGGGCAGGGTGCTTCGCCGGGCTGGAGTGGCGCCCAAGGGCGCGCAGGCCAAACACGAGCGCCCCGAGTGACGCGAGGCCGCCGACCACGAGCCCCCAGTTGCCGTAGTGCCTGAAATCACCGGTATCGAGCATGACCGGGAGAAATCTCGCCTTGAGTTCCGCAGATCCCTTGTTGCCGGTCGCCGCACCGAAAAGGTCTGCCGGGAGCGCGACGAAACTGCCCTCGATCTCGCCCTTCGGCTCATCGCCGGACTCGGCTTTGACGAACAGCAAGCGCTCGCCAAACTGGGCCGCATAGTAGTGCGCCGTCACACTCTTGCTTTCGCCCCCGCGCCGCCGACGCGTCGTGGTGATGTGATCGACACCGGTGTCGATGATCTTGTCGGGTGTCGCCTTGATCCATTTGCCCTCGACGGCTTCGAGTGCACCGATCTTGCCAAGGTCGGCGGCCGACATGGCCGTTGGCCCGCGGACGTAATTCTCGAGGTACGGCCAGTTCATACCACACCAAGCCAGAAAGCCGGCGATAGCCAGCACCGAGAGGATCAGCTGGCGCATCGAGACCGCACGGACTTGCCGTTCAAGCCATGTCATCGGGAGGCTCCATTGCTCCGCATTCACAAGGTGGTGATGGTCTTAGTGTTCGCCGCGTTCTGCAAGCGCATTTGTAGCGCGTTGGCTGACCGCGCTATGGGCCGGGCAACGCCTCCACGATATCGGCCAGGGCGGGCATCATCTTGATGCGCTCTGAATGATTCGATTTGCCAAGCCGCACGAGCACCGCGCGCTTGCTAGGGATGATGATCACATATTGCCCGAGGTGGCCCGTCATGGAGTAAATGTCGGCGCCACCACGCGGATGAAACAGCACGGCCTGCTGCTTCGGCCCCGGCCCCGTGTTGAGCCAGACGTGGCCGGCATAGTGATTGTTGTTCGGCGCCTCGGCCTTGCGCAGCATGGTCGTGAGCCAGGCGTCCGACAGCAGACGTTTGCCGTCCGGCGCCAGCCCGCGGTCGAGCAGGAACTGGCCGAGCCGTCCCCAATCGCGCGCCGTCATGTGCAGCATGGCACCGCCGAGAAACAGCCCTGCCGGATCATAATCCCACTCGGCGCTTGTGATACCAAGCGGCGTCCAAAGCCGTGTCTCGAACCAGGCCGCGGTGGCGCGCCGGCGCTCGGTCGGGTCACTCGATGGGGTAATGTGGCGCGCGACAAGACCAGCCAGTATCTGTGTGGATGCTGTTGAATAGCGCCACGCAGTCCCAGGCGGATGCAGCGCAGGCTTGCTGGTTGCGTAAGCGAACGTGTCGCGCGCACCATCGGTGAACAGCATGCGTGGCGTGTCAGCCGTTTCGATCGCGCGGCCACCTTCTGTGCCTTCCTGATGCTCCAGCCCCGAGACCATACCGAGCAGATGACCAATGGTGATCTTGGCCCGCGCGTCGTTGCCACCTTGCCATGCGGCGATCGGGGCCGGTTGGTCGAGATGCAGCTTGCCCTCATCGGCAAGCATGCCGAGCGCAATTGCCGTCACGCTCTTGGCCATGGACCACGACAGGTAGCGGGTCTCAGCCGTAAAGGCTTTGGCTGTGAGCTCGACGACCGGCTTGCCGTTCTGCAGGACGAGCAAGGCCCGTGTCTCGCCCGCGCCGGGCAGTGACATGGCTTTGGCTGAAAGGGCTGCGATCGTGGCCGTATCGCGCGCCGCCGCAGAGCGCAGCACGGGCGCCGTCGCAAGGGCCACCGCCAGGGCAACGATCACGAGACTTTTGCGCATCGGGCGATCCATGGTTAGATCGTGGAACCTATCGAAGGCGGCAGCGGATCGCCACCGGATTTTGCGGAGACGTCGATGAAGCGTGGCATGCGGCTTGGACTTTACGCTGTCGGCGGTGTGCTGCTTGGCGGCAGTCTCGTTGGCGGGCTGGTCGTGCGCCCAAAGCTTAAGCCGGTTGCCACAGTCGCCTCCGGCTACATGGCGCGCGTCGCGTGTGGCTGCCATTTCATCGGCAAGCGCAGCCTTGAGAGTTGCCTCACGGACCGCGAGGCCGGCATGGAACAGGTCAGCCTATCGATCGATAAGACATCGAAGCGCGTCACCGCCAGTGTGCCCCTGCTCGCCTCGGCAAGCGCGACTTATACGCCCGCGCTCGGCTGCGTGATCGACCGCTGATAGCAACGAGCGAAAACGCTAATACCGGCGGCCAAAATTATTGACGGATGCGCTTCCCCCAACTGTCATGGCCGGCCTTGTGCCGGCCACCCATTCTGCAACGCACGGAGCTGGTTGCCATTACGTTGAGACGGCTCAACACTCCGGATACCGCCGTGCTCTGTGCGCGATGGGTGGCCGGGACAAGCCCGGCCATGACAGTGAGAGGGACAGATCGTCGGTCGAAAATTCTGACCGCTGGTATGATACCTGCGGCCACAATTCCTGATTGATAACTATCCCTCCCGTCATGGTCGGCCCTTCGTGCCGGCCACCCATCTTGCAACGAGTGCGGCCGTGCTCGGGATGTTGGGCCGTCTCAAGGTACTGACAACCAGCTGCGTGTGCTGCTCAATGGATGGCCGGCACAAGGCGCACAAGGCCGGCCATGACAGTTTGGGGGAGGCGCATCCGTCATTAATCTTGGCCGCTGTTATGACAGCTATTTCTTTTCGGTCTTGGCCAGCCAGCGCTGCATGAAGGCGATTTCCTTGTCTTGCGCCTTGACGATGTCGCGCGCGAGTTTCTTCAGCGCTGGATCTTTGCCGTGCTCGAGCACGATCTTGGCCATATCGACCGCGCCCTGGTGATGCGGGATCATGCCCTTGACGAAATCCACGTCCGCGTTGCCTGAAAACGGGATGTTCATGCCGTCATGCATCTTGTCGTTCGCAATCTTGAAGGCCTTGGTCGAGGCCGTGTCGATGGCAGCCGGTGCGCCATGGCCCATTTTGGAGTGATCGACCGCCGGCGTGGCGGGCGCCTGTGCCGTGGCGTTGAACGCGGTCGTCGCGACCAGCGCGAGCGCTGCGAAAACTGAAGCTGTGCGAAGCATGGGGCGAACCTTGTGATGATCGTATTGAACCCAAACGTAGCAAACGCACGCCAACGACACTTGACCAAGATCAGTTGGCAAAGCGGAAGTGCATGACGTCGCCGTCCTGCACGACGTATTCCTTGCCTTCGAGCCGCATCTTGCCGGCATCGCGCGCGCCGGCTTCACCGTTGAGCGCGACGTAGTCGGGGTAGGCGATCGTCTCGGCGCGGATGAAGCCCTTTTCGAAATCCGAGTGGATGACGCCAGCGGCGCCCGGGCCCTTGGTGCCGCGCGTGATGGTCCAGGCGCGCGCCTCTTTCGGGCCGACGGTGAAATAGGTGATCAGGTCGAGCAGGCCGTAGCCCGCGCGGATGAGGCGGTTGAGCCCAGGCTCTTCGAGGCCGAGATCGGCGAGGAAGGCCGCGCGTTCCTCAGGCGGCAGGCTCGCAAGTTCAGCCTCGATCTTGGCTGAGATGATGGCGATGGCCGCGCCTTCGGCTTTGGCCTGTTCGGCGACCTTGGCCGAAAAGGCGTTGCCGCTGCCAGCCGAGCCTTCGTCGACGTTGCACACATAGACGACCGGCTTGGCTGTCAGCAGTTGCAAGCCTTTGAACAGCGGCTTTTCTTCGTCCGTCATCTTGGCCGTGCGGGCGGGTTTTCCGTCGCGCAACGGAATGAGGGCTTTCTCGACGATGGCGACCAGCGCCTTGCTTTCCTTATCCCCCTGCTTGGCCTTCTTTTCGAGGTTTGGCAGGCGCTTTTCGAGGCTTTCGAGATCGGCGAGCATCAACTCCGTCTCGACGATCTCGGCGTCCGAGAGCGGATCGATGCGGTTTTCGACGTGCGTGATGTTGCCGTCCTCGAAGCAGCGCACGACATAGGCAACAGCATCGACTTCGCGGATGTGCGACAGGAACTGGTTGCCGAGACCTTCGCCCTTGGACGCGCCGCGCACGAGACCGGCGATGTCGACGAACGTCAGGCGCGTTGGAATGATCTTGGCGCTCTTGCCGATGACGGCGAGCTTATCGAGCCGCTCATCGGGCACGCCGACTTCACCGACGTTGGGCTCGATGGTGCAGAACGGATAATTGGCCGCCTCGGCCTGCGCGGTCTGCGTCAGGGCGTTGAACAGGGTGGACTTGCCGACGTTGGGCAAGCCGACGATGCCGCATTTGAAGCCCATATGGTCTCGGGCCGGGCGGCCTACTTTCGGCTGCCCGCGGCCCCCTTTCACGTGTTCGATCGCGCAACCGCGCTGTTGTCAGGCGCCTACACTGCGCCACACAGGCACGCAAGTTGCGGGACAACGCCCGCGCTCAAGCCTTGGGCTCGAAGGTCAGCGACACACCGTTGATGCAATAGCGCAGGCCCGTCGGCTTGGGGCCGTCGGGGAAGACGTGGCCGAGGTGCGCGTCGCAGCGGGCACAATGCACTTCCGTCCGGCGCATGAAGAACGAGCGATCTTCCGTGCTCTCAACCGCGGTTGCAGCGGCGGGCGCATAGAAACTCGGCCAGCCGGTGCCGCTTTCGAACTTGGTTGCGGCATCGAACACGGGCTCGTCGCAGCAGACGCATTTGAAAAGGCCTGCGCGCTTTTCTTCGTTGAGCGGGCTTGTGCCGGCGCGTTCGGTGCCGTGTTCGCGCGCGACCTTGTAGGCGGCTGGTGACAGTTGCGCACGCCATTCGGCGTCGGATTTTACGATTTTCGTCGCCATCGGGACCTCCGGGTTGACTGCCGTGGATGTAGTATCAAGACGGTCGATCGGCAACGAGGCTTTGCGCCTATGACAAAGGGCGGACCTTGCGGCCCGCCCTTCATCCCGATCAGCCGCGTGGCCAACCTCAGTCCATGCTCATCGTCGCGATGTCGATGAACCAGCTCTTGGGCTGCACGACGCCTTTGACCTTGGCGCTCATGGCGCGCGGGCCGACATCGTGGGCAACCCAAAGGAAGGGCGCTTCTTCGACGATGCGGGCGTGCAGCTTGGCGAGGCCAGCGTCACGGTCGGCGTCGGCAAAGGCAGTGCGGGCGTTTGCGATCAGCTCGTCGAACTCAGGCGAGGTGAAGTGGCCCCAGTTGTTCGACACCGGCGGGATCGTCTTGGACGACGTGAAGCGCACCATGGCGAAGAACGGATCCATGGCCGCGTAGGTCACGTTGGTGGCATGTGCGCCGCGTGACTTGGGATCCTTGGCGCCTTCGCGCCAGTTGGTGAACAGAGCGTTCCACTCGACGACATCGAGTTCGACGTCGAAGTAGCATTCCTTCAGCGCCTGTTGCAGGTACTCGTTCATGGCCACCGGCTGCATCTGGCCCGAGCCGGAGGCGGAGGTGAGGGTCTTCACCTTCAGGCGCTTGCTGGCCGAGAAGCCCGCCTCTTCCATCAGCTTCTTGGCGGCTGGCAGATCATACTTGATATCGAACTTCGGATTGCCCCACCAGGGGTGGCCCGGGCCAACGGTGCCCTTCGGCTCTTCCATCAGGCCACCGAGAAGCTGTTTCAGCTCACCGCGGTTGATGCACAGGTTGGCCGCATGACGGACGCGCTTGTCCAGCCAGGGCGAACCTTCGGCGAAGGAGAACTGCCACGGCCAGACGTGCGGCTGGGCGTTGGTGTAGAGCACGAAGCCGCCCTGCTTGATGCGGGCGACGGCATCGGGGGCCGGCGCTTCGATCCAATCCACTTGGCCCGACAGGAGGGCGGCCGTGCGCGCGTTGGCTTCCGGCATGGGCGAGAGCACGACGCGGTCGATCTTGGGCTTGCGCTTGGCATCCCAGTAGTCGGCGTTCTTGACGTACTCGACCCGCTCACGCGCCGAGAAGCGCGCCATCTTGAAGGGGCCTGAACCTGAAGCGTCCGAGGCGAAAGCCGCCCAGGCCTGCTTGGCGCGTTCGGCGGGATCAGCGACGGAGGCGAGCGCGTCGAACTTCTTCTGCCAATGGGCGGGAGACGCGATGAACAGGTTGGTCAGGTTGAGCGGCAGGAAGCTATCCGGCTCTTTCGTCGTTAGCTCGACCGTGAGATCGTCGATCTTCTTGGCTGAGGCGAGCGTCGGCATGCGGCTGACGGTGACGCCGATCTGGTCGGGGGCGAAGTGCGCCGCCTCCTTCTTGAGCACCTTCTCGACGTTCCAGACAATCGCGTCGGCTGTCAGAGCCGAGCCATCATGGAACTTCACGCCCGGGCGCAGTTTGAATGTCCACTTGGTCTTGTCAGCAGCGTCGACTTTCCATTCGGTGGCGAGGCCAGGAATAAGCACGCTCGGCTTGTCGGCCGACGAGAGATCCCAGTGCGTTAGCGCATCGAACAGCGGAATGCCCGTGAAGCGGTTGCCCTCGAAGCCCTGGTCCGGCTGGCCGGTGGTCTTGGGGATGTCCGCGGCGGTCATGGCGATGCGGAGAACTTTTTCCTGTGCCAGCGCGGATGTCGCCGACAGCAGTGCGCCGGCCATTGCGGCCAGCACGAACGTGCCACGTCTAAGCATGGTTGCTCCCTGTGTGTGCGTCCGGCTCGGCGAACGGACCCGGCCGGACCGGCGATGTTTGGCAATTCGGTTGGAAGCGGTCAACCAAGCATGATCATGAAAACATGAGCTATGCGCCTAAAATATAGGCGGCCTTGACGCCTATCCAAACCCAATCATGACGAGGGCGGTCAACATCAAAGCCACGGCATAAAGCGCCGCGAGCCCAAGACCGATGCGCAGGACAATGCGGTCGTCAGCCGCGGTGCGATCTGGCAGGGCTGCGAGCAAGATCGCAGCGACTGGCAGGGATGCCATGGCCGCGTGCCCGGCGGCTCCATTCTGGAGGGCTGCAAACAGGGGCAGGGCGCCAAGCGCGCGGCCTGTCTCGGCGGCGGCCGGCATGAACAGTGCATTGCCGCTGACACCGGAGCCGGTGACGAAGCCTGAGACCGCGCCGAGCACCACAGTCGCGAGGGCGGCGGTGGTTGGTCCGAACTGGCTCAAGGCCGAGGCCAATGCTGGCACGGCACCGCATTCGACCAGCAGGCGCGCCGAGATCATAAATAACGCGATGCTCGCAATTGGCCGCCACGACCGTCTCGCCGTTGCTTGCAATAGCGCGCGATCGATGACCCTCAGTGACGTGGTGAGTGTTGCAGCAATCAGTGCAAGACCGGGTGACGACAGAATGGCAAATGTCATGCGCCCGGAGCTGACGGCTGGCGCGATGCCGGCTGCGGCAGCTGGTGCAATCAGCAGTTTCTGGATCACCACCGCAGCGATAAGCGCCGCGTACGGCACCAGTGCCGACTGCCGCAGGGCTGAGCCGAACCCATGCCGCTTGGTCGTCAGCGCCAGCACGACCGCGACCGTCAGACCACCGCCAACGCCGGCCAATTCAAGGCCGGATACGGCCGACATGGCGACGATCGCGGCGGTCAGCGCGACGCCTGTTGCCAAGGCCGCCATGACATCACCGAGAGACCACTCGCGCACGAAGGCAAGGCACAGCAGGGGCAGAAGGGCTGCAACCGCGCCACTCACTTGCGACACAGAGGCCGCGAACACGTCGGCTGGAAGGCCCGCGAGATTGGCCCCGACGATGCCGGAGATGCCAAGCGCACCCCAGGGCATTAAGCTCATGCCGATCAACGCCAAACCGATGGCAGCCCGGCGATCGGCAAAGCCGAGCAAAAGCGGCACCGTGACAAGCAGCGATACCCCCATCCCGGTCATGCTTTCGATGAGCACGCCAAGCCCAACGGCCACGAACATCGCACGTCGCGCTGGTGGCATGTCGAGGGTTGAGACGAGGCCTGCGAGAGCGGCTGTTGCGCCCTGACGCTGGGTCGCTTCGACGAACAACACGCCTGGCACGATCATCGCGGCGGCGGTGAGTGTCAGGATGGCGGCGTCAGCGCTTGCACGGGTAACGAGGCCAGCATCGAACGTTGAAAACGGCTGCGCCAGCGTTATCAGCAGGGCACACACAGTTGCAGCAAGAGCGGCAACGAGGCCGCTCCAGCGCAGGACGAGCACGGCGACCAGAACAACGATCGCCGGCAAGACGGCAAGGGTGGATGTCATGGGTGGATGGCATGGGATTGATGCGGCTGAGGACCAGCCGATCGCATAGCATGCGCGCGCCTCAGCCGAGCGATACAATCCACACTTCGCCACGCCCACCGGGCCCACCGTCGCCGGAGTTCATGCCGTTGGTCACGCCGCCGCCACCCGCGCCGCCGCCGCCTGGTATGCCACCACTGCCGCCAGTGCCCCCGGCAACAGTGGCCGAGCCCGCAGCGCCACCGCTGCCGCCGCTGCCACAGCCACGTGACCAGACTTTTGCGACGCCCAATCCACCATTGGGTGCGGCCGGTGTTCCGCCGGCAGGTGCAACAGATCTCCGTCCGTTGCCGCCGATGATGTAGCCGATGCCCCCCTGCCCGCCATCGAAGCGCGTTTCCAACGTGTTAAGCCCGCCGCCACCGCCGCCCCCGCCGGGGGCATCGCCAAGCGAGCTGCCAGAGCCGCCGACGCCTGCGGCTGTGGTACCACCCGTGCCGCCAGCATTGCCAATCGTGATGCCGATGCTGGATGTTCCGCCGCTACCACCCGATGTGGTGCCGCCCTGACCGCCATTTCCGCCGCCGGCGCGGAGAATTTCGGTCGCGCCGTCGAAAAGCGCGGTCGAACCGCCAACTGTGCCGGCCGACCCATTGGTATCGTTAGCGGCGGTGGATGCGCCACCCGCCCCTCCTGCACCAATGACCACGGAAAGGGAGGCAGGTAGGTCAGACGCCAGATATTCCTCGGTTGTCCGAGCACCACCACCGCCGCCGCCCCCGCCGCCTCGCGTTGTCGCCGCTGCGCCACGGCGGCCTGAACCACCGCCGCCCCCGCCGCTGATGAGGGCGACAGAGACGCGCTTGGCCCAAGCCGGCTTGGTCCATGTTCCATTGGCGGTGAATGTATCGACTTGGACCTGCGAAACACCGGATGCGCCTTGCGGTCCCGTTGGCCCTGTTGGTCCAGTCAATCCTGTTGGTCCTGTTGCGCCAACCGGTCCGGCGGGCCCGGCCAAGCCGGTCGCGCCTGCGGCGCCCGTTAGCCCGATAGGTCCGATGGCGCCGGCAGGCCCCATGGCGCCCGCGGGGCCTGCTGCGCCAGCGGCTCCGCTTGGACCTGTTGGCCCAGTGGGCCCTGCCGGGCCAGTTGCTCCGGTAGGCCCGGCCGGCCCCATGGGGCCGGACGCCCCAGGAGCGCCTGCCACGCCCGTGGCTCCGGCTGGGCCTTGCGGCCCGGTCAACATCAAAACAAGAGACGGCGGCTCGGACAGTTCGAGCAAAATGGGTTTCACATCAGTGGTGGCGAGGCGGACGACTTCCGTGGACATTGACGGCTCTTGCAACTCGGAAGTGTGCAACAGACATGGCTGCACAGCCTTCACAACAACGCCCCTTTACATGTTGTCGTATCATGCAATTTATACGTGTGCAATTCAGCCGGAGCAACCATGCCGGCGCTTAGTAAACACGCGGGCGGGGGATGAGCGAACCGGCTGACGCGCCGCGGGTGGGGAGGGCTTCTCGTGCAGAAGAAGCTCTGGCGACGCATCAGCCGGTATGCTTGAAACGGTATCGTTCGCAGCCTGGATCAGGCAGCATGCAAAATAATTGCGCCTATTTCGATCGACAATATCGATCAGAGTTGCATGCCGTTTGCAGGGCGGCCTTGGGCGGATGCTCTCGCGCAGGAACACACCATGACCATCGACCACACTCGCCGCCTCGCGCTTCCTTTGGCGCTGCTGGCTGCGACGGGTGTTGCGGCGTCCGCCGAGGGCAAGGTGCCGGGCAAATCGACCGCCGTCATCGCGGATCAAGCGCCGGGGACCGCTTTCGGGCTCGATCCGTCGAGCCGGCAAGATCAGTCGCGTAAGCTGCAGGCAGCCATCGACCAGGCTACAATCCGTGGCGCGACTCTTGTCCTACCCGCAGGCACGTATGTGGTGAGCAATCAGCAATTGCGTCCGGGATCGCGCATCGCCGGTCACGGGGCAACACTGGTCTATGGGGGCGGCGGTGCGCTGCTTTCGGCGCTGGACGCATCGGGTATTCGCCTGTCGGGCCTGATCATCGAGGGCGCCATGTTGCCGGTGGCCGAGGCGCTGATCATGCTGACCGGGTGCGCCGACGCGCAGCTGGCCGATCTTATAATTCGGCAGGCCGGCAAAACAGCGATCCGCCTGGAGCGGGTTTCGGGGCGCGTCACGGGCTGCACCATCGCCAAGTCCCGCGTATCGGCGTTGATGAGTCTGGATGCTGCCGGCCTCGACATCTCGCACAACGTCATAGACGGTGCCGGCGACAACGGCATCCTGGTCTGGCGCAGCAAACACGGCGAGGACGGAACGTCCGTCGCCTTCAACCGCATTTCAGGTATCACCAACGTCTCGGGCGGTACGGGGCAGTATGGCAACGGCGTCAGCGTCTATCGCGCCGGACGCGTCTCGATCGCCAACAACCGCATCACGGACTGCGCCTACACGGCCGTCCGGGCCAATGAGGCGAGCAACGTGCAGATGACGGCCAACAGTGTCGAGCGGATCGGCGAAGTCGCGCTGTACGCCGAAGCGGCCGATGAGCGGATCGGGGCTGCTGGGTTCGAGGGCGCGCTGATCGCCAACAACATCGTCGACACCGCGGCCACGGGCATCGTCGTCACCAACTTCAACAACGGCGGGCGCTTGGCGGTCGTGCAGGGCAATCTCGTGCGCAACTTGATGCGACGCGAACACGAGAAGGTCGACAAGCGCGGCGAAGGCATCTGCGTGGAGGCTGATGCGGTGGTGTCGAACAACGTCATCGAAAATGCGCCGACGTGCGGGATCATGATCGGTTGGAGCCGGCACATGCGCGAGGTGGTGGTGACAGGCAATCTCATTCGCCGCGCGCGTATCGGCATCGCCGTCACCAGCGATGGCGGCGCTGGGCAATGCCTGCTCACGCACAACATGATCTCAGACACCCGCGAGGGTGCGATCCGCGCCATGGATCATGCCAAGCCGATCGGCGCCGACATGGTCGGCGGCAAAGGCCCACGACACGTGATGCTGGTTGGGAATGTGGCGGTGTGAGCCTGGGTGCGCGCTGCATTACGCTTCGGCCGCGACCTTCAATGCTTCGCCGCGGATCTCATCGACAAGGCGTGCCTTCAAGGCGACGAACTCCGGCGTGGTCTTAAGCGTGTACGACCGCGGATGCGGCAGCGGCACAACGATGTCAGCTTTGATGCGGCCGGGGCGCGCACTCATGACGACGACGCGCGTGCCGAGGAAGATGGCCTCCTCGATGTCGTGGGTCACGAACAAGACAGTCTTGCGTTCGCGCTCCCAGATGCCGAGCAGCATCTCCTGCATCAACGCGCGCGTTTGATTGTCGAGCGCGCCGAAGGGTTCGTCGAGCAGCAGCATCTTGGGCTCATTGGCGAGCGCACGCGCGATGGCCGTGCGCTGTTGCATGCCGCCTGACAGCTGCTTGGGCCAGTGGTTTTCAAAGCCCTTCAGCCCGACACGCTCAACGTAGCCCTCGACGATGCGGCGTTGCTCCGACAGCGGAACACCCTTGCGCGCCAGGCCGAAGGCGATGTTGTCGGCGACCGTCAACCAGGGGAACAGCGTGTAGGACTGGAACACCATGCCACGGTCCGGGCCCGGCATTGTCACGGGGGCATCGTCGAGCAGGACACGTCCCGACGTCGCTGTGTCGAGGCCCGCGACGATGCGCAACAACGTCGACTTTCCGCATCCGGAGGGCCCGAGGATGGTGATGAAGTCGTTGTCGGCGATGGTGAGATCAATGGGCTCAAGCGCACGCGTCGCGGCATTGCCATTGCGGGCCGGGAATGTGCGGGAGACCTGTTCGATCGACAGTTTGGTCATGTGATGCTGCGCACGGCTCTGGCTGTGATTGCGGGCGTCGTGGCTTGGCTTCACGAGAGGTGAGCGCCGGCATCCACGCGAACGAGTTCACCCGTCACGTTCCCCGATTGCGCCGTTGCGAGGAAGCACACAACACGCGCCACGTCGTCAGCGCTCGACGCAATCTTCAGCGGCGTCTTCGAGATCACGTGGTCGCGCACTTTTGCCGCCGCTTCGGCGCCGCGCCCCTTGGTGAACCAGGGCGTATCGATGTAGCCGGGACAAACCGCATTGACGCGGATCAGCGGGGCAAGCGCGCGCGCAAGCGAGAGCGTCATGGAATTCAGCGCGCCCTTGCTCGCGACGTAGGCAACCGAAGACCCGATGCCGCTCAGCCCCGCAATGGAGGACACGTTGACGACGGACGCGGCTCGGCCGCTCGCCTTTGCGCTCGCCACAAGCAGAGGCCGTGCCGCGCGCAGCATCTGGTACGGACCGATTGTGTTGACGGCGTAGAGGCGCTGGAAATCGTCCCCCGAGAGGCCGTCGAGATCATTGTGTGCAACATGCTTTGTCACGCCGGCGTTGTTGATCAGCGCATCGACGCGCCCCCACCCCGACGCCGCCGCGACAATTTTGCGGCAGTCCTCATCTCGCGCCACGTCGCCCTGCACGACGACGACTTCAGCCCCGGCCTTGCGGCAGAGCTCCGCCACCTGCTCGGCCTCTTTACGGCTGTTGGCATAGTTGATCACCAGCCGTGAGTGCGGGCTCGCGAGCATGACGGCTGTGGCTGCGCCAAGGCCCGAGGCGGAACCAGTGATGATGGCTGTCATGAGGGCTGACATGGAGGTGTCCTTGGGCGGAGTCGGTTGTCGGGGCGCTGTGATGCGTTGCCATATGCCGTGCTGTCTTGGCGATTGTCGACGGCAAGGGGATGCACCGTTGAGCCGACAGCTTAATCCGAAGTTCCCCGACCTCCAGCGCATAATTTCCCTACACTTCAACCTGTTAAGATCAAAACTGGGTGTGCGTTACTGACTACACTTCGATTGTCGCCAGAAGGTCGAGGGCCTGTTGTTGCTTGGGCGTTGGGCGTGTCGT
>JANMGQ010000027.1:0-1735 GCA_031374735.1 Hyphomicrobiaceae bacterium | reverse complement strand
AGTCCGTCCAGTTCGATCTCGACACGCTGACCGGCTGCGATTGCAGTTGGCTTCGTCTTAAGATTTAGCAGGCTGCGGAAAAACTGCTTGCGTGAGCGGTTTATGATCTCGTTTGTCGCGGGCTTATCATTCGATGATCATCTTCGTTTGCTGCCCATGCCGGCTTGCTTACGCGGGCTTGAGCGACCGCAGCCGGACCAGGTTGTAGGCTGCGGCTCCAATCTGCAACATCTGCCCGAGCTTCCACCGCCCTCTCCATCGGCTCCGGCCCAACCCGGCCACTGTCTTCAGCCACCCGAATCCCTCTTCAACCTTCTTGCGGCACCGCTGACTGAGCTTGTACGCCCGGCCTCGCATCCGTCGTCGCATGCGTCGCCGTGCGCGGATGCCGGGGATGCGTTTGCTTTGATTCGACGGCACGCTTCGCGGATCGACCGGGTCCTTCACCAGCGGCACGTGCGGCTCGACGCCGATCATCTCCAGCACCTGCAGGAACTCGCCGTCGTCGAAGCCTTTGTCCGCCCCCAGCGTCGCCGGCTTGACCCCGTGCGTGGCGTGCAGGTCGATGAGCATCTCCACCGCCGCGGTCCGTTCCGCCGTGCCGCTGGCCTCCGTCGCCGTCACGGTCATAATCAGCCCGTGCCGGTTCTCAGCGAGCACGTGGCCCATGTGCGAAAGCTTCGCCTCCTGGCCCTTCGATTTGCGATAGAGCTTCGCTTCGGGATCGGTCGTGCTCCGATGGGTGACGTTGGTCCGCTTCTGGCCGTGGAAATCGACCTCGGCGTTGCGGGGCTTGAAGCCGCCGGCATTGTTGGAGTCGTCGTCCCCGGCGTCGTTCGGTTGAAAGCTCTTCGCACTCGCCAGGCTCTCGATGAGCGTGCCGTCGACCGAGAAGTGTTCGCTGCAGAGGTTCTGCGTCAGAGCCTCCGCGACCACAGCGTCGATGAACGCCTTGACCAGACCGTGCTCCTCCAGCCGCGGCCGGTTCTTGGTGAAGCTCGTGGCGTCGAAGGCGTCGTCGCTCGGCTGCAGGTCGAGGAACCAGCGGAACAGCAGGTTCAGATTGATCTGTTCGCACAACTGCCGCTCGCTGCGGACGGAGTAGAGGCACTGCAGCAGCAGGGCTTTGAGCAGTCGTTCGGGCGGGATGCTCGGCCGTCCGGTGCGGCTGTACGCGGCTTCGAAGCGATGGCTCATCGCAGCAAGGATGCGATCGGTCCGGCGTTTGATGTCCCGCAGCGGGTGGTCGGCCCCGATGCGGTCCTCGACTTCGAAGACATGGAACAACGGAAGTTGCTGGTCCGCCTCGCCACGCATGGTCTCTCTCCGCTTCGCGAATGCGGAGAGTTTAGCGCATCGAGATCTGCTTGCAATGGGAGTTTTTCAGCAGCCTGCTAGAGGTAGTTCCACGATGCTCGACCAGGCGATGCTGTTCGGATCGGAGTCGGCCCAGCCCGTGCGCGGATGGGTGCCGAGCCAGAAGTCGCCCGACTGCGGCACGACAGTCTCCTCAGCTACTGCAAGATGATGACGCACCGCGAGCTGTTCCACGAAATTGTCGAAGGAGCGTTCGTGACCGAGCCGCACGATGAGCCGGCGGATCGGGAGCTCCTGCTCCTGCCATTGGATATTCAACATGTTTGCCTCGTGTGATTGATTGAATGTTGTGAAAAAACGCGCGAACCGATCCGGCCTTCGGCGCTGGCCTGTCCCCTCCAGCGTCGACTCACGCACT
>JANMGQ010000074.1:0-86563 GCA_031374735.1 Hyphomicrobiaceae bacterium | reverse complement strand
TACCGCTTCAACCGCAAGAGCCTCAGCCCCGCCCGCAACGCCCTCGGCGTCATCGCCCGCGCCATGGCAACGGGACCTATCACGATACAGACGATCCTCGCACGAAATTGATCGCATCCTACAGGTCGTGGAAAGGCATTTTGTTTTTTACTCCGCCGCCACCGGCCGCCGGTCCATCAGCTCAACGGCCCGATCCATCGCGACGTTGATCTCCTCCGCCAGACGCTTGGCCATGACCGGCGGCACGGCGTTGCCGATCTGGCGGAAGGCGGGGTTCATGGTGCCGCAGAACTTGAAGCCGTCGGGGAACGACTGCAGCCGCGCCGCCTCACGTACGCTGATCACGCGCGCCTGGGCACTGTCATAGTGGATATGACTGTAGGTGTCCTTGCCGATGTGCGCCATCAGCGTGCGCGATGGGAAATCCGGCCGCAGTTTCCACCAGCGGTTCGGGAACGAGCCGAGCGGATACGGCGGTACGATCGTCTTCTGCAGCGCCTCGCGCTCGTCCTTCGACAGCGACTTCTTGCGCTTCGCCTCGGCTTCCTTCACGCGCCGCTCGAAGATCGCCATCGCCGTCGCGTGCGCTGCCGGGTACTCGGCGCCGTTTGCCATCTCGCGAAAGGTGTCGGCGTCGCGCGGCAAGGAGCGGATGACGTGATCCCACAGGCCGTCCGGGCTCTCGAAACCTGGCCAGCTGCGCATGAAGCGCGCGTAGTCAGACATCTTCCGCCGCTTGTCGTAAGGAATCATCGCGTCGAAGCGGCGGGCGCCGCGCTTCAGCAGGCCCTCCAGATGCAGCGTGATCGGCGGCAGATCACCCAGCGCCTGCTCGCAGGTGACCGGGCCGGGCAGGCTGCGGTCGCCGTGATCGGCCTGGATGAAGTCGCCGCCGCCGAACAGGTCGATGAATTTCAGTGCCACCGAGCGCGTGCCGTCGTAGCCGGACGGCAGAATCATGTGGTGGCGCGCCTTCGGGAAGATCACCGGCACGCTCAGTTCGCGCCGGTAGGCGATCAGGAACACGCGGTCCCTCATCTGCGGCACGCCGTGGAAAGCGGCATTGATCAGGCTGTACTTGGCCGTGTAGCCGAGATCCCCCAGCGCCTCGGCGATCTCGCCCATGACGTTGTGGCCGCCGTAGTTCAGCACGTCCGGCACGTTCTCGATCACGATTGCCAGCGGCTGTGCGGCCTTCACGTAGTGCAGGTAGCGCAGGTAGAGGTTGCCGCGCGGGTCGACCTTGAACGCCTTGGGGTGCTCGGCGATCTCGCGCAGCTTGGCACGGCCGACGCGGGCATAGGCTTGGCAGGGTGGGCCGCCGACCAGCACGTCGAAGGCGTCGGCCACGGGGCCGAGCTGCAGGTCCTCGACCAGCTCTTCCGGCTCCAGCAGCGTCATGTCACGGGATTTGGCATGCCGGGCGACCATCTCGGGCGCCATGTGGCCGTGGAAGTTGCGGGCGTGGGTTTCGGCCGCCAGTTCGTCCAGCTCCACCGCGGCGTCGATCTGGAAGCCGGCGCCCTGGAAACCAAGGGAGATGCCACCACAGCCTGAGAACAGGTCAAGGACGCGGAGCGCCTTGCCGTTTCGCACGCGCTCAATCTTGCGCGCGATCACGCCCTGCTCGCCCCTGGCCTTTGCCCCCCGCTTCATCCGTCCCCCGACTCAGCCACTGTGTGATTCGTTCGCTCAGCAACTTAGCGTCCGCCGTCTCACATTCCCACACCACGAGCACCCGCCATCCACTGTCTTGGAGTCTCGTTTCGTTCTTATGGTCCCTGGCGACGTTGTCCGCAAACTTTTTCTGCCAGAAGTCAGTGCGCGACTTGGGCGCGTAGGCAAACCGGCAGTCGGCGTGCCGATGCCAGAAGCAACCGTGAACGAAGATGACGGCATGGCGGCCCTTCATCACGATGTCCGGCCGGCCGGGCAGAGTGCGGTCCTGCAGCCGGTAGCCGATGCTGGCGGCGCGGAGCGCGCGGCGGACGGCCAGCTCCGGGCCGGTGTCGCGCCCGCGGATCGCGGCCATGTTGGCGCTGCGGCGGGCGGGGGTGATGGTGTCGGACATGTGTGCTCCACCCAACGCGGCAAGGGCGATCCGCGCGGACCTAACCGGAGCAGCTTAGATGAAAATCGACTTGTAAACCAAAAACATAGCATGAGGAGACACATGCTTGAATTTCATCATGTGGCACACGTCAACCAAGTACTCGCCAGACAGCGCTGGCGAGAACTGGCTAGGGTTTTGGGTTCGCTCAAGCTGGTAGTACAGACAAACCTGAAAACCAAAGTCGAACGCAAGGTACTCTGTGCCGTACTTCGTCAGGAACTTCCGCAGATCGCGTTCATCGGGATAGAGATCATCCATACCTTCGAGTTCGGCGGCAAAGTCTTTGAACTCCACAACCGGCGACATCCGACGTAGCCAATAGGCGAGGTTCGCGCTCTGCTTGAAGTGATCCAAACCTTCGTGCAGATGCGGCTCTCTGCTCTGGAGCCGCAGCATGTCATCCTGCCATGCATGGTGTGCGTCGCGCAGACGAGCGACAGAAACCACCGGCCTCAGTAGAGCCTTGCTGCATTCTTCGATGCAGTGTGCTGCAAAATGCTCTTGCAACTTCCCGAGATTGACCATCGAAGGAAGTGTATCTGCATCGATCAACATGCGGCCCCCAGTGCCCGTTCTTGCAAGGCGCGAGGGTTACTTCGGCTGCTTCTGACCGATCGTGATCTCGAAACTTGACGACATCTTACGCGACTTTCCTGTCGTCTCAGGCAAATGGTTTTTGTTGTAGCCGTAGTCTGTCGCTTGCCCGGTTTCCGCCGCCGCGCTTAGAACTCCGGTGAGATACTCGATCTTCTTCACATCGTCAGGCAGCTTCCTGGTCGACATAAAATCTCTCCCCGTCGCGCGCAGCCCGGCTACGCTACGTTGACTGTCAGCTACCATGGTGATTCGCAACTGACAATGAACAGTTGCATGCGACTGGTTAACGTCCGGCCTAAGCGGCAACAGGAGATTGTTGCCCTTAAGGCAACAGAAAGCGCCCCGCCGCCGCAGCCCGCCGGGCTCCTGCACTGGCTCGCCCGACATTGGTGCGAGCGGCACGGACGCGGCCTCGCCCATGCCGCATGTGGCTGAGATGCGGCCGCGCAGCCGTGCGGCCTCGTCGCCCTTCTTGAACGTGGCCGGCGGTTCCACGCCGAGGAGTTGGTTCGGCGTCGTATCCAGGACGGCGGCGATCCTAATGAGCACCTGCAGGTTCGGTTCGGAGGTTCGGATCGGGAAGAGCGGCATTCTGCGCTCGAGGTCGATGCTGGTGGCTCGCATGGGCGGAAGCTGTTCGATCTTCCCGTCGGCACAGCCCGGCCTGCGCCAGCGTGGCGGCGATGTCGGCCTCGATGACGGCTCCGGTCCCCCGGCTCGGTGTCGGGCAGGACGTGAGTCGATTTGCCGGGCGGCGGCAAGAACGGAGACAGACCGAGTTTGACGATGTTGGGGTAGTGAGTCCGATCGGACTCACACTGCGTCAACGCACAAAAAGAAACGGATTGTAACTACTTCAGCGCGAACAGTGCCAACTGCATGGCAGCAGCATAGGATATCCCGGCTAAGAAGAGCCCCATAAGGCCACCCATAAAGAAAACCGCGTTGAAACCGGCCTTCAAGCGCAGGCCACCTGTATGCTTCGCAGCCAGCAGAACAGGGTTCAAGTCGTCCGGCATGCCTGAAGCTGAGCAGTGAGCTGATACCATGCGCTCGCCGATTTCAATTAATCTCCTAGACCGTACGTCCAGTCGCCAGAAAACCGCGGAAAGTACGAAGCTCAAGACACCAAAGAATAGAGCGGATCTCGAAAAACCCTTGTCAAAAATTGCGACGCCCAAGCCCATCGCGCCAGCGTAAATCGACAAATAAAATTTGAACATATCAAGTCGTTGTTTTGCATGGTATTCAAACCACTTCCAACCGATATTTTCAGAAGATGCCGATTGTGACAATTTAAACCTCCACCAGTGACGCGAACATTGACGACCGATGCAAAGCCACTATGCTGGCGCGATACGCTCGACAATTGCACGCATGTATCCAGCCGCCGCCGCCGACGCATATCCTTGCCATGTATTGGATTTGGTCTTATCGCAATAATCGCAAATTCCCCGCACTATCAGATAGCCCTTGCCTTGGAACCATGCGGCGTCGGCAATGCCGGAGCCCTCCATCTCAACGGCCAGAACTCCATGTGTCTTCCTCAACTCATCTCGAAGCTCAGTCTTTTTAACAAGTGCATTAGCAGAGCCAATAGTTCCGTAGTGAACTTTCGGGCGTTTACTTACACGTGTCGGGTCGACTTGAGCTTTAAGCTTGCGCTCTGCATTCAACGGGTCGGTGTCTTCGACAGGTCGCGACCCGCTTTCGATTTTTGATGCCTCGTCAATGTGCGAGTCCCAGGGACGAGAACCGTCTACCAGCCTCAACCCTTCAAGCTGCTGCACTATCTGAGTAAGGCGCGCCGAGGGCGTTGGCGCAATCGACCTGACAACTATTCTGTCGTCTTCGATTTTCGTCATATCGTATTGGACCAGACCTTTTCCGCTTGAAACGACAATGTCCCCAAGGCGGACATCTGTTTCCGGATCATCCACATTTGGAATGCCGCCCGCGATTCCGAGCATTATTATGTCGGCTATGCGCGGAAAGTCTTTCAGCATGGCGGTCGCTGCGATTGCACTCGCTGAGTTTCCCATCTTTGGGCAGAGGGCCAGCACAACATGATGAGCGCGTGGAGAAGTTCCAATCGTAAGAACGTGGTAGGTCACATCCTCGAGAGGATGGAAAAACGGCTCTTGCTTGTCGGCGACTCTAACCGCTGCTGCCCACTCCTTGGGGAGCGCAACCACTATTCCGATCTGAAATCGCCCAACCTGTTCCATCAGGCGCGCTTTGAAGTCCACGTGCAACTTCGAAAGCGCGTCTGCTTTGGAAATTTGATGAACAACAGGTGCGTCGATATTCCTAAGGAAAGCAACAGCTTCCGGGGACAAACCATCCATTCCGGCCATCGCTGCGCCCCTCCAGAACCCGTACTCATATAATGTTCCTAGGGCTCATACACCGGGCCCTACATGCCCACCAGCTGCTTCTTTGCATTATCGATCGCAAGCTTCGCTTGAGTCGCAGCGCCAACATTAGCTACTTCGAGTGCACGCTCCATGGCTGCCAGGAAGTAGCTCTCGGCAGCATAAAATGCACCGGCACCACTGTGGCACATGCCAACTTTTATTAGTAGATGAGGGAGCAACGTACAGAGGGGCTTCTTGGCGTTGATTATGCGCGCGGCATGATCACCAAGAAAAGCCGCGGCTTCCGCTCCGAACTTTGCCTCGCAACGAATAGTTGCGTCCACAATCACGCCTACGGCTGCCTCCACAGGGAGCTTCTTCGTGGCGAAGTCATCCAACAACTCAAGTATTGCAGCAGCAATCGTTTGGGACGCCTCAATTGACGAGTTGGGATGGAAACCACCGGCAAATCGGATCGAGAGATGCTTCCAGAAGTACTCGGATGGCACTGACACCTGCACAGCCGCGTCGGATACTGGTCTACTAGGTGCATTTGGTGCGGCGGGGAGCATAGATGGCTCAATCCGCTTAAGGGCCGCACCGAGGATGTCGCCCAGAGAGGCGCCTGAGTCGGTCGAGCCGTAGGCGGCGGCGGCCTGCTTTTCTTCGGCCATTTCCAGCGCCTTGATGGACACGCCGACCTTCTTGGTCTGGCGATCGATCGAGGTGATGGCGGCGTCGAGTTTGTCGCCGACGTTGAAGCGTTCCGGGCGCTGTTCGGCGCGATCACGCGAGAGATCGACCCGCTTGATGAACGACACCAGATCAGAGCCGACGATCTTCACGTCGAGGCCGTTCTCGGTGACCTTGGTCACTTCGCACGTCACCTGATCGCCCTTCTTGCCGGCCACGAGGCCCTGCATCGGGTCGCCCGCCATCTGCTTGATGCCGAGCGAAATGCGCTCTTTCGAGCTGTCGACGTCGAGCACGACGGCCTTGATGGTGTCGCCCTTCTTGAAGTCCTTGATGGCCTCTTCAGGCGTCTTGTTCCAGCCGAGATCCGACAGGTGCACCATGCCGTCGACACCGTTGTCGAGGCCGATGAACAGACCGAATTCGGTGATGTTGCGGATCGGGCCTTCGACGATCGTGCCGCGCGGATGCACGGTCAGGAACGCATCCCACGGATTGTCCTGCGTCTGCTTCAGGCCGAGCGAGATACGGCGCTTGGCTGAGTCGACTTCCAGGATCTGCACGTCGACCTTCTGCGAAGTGGCGACGATCTTGCCGGGGTGCACGTTCTTCTTGGTCCAGCTCATTTCCGAAACGTGGATCAGGCCTTCGACGCCCGGCTCCAGCTCGACGAAGGCGCCGTAGTCGGCGATGTTCGTGACGGTGCCGGCGAAGCGGGCCTTGACCGGGTACTTGGCTTCGATGCCGGCCCACGGATCCGACTGCAGCTGCTTCATGCCGAGCGAGATGCGCTGGGTATCGGGGTTGATGCGGATGATCTGCACCTTGACGGTATCGCCGACGTTGACGATCTCCGAGGGGTGATTGACCCGGCGCCAGGCCATGTCGGTGACGTGCAACAGGCCGTCGATGCCGCCCAAGTCGATGAAGGCGCCGTAGTCGGTGATGTTCTTGACCACGCCGTCGATGACCTGGTTTTCACCCAGCCGCGAGACGATTTCGGTGCGCTGTTCGGCGCGCGTTGCTTCGAGGATCTCACGACGCGAGACGACGATGTTGCCGCGGCGGCGATCCATTTTGAGGATCTTGAAGGGCTGCGGCGAGTGCATCAGGGGCCCGATATCGCGCACGGGGCGCACATCGACCTGGGAGCCCGGCAGGAACGCCACGGCGCCGTCGAGATCGACCGTGAAGCCGCCCTTGACCTTGTTGAAGATGGTGCCGGTGACGACTTCGGAGTTGTTGAATTTGACTTCGAGCTTGGTCCAGCTTTCTTCGCGCCGCGCCTTGTCGCGCGACAGCACGGCTTCACCGAGCGCATTCTCGACGCGCTCCAGGTAGACTTCGACGGTATCGCCGACCTTCAGCTTGACAGAGTTCGCGCCGCTCTGGAATTCCTTGAGCTGGACGCGTCCTTCCATCTTCATGCCGACGTCTATGACAGCGACTTCCATTTCGATGGCGACGACGCGCCCTTTGACGACACTGCCTTCGTACTGGTCTTCGCGCTCGAAGCTCTCGTTGAGCATTGCGGCGAACAGCCCAGCATTTAGCTTGCTCTCCTCTTCGTCTCTGCCGACTGCCGCGGTCATGGCTCCCTCGAAAATTCGAATCTGCAGTATAATACAGCACTGACTAGCGACTTGAAAGACAGCATCTGCATCCGCTTCTGTGCTTCCCGGTCAGATTGCGGATAACAAGGACGGCGCGGGCCTCAAGGCGGATGAGGCTTTCGCAAACGGTTGGCGTCGTGGTGCCGTATCCACCAGGGCGGCCACGTCGAGACCCAAGATGCAGACCAGATTGAGTAAAAGATCGAGCGCTGACAACACCACGAGCGCGCTCGGCATTGCTCAGGTCTCAGTAGACTATGAACAGCATCGTCGGCAAGGTTACCGTACTCGTGTGCGAATCGGCTCACCCCCGCTCCACAGTCCGCGCAATCTCGATAAACATCGCCAGCCGCTTGTCGTCCAGGTTGCGCGCGAGGCAATCAGGGTCGCCTCCGGAGCGGATCGGCGCGCGCCTTGGTCGCCTTGTCGGTGTTCATGCGGGAGCTGACGACCTCAGACAGATACTCAATCGGCGCGGTTTCGCGCTGCTGACCGCCGCAGATCGGCGCCTGCCTGCGACGGCCGGTCGATCCGCGGTGGCGGTTGCGAGCAGTTTGAGACTGCACGTGATGGAGGCGAAGGCCCTGCTCACTCGCTGGTCGCGTAGAGGCTCAAATCCAACCGGGCCCCTACGCCCCCGAGTGATGCTCCAACACGGCTTCCACGAGCGTCAGCGCCAGGGGCAACGCGGCCTCGTCCATGGAGGCGCATGCGGCTGCGATCCGGCCGCGCAGGCGGGCGGCCTCGTCCCCCTTCTTGAACGTGGCCGGCGGCTCCACGCCGAGCAGGTGGTTCGGCGTCGTATCCAGGACGGCGGCGATCCTGATGAGCACCTGCAGGTTCGGTTCGGACCGTGACGACAGGTAGTGCCCGAAACGACGTTCCGTGATGCCGGCCCGGCGCGCGACTTCGGCCTGCGACAGCTTCAGTGCTGCCGCCTTTTCTTTCACATTCTTGGCAAAGAGTTCCATGCGAACAAACTGTTCGCATCGGTTGCTCAATCGATCCATGTACGATACTTGGGTTCACGAACCCATGGATTGTTCGCATGGGGAGAGTGTCGAGCCGTCCCGTGGTTGAGGACTGGTCTCGACTGGGGGCGATCCGCGGTCTGAGCCACGGCAACGCCGGGTCAAGCGCGCGGGGGCGAGTGCATGTCGAATGGCGTAACGGGCAAACCAGAAGCCCATCAGGATCGCGATGTCGGCACGGCTGGCACTCCGCCACCCAGCGCGTCTTCGCGCATTACTCGCACGCTCTTGCAGCGCCTGATCCGCGGCGTGCTCGTTCTGGCCGTCACCTTCGTGACGATCATCCTGTCTATGGCTTTTGGGCCGGCCACGCCGTGGGTGAATTCATTTGGCCCGATGTTGCTGCCGTTCTTCATCGCTGTTTTCGCGTTCGGCGCCTTGACGCCCCCGATCTTCCCCGACCGCGTATGCCGCCCCTTCCGGCAGGTCGCTCGCGGCTTGGCGTTCGCCGTCGTCGCGATGCTCCCGATCGCTGTCCCCGCAGCGCTGTGCTATCTGTTCAGGCCATGGCTCGGACTTGCAATGCTTGGGCTTGGGGCTGTCGTCATGATGCCATTGGCGTTCTGGGCAGGCTTTATTGGAGAGCCTTGGAGCCTGCCGTGGGGTGACCCGAAACGATCGTCACGAACTGCACCGAACGCTTCTTTGTCCGCCACCACGTCGGCCATAATGCCACCGACGCTTGCCTCGCAGTCAGCAGCACCGGCAATCGTGGCCGTACCTGAGGCATTTACGACGCCTTCGCTGGCTCCATCGCCGGCGATCGCGCTTGCTGCACCAGGGCACCCAACTTCGATTGCCGGAGATCCTGTGTCCGCCGCCTCCGCCATTGCACCGGTCCCAGCCACGTCGATACCTGCGGCGCCCGGTCAAGCCGCCAAATCGGCTCTTCCATATACGCTGGCCAGCTTCTCACTTCTCTGGGCCGTCAAAGACGAAGTGATCGTTCGGCGCCCCACCGGTGCTTACAAGGTGTTTCGCTGGCTCGTCACTTGGGTGCTCGCGTCCGGCGGTGTCGGAGCGCTTGGGTTCGGCATGTGGCCGGTTTCGCTGCTGCTCTTCTTCGTCGCGTACATGGTTTCGCCCGGCGGCGGGGTGCCGGGCGCCTGGGTCGGTCGGTGCCCGACGTGCAAGGGCGAAGTCGTGTTCCCTGATCCAACCCGGTCGGCCATTCTGACGCCCATCAAGCGCCTGTGCCCCAGTTGCTCGGCGCCGATTGAGATCGTACGCGACCGGTTCATTGCAATCCCCGATACGGGCCAGCGGCAAGGCTGAGACTACGGCTGGGAGGTGATGTTGCTGGTAGTTGTCCCTCAGGTGGCCATTGCCACCTGAGCGGCTTCAGCTCTTTGATTGGCACTTCGGCGCGCTGACGACGAGGGTGCTTGATTGTGATCAGGTCACGGCGACAACAGCGTAGATAAATGTTTGAAATCAACGTGTTACGTGTGTTTTAGCTGTTGTTTTCTGTCGGTCAGTGGTTAGATTGTTGTCTCCATCAGCTGAACATGGAGACTGTAAATGAGGATCTTGATCGTTGGGTCGGGCGCGGCCGGCGGGTTGATTGGCGCTCGGTTGGTCGAGAAGGGGTGCGATGTCACGTTCCTTGTGCGGCCGGCGCGGCGGGCCCAGTTGTTGACCACGGGACTTGTGCTTTCCAGCCATTTCGGACGGTTCCGACGGCCGGTCACAGCGGTTGAAGCGGATGCACTTGGGGACCACATTTTCGACGTCGTGATCGTCGCCTGCCGGACTCAGGACTATTCTGACGTCATGACGCTGCTGGTCGGGCACATCGGGCCGGAGACGACCGTGATGCCGTTGATCGAAGGCGCCGACCATCTGGTGCCGGAGTTGGTTCCGAACGGTGGCCGTCTTATCGGTGGCGTGCTCCAGGCGCGCATTTTGCTCGACGCGGACGGCCGGCTCGGCCAGCGCCTGCCGGCGGCGGAACTCACTATCGGTGCGTTCGACGACTATGATGCCCACCGCGCCGAAACACTGGTGAGGCTGCTCGATAGCAGGGGTCTCACGACGATCCCGACGGACCGCATCCGTGCCTGCATCTGGGAGCGGTACTGCTTCGTTGCGGCGGCCATCGCCGTCAATGCGAAGACGGGGCTGACTCTCCGCGACGCTCATGCACTGTCGCATCAGGAATCATATTTCGATCGGTGCCTGCGCGATGGCTACGCGGTCGGTTGCGCGCTCGGGTTCTCGCCCGATATCCACCGTGTCACGGCCTATCGACGCGCCTACCGGATGGAGGGACGTCCGGTCCAACCGCCGGATCTTGTGCGGGCCCCAGGACGTGGTGCCGAACAGTCCGTTTATCTGCTGCTGGAAATGTGCGCGATTGCGCAGCGCGTCGGCGTCGCGGTTCCGCATTTGTCGTCGGCTCGGCATGCCCTCTTGCGGCCACGTGAGATCGCGCAGCCGATCAACGATCCTGGCAACGCGGTGAGGCCGTGAACGGGGAGAAGTGGGTGCAGTGCGTGTGACGCCTCTCACAACGGCATAGAGCCCGCGAACGCCGCCGCACTCTGCCCGCGTTGACTCGGGCAGAACGTCGCACATACCTACTGCTGCCGTGCTTCCAAGGTGCTTCCAAGCGATTGGTGGGACCGGATCGCCGTGACCTTTGATCCGGCAAGATATTGATTTCGCTTGCCATTCTGGTGGGCGCGACAGGGATTGAACCTGTGACCCCACCCGTGTGAAGGGTGTGCTCTACCGCTGAGCTACGCGCCCAGATCACACGGCCGGACCGTGTAATCCATGAGTATTGGCGTAATGCGAGACAGCAGCCAGGTCAAGCGCCAGACTTCAGCGGTGCCAGACTTCAGCGGTGCCTGTCGTCAACAGTCCTCACATCGATGTCGAATGCTCCATGTGTGATGTGCGTTGATCCGAGTGGAGTGGCCCTAAGCTCCAACTTCGTAAATGGGCGGGCAAAACCGTCGTCCTTCGAGGTGCAGGTTTCTCTGACACCAGCATCGCTGTGTGGCAAACGGCATCCGGAACTGCCACCTTTGCGTCGGCAAGTACTGCCTCCACTCTGGGGATTTATGATCGTGGTTGAATGACGTCTGTCGGCGGCATGATGCTGCTGTTTTTGCGTTTGGCGCGCAGCCGGTAGCTGTCGCCGCGGATGGTCAGCACATGGCTGTGGCGCAGCAGCCAGGTCCAGGGTCGCGACCACCGGCTCGGCGAACACCGAGCCCCATTCGGCGACGCTGCGTGCGACGTGATCAGCATGGCGCCGGTTTCGTAGATCCGGCTGACCAGTTGGAAGAACAGGTGCGCTGCTTCGGGTTCGAGCGGCAGATAGCCGAGTTCGTCGGGCGCGGTGGTTGGCGTTGCACAACCCGGATGATGCCTTCCGCATGATGCCTTGCGCGCTGGCGATGTCGCTGACGGTCAACCGCGTCACCCGCACCACGGCGTCACTTTCTGCGGGAATGGCTGCGCGCTGAGCCGTTCTCCCAACCTGCCGCGCACCGTCACGCCGCCAGATTGATCATACCGAGTTTGTGTGATGGGGCTGTAAAACCCCGCCGCGCTAGCAGAAGCGATCGGCGGGGTAGCACGTTTCACGATCGATGGCACAGGCAAGTCTGCGCGGCGGCTGCATGAAAGCGGGCGCCTGACAGAGATAACGCATGTGGCACGCAGCCATCAGTGCGGATCAAGCTTGATCAGTGCATTCAAGCGTACGACGTGCGCTTCGCCCGGCATTCATCCGGGCCAATTTACGCGGCATCGCAAGATGCGCGTTACAGGTCGTCGATGTTGAGTGAGCGGCGCGTTCGCGATTGCCATACCTGAAGCAGCCATACGGGCATCAATCAGGAACCGCACCCCGCGCCGTGGCCCCGCAATTCGGCGAGGCCGCATCGTCTAGCTGGTGGCGTCATGCTCCCTCCGAAAGTGGTTGCGGAAAGCGAGCGTCCAAGAGCGTCGTCCGGAAGGTTACGCGTCGACGAAACCTAGGCCCGCTCACATTCCCAGCTTCAGCGTAGGCGCGCGAAAAGTCAATGATTTCAGGGATCACTTTTGCAAGCACACATTACGGATCAATCACGCGCTGGTGTTTGGTGCGCGCATTTTTTGCTGACGCTGCGTGCCAGCCACTGCTAGCCTGTGGCCCATCGCGGGGGATCGCATGCAAGCCAACAGACTGTCACGACGGACGCTGATCTTCGTCAACATCGCGCATGCCTTCGATCATTTCGTGTTGTTGATCTATCCGACAGCCGTGCTCGCGATCGCTGCGGAGTGGAAACTGGATTACGGGGCTCTGATCAGTCTTGCGACGGGCGCGTTCGTGGCCTTCGGCCTGTGCTCGCTGCCGATGGGGTGGATCGCTGAGCGAACCGGACGGCGCAATCTGCTCGCCATCTTCTTCATGGGCTACGGCGCTTCGTGCCTGGGCTTGGCGAGTGCAACAGGATCGATGTCCCTGGCCGTGTGGTTGCTGGTGTTGGGCGTGTTCTCGGCCATCTATCACCCCATTGGATCCGCGATGCTGGTGACCCACGCGCGTCAACTGGGCCGCGATCTCGGATGGAATGCGGTGTGGGGCAATCTGGGAGCCGCCGCAGCGTCCGCCGTCACAGCACTCATTGCGGCAACGCTCGGTTGGCGCGCAGCGTTCGTCGTGCCGGGTGTGTTGTGCATCGCGTGCGGCGTCGCGTTCCTCGCCCTGGTACCCGATGACGGACACGAGAAGGCGGCTCAGACCCAAGCCGGCAAAGCGGTCGACGTCACCCGTCCGCTGCTGCTGTTGGCGATCTTTGCTGCGGCGATCATCGCCGGTGGCATGACCTTCAACGTGACGACAATCTCACTTCCAAAGGTGGTTGACGAGCGGCTCGGGCTCACGCTGCCGCTTGCCGTTACGGGGTCTATCGCAACGGCCGTTTTCATGTTTGGGGCTTTGACCCAGCTGGCAATCGGTTACGTCGTTGATCGTTTCAGCTTGCAAAGCATCTTCGTTGCGGTGTCGCTGTTCCAACCTATCGGTCTTTGTCTCGCCGCGGCAACGACGGGTTTGCCGATGCTTTCAGGCATGGTGCTGGCGATGGCCGCGATCTACGGGCAGGTGGTCATCAACGACGCCATGATGGCACGCTATGTGCCGGCTGCGTATCGTGCGAAAGCGTTCAGTGTCCGCTATTTCCTCGGCTTCACTGCCAGTGGATTTGCGGCTCCGCTGATTGCCATTTTTCATGCGCGCGGCGGATTTCCCCTGGTTCTTGGCATCACGGCCTTGTTCGGCCTTGCGGTGTTTGCGTGCGCCATCGCGTTCCGCTGGTTTGCCGCGGCGCCGCGCAGCGCTTAACGCGGGACTGAACTTGGAGCTGAAATCGGCAGCGCCAAAACAGCGCGCAAACCGGGCGCATTGTCCTCAAGGCGGATCGTGCCGTGATGCCGTCTTGCGACGGCCGCGACGAGACTGAGACCGAGGCCGGTGCCTGGCAGTGAGCGCGACTTTTCCAACCTTACAAAGCGTTTCAGCGCGCGTTCGCGATCCTCGGGCGCTATGCCGGGGCCGCTGTCTTCGACGGAAATTTCCAATATCGAGGCCGTGCGAGCCACACCAATGATAACGTCGGCTGGCTCGCGCTTGCGGCCGGGTGGCGTGTACTTGATGGCATTGTCGATCAGATTTGCGATGGCCTGGCCGAGCAACTGGCGATTTGCAGGGATCGTGAGATCCGCAGGCATGTCCATGCGCAGCAGGACGACCAGCTGTGCCTCCTCGGCGACGGGCATGTAGAGGTCGGCCGTATCCTCAACCAGACGACCGACATCGACGATCTCGAAAGCATCCGCGCCAAGGCCCTGCTCCAAGCGGGCAATCAGCAGCATGGCGTTGAAGGTCTTGATGAGGCTGTCGGCCTCCTCGATGATATGGCCGAGGGCGTCCTGCGTGAACGCCATGGCGTGATCGGGCCGCAGGGCATCTTCGGCAATGAGGCGCAAGCGGTTCAGCGGCGTGCGCAGATCGTGCGCAATGTTGTCGGACACATCGCGCAGCGCCTGCATGAGATCTTCGATGCGCGCGAGCATGCCGTTGAGCGTCTCCGCCATCTGATCGATTTCGTCACCTGATGCATCGCGGGCAATACGCTGCGAGAGATCGCCGGCCATGATGGCGCGACTGGTGCTGATGACAGTCTCGACGCGCGCCAACAGGCGGCGGCGCGCGTAAAGACCAAAGGAGAGGGCGGCAAGACCGATCGCTATGGTGCCCCCCAGAGCTAGCAGCTGAATGGTACGCGCGAGCTGGCGTTGGTCGTCGATGGTGTGGGCGAGCAGCAAAGTCGCTGTGCGGCCATCAGCAAGCGGGATCAGCGCGCGCCGGCCGGCGGCAAGATGCGATCGGCCATTTGACGCGTCGATGTAGGTGAAGACGGCGCGGTCCTCAGCAGCGGCGACGGTGCCTGCTGATAGCTGGCCACGGGGTGGCGCCTTGTCGACGACGAGGCCATAGCGCGTTGGACCGCCGACGGCACTGCGGCGTTCGAGATGCCGGGTGAGGGCATCAAGTCCGTCGCCCGCAAATACGGCACGCGCCTCGGCAAGTTCGGCGTCGAGCGCCTCAAGTGTGCGGTGTGAGAGGGTGCGATTGGCGGCAGCACCGATCAGCACGATGAGCAGCGCGAGCGCCGCAAGCAACGCCGCAGCCGCGCCAAGCGTCACACGCAACGGCAGCGAGGACGCGAGTTTCATCGCGCGCCTCGCCATGAGCTTACGTGGAACCGCTGAACACCAGGCCAATTGTCCGATTGCAACTGTCGGGTCGCAGGCGCGCTCCACTTCCCTCTCCCCCCACTTCGGGGAGAGAGGGAGACCATGTCGACGTCGCTCGCGATGTCGACATGGTGGGTGAGGGGCAGCCACGTATTCCGCCAGCCCAGTCGCAATGACAGAGCCAGATGAACTGTTTGCGGTCGAGCATGTGGCTGCCCCTCACCCTCGGTCCAGCGCGCTTGAGCGCGCGTTGGACCTTTGCCCTCTCCCCCAGAAGTGGGGGAGAGGGCAGTGACGTGGAGTTGCTTTTGCGAAGGGCCGACCATCAGCTCACGTCCCACCGGCGCGCATGACGTAGCCGGCGCCGCGGACGGTGTGGAGCAGGGCCGTGTCGAAGCCCTTGTCGATTTTCGAGCGGAGACGCGAAATGTGCACGTCGATCACATTGGTTTGCGGATCGAAATGATAGTCCCACACATGCTCAAGCAGCATCGTGCGCGTCACCACCTGGCCGGCGTGGCGCATGAGGAATTCGAGCAGGCGAAATTCCCGCGCCTGCAGATCGAGCACAGTCGCGCCGCGCGTGACGCGTCGTGCCAGGCGATCCAGCACGAGATCGCCAACGACATAGCGCGTCGTCTGTTCTCCCGGTGTTGCGCGCCGGGCCAATGCTTCGACGCGTGCGATCAATTCGGAAAAGGCGAATGGCTTGGTAAGATAATCATCGCCGCCGGCGCGCAGGCCTTTCACGCGATCATCGACCTGCGCCAAGGCCGACAGGATCAACACGGGCGTGCGATCGGGCTTGGCGCGCAGCGCCTGGACGATCGACAGTCCATCACGCTTGGGCAGCATGCGATCGACGATCAGAACGTCGTAGCCGCCGGCATCGGCCAAGTTGAAACCGGTGTCGCCGTCGTTGGCGACATCGACGGTGTTACCGGCCTCGCGCAAGGACTTGGCGAGGAAAGCCGCGATGTCGGCGTCGTCTTCGATGACGAGGAGGCGCATGTTTTTTGTGCGAGTTGCCAGTTGTGAGTTGCGAGTTGGGCTTTAAGACGAATTCGGGGCAGGCGGGATACATCTAGCCTGCCCCAATTCGCTACTTGCAACTCGCAACTCGCATTTTCTTAGCCCTTCTTGATTTTGACAGGCACGTAGCGGGCGGCTTCGCCGGACTTGACCCGCAGCATGACAACCGCGCGGCCCTGCTTTTCGGCGTCGTCGACCGCCTTGGCCACATCGGCGGGGCTGTTCGTCACCTGACCGAACACGTCGAGGATGACGTCACCGGCCTTGAGGCCCTTCTGGGCGGCGTCAGACGTGCCGGCGACATCGGTGATCAGCACGCCGTCGCGGACAGCTTTTGCTTGCGTCGATCCTGGCGCGGCAAGCGTCAGGCCTAGGCTCGAAAGTTCCGTCGCGTTGCCTGCGGGCTTCGACGGCTCAGCCTTGGCTGGGACCGTTTGCGCGCCGCTTGCGTCCTTGAAATCGCCGAGCTTGACATTGATCGTCTCAGGCTTGCCGTTGCGGATGATGCCGACGGCCACTTGTGAGTTTGGCGCGTAACCGGCGATCTTGCGGGCGAGGTCGCGGCTGTCGGCGATCTTGGTGGTATCGACCGTCAGGATGGTGTCGCCGTCCTTGAGGCCTGAGGCCTGGGCCGGTCCGTTGGGTGTGACGGCACCGATGATGGCGCCGCGCGCCTCGGGCAGGCCGAGTGCGGCAGCGGCGTCATCATCCACATTCTGGATCTGCACCCCGAGCCAACCGCGGCTCACGGTACCGCCGGATTTCAGCTGATTGACGATTTCCACCACCGTGCGCGCGGGGATCGCGAAGGCGATGCCGACGTTGCCGCCCGAGGGCGAGTAAATGGCCGTGTTCACGCCGATGACTTCGCCGTCCATGTTGAACGTCGGGCCGCCGGAGTTGCCGCGGTTTACGGCGGCGTCGATCTGGATGAAATCGTTGAGCGCCGTCGAGCCGTCGAGGTCACGCGACATGGCCGAGACGATGCCGGCGGTCACGGTGCCGCCGAAGCCAAAGGGGTTGCCGACCGCAATCACCCACTCGCCGACGCGGCTGTCCTTCTTGGCGAACGGCACGGCCGGGAAGCGGTCTCCGCCCTTGATTTTGAGCAGGGCGACGTCGGTACGCGCGTCCGAACCGATGAACTCGGCCTCGTACTTCTTCTTGTTGTCGAAGGTGATCACGTATTTGGAACCGTTCTCGACCACGTGGTTGTTGGTGACGACAAAGCCGTCTTCCGAGATGACGAAACCCGAGCCCATGGAGGTCGGCGGCAGCTGGCCCTGGCCACCGGGCGCTCCGGGCAAGCCTTTGCCGAGGAAGTCCTCGAAGAACTTGCGATATTCTTCCGGGATCGACTCGGGCAGACGCGGGCCGCCGCGCGGCGGTTGGCCACGCTGTGCTGTGCCGCCTTGAGCGACCCGCGGGCTTCCCGACACCTGGATCGAAACAACCGACGGCTTCACCTTGTCGGCCAGATCCGCGAACGACGAAGGCGCGCCGCGGGGCGCGACCTGGGCCAATGCCGAACCGGCGGGCGCGATCAGCGGTAGGGCTGGGAGGGCGAACGTGGCGCCGAGACCCAGCAAGGCTGCGGCGGCGATACGGCGATGCGCTCTGATCATGGGGTCCTCTGGAAGCTCGAAGAGTGAACGGGTTTATACCCGGTGCATTGGGGGCACACTCGCGCAATCAGCATTACGCCGACCTTTCAGTGACATTAAATCTTGGTAATGTGGGGCGTGATCCTGCACCCACCCACAACGCTTTTTGTAGCTGCTGCCCTGCTTCAAGCGCATCTCGCTGGAGCGGCTCTGGCGCAAGACGCGTTGGCGTCGCCGTTCATTCCCGTTGCCGTGTTCGGCGCCGACGACCGGATCGCGTTGCCAGCGAAGTACGCGCGCGAACAAAATGCGATCGGACTTCTGATCGACATGCGCACGCGCTCGGTGTGCACGGCCTTCTGCGTCGGCGAGGCTATGATCGCGACGGCTGGGCATTGCCTGTTCAAGACCGCCGGCGAGCGCAAGCCGCGCCTGCCGGATTTCTGGTTTGCCCGCAACTATGATCAGGTGCGCGATCTCACGCGTATCGCGGGGCACGACACGGGCGCTGCCGCGCAGAACGTATTGGCGGGGTCAATGGCGCTCAAGGTTTCGCCACCGATCGACGCGTCCAGCGATTGGGCACTTGTGCGTCTGGCCCGGCCGGCCTGCACCAGCGTATTGCCGCTGCGCGCAATAGCGGCCGAAGAGGCGGTGCGCGAAGCGCGCGCAGGGCGGGTATTCCAGATCGCCTATCACCGCGACTTCACGCAATGGCGTCAGGCCTACTCTCAGCCCTGTCAGATCGAGCGCACGTTTCCCGGCGTTGATGGCGCCACGATTGCAGCCGACTTCAAGGCGCCGGACGCGGTTTTGTTGCACACTTGCGATACGGGTGGCGCCTCGTCGGGCTCGCCCATGTTTGTTGAGACCGCCACGGGATCGCGCGTCATCGGCATCAACATCGGCACCTACGTTCAGTCCCGCGTGGTGGTGCGCGGTCGATCGTCGCCGACACCGCCTGCGATGGAAAAGCCGGAGGCGATTGCCAATACAGCTGTGGCCCTATCGACCTTCATGGATCGCGTCGTTCCATTCAAGACGGCGACGATCATAGCATCCGCGTTCGGGATCCGCGAACTGCAGACGGATTTGAAGGCGCTCGGGCACTACAGCGGCACACTCGATGGCAGTTATGGCTCGGGCCTGCAGCGGGCGATCGAAGCCTACGAATTGGCAAACGCGTTGCCGGTGACAGGTGTTGCGAGTGTCGCGCTCCTGGACCGGCTAAAGGCCAAACGCTAATTGGCGTTGTGGTCGCGACCGCGACGATCAACATCTGGCGCGACGCAAACAGGGGCGGCAGCCAATGGCAACCACCCCCGCAAGTTTACGCAGCCCTGGAGCCGACGGAGCTCAGTGTTTCTTCTTTGCCGGCGCGGCAAGTGCGGCCTTGACCTTCGGGGGCAGCATCACGCTGTCGATGACGTGGATCGTACCATTGCTGGTCTTGATATCCGTCTTGCTGACGGTTGCTCCGGAAACCACGACGCCCTTCGACTTGTTGACGGCGATCGATGAACCTTCGACCGACTTCAGACCGTAGCTCTTGGCCTTGGGCTTCAGAATGCGCGCTGCCGGATAGTCTCCTGCCACCACGTGATAGGTGAGGATGGAGGTCAGGGTCTTCTTGTTTTCCGGCTTGAGTAGGCTGGCGAGTGTGGCTGGCGGCAGCTTTTTGAAGGCGTCATCGGTCGGCGCGAACACGGTGAAGGGGCCTTTGCCTTTCAGTGTGTCGACCAAGCCTGCGGCCTTGACCGCGGTGACGAGGGTGTTGAACGAACCCGCCTTCACGGCAGTATCAACGATGTCCTGAGCGGTAGCCCAAGTGGTTGAAGCTGCAAGCACAACGGCCGCCGCGGCGGCGCGTTTGAGAACATGAATCATAAGTCACTCCCGATGTGTGGTGTCTTTACGACGTGTCTACTGCACACTCGGGTGTACGGGCTGCCTCTACGCTGGATCGACGAACGGCTATGTGATCACATCACAAATAAATGACCACTCAATTGAAATCCGATCGCGTGAGGATGGCGCGGAATGGCACGCCTGCAGCTTCGAAGGCCTCGGCTGCGCCTTCTTGACGATCGACACAGGTCAGCACGCAAACGACGTCTGCGCCTTCGGCGCGCACCGTCTCTATGGCCTTGAGCGCGGACCCGCCTGTGGTCGTTACGTCCTCCAGGATTGCGACGCGCTTGCCAGCCAACGTTTCACCTTTGACGAGGCCTTCAACCAGGCTCTTGGTGCCGTGGTCTTTGGTCTGCTTGCGGATAAAGAAGGCCGGCAAATTGTGCCCCTCGGCATGGCTGATGGCGGCAACGGCGGCAGCCAGCGGCACGGCACCAATTTCGAGCCCGCCGACAGCGTCGATGGTGTCGTCTTTCAGAGCGTCGATGATAAGGAGGGCCAGCAGATGCGCGCCCTGCGGGTCCATCATGGTCGGCTTGAGATTGAAGTAGAAGTCTGACATGCGGCCAGAAGCGAGCCTGATCTGCACGCCCGTGCCATAGGAGCGGCGGCGGATCAGCTCGATCAAGCGCGTGCGCGCGGCGGCGGGCGTAATGGCGCTTTGCATGTCGAGCGGGTCCGTTTAAGGCCGGCCGTTCCAGCTGGCCACTGCAAGTCCGCGTGCCAGACGCCCGAACGCCTGCGCTGTCAAGCGGCCATGGATCGAAACATGCGCCAATCAACGACTATTGCGAGCTTTGAGCTTCGCGCACTAGGAGCCCAAACCTACTTCTGTGCGACATTTGCGAGGCTCGACAGCGAGCGGTTGGCAATGATGTCAAAGCCCGAGATGTTGGCACGGCTCGCGGTGAACAGCTGGCCGTACGCGATGTGCGCGATCGGGCCGCTGCAGGCGAGGATGTTCTGTACCTTGTCGTAGGCGGCCTTGCGGCCGGCCTGCGCGATCGTCGAGCGGCCCTCGTCAAGCAGTTTGTCGAGGTCCGGGTTCGAGTATTTGAACACGTTCGTCGAGCCGCCGGTCTTGAAGGTGCGGAAGAAGTAGTCGTCCGGCTCCGGGCTGCCCGCGTTGGTCGAGACGAAGGCGTCAAAGTTCGACTCGCGCCAATCCTTCACAAACTGGCCGATCTCGGGGATCTTGAGTTCAACCTTGAAGCCTGCGTTTTGCAGTTGTTGCTGGACGACTTGCGCGATGTCCTTGATGTCCTGCCGCGGCAGTACCAGCAGCGTGATGGCAGGAGTTACGCCCGCCTCTTTCAGCAGCGCCTGCGCCTTGTCCTTCGAGTGCGCGTAGCAGGCGAAGTCCTTCACATCGACGGCCCAGTCCTTCAGTGCTGGCGACAGCGGGCCGCCCGGTACGCCAGCGCCGAACAAAGCGGCCTGCACAATCTCGCCGCGGTTGAGCGCGTAATTCAAGGCTTCGCGCACTTTCGGATTGTCGAACGGCGCCTTCGACGTGTTCATGCCGACCAGCGTGTAGGCGAGTTCCAGGGTCTCGCTGATGGTGATACCGGGGCGGCCCTTCAGCTGCAGCGCCGTTGCCGCGTCGATGTTGGGCAGCATGGTATATTGGCCGGAGTTAAGGCCCACCTGACGGGTCGCACTTTCGGGCACGATATTGAACTTCACGCCGGCCGCTGCCGGTTTGCCAGCCGACCAATAGCCCGCGTGTTTTTCGAGTTCGATGAAGCCGTTCGGCTGCCATTCCTTGAACTTGAACGGGCCAGTTCCGACGGGCGCCTTCTGCAGCGCATCTTTGTTGGTCTCGAACGCTTTCGGCACCACGGCGATCAGCGCCAGCGACGTCAGCAGGGGCGCTGACGGCTCTTTCAGCTTCACGATCAGCGTCGTGGCATTGGGGCTTTCCACAGTGTCGACCGCAGCAAGGCGGCTCGCCAGCGGTGAGGCGATCTCCTTGCCCATCACGCGCTTCAAACTGGCGGCGGCATCCTCGGCCGTCATGGCGCTGCCGTCGTGGAACTTGGCATTGGCGCGCAGTGTGAATGTATACGTTTTAGCGTCGGCAGACACGTCCCACTTTTCGGCGAGCCCCGGCGCCGTGCGCAGGTCCTTGTCGATGGCGGTCAAGCCCTCATAGATCGTGCCGTTGACGATCTGGAAACTGTTGAACGCCGTCACCAGGTGCGGATCAAGCCCAACAGGGTTGCCGTCGACGCCCAGTTGCAGCACTTGCGCCTGCGCTGGCAGCCCGAGGACGGCCAACAGCGCGGCAGCACGTGTGAGTCGGCAGATGGTACGTATCATGGAGGCCTCCCAGTCGTCCCGGAATGCGCAGCCAGGGCCGCGCTTCCGATTGTCGATACCGAGACGTTACCGGCATGCGGGTGCAAGCTCAAGAGACTGCTGGGCGGGGCGGGGTCGAACCTGCAACATATGCACGGATGGCGGGTTGGTGGCGCTGGTCCTGATGCACGGCGCGCCAGACGTCGAGCTGGAAGCATCTGCGTCGACACGCCGCTCGCAGTCTCCTTTCAAGAGCGTGCACGTTCGTAGATGTAGGCGGCAATGCCAGCCGGCCTCCCCGTGTCGGGGATCTCACCGCAGCGAACAAATCTCACGTGCTCATAAAAGCTGATCGCGGCGGTATTTCTCGGCTCCACTTCCAAGCGATGCTTCAAAGCTCCGGGGAAACGGAGAAAGGTTTCATCCATGAGCCGTTGACCGAGGCCTCGGCGCTGGGCCTTGGGGTGCACATAAAGCCTGAAAAGCTTGGCCGTATCTCCCTCCAGTTGGGCATAACTTGAGGCGAGGACCTGCCCGTCTTCCTTGGCCAGCAGAAAAATGCCGTCGGTTGCGCCGAGTTGCTCGGCCAGGGCTGTCAACGAATGCCATTTGCGCGTGATGTCGCGCACGAGTTCAGGGCCGTAGATGGTGTCGTAGGTTGCGTGCCACGTCTCAATGAGCTGCATGCGGACGGCAAGCAGATCGTGCTGTGTCGCCGGCCTGATGATGATGCTCATGTGGCCTCACGTCCCCATAATCCAGGCCACTGGCGAAAAACGAAACAGGAGCTTCAGCATTGTGCCGAGGATCGCTGCGCCGAGCAGGATGGTCGGGCCTGAAAACCAAACGCCTCGATCGTCTTCGAGAGCAAGGAAAGGCCATTGGCGATAGCGCAGGCGAATGGGTCCCTCGGGCAGTGGATCGAGACCTGGCGCTGCCGGGTCGGCGGGCAGGCCGACGCTGGAGGTAACCAGTCGCTCGCGGCCATTGGCATCGGCAAAGTGCATCCTGGCGTAGGCGACGGTCGCACTGGCGTGCTCGCCTTGGCGCTCGTGATGCCACTCCACGATTTCGGCGTCGACCACTGTGCCGGTGCTGTAGCTGATCAGCCGCCACATGAACCAGACGGCACCCGCCGTCAGCGCCAGCGGCGCAACAGTGAGCGCGACGAGCAGCATCGCAAAGGCTGCCAGGCTGAGCAGCAGTCCGCGCCCTCGCACATGGTGCCACTGTGGCTTCACGTCCGCGGTCTCCACACCTCGCGCAGCCCATTGTAGGCGGCAAGTCCACCGGGATAGCTGACCAGTTCCATCTGCTGGCCCCACGGCGTCTTGAAGTAGAGCCACGTCAATCCTTGGCTCGGTCCTTCCGTCATTTCGACCGGGCCGGACTGGATCGAGATGTCGTGGGTCTTCAGTGCCGCGAGAGCCCGTTCCATGTCCTCGACGTAGAGGGCCATGTGCCAGCCGCCGTGGTCGGAGTTCTTGGGCAGCGCCGTCGCCTGATCGGGCGCCTTGAATTCAAACAGCTCGAGCACGGGGCCATTGCCGCAGCGCAGAACGCGGATCTTGTTGATGCGCGCGCGCGGATGCACGGCGAGGTGAGACGCCATCCAATCGTCCGGGCTCTCAAATGGCCCGACATCGTAGAGGACCTCGGCGCCAAGCAAGCTTGTGAAGAAGCAGGTTGCCTCCTCCAGATTTGGAACCGTCAGCCCGATGTGATCGATGCCGGTAAAGCCCGGCAGGTGTGCGGCCGTCGCCATGGCTCGTGTATCCCTGTGCAATCTCGTCCAGGGAGCGTTATCCTCTGGTCCAGGCCAGATGCAAGTCCTGGGGCATCGGCCTGCGCAGGCGGGTGTATGCCGGTCGCACCACTGCGCGACGGGCATACCTGGATACCGAGTGGCCGCTGGTGTAAGAGCTCCCGAATTGTCGCACTGGCATTGGCCGCCCTGCCATTGTAGAGGCTGACGCGTGCGTGTGGCGATCTGGTTCGCGCGTGGCCTTGCGGCCTCGTGTTCCCGTGTGCCGTACGTCCAGCGCAGTTTGGGGCGATGCCGGATGCCGAAGAAGCTCATCATCGACGGCCGCGACGTCGAGGTCGAAGACGGCCTGACGCTCATCCAGGCCTGCGAGCAGGTTGGGGTGTCGATCCCGCGCTTTTGCTACCATGAGCGGCTGTCGATTGCCGGCAACTGCCGCATGTGCCTCGTTGAGGTCGTCGGCATGCCGAAGCCGCAGGCGTCGTGCGCACTTGGCGTGAATGATCTGCCGCCCAAGAAGGATGGCACTCCCTGGGTCATCAACACCCAGTCCGCCGTGACCAAGAAGGCGCGCGAGGGGGTGATGGAGTTTCTGCTGATCAATCACCCCTTGGATTGCCCGATCTGCGACCAGGCCGGCGAGTGCGATCTGCAGGACCAGGCGCTGCATTTCGGCCGCGGCGGCACACGCTATGATGAGAACAAACGCGCGGTGGAAGAAAAGAACCTCGGCCCGCTGATCAAGACCATGATGACGCGCTGCATCCAATGCACGCGCTGCGTCCGCTTCATGACTGAAGTCGCTGGCGTTGAAGAGCTGGGAGCTATCGGCCGCGGCGAGGACATGGAGATCACCACGTACCTCGAGAAGGGGATGATGTCGGAGCTGTCGGCCAACGTGGTCGATATATGCCCGGTTGGCGCGCTGACGCACCGCCCGTGGGCGTTCAATGCGCGGCCTTGGGAGATGACCAAGCACGAATCGATTGACGTGATGGATGCCGTCGGCTCCAACATTCGCGTCGATGTGCGCGGGCGCGAAGTCATGCGCGTGCTGCCGCGCAACAACGATGGCGTCAACGAGGAGTGGATTTCCGACAAGGCCCGCCACGTCGCTGATGGCCTGCGCACCCAGCGCCTCGATCAGCCCTATGTGCGCAAGAACGGCAAGCTGCAGCCGGCCACATGGGCTGAAGCGTTGAAGGTGATAGCCGAGCGCATGAAGGCCGCCAACCCGCAGCGCATCGTCGCCGTCGCGGGCGATATGGCGGGTGCCGAAGAGATGTTCGCGCTCAAGAGCCTGTTCACGAAACTCGGCTCGCCCAATGTCGAATGCCGCCAGGATGGCGCCAAGCTCGATCCGAAGTTCGGTCGCGCCGGCTATGTGTTCAACTCGACGATCGCCGGCATTGAGCAGGCCGATGCAATCATGATCATCGGCTCCAACCCGCGATTGGAAGCGCCGATCCTGAACGCCCGCATTCGCAAGCTCACCCGCCAGGGCGCGCTGCTGATTGGCGTCATCGGCGACAAAGTCGACCTTGGCTATGAGTATACGCACCTGGGCACCGGTCCCGAAGCGCTGGCCAAGTTTGTTGACCACGCACCGGCACAGAAGCAGAAGCCGATGTTCATCATTGGCCCAGGCGCTTATGCGCGTGCGGATGGCGCGTCAATCCTCGGCACAGCCGCGAAAGCAGCTGCCGCGCTCGGCTGCATCAAGGACGGCTGGAACGGCTTCAACGTCATCCACGCGGCCGCCTCGCGCGTCGCCGGCCTCGATCTCGGCCTGGTCTCGCCGAAAGGTATGGACAGCCTGACGGGGGCCGAAGTGGTGTACCTGCTCGGCGCTGACGAGTTTGACATGAAGGCGCTCGGCCAGGCCTTCGTTATCTACCAGGGCAGCCACGGCGATGCCGGCGCCATGCGGGCCGACGTGATTCTGCCGGGCGCGGCCTACACGGAAAAGAGCGCGACCTACGCCAACCTCGAGGGACGCGCGCAGATGACGGCGAAAGCCGCCTTCGCCCCGGGCGAAGCCAAGGAAGACTGGGCGATCCTGCGGGCGCTCTCGGCCGAAGTTGGCCAGACGCTGCCGTTCGATACGTTGGCCGCGCTTCGTGCTGAAATGTACAAAGCGGCGCCGCAGTTGGCCCGCCTCGGCTCTGTCTCGACTGCCGATCCGGCGGCGGTGCGTGGTCTCATGGCGGCGGCCGGCACGATGACCAATGTGCCGTTCAAGGCGACGGTTGCTGATTATTATCTAACCAATCCGATCTCGCGCGCGTCAGCAATCATGGCTGAATTGTCTGTCCTGAAGGCGCAAGCCGGTGGAATGAAGCAGGCGGCGGAGTGATCTCGGGGCATGCGGTCGAGCTGTTGACGCAAACACGTTGCGCGGTTAATTTCCAGCATGACAAACACGCTAAATAGCGAACATGAAACGAAACTTCGCGCACTCGTCGCAGCAGGCATGTTCGATAACGTGGAACACGCGTTGGCATCAGCAATCGAGCAATTGGTCGCCGACGAGGATGGTGATCTGAGCTGGGCCAAGCCCCTCGTTGATGAGGCGGTGGCGCAGCTCGATCGGGGTGAACGTGTTTCGCACGAAGAGGTCTGGGCTGACGTCAAATCCATGATCGACGGAAACATGATCGACGGAAAAGCGTGACATGGGGCAAGTGTTCTATGCACTTGCTGCGCAGGCTGACATCAGACGGATAACGCGAACGATCATCGCTAACAATGGGCCTCGTGTTGCGCATGACGTGACCCGGGATATTCAAGTTTCACTGTTGCGACTTGCACAATTTCCGGGTGTCGGGCGGAGGCGCCCAAATTTGGGGCCAGGGATTTACTCGTGGCCAATAAGGTGGCCCTAAACGGTGCTGTTTCGCATCCATGATCGAGACATCGAGGTGGCCCGCATCATCGACGGCAAGCGCCGGATCACGCGCAAGATGGTAAGGGGCGAAGCGGAGTGATAACCACTTTTTTTGGCGCGAGTTCGCGCACCAGCCGCGCCGATCCGCCACCGCGACGCCTTCCCGCCGACCCGCTAACAGTGCTACCCGATGCGCCGAGATGGGCGGTGAGGGCGGATACGTGAGCACACTACAATCTTTCTGGGCAGAATGGGGCACGGCCGTCTTGTGGCTCGCCTATTACGTCGGCGTCAGCTTCCTGCTGCTGGCTGTGCTGCTCGTCATCGTCGCGTATCTGCTGCTCATGGACCGCAAGGTGTGGGCGGCCGTGCAACTGCGGCGTGGTCCGAACGTTGTTGGACCGTTTGGTCTGTTGCAATCGTTCGCTGACCTGCTCAAATTCGTGCTCAAGGAGCCGCTGATCCCGGCCGGCGCCGACAAGGGCCTGTTCCTGTTGGCGCCCCTGGTGACAGCCATTCTGGCACTGGCGGCGTGGGCTGTCGTGCCCGTCGGCAACGGCATGGCCGTATCGAACCTCAACGTCGGCATCCTCTACATCTTCGCGATTTCGTCACTCGGCGTCTACGGGGTCATCATCGGCGGCTGGGCTTCCAACTCCAAATACGCCTTCCTCGGCTCGCTGCGGTCAGCCGCGCAGATGGTGTCCTACGAGGTCTCGATCGGCTTTGTGATCATCACGGTCCTGCTGTGTGTCGGCTCGCTCAACATGAACACGATCGTCACGGCTCAGGCGGCTGGCATCGGCACGCGCTTGGGCCTCGCACCGTCACTGTTGGACTGGCATTGGCTGCCGCTGTTCCCGATGTTCGTGATTTTCTTTATCTCAGCGCTGGCCGAGACCAACCGCCCGCCGTTCGACCTGCCGGAGGCTGAGTCGGAGCTCGTCGCTGGCTTCATGGTCGAATACGCCTCGACGCCATACCTGCTGTTCATGCTTGGCGAGTACGTGGCCATCGTCACCATGTGCGCGCTGACCAGCATCCTGTTCCTTGGCGGTTGGCTGCCGCCCGTGTCGATTGCGCCGTTCACATGGGTTCCCGGTCCGATCTGGTTCCTGGCGAAAATCACCTTTGTTTTCTTCATGTTCGCCATGGTGAAGGCGTTTGTGCCCCGCTATCGCTACGACCAGTTGATGCGGCTGGGCTGGAAGGTGTTCCTGCCACTGTCGCTGCTGATGGTGGTGCTGACGGCCGCCTGGCTGCAGTTCGGGCCTTGGGTGGGATGATCGACCAGCAAAGCAGGGCGGATCACCATACAAGACGCATGACCAAACGGGGCCAGACATGATGGCACTTGATCCGAAACTGACGCTGTGGATTGCGGCGATGCTGCTCGTGCTGTCGGGCGTGCAGAACCTTGTCATCGTCGGGCGCGCCAACACGGCGGCGAAGCTGCGACTCGTGGCCGGGCTGATTGCCTTAGCGGCGATCGCGTTTGGTGTGCTGATGATCGTCGGCCTACTTGGGGTAAAGATCTAGGTAGGATAGATCAGTCGGAACTCCCCCCGACCCGATTGCAGGCCGGAGCCTGTCCATGGCCGAACAACCGCCGAAAGTTCTCGGTCGTGGTCAAGCTGGGCTGGCGGCAGGCGCTGCCATAATGCTTGTGAGCCTCGCGCTCGGCTGGCTGGTCCGCAGCGACATCTCGTTTCTCCTGCGCCGGATCATCATTGAGTTGCCCATGGTCGTGGCGTTGTACCTGATGGTCGGCGGCATGATGGAGATGAAGGACGGGAAGAGCTGGAAGCAGTGGGCACCGTGGGCCGTTGCGGCGATATACATCGCTCTCTTGTGTGGCGCTGAGCTGGCCCTTCGGCTAGGGATGTTCGGCCCCGCGACATCCGTCAGGTAGAGCATGAGCATAGCTTCCGGCATCAAATCGCTGTTCCTCGCGGAGTTCGTCTCGGCGTTCTTCTTGAGCATGCGCTACTTCTTCGCGCCCAAGAAAACGCTCAACTACCCGTTCGAGAAAGGGCCACTGAGCCCGCGCTTTCGCGGCGAGCACGCGCTGCGGCGCTATCCCAACGGCGAGGAGCGCTGCATCGCCTGCAAACTGTGCGAGGCCATCTGTCCGGCGCAGGCGATTACAATCGAAGCCGGCCCGCGCCGCAACGACGGCACGCGTCGCACGACGCGCTATGACATCGACATGGTCAAATGCATCTACTGCGGCCTGTGCCAGGAGGCCTGCCCGGTGGACGCCATCGTCGAAGGCCCGAATTTCGAATTCGCCACTGAAACGCGCGAGGAACTTTACTACGACAAGGACCGCCTGCTGGCCAACGGCGACCGCTGGGAACGTGAGATCGCGGCCAACCTGAAGGCAGATGCGCCGTATCGCTAGGCTCACCATCCCCGCGCATGCGTGAAGCCAAACAGTTCCAAAGGTGATACACAATCGGCATGTTGAACACGCTCGCCATCGTCAAGAAAATGACAGCTGCCGGTATGCCGGTTCAACAGGCCGAGGCTGTCGCTGAAACACTAGTTTCGTCCCTTGAGGACGAAGTGGCATCGAAGCGAGACGTGACTGAGTTGAAACGCGATATGGTGCAGATTGAAGCCAATCTGAAACGCGATATCAAAGAACTTGAAGTCAACCTGAAGCGTGACGTCAAAGAACTTGAACTGAAGATGGACAAGTGGCAGGCCGACAACCAGCGGCAGACATTGCAGATCGGGCTGGCAATGGCCGCGCTTGTGATCACGGTGCTTGGTTTTCTTTTCCGCTTCATGGGCCGTTAAGACGCCGAGAAAAGCTATGACCCTCGCCTCAGCCTTCTTCTACATCTTCGCGGCCATTACGGTGGCGTCGGCGTTCATGGTCATTTCGGCCCGCAACCCCGTGCATGCCGTGCTGTGGCTGATCCTGGCGTTCTTCAATGCGGCGGGGCTCTTTGTTCTGCTTGGCGCCGAGTTTCTGGCCATGATCCTGATCGTGGTCTACGTCGGCGCTGTCGCTGTTTTGTTCCTGTTCGTTGTCATGATGCTGGATGTCGACTTTGCGGAACTGCGGGCCGGCTTCATGAAGAATGCGCCGCTCGGGGCCATTGTCGGGCTGATCGTGCTCGCCGAGATCATCATGGTGGTGGCGTCGAAGTTGTGGGCGCCGGCAGCCTTCAAGGGCCTTGCACCCGCGGGTGCGCCAATGCCGGCCGGGATCACAAATACCCATGCGCTCGGCCAGCTGCTCTACACCAAGTATGTCTACCTGTTTCAGGGCGCGGGCCTGATCCTACTGGTTGCCATGATCGGCGCTATCGTGCTGACGCTGCGTCACAAAGAGGGCGTCAAGCGCCAGAACATCTCCGAGCAGAACGCCCGTACGAAGTCGACGGCGATGGATGTCGTGAAGGTGCCGAGCGGCGGCTACGCGATCCCTGAGAAAGCCGCGGCGAAGGCGGAATAACGCGCCCGTTCTGCAGCCCGGGCGAATCGCTGAAAATCACACATGATCGTTGCGTTACAAATGGCGGCGCTGGCCGCGCTCATGCTGGCCCTTGGGCTGGGCGTGCGCTGGGGGCAGTTGCGTCTGCGGGCGTCCTATCTGGCGGGGCGCGCCGCAGCGAGCATCGCGGGGGTCATTCTGCTTCCGCTTATTCTGCCGATGCTTGGCGCGACGTCGATCAACGAGATGCGCGCCTACGTCATGGGCGGCGTGTTTGGCTATGCAGGGTATTGGCTCGCGGTAAAGCTCTGGCCCACAACCGGGCGGGCGAATTGGCGCCGCCGGCGCTGATGCATCGGCGCTGTCGGGGCGTCGCGCCGTGGTAAACCATTGCTTGCGACCGTGCCAGATCGGGATGGCCCGCGTCATGCAGAGGGTGCGCGATCCCCTTTGTTTGATGGGCCAAGCACATGTCGACAGGCACAATCGCCGGCCCCCGCGCTGTCTCGTGGCACGGATGGCGCGACGCGATCGTGGCCTTGGTCATCACAGCGACGATTGTCTTCGCCGGCGAGGCCTTCGGTGCCGCCGTGATCGAGGCCATGCAGCGCCTGCTGCCCGACCTCAATGCGATGTATCCGCGGGTTGCCGGACCGGCCATCGTCGCCGCCTATCAGATCACATTGCTTTGGTTCATAGCCGGTTGGTGGTTTGGCCCCGAACGCCATCAGGCGCTTGGTTTCTTTGGCATGCCAGTGACGTGGTGGGTTTGGCCTGCCGCGATTATCGGCCTCTACATCGTCAAGGCGATCGTCAGCATTGCAGTGCTGTTCGTGGTGCACGGCGGAGGTGCGATCGCGGGAGCGACACCGATCCCGCAGCCATCCGGTGACCTATCGCCGTTCGGCGCGCTCATGCGATCACCCGCCTGGCCGCTGATGCTGCTCGGCGGCATCATTGCAGCCGTGGTCGAGGAGCTGTTGTATCGTGGCTATCTCTCGCGCACGCTGGAGGCCTCTCGGCTCGGATTCTGGGTCGGCGCGACGGTTGCGTCTGTGGTATGGGCCGCGTTGCATGTCTACTATCCACTACCAATGCAGGTTGTGCTGGTGGTCATGGGGCTGGCATTGAGTTGGCTGCGGGCGCGCACGGGCAGCATCCTGCCGGGGATGGCCTGGCATATCGCCAACAACACGATTGCGCTCGTGGCCTTGCGGCTGCTCGCCTGAGGATCCTGCTGAGGGCGGCAATTAGGCCTGTGGCTCTGTTGTTCCGGGTTCTCTATCGCTGAGGGACTGTCGCTGCCGAGGGCCTCGCACATGTCCGCCGTCTCTACCCGCTCCGGTCTGAACGCTTTGGCCGAGGGCGCGATCCTGTCGCCCTTTACGCGCAACAACCGGCTGCTCGACGGCATTCCCGCGGGCCATGCCAAGCCACTCATCATGACGGCAGGAGACCCCAACGAGCAGATGCCGGGCTTCATCATCGACAAGATGAAGGAAGCCGAGCAGACCCTGGCGAAATATCCACAGATCCGCGGCACCGATGACTATCGCGCCGCCGTCGCCGCCTGGATCGAGCGCCGCTATGGCCTCAAAGGCAAGATCGACGCGAGCCGCGAGGTGCATCCACTCAACGGCTCGCGCGAGGGGCTGTTCTTTGCCGCCATGCCCGCGGTTGGCCGTAAACGGGTCGCCAATCCCGTCATGCTGATCGTCAACCCGTTTTATCAGGCCTATCTCGGCGGCTGTTACGGCACCAACTGCGAACCGGTTTTCCTGCCGGCGACCGCCGAGAACGGCTACATGCCCGATCTCGACGCGCTCGAAACGCGGACCGACGTGCTGGAGCGCACGGCAGCGTTTTATCTCTGCTCGCCCTCGAACCCACAGGGAAAAACGGCGTCGCCCGCCTACATCCGCCGCGCGTTGGCGCTGGCGCGCAGATATGACTTCATGCTGTTCTTTGACGAGTGCTACTCGGAGATCTACTCCGGCGATACCGCGCCAACAGGTGGCCTGCAGGTCGCTGCCGAAACACCGGAGCGCTTCAAGAACATCATCGTGTTCAATTCGCTCTCGAAGCGCTCGAACCTGCCGGGCTTGCGGGCGGGCTTTGCCGCCGGCGACGGCGACTTCCTCGAAACCATGGCCGAGATCCGCAACCTGACTGCACCGCAGATGCCGGGTGTCGTCCAAGCAGCAGCGGCGGCCGCTTTCGGTGAAGAACAGCACGTCACGGTCATTCGCAATGCCTACCGGGCGAAATTCGACCTGTGCGACCAGATGCTGAAAGGCTGTTTCGGCTATGCGCGGCCTGACGGCGGATTCTTCCTTTGGCTCGACGTGTCGGAACTCGGTGGCGGCATTGCCGTCACCAAGCGGCTGTGGGCTGAAAAGGGCATGAAGGTGGTGCCGGGCGAATACCTCGCCGCAACGGACGAAGTCGGCAACAATCCTGGCCGCGATTTTATTCGCGTCGCCCTCGTCCACGATCTCGCCACCACGCGCGACGCCTTGGAGCGGCTGACGGGATTGGCCCGTTGACGGCAGCGGTTTACTGGACGTCTGCCGCAAAGCGCGGCCGATCAGTGTCACACGCCTGTCAGGCAGGACAGCGATGAGCCTCCTCCCAAGACGCAAACTCGGCCGCACCGGCCTCGACGTCACCGTGCTCGGCTTCGGCTCAGCACCCATAGGTGACATCTACGCGGTCCTCGATGATGCCACGGCCATTGCCACGGCCGAGCGAGCGGCCCAGCAGGGCGTAACGCTGTTCGATACGGCGCCGCTCTACGGCCAAGGCCTTGCCGAGCATCGCATCGGCACCGTCTTGCGGCGGCACGCGACGGCCGAGACAGTCGTGCAGACCAAGGTCGGGCGCTTGCTGGTGCCGGCGCCTGGCGGGCGCAACAAGACGACGCGCTATGTCGGCGGCCACCCCTTCGATGTCGTGCACGACTATGGCTATGACGCCACCATGCGCTCGCTCGAACAGTCTCTGCACCGCCTCGGCCGCGCACGCATCGACACCGTGCTGATCCACGACGCTGACCCCATGACGCACGGCCCCATCGAGGGGCCAAAGCGTTTTGCCGAGGCTATGGCCGGCGCCCATAAGGCGCTTGCAAAATTGCGCAGCGAAGGCGTGATCCGCGGCTTTGGCGTCGGCATGAACGATCCGGTCACGGCGGCGGCGTATCTGCGCGAGGGCGACTTCGATTGCATCCTGCTGGCGGGCCGTTATTCGCTGATCGAGCAACCGGCTCTCGACGAGGTGCTGCCTCTTGCGGCGCAGAAGAACATCGGCGTCATGCTCGGCGGCGTTTTCAACTCGGGCATTCTGGCGACCGGCGCTGTGGCTGGCGCGAAGTACAACTACGTCGATGCGTCGCCCGACATTCTGGATCGTGTGCGCAAGATCGAATGCGTGTGTGCCAGTCATGGCGTACCGCTAGCCACAGCCGCGATGCACATCTGCCTTGCCGCGCCGGCGGTCGCATCGTTGGTGCTTGGTGCTGTCACGCCGGGTGAAGTGGATGCGAATGTAACAGCGCTGTCGGCGCGTGTTCCGGCCGCGCTTTGGCGTGATCTGAAGGCTGAAAAGCTGCTGGCGGAACACGTACCGACACCGATGCACTGAGCTTCAACGCCGAAGACCGGCCTCAAAGACAAATTTCCCGCCCGGTGCGCGTGCCACGTGACCGCAATGGGGTGCGCCGAAGTGCGCCGGACACAGCAGGCTGCCGTTATCGGCACAGCGCGAGAGCACGCGCCGGCGCGTCGCCCGGGCCGCGGTTTGGTCGACACAGAAGGCGCTGTTCCAATCCGGCTCGAACACCTGGATCGGGTGGTGCAGGATGTCGCCTGTGAAAAGCGCGCTTCTGCCGCCGCCTTCAGCTGTAACAACGACATGGCCGGGTGTATGTCCCGGCGCCGGCTCGATCCGCAGGCCATCGCCGAGCTGATGCTCGCCCGAGACGTGCTCGGCTAGGCCAGCTTCGATGATCGGCAGAACGCTGTCGTTGTAGACCCGCGTGCGCTCGTCACTGCCGCCGCCGATGCCAGCCTTGGCATCGTATAGTGCGAGATCGGCGGGCGAGAACACGTATTTCGCGTTCGGAAACGTCGGCACCCAGCGGCCGTTGTCGAGACGCGTGTTCCAACCGACATGATCGACGTGCAAGTGCGTGCACAGTACGAAATGGATGTCCTCGGGCCGCAGCCCAACGGCCGCAAGCTTTTGCAGATACCCCGTCTTCTTCCGGTGAAACGCGAGGAAATCCGGCCGCTCCTTGTCATCGCCACCGCAGGTGTCGACGAGAATATTGTGGTGCGCTGTCCGGATCAGCCACGAATGCACCGACAGCACGAAGCGCTTCTTTTCAATGTCGTAGTGATTGGGCACCAACCAATGACCGTGCTCAGCGACAACGCCGTCGTACCAATCCGGCAGCAGGACTTTGTCGCGAAAGCCGAGACCGGCGGATTCTTCGATGCTGGTGACGGTGGTCGTGCCGATGGTGAAAGTGGTCATGGGGTTCACAGCGGGTCCCAGTTGAACACGTCGGCGGAACGATCGAGTGCGTACAAGCCGCTCTTGAAGGCTGGCAGCATGGTCTCCGCGATCGCCTCTGGCGTCCAGCCGCCGTCCTTATGCGCGGTGCGGATCGGGCGCGATTGCGACATGAGGAAGATCTCGTCCTTGCGCACGGCGAAGATTTGGCCCGACACGTCCTTTGCCGCATCGCTGCCGAGGAACACGCACAGCGGCGCGATCTTGGCGGCGGTCATGGTGTTCTGGATGCGCTCAACGCGCGCTTTCTGCTCCGGCGTGTCGACCGGGATCGTGCCGATCAACCGCGACCAGGCAAAGGGCGATACGCAGTTGGAGCGCACCTTGAACTTCGCCATGTCGAGCGCGATCGACTTCGACAGGCCGATGATGCCCATTTTCGCGGCGGAGTAGTTGGCTTGGCCGAAGTTGCCGATCAGGCCCGACGTGGACGTGAAGTGCACGAATGAGCCGCCCTCCTGCTCCTTGAAATAGGGGGCAGCGGCCTTGCTCATGTAGAACGAGCCGTACAAGTGCACTTTGATGACCGCATCGAAATCCACGACGCTCATGCGGTGGAAGATGCGGTCGCGCAGGATGCCGGCGTTGTTGACCACGCAGTCGATGCGCCCGAACGCCTGCACTGCCGACTTGACCATGCGCTCGCAGCCCTCGGGATCGGTGACGCTGTCGCCGTTGGCTATTGCCTTGCCACCAGCCTTGCGGATCTCCTCGACCACCTGCTCGGCGACGGTGCCATCGCCGCCATCGCCTTCGGCTGAGCCACCGAGATCGTTGACCAGCACGCTGGCGCCGTGTTGCGCCGCCATCAGCGCTATTTCGCGCCCGATGCCGCGGCCTGCGCCGGTCACGATGATGGATTTGCCGGCGAGCATCTTGGACATGTGTTTAGGGCCTGCGTGGTGATTTTCGGACACTTTGGCCGATGATGGGCTGCGACGCCAGTGTTCGAAATTGGAGCACATGTCCGTCCAGCAATTCTCAATGTGGCGGACAGCGCGTCGTTATGGTGTCTGACCGAGGTCAGACACCAACGTGGGCGTCACTTTGAGAATTGCTGATGTACGCCGGCACGCCTTGTTCCTGATCCACTCTTGAGCTAGAACCGTTCTAAACAAGGCAGCCCGCTGCCGCGCCGAGGACCAGGAGCTTCCCAGTGTTCATCCAAACAGAGCCGACCCCCAACCCTGCGACGCTGAAGTTCATTCCTGGCCGCACGGTGCTGGGCGATGGCACGGCAGATTATCGCGACCTTGGCGAGGCCGCGTTGTCGCCGCTGGCGCAACGCTTGTTTGGCGTTGACGGCGTGCGCGGCGTGTTTCTTGGCGGCGATTTCATCTCGGTGACCAAGGGCGACGTCGAGTGGCAGCACGTGAAGCCGGCCATCCTCGGCGCCATCATGGAGCACTATCTCTCGGGCGCGCCCGTGATGAGCACGGGCGAGGGCCAGGACACCGCCGACGGCGACTATGACCCCAAGGACAAAGAGACGGTCGATACCATCAAGGAACTGCTGGAAACACGCGTGCGGCCGGCCGTTGCCCAAGACGGCGGCGACATCGTGTTCCATGGCTTCCGCGACGGCGTCGTGTCGTTGCACATGCGCGGCGCCTGTTCGGGCTGCCCGTCTTCAACAGCGACGCTGCGCGGTGGTATTGAAAACCTGCTGCGCCACTTCGTGCCGGATGTGCAGGAAGTGCGCGCGGTCTGAGGGGCAACCTCGGGCAGGCGGCGCGGCAACAAGACCTTCGGCACGTTGCGCTGAGCGAAGATTTGCCACCGAGACGACATACGCTTGACGGGTCGACCATCTTGGCCTTAGTACGCAGCCAACTGGCGCGAAGCCTCGGCTTACGCGCCTCGTCTGTTTAACACCTGCTCGGCCCGCTCGTTCGGCGTCGACCGTGTCGTCTTCAGGAGACCCGCGATGACCCGCTGTTGTGAGCTTACCGGCAAGATGCCGATGTCTGGCAACCGCCGCAGCCACGCCGAAAACAAGACCAAGCGTGTCTACCGTCCGAATTTGGTCAATGTGACGCTGATGAGCGATATCCTGGACCGCAAGATCAAGGTCCGCTGCTCGGCCAACGGCCTGAAGTCCGTTGAGCACCGCGGCGGTCTCGATGCGTTCCTGCTCAAGGCGCATAGCGACGAACTGTCCGACGATCTGCTCAAAATGAAGCGCGAGATCCAGAAGGCCAAGGCCGCGGCTCCAGCCGTTTGAGCTGCCCGCAGCCGCAATGAGTTTCAGGCCTAGTGGCGCAAGCTGCTGGGCTTTTTGTCGTCTGTTCCTGTTCCTGCTCACCCGCGCCAGCCGCATCGATGACCGGGAGACGTCGTAACCATTGCGATGAACTCGGGCGCCCTATGGCTGTGCCTGACGGTGCTCTGGCACGGCAGCCTTCTGCGTCGTCAAGGCGAGAAACGTACCGACCAGCGCGATGGTTAAAGCCAGAAACACCGCGCCCGTGTCGAAAGCCGCCCGTGCGGTGCCGAAATACGCCGACGCGCGTCCGGCGATCCATGGACCGGCGGCTTGCAGCACGTAAAACATCGTGAAGAACAGTCCCATGCCGAGCGCCCGTGTTTGCGGCGCCAACACGCGCGATGGCAGGCTCATGATCGGCCCAGCAGCCATACCACCGAGCACCCCCATCAGACCAAACACGACAAGGGTCCAATCACTGCGCGTGCAGGCCAGCAGCAACACCGCGAACGTGGCGCAACTGACCACAATGATGGCGACGTGACGTCCGAGCCGGTCCGCCATCAGCCCACCGAAAGGCAGAAACGCCGCCATGACCCACAGCACCACACTGGTTGCGGCGCTAGCTGAGGCCAGGGACCACCCGCGCTCGGTCAACATCAACGGTCCAAAGCCGAACACCACGCCGAGTGCGGCATTGTAAAATCCCCAGATCAGTCCGGCGATCAGCACAGCCGTGAAGGCGGGCCCCGTTGGCCAGCCGGTCCCCGTCGCAGCGGACGCATCGGCCTGCGCTGGTGGCCGATAGAACACAACAAGTGCGATTAACGCGATGGTAATCAGCAGGCTGACCGAAATTTGCACTGCCAACAGTCCGCCGCCCGCCGCGATGAACGGGAACAACACCAATCCGACCGCAACGCCGACCGGCCACGAGTTGACAAAGATTCCCATCGCCGTTGCGATCTCGCGCCCGGCAAACCAGTCCGTCACCATTTTTGACATCAGCACATTCAGCAACACGCCACCGATGCCGGCGAGCACGCGTCCCGCAATTTGCAGCGTCCAAGACGTCGATAGCGCCATCACCAGCGCGCCCGCGAGCATTAAGACCAGCCCGAAGGCCACGACAGCAAGATCGCCAAAGCGCCGACCAAGGCCACCACCAGGCACGGCCAGCGCGATGCCTGGGGCGTGATAGAGCCCGATCAGCAGGCCAATGTCGGCGACGCTGACTGCGAGGTCGCGCAGATACAAGGGCGAAACCGCCGGCACAGATTGAAACTGTATCCCCATGCACGTGCGCACAGTGAACAGCAGCGCCAGAACCGCCCAACGATTGGTCATCACAGTGCCCCGCCGATCATGAGACGGCTGTGTCTCAGTATCGCATCAAGGCCGCATCTGCGAGGGCGCACGGCTTTGAGCCGTGGGGCGTGTGATGAAACGGTGGCTCAACCTGCGTTCGGAATATTGCGCTCGAAGCCGACGAACACCTCGAACTCGCCGGGGCGCGACCCTTCGGGTAGCGGGAATGAGACTTCCCGGACGGTCGAGAAATAGCCGATCGGCTTGTCGAGCGCGACCGGCACGTCGACGCGCATGCGGTCGTTGGCAACGCGCTCTTTCTTGCTGTCGGTGACGAACACGGCCAGCGGCAAGGTGACGTTGCCGGTCTTGCCCTTGGGGCCGAGCAGAATGCGACCCGAGAAGCCATACTTCACGGTCACGCGACCGTTCTCGACAGAGCATTCGCGTGCCGTCTTGGTAATTTCGCCGCGATGAATGACGCCCAGCGCATCGCCGACCCGGCCGGCCTCATAGATTGTGACGTTGCTATCGCGCGAGAACACCACAAACCGTGGGCATCCGCCCGCCACATCGCCGCCCGTGTTGCCATCGGTCTTCGCGGCAGTGAGCATGCTCTCAGTGGTGATACCGTTGGCTGGTTGCTCAGATTTCCCGGCAGCTCCGCCGCCAAACAAGCCGCCACCGATGCCAGATGTCAGCGAGCCCATGCCGCAGCCGGCGACAGCCGTGCCCGCGAGCAGAACCGCCCCGATCGAAAACTTGCGAAACCGTTCCGGTGTCATATGTCTGGATCCAGTTTCTGAGCTCCAAATCGGCCGATCGATTGGCCAATCCCGTCGCTCCCCCCAACACCGCGCCGATATCCCCATACCCACGCGACACGTACGTCTTTACCACTCGAACGACCAGCCGCCACCCTGACCAACGATCGATACCCCGATCGCCGCACACCTGTGGCAGTCACGCCGCTTGGCCTGCGCCACCACTTGCCAACATCGTGCCGAGAGCCCAATGACGGCGCACAACCGCACGCGAGCGACGCATGGTCTCGACCGACACGAGTGCCACCACGATTGGCGCCACCAAACCGCCCTTAACCATCTATCTGGCGGCTCCACGTGGATTTTGCGCCGGCGTGGATCGCGCCATCAAGATCGTAGAACTGGCTCTGGAGAAGTTCGGGGCGCCCGTCTATGTGCGCCACGAAATCGTCCACAACCGTTTCGTCGTTGATGGCCTGCGGGCAAAAGGCGCCATTTTTGTGGAGGAGCTCGACGAAATCCCACCAGATCATCGCACGGGTGGCCGTCCTGTGATCTTTTCGGCGCACGGCGTGCCCAAATCCGTGCCGGCGGACGCCAAAGCCAAGAGTATGTTTTTCCTCGATGCCACATGCCCGCTGGTGTCCAAAGTGCACGTTGAAGCCGAGCGGCATTTCGCCGAGGGCCGCGAGATCGTGATGATCGGCCATGAGGGCCATCCCGAAGTGATCGGCACCATGGGACAGCTGCCGCCAGGCGCGGTCACGCTGATCGAAACCGTCGACGACGCGATGGCCTACACGCCGAAGGAGCCATCGAAGCTCGCGTTCATCACCCAGACCACTTTGTCGGTCGATGATACGGCGGCGGTCGTGGCGGCGTTGCAGGCGCGTTTTCCTGCTATCGCCGCGCCTCACAAAGAGGACATCTGCTACGCCACCACCAACCGGCAGGAGTCGGTGAAGGCCATCGCTGATAAGGTCGAGCGGCTGATCGTGGTCGGCGCGCCCAACTCGTCGAACTCGCTGCGCTTGGTCGAAGTCGGCGCGCGCGCGGGTTGTCAGGCCTCAACACTGGTGCAGCGTGGCGCCGAAATCAAACTCGCCGATTTCGCTGGCGTGCGCACCGTCGGCATCACGGCTGGTGCGTCGGCGCCTGAGGTGCTGGTCGATGAGGTCGTCAACGCGTTCCGCGCTGGGTTTGACGTCACCATCGAGCATGTCGTGACACGCGAGGAGAAAGTGGCCTTCAATGTGCCACGTGCCCTGCGCGAAGCGCCAGCCTGCCCTCGGGCATAGGGGGCTGCCCGGCAATTGTGTGCCCCCCAGGCCCAAGTGCCCGGGCGAAGTGGTAAGGGCTATGGCGGACCCGTCGGCAAAGCGGCTGAAAGGGCGCAGCTCACCCAAAGGCGAAGTCGCCTTCCTCGGTGTCCCGGAATGTATTCGTCGCCGCGGGCGACGAATATATATCCGGGATCTTGACCAATCAGCGTATGGCACCAGTGCCTTACACTCAGGGGGCAAGATCCCGGATATACTTGCCGGGCAGAAGGCGCGACAAGTATTCCGGGACACCGTGGAACGGGGACGACTTCTCCTTCTGGCCCAGTCCAACAGAGTTCTCTTCGTCTCATGTCACAGCAGCCGGCGTCGGTGGTCAAGCAGGTGCACAAGCAGCGACCGCGGAGATAGAGCCCGCACGCCCCACCGTTCGCGGACCACACGTCGCGCGGGCTTCCCGCCCGATCTCGCCCGCCCATCTTGCCCGTCCTGGCCGGTCGGCGTAGGTCGTGCGCGGGCGATACGGGGAGGGGACTGACATGGCCGTCTATACGCAAGTCCCCGATGATGAACTCGCGGCCTTTGTCGCGAGTTACGGGCTCGGCCGCGTGCTCTCCTGCAAGGGCATCGCTGAAGGCGTCGAAAACACCAACTATCTCCTGCACACCGACAAAGGCCCCTACATTCTGACGCTCTATGAAAAGCGCGTGAAAGCCGAGGATCTGCCGTTCTTTCTCGGCTTGATGGATCATCTGGCGGCCAACGGCATCACGTGTCCGCTGCCTGTGCACGATGCCAAGGGCCGCACGCTAGGTACGCTCGCTGGCCGGCCGGCTGCTTTGATCACGTTCCTCGAAGGCGTGTGGCCGCGCGAGCCGCGTGTGGCGCATTGCGCAGGCGTTGGCGAGGTGCTGGCGAAACTGCATCTCGCTGGTAAAGGTTTTGCGCTGAAGCGTCCGAATGCGCTTGGCCTCGAAGGCTGGGCGCCGCTCTTCAAGCGTTTCGAGCTGAGCGCCGACAAGATCGTGCCGGGGCTGCGCCAGGGCATCGCCGACGAACTCGCTTATCTCGCCAAGCACTGGCCCCAAGATCTGCCCCAAGGGGTGATCCACGCGGACTTGTTCCAGGACAACGTGTTCTTCCTCGGCGACCAGCTGTCAGGCGTGATCGACTTCTATTTCGCCTGCAACGAGGCGCTGGTCTACGACGTCGCCATCTGCCTGAACGCGTGGTGCTTCTCAGCTGAGGGCCAATACGACATCGAGAAGGGTACGGCGCTGCTCGCCAACTATCAGCGCATCCGGCCCTTGAGCGCCGCCGAGCAAGCGGCCTTGCCGATCCTGGCCCGCGGCTCCGCTCTGCGCTTCCTGTTGACCCGCGCCTATGACTGGATCAACACGCCGGCGGGTGCCCTGGTGCAGCGCAAAGATCCGCTCGAGTACCTGCGCAAACTGACGTTTCATCAACAGGTGCGCGTCGCACGCGACTATGGGCTTGAAACCTGACCCACGTCTTTTCTGAAAAACCAGTGAGGAGCTGCCATGATCGCCGTGATGGGAACTGTACGTCTGGCGCCAGGCGAGATTGATCGGCTGGCGTCTGCCTTTGCAACCATGATGGCCGCGACACGGGCCGAGGACGGTTGCATCCAGTATGTCTACTCGCGCGATTTGACTGACCCCAACCACTTGGTCGTATCTGAACTCTGGCGCGACGAGACGGCGCTGATGGCTCATTTCCAGACGCCGCACATGGCCGAACTGAACAAGACCATCGCTGGCGCCAAAGTGCTGTCCCTCAGCGTCAAACGTCACGACATCGCCACGTCGGCGCAACTGATGGGCGCCGACTGATGGCTGACCTGCCGACCGACAAAGTTCTGATCTACACCGATGGCGCCTGCTCCGGAAATCCAGGGCCTGGCGGCTGGGGCGCCATCTTAATATGGGGCGCCCACAAGAAAGAAATGAATGGTGGCGAAGTCGAGACCACCAACAATCGTATGGAGCTGCTCGCCGCCATCTCCGCGCTTGAGGCCCTGAAGCGCCCGACGCCCGTCGAACTTTGGACCGACAGCGCCTACGTCAAGGATGGCATCACCAGCTGGATCACCGGTTGGAAAAAGCGAAACTGGAAAACGGCCGACAACAAGCCCGTGAAGAACGAGGATCTGTGGAAGCGGCTCGATGAAGCCCGCGCCAAGCACAAGATCGACTGGCGCTGGCTCAAGGGTCACGCCGGCCACGCCATGAACGAGCGCGCCGACGAACTCGCGCGCGAAGGCATGGCGCCGTTCAAGAAGGCAAGACGCAGCTGAACGCGTCTCGTCCAGTTGCGCCACTACTCAGGGCAAGAACCCCTTGTTCAGGTCGAGCGACTGCTTCTCCCGCTCGCGGCCTTTCGCGTCGACTGCCGCCAGTGACCACTTCACGTTCGTGCCCTCGGCATAGGATGTCGTCGAGCGCAGACGCACGCGCAACGTTTCGCCGGCTTTAAGATCGATTGGCTCCAATGCGGGCAGATACAACTGTTCCCAGTGCGTTTTCGGGTCTGACGGGCCGGTGCCGAGCGAGATGCCGTCGGCGAGGTCCGTTGTCCACCAGAGCGCGATGCCGGCAATCGTTTCTGCCCGTTTGACCTTGAATTCGGCGTCGCCGCTGCGCGAGGTCTTCGGCTGCTTCATGAAATCGCAGCGATCCCAGACGACGGCGCTTGTACCGCCATCCAGTAGATCTTTCGGGTCGAACGTGCGGACATACAGATTGTGAAAGCCCTTGGTCTTGGCCGGCTCGAAGTCTAGGCCGAAGCCGACATCGTCCCAGGTCGAGAGATCGCGGTGGAAGCGCGAATTTGTGACCGGCGCCACATATTGGGCGACGCGGGCAGGGATCAGCACGCCGTCGGGTTCGAGATAGCGCTCGCGCACATCTTGCAGTGTTTCGATGATGTTTTCTTCAAAGGCATAGTTGCCGAGCGTTTCCGACACCACGATATCGCAACGCACGGGCGGTTCGACATCGATGGAATGCGCCGGCACGATCTCGATGTTCTTGATGCCGTTGTGCTTGGCGAGCTTCTTGGCAACGTCGACGATCTCGGATTTTTCAAGCAGGAACACCTGCTTGGCGCCGAGCTTCGCCGCCATGAAGCCGAGCACGCCCGTGCCGCACCCGATATCAGCGACGATAGATTTCCCCGGCACAACGACGCGCTTCAGAGCTTCATAGAAGGCTTTGTTGCGCACGCCGTCGGCGAGCATGGTGCGGTGATATTCAATGCGCATGGGGTCTCGGCGGTCATGAGGCAGGCAAGGCCGAGAGCGATACGCCTGAGCCACGGCCGACCGCAACCCGCTATGGCGGGACCAAAGCGCCTATGTTGCGCCGGTTTCATCCGAGACCGGATCACGCTATGAGCGCCACCATGACCCTGACGAAGCCTGAAATAGAGCGCTACAAGCGCCACATCGTTCTGCGCGACGTCGGCGGAGCCGGACAGCAACGCCTCAAGGCTGCCCGGGTGCTGCTGATCGGTGCAGGCGGGCTCGGCTCGCCGCTGATCGCCTACCTCGCGGCGGCGGGCGTTGGCACCATCGGCGTCGTCGACGATGACGTCGTCTCGCTGTCGAACCTGCAGCGCCAGATCGTCCACGACACGGCATACATCGGCATGCCGAAGGTCGACAGTGCGCGCGAGGCTGTTTCGCGTCTCAATCCGCATGTGCGGATCGAGACGCACGCCTTTCGCCTCGATGCCAAGAACGCGCTCGATCTGATTGGCCGTTACGACATCGTCGCCGACGGCTCGGATAACTTCGCCACGCGCTATCTTGTTTCCGACGCCTGCTACCTCGCCCGGAAAACGCTGGTGTATGGAGCCGTCGGGCCGTTCGACGGCTATGTCACGACGTTCAAGCCGCATCTGCGCGACGCCAAAGACAACCCTTATCCGAGCTATCGCTGCCTATTTCCGGAGGCGCCGCCGCCGGGCACGGTCGCCAACTGTTCTGAAGTTGGCGTGCTCGGCGCCGTCGTCGGTGTCATTGGTACGTTGATGGCGACGGAGGTGCTGAAGGAGATCCTGGGTCTCGGCACCAGCCTTGCGGGCCGCCTGATGATCTGGGACGCGCTTGCCGCAGAGTTCCAGGAACTCAAAGTGGCCTGGGACCCGAGCAACCCGCTGTCGGGAACGGCGCCAACGATCAAGGATCTCTCGATCCACACCGGGGCCGCGGGGGCGGTGTGCGCAGCATGAGATCATCAAAGACGCGCAGCGTTGCCGCGATCAAGGGGCTGCTGTTCGACAAGGACGGCACTCTGCTCGACTATTTCAGGACGTGGGTCCCGATCAATCGGGAGATCACGGCCTATGCGGCGCAGGGCGATACGGCTCTGCAGCGGCGCATGCTTTCAGCCGGTGGTCACAATCCCGATACAGACCACATCACCGCAGGCTCGATCCTGGCCGGTGGTACGATGGATGCGATTGTCGAGATGCTGCGACGCGAGGCCGACAACTCGGTGCCAGCCGATCTGCATGAGAGCGTCGCCCGCATGTTTGCCGAGGGGGGCGCGCGGTCATCCGTGCTCATCGACGGCGTGCTTGACGTGTCGCGCCTGCTGAAATCGCGCGGCTATCGCATGGGCATCGCGACCAATGACACCATGGCCGGGCTCGAGGCATCACTGGCTCGGCACGGCATTCTCAACGCGTACGAATTCACCTGCGGCTGCGACAGTGGCTTTGGCGGCAAGCCTGGTCCCGGCATGGTGCTCGGCTTCGCCAAAGCAACAGGGCTCGCCCCGCACGACGTTGCCGTCATCGGCGACAGCATCCACGACCTGGAAATGGCACATGCCGCGGGTGCTGGTCTCGCCATCGCCGTGCTGTCAGGCACCGCTGGCCGCGAGCACCTTGAGGCGCACGCGGATCTGGTGCTCGATAGCGTTGTCGACATGGGGCGGCTGTTTCAAGCGCCTCCCCGATCCTGAAACCTGCGCCGAGTTCAGCGATCTTTTGTGACGGCGAGTGCCATCGCAGCGGCGCGCGCGTGCGGCACGCCCGATCTGCGCAAGGCCTCGTAGCGCCGCTCGGCTGCCAGTCCTTCTGCACAGGCCGAGAAAAAGGTGGTCACAGCCGAAACCAGCCCTGACGCTTTGCCGGCGTTGTTTGACCGGTGTTTCGCGTCATCGGCGGGGGCGCCAGCTGAGGTGGGGCGGATAAGCACGCTGTTCGAAGCTGCCGACATGATGGCCTCCAATGATCCTGGTCCAAGCCCCATCCATGCGTTTCCGGCGTCGACCGCTGAAGCGGCTCTTTTTGCTTCCTTCAACATAGGTGACATGCCGCCAGTGACCAGTGTGCATTTTGCAGTGCAGCATTGCGGCGCAGCATCACGAAAGCGTCGTACATTGACCTTTGTTTATATTGAGCGAATCGCCCCTGCTGCAGTGCAACCGAAATCTGCGCATTCGGGTGGCACATAGCCTCATCCGCAGGCACGTCAGAACTGAATCAATACTCAGCAAAGATCTCGAGAACATTGCCCTCGGGGTCGCGGAAAAACAGCGTGCGGTGGCGCCAATCGGGCAAATCCGTGGGCGGGCGGATGATTGCGACGCCTTTGGCCATAAGTTCGGCGTGGCACGTGTCGACGGCGAGGGGCGCAACGCGGAAAGCCAGCTGCACCGCAGCTGAACCGTCGACGGCTGGGCCGTCTTGAGCTCCAGCAATCCCGCTGCGCGGCCGGAGCGTCAGCAGCGCGCCCCCGATCCGGAAGCTGATCCAGTTTTCGCGGTCGACCTCGACGGCAAAGCCCATCACGTCCTCATAGAACGCCCGCGTTTCCTTCAGCTTTGTGCACAGCAGGATTGTGTAGTCGAGGTTGGTGATGTTCCCGAGCGGCATTGTGAGCTCCCATTGCAGGATGCGACCAAGTCTGTGCGTTTTATTGCCGGCGGCCAAAACTTGTCTCACGATAACGACAACGACGTCATTTTGAAGCGCGATCACGCGGGACGCGTGATTCACCCGGCGCTCGTGCGATCTACAGCACACGGGGCGATATCTCGCAGTCTACGAGTGGCGCGTAGCCGCCGCTTCGACTTCGACCTCGATGTTGATCGCCTCGCCACCCTACCGCAAACGCGCCGCCATCAGACCGCCCGCAGCGGAGACGCTCCGGTAAGCAGGTTTCGGGATGATGCTGTTGAATTTTATGGGGCAACGTTATTGCGCGCTGGCGCAATGGCTGCCAGCACGTTGCGTGCTATGGCGCGTCGTATGAGCACCTTCGCCGTCTACATCCACTGGCCGTTTTGCGCTGCCAAATGCCCTTATTGCGACTTCAACAGTCACGTGCGGCACGAGGGCTGGGATGAGGCGCGCTTTATCGAGGCGTATTTGGCGGAGATGGCGCACATGCGCGCGCTGACGGGGCCACAGACGGTACACTCGATCTTTTTCGGTGGCGGCACGCCGTCGCTCATGAAGCCCGCGACGACAGCGGCGCTCATTGATGCCGTCGGAAAACACTGGTCCATCGAGCCGGGTGCCGAGATCACACTCGAGGCCAATCCTGGTAGCGTTGAGGCGGAGCGGTTTGCAGGCTTCAAAGCCGCGGGCGTCAATCGCGTGTCGCTCGGTGTGCAGTCGCTACGCGATGCGGAGCTCAAAAAACTCGGCCGCATCCACTCGGCGGCGGAGGCAAAAGCGGCCGTCGAGATTGCGCGAAAAACCTTTGATCGGTTCTCGTTCGATTTAATCTACGCGCGCCCCGGCCAAGGCATCGCTGACTGGCGCGCGGAGCTTGGCGAAGCGTTGGCAATGGCAGGTGATCATCTCTCGCTCTATCAACTGACGATCGAGCCGGAGACGCCGTTCGAGGCGTTGTACAAGCTCGGCAAACTGAAGGTGCCCGACGATGATCTCGCGCGCGATCTCTATGGACTGACGCAAGAGATGACGGCTGCCGCGGGTCTGCCCTCCTATGAGATTTCGAACCACGCGCGGTCGGGCCAGGAGAGCCGGCACAATCTCGTCTATTGGCGCTACGGCGCCTATGCTGGCATCGGGCCCGGTGCGCACGGGCGTATCGTTATCGACGGCGTGCGCCATGGGACGACCACGGAGCGTCATCCCGAGCGTTGGCGCGACGCTGTGCTCCGCGATGGGCATGGCATGACAAGCAAGTTGGCGCTGACGACGGAGGAGCAGGCGGACGAGATGCTGCTGATGGGCCTGCGGCTCGGCGAAGGCGTCGATCTCAACCGGCTCGCCGCGGTCAATGGCACGATGCCCGCCGCGCAGACCATTGACGGGTTGATCGCGCACGGCCTCTTGCGGCGCATCGGCAACGCTCGCATTGCAGCGACCGACGACGGACGCCTCGTCCTGAACGCGCTGATCGCCGAGTTGTCCGGCGCACTGGTGGCGACAGCGCGTTAGCGACGACCTCAAGCCTCAAAGTGGGGATTCATGGACTGGCACTTGCTTGGGCGCATTGCGGCCTTCGCCTTCGTCACAGCCGTAACGCCAGGGCCGAACAACGTCATCGCGTTGTCATCGGGCGTGACGCATGGCTTTCGCGCGACCATGCCGATGATCTGGGGCGTCTCGCTTGGCTTTCCGGCGATGCAACTCGCCGTCGCGCTCGGCCTCGGCACGGTGCTCGCGGCGTTGCCGTGGGCCTATCCTGCGATCCAGCTCATTGGCGCGCTGTATCTGCTGTGGCTCGCCTGGAAGATCGGCATATCAGCTGATCTGGGCCTTTCAGACGGTGGCGATTCGGCTAACGCAAAGCCCGTCACGTTCCTGCAATCGTGTCTGTTCCAGTGGGTGAACCCGAAGGCCTGGATCATCGCCGTCGGCGGTCTGGCGACCTATGTGCCGGCCGATAATTTCTGGCCGTCGGTTGCATTGTTTACGTTGACCTTCTGCGTGATCGCATGGCCCGCGACGGCACTGTGGGCTGGCTTTGGCGTCTTGGTTCAGCGCTGGCTTGGCAACACCAGGCGCATCCGCGCGTTTAACATCGCCATGTCGGCGCTGCTCGTCGTGTCGCTCGTGCCGGTGCTCGCCGAACTCGCGACGCTGCTCGGGTCTCGCCTGACGCGGTGAATGTCAGATAGATAACACCAACCGCGAAAAGTGGTGACCTTCGAAACCCACACCGTTATCCCGGAATGCCTGTGGCGCCCATGCCTTTCGGCGGATCGGGGAGTGCGTCGGTGATCTTGCTCAGGGCTTCGCCGGAAGCCGCTGGTAATCATCTGCGCCATCAACTCAGGCCCGAAGGGGGACAGCGCCGTCCGGCGATCGCGGCCCCCTCGGCGTGGCTGCGCTTAGGTTGACGCCAGCGCGCCTGTGATCCAGCGCGCCTGTGATAACGAACTCCGATCCGACGCCTTGTAAGCCGCGCGCAACCCACAGCGGCCCATCCCAGGCAGAACCGCAAGCAAGTGAGGCGACCAGAAAAATTGCATTGCCGACCAGCATGTCAGATGGCACGCAATCCCGTCCGGTCTACTCGATTGAATACAGCGTAGATATCAGTCTGTGTTCGGCGCTTCCGGTTCTGTCTTCTCAAGCCGGTCGATGGTAGATTGCGTAATGCCGCGTTCGCGCAGCACAAATTTCTGTACCTTGCCGTTCTCTGTGCGTGGTAAGTCGTCGACAAAAGCGAGATAGCGCGGCACGGCAAAACGCGGCAGATCGCGCGCACAGGCGGTGAACAGATCAGTCGCCGTCAGCGTGGCGCCAGTGTGTAGAACGATCGTCGCCATGACCTCGTCCTCGGCAAGATCGGAGGGCACCGGATATACCGCCACTGATGCAACGTCCGGCAGCGCCAAAATGACCTGCTCGACCTCGAATGACGAGATGTTTTCTCCCCGTCGTCGGATCACGTCTTTGAGACGGTCGACAAAGGCGAAGCTTCCGTCCGAGTAGCGGATCACACGGTCGCCCGTGTGCACCCATTGATTGCGCCAAGCCAAGACCGTTTCGGCCGCCATGCCGTAATAGCCGGTCGCGAAACACTCCGGCTCGTCGGAGCGCAGGATCAATTCTCCAGCCATCCCATTGGCAACTGGTTCGTCATCGGCATCGACGACGCGCGCCTGAACTCCGGGTGCTACACGACCCATTCGGTTCGGCTGACGCGCCGCAGCAACCGCACCGATGACAAAATTTGTTTCAGTCGAGCCGAAACCGTCAACCAATCGCACGCCTGTGCGCGCGAATAAGGATTCGTGCATCGTCGCTGGCACGCCGGGACCGAGCGCCACGCGAAGGCGATGCGCGCGCTCGGCCGGATCAGGTGTTTGAGCGAGTAGCATCGGCACCATGGCACCAAGCAAATAGCCAACGCTTGCCTCGCATGCAGCCATGTCCGCCCAGAAGCGGCTCGCCGAAAAACGTGGCAGCACGACCTGCTGGCTGCCGGTCAGCAGAGCCTGAAAAAAGCAATTGATTGCGTTGGTGTGAAACAGCGGGAGCGTTGTTCCCAGAACATCTCCCGCTTGCAACTCGAGAAAGTGCGCGGTGTAAAGTCCCCACCAATGAAACTGCGCATGCGGGCAGACAACGCCTTTTGGCGCGCCGGTCGTGCCCGAAGTGTAGAGAATGGCGAACGGGTCACTGGCCCCTATGGCTGCGGTCGGCACAGCTGGGCCATCGGCTCGAAACACGGCGCATGTCACACCTAGCTCGGGCGTCGCAGCCTGATCCATCGTCCAGACGTGTTCGAGCGGTAGCCCCACCAATGCACCGGGCTCGAGTGCGCCGAGTAAACCACCGTCGGCAATGAGCAGGCGCGCGCCGGCATTGTCCAGGTAGTACCGCAATTGCCGCGTTTTCACTGCAGTGTGCATCGGCACAGCGATAGCGCCGAGCCAGCCGCAGCCGAGCAACACTTGCATCACTTCTGGTCGGTTCGGCGACAGGATCGCCACTCGGTCACCGCGTTGTATCCCGGCTTGCGCGAGCGCGCCGGCCATGCGTGCCGCAACACCGGGAGCCTCATCAAACGTCCAATGCGCGTCGCCACACCTGAACAACGATCGCGCGCCGTAACGTTCTGCTTGCACCTCCAGCATCCGCGCCAGCGTGCGGTCCCCGGGGCGAAGCGGCAGCCAGGGGTAGGCTGCCAGCATCAGCTCTTACCTCCAAGATAAGTCGCGGTCACTCGAGGATCGGTCAGCAATTCGGCAGCCGGACCCGACAATGTGACTTCACCGGTTTCCAGCAAATAGCCATAGTCGGCAGTCTCCAGCGCTGCCCGCGCATTCTGCTCAACAAGCAGGACCGACACGCCGAGGCTTCGCAACGAGGCAATGATGCGGAAGATTTCGCGTACTATCAAGGGCGCAAGACCGAGGGACGGCTCGTCCAGCATCAGCAAGCGCGGCTTCGACATCAACGCGCGTCCAAGCGCTAGCATTTGCCGTTCTCCACCGGACAGCGTGCCTGCCAATTGTTGCCGTCGCTCCTGGAGACGTGGGAAGCGATCGTAGACGAGTTCGAAGCTGTTCTTGACGTACGTCGGATCGTGCCGCTGCGTGTAAGCGCCGAGCAATAGGTTATCCTCGACCGTCATGGCATCGAAAAGTTCTCGACGCTCCGGCACGAGGCAGAGGCCGAAGGCAACTCGGTCCTCGACATCGAGTTGCGCCAGATCCTGACCATCGTAGCGGATCGTGCCGCGTGACGGCAGCAACCCCATCAGTGCCGCCAGCAATGTAGTTTTTCCAGCGCCATTTGGGCCGATGATCGTCACGATCTGCCCCGGATCCAGCGTCAGCGTGACGCTGCGCAGCGCCTCGATGCGCCCATAAGAGACCGATATCTGGTCAACCTCGAGCAGGGGGCTCACACCACACCTCCGAGGTAGGCTTCCTGCACGGCCTTGCTCGCGCGCACTTCGGCTGGTGTGCCTTCCATAAGCTTTGAGCCGAATTCCAGCACAACGACGCGGTCGACCAGACCCATAACAAAATCCATGTCGTGCTCGACCAATAAGACGCTGACGCCGCGGGCACGGATCGCGCGCAATTGTGACGCGAGCGCAACTTTCTCGCTCTTGCGCAAACCCGCCGCCGGCTCGTCGAGCACGATCAAAATCGGATCCGCGGCGAGGGCTCGTGCGATTTCCAGCACCCGTTGATTGCCGAGCGGCAGATTGCCTGCGAGGTCTGTCGCCTTATCAGCGAGGCCGACAAGTTCAAGTTGAGCCATCGCCTCGCACGCGGCACGCGACTCCTCACCACGGTCAAGGCGAAGCATCGACTGCACAAAGCCCGATGACGTGCGCGCATACGCGCCGAGCATGACGTTGTCGACCAGCGTCATGCTGGCGCGCAATTTTACGTGCTGGAAAGTGCGCGCGATACCGGTGCGTGCAATGTTCGCCTGCGGCGCGTTGGTGATGTCGCGGCCAAGGAAAGACACACGCCCACTGTTCATCGTCAGGGCACCAGTGACGAGATTGAACAAGGTGCTCTTGCCCGCGCCATTTGGGCCGATCAAACCCAGGATCTCGCCAGTCATCATCTCGAACGATACGGCGTTGACGGCGATAAGCCCGCCAAACCGCCGCGTCGCGCCCTCGACCTTGAGCAACGTCTCGCCGGCAGGCGGCAGCATGCGGCGGTCAAGGCCCGTATCGGCGACGGTTGGCAATTGCGGCGCACGTGGAACCAGGCGGTTCATCAGCGACATGGCCCCGCCGCGAGCATACTGTAGCAGCAAGATGAGCAATACCGCGAAAGCGACGATCTCCAATTGCCCAGCATTGCGCGACAGATAGGGTAGTATGTCCTGGATCCAGTTCTTCAGGAACACGACGATGGCCGCACCGAGCACAGCGCCGTACACCGATGCGGCGCCGCCCGCCATGGCCATCACGAGATATTCGATGCTCGGGCGGATGTCGAACGGCGAGGGACTGATAAAACGCGACATATGCGCATAGAGCCAGCCAGCGAGTCCAGCCAACAAGGCTGCGATCAGGAAGATCACGAGTCGCATGCGGAACAAGTCTACGCCGAGGCTCGCGATCATGGTCGCACCTCCGCGTAGCGACCGGATGGCGCGGCCTTCACGTGAATCGAGCAGATTGGCGACACCCCACATGGCCAACACTAACAAACCCCAGATCAAATAGTACATCGCCCAGTTGGCTGCGAACGACAGCGGCCCAAGCGTAATTGGTGGAATGCCGCGGATGCCGTCATGGGCACCGAGGCCCGGTATATTTGGGAACAGAAAGTAGATCGCAATACCCCATGCGATTGTGCTGAGCGGCAGGAAATGCCCGCCGAGCCGCAGCGTAATAACGCCGAGGAGCATCGCCACTGCGCCGCTCAACAGCAACGCAAGCCCTAGCCCGAGTAACGGCGACAACCCGTGCACGGTTGTCACCCACGCCGTCGCATAAGCACCGATGCCGACGAACGCGGCTTGCCCAAACGACGTCAGGCCACCGAACCCGGTCATGAGTACAAGACCGAGCGCGACGAGGGCCCCGATACCGATGTAGTTCATCAGCGTGATCGTGAACGGCGCGGCCACCATTGGCAACAGCGCCACGACAAAGAGCCCGGCGAAGGGCACAAGCCGAGTTAGCGCGGTCCTGTTCACGCGATCTCCTCTTCTTCTTCTTCATGGTGTGTCGACACCAGCGAGCGCCAGATCAGGATCGGGATCAACGCCGAGAAGACAATGGTCTCCTTCAGGCTGCTTGACCAGAACGAGCCGTAGCTTTCGAGAATGCCGATTGCGATTGCACCGACAGCGGTCAGCGGATAGCTGGCGAGGCCGCCAACCACCGCGCCGACAAACGCCTTCAAGCCGATCAAGAAGCCAGAATCATAGTAGAGCGTAGCGACCGGGCCGATCAGCAGACCAGAGACGCCACCAAGAACCGACCCGAGCAGATAAGCAATTGTGCCCGTTCGTTGCGGCCGGATGCCGACGATGCGCGCGCCCACTCGGTTGATCGCTGTGGCGCGCAACGCTTTGCCGCCAATGGTCTTCTCAAAATAGAGATAGAGGAGGCCTGAGAATGCCGCTGCTGCGCCGACCATCAACAGCATCTGCGCGCTGATCACGACGCCGCCGACGTCAAACACCGCGCGGGAGATAGGCTCGGTCCTGAAACCCTCGGGGCCGAAGAATAACAGTGCTAGGCCAGATATGGCGAAATGCACGGCCACCGCTACGATCAATAAGACAAGTGCGGACGCATCGGCGAGCGGGCGGAAAGCAATGCGGTCGAGCAACGGCGCAATAGGCAGCACGAGCGCGAGCGCCAGCAGCATCTCCCAGCCGAAAGATAGACGCACACCTTGCAGCAGCCATGCCACCGCTGCCGGTAGGCACGGTAGAATTCCGTAGTAGGCTATGGCGCGTGGCAACAAGCGCAACGAACTGCGCCGCCAAAGGTCGAAGATCTCCATCACAAGTGCAAGAGCTGCCAGGACGACAACAAGCAGGACCGTACCCGGCAACTGCCCCATCTGCAGCATGGCAAGTGTGAGCGCCGCAAACGCCGCGATGTCACCAAACGGCACGAACATCACGCGCGTGACCGAAAAGATTAGTACCGTACCGAGCGCGATCAAGACATAGATTGCCCCTGTCGCGATACCGTCGACCGCCAAGATAGTCGCGATCTGCATATCCATCGATGCCTGACTCCGCGCCGCGAGCCTTGGCTAGGCGGCCCACGATCAATGTTGGCTGCGCCAGCAGGTTCGTCAACAAAATACTTTACGTTTCAAGTATCGCAGGTCTAGGATAGGTTTCGATAGGCAGTCAGACATTGCCGCAAACGCACTTCGGTCCACGTATCAGCCGCGCCGACACTTTGGCTCTCTGGGGGCCCTCTGGCGCACAGGAGAAAACGCCGATGCCCGAGTTCAAGAAGGCAAACACCATAAAGACGACACTCCTGGCGGCACTCATGTGCGGCACAGCCATCGCGTCGGCGCGGGCTGACATCACAGTCGGTGTGATCACGGCACAGTCAGGGCCGGTGTCATCAATCGGCATTCCCTATTCGCGCGGGATCAAGGCTGGAGAGAGCTATATCGGCGAGGTCGACGGGCAGAAGTTCAAAATTATCATGCTCGATGATGCGTCCGACGTCTCGAATTCCTCCAAACTGGCGCGCAAGCTGATCGAAGAAGATAAAGTTGACATCCTAATCGGTGCGGCCGGCGCACCGAATACGGCTGCTGTCATGGCGGTTGCGACCGAGTTGAGGGTTCCGGTGATCGGTATCTCGCCGGTAGCGTCGGTACCGAAGAACGACGGCAAGCCCTGGGCCATGACAGTTGTGCAACCAGCGAGCGACATGGTCGGCGCCGTGGTTCAGGAAATGAAAACGCAAAACTTGAAGAACATCGCGTTCATCGGCTTTTCCGACAGCTGGGGTGATCTCGTATACAACAACGGCAAGTTCGCCGCCGACAAGGCCGGCATCAGTATAGTCACGAACGAGCGCTACGCCCGGGCCGACACTTCCGTCAGCGCGCAGGTGCTGAAGGTCATCGCCTCCAAGCCGGATGGCGTCCTCAATGGCGGCTCAGGTACGGGTGGCGCGTTGCCTTATACGGCGCTCGCCGAACGGGGCTACAAGGGGCCGATCTTCGGGACACCGGCCCTGATCAACCCCGATTTCGTCCGCCTCGCCGGGGCGGCCGGAGAGGGCACTATCTGCTCGACCGGCCCAGTGATGGTTGCGAGCCAATTGCCCGACACAAACCCGAGCAAGAAGATCAGCCTCGCCTTCAAGGAGGCGCACCAGAAAGCCACAGGCGTGCCTTCGAATGACGGCTTCTCGGCCTACTCGTTCGATGCCTGGTTGATTCTCGCCGATGCTGCAAAACGCGCGTTGCAAAAAGCCAAGCCCGGGACTGCCGAATTCCGTGCAGCTCTGCGCGACGGCATCTATTCGGTCAAGGAACTCGTCGGCACGCATGGGGTATTTAACTTCACTGATGCCAGCCCATATGGCACCGATCAGCGTGCGCTCGTGTTGGTGAAACTCGAGAAAGGCGCCTGGACCTTTTACAAATAGCCGCAGATGTGGAAACCAATTGAGAAAATCAAGTATGGGCCGCGACCGGGGGTGTGGCCCTCGGCCGTGGTTGCGGCACGTTCTCGGCTTTTCAGCCCGATTGCGCATGGCGCGTTGCACCTGCAGTCGCGAACGTGGGTGCCAGCCATGGTGCCCTGGCGGGCGACGGACGACGGCTTCGTCACCGATGATAACGTTGCCTGGTACACCCGGTTTGCTGAGGGGCGGCCCGGCGCCATCGTCGTCGAGGCGACCGGCATCCGCGATGTGCCCTCTGGCCCATTGCTGCGTATCAGCCATGATCGCTTTCTGCCGGGGCTGCGTCGTCTGACGGATGCTGTGCGAAAGGCCAGCGGTAGCCACACGCGTCTCTTCATCCAGATCATCGATTTCCTGAACATCCGCCGACGTCCGTCCGCCGACAAATTCTTTGAGCGCTTTCTACTTATCACCGAGCGTCATCGTGATGCCCTCAATGCTCGGGAGTGGCCCGAGGCCGCAGTACGCAAAGTGCTGGCCGCGAAACGGGCTGACGAACTGGCGACGATCTTAACGCCGCGCGAGTATGAGGACCTGACCGTCGGCTTTCGTGAGCGCGTTACAGACATGCACTTGCCACACATCGCGGAGTTGCCAGACGCGTTGCCAGGACTGTTTTCGGCGGCTGCATCGCGGGCCCGTGAGGCCGGCTTCGACGGTATCGAATTGCATTATGCCCACGCCTATACGATGGCCTCGTTTCTATCGGCGACCAATACACGAAATGATGGCTATGGCGGAGCGATTGATAGGCGGTTGCGGCTGCCGCTCGAAGTCTACGCCGCCGTCCGCAAGACTGTTGGCACGGACTATGTCCTGGGTTGTCGCTATCTCGCCGATGAGTGCATATCCGGTGGAAACACGCTTGACGATGCTGAGGTTATTGGAGCCGCATTCGCGCGCGCCGGCATGGATTTCCTGTCGCTGTCACGCGGCGGAAAGTTTGATGACGCCAAAGCGCCAAAGGTCGGCGAGGCCGCCTACCCCTACACTGGCCGAAGCGGGTATGAGTGTATGCCAGGATACATCTCCGATACCTTTGGTCCGTTCGGCCGCAATATCGAGCCGGCGGGCCGAGTTCGCGCCGCCGTCCGCATGGCCGGGCTCGAGACTCCCATCGTTACCGTCGGTGGCATCCACGGCTTTGAGCAGGCCGAAGCCCTGCTGCGCAACGGTGACGGCGACATCGTCGGCCTTGCGCGCCAAGCGCTGGCTGATCCCGATTGGTTCCGAAAAGTCCGTAGCGGCCAAGGCGAGAGCGTGCGGTTATGCGAGTACACAAACTATTGTGAGGGACTCGACCAGAAACACAAAGTGGTGACGTGTCAGTTGTGGGACCGCGAGCAACTTGACGAGGTAGGGCTGCGCAAGACGACTGACGGTAAGCGGCGTATGGTGGCGCCGGCTTGGCCAGATACAGAGAAGACATGAGAGGCGCATCATATGGCCGAGCGATCCTTCGCACGGGAAGTTCAAGACCTTAAACTCGGCGCCGGTGATGTGTTTCGCGGCGAGGGTATTCTTGCCATAACCAAGGCGCTCCTCGAAAATGGTGTTGGTTACGTCTCCGGCTATCAGGGTGCACCGATCTCGCATTTGATGGACGTGCTTGCCGATGCAGAAGACATTCTCGGCGAGTACGGTATTCGCTTCGAATCGAGCGCGAGCGAGGCCACGGCGGCCGCGACACTCGCCGCGTCTGTCATGTATCCAATACGCGGTGCGGCCGTTTTCAAGTCGCCAGTCGGCACCAACGTCGCGTCCGACGCACTGGCCAATCTGGCGTCAGGCGGCGTGACCGGCGGCGCACTGATCATTATGGGTGAGGACTACGGTGAAGGCTCATCGATCATGCAGGAGCGCAGTCACGCCTTTGCGATGAAGTCGCAGATTTGGCTGCTCGATCCGCGTCCGAACCTGCCGTCCTTGGTCAAGGCTGTCGGTGACGGATTTGCGCTGTCTGAAGCGTCAAATACGCCTGTCATGCTCGAGGTGCGCATCCGTGCCTGCCACGTCACCGGACGCTTCAACACACGTGACAACAAGCGCCCGGCGATGACGGTGAAGGACGCGCTCGAAAATCCGCGCCGCGACACCAATCGCATCGTATTGCCACCGGCCTCCTATCTGCACGAGAGAGAGAAAGTTGAGCGCCGTTGGCCTGCAGCCGTAGACTATATCACAAAGCACAAGCTGAATGAACTGTTCTCTGACCGGCCGTCCGGCATCGGCATCGTGCTGCAAGGCGGCATGTATAACAGCGTCGTTCGTGCTCTCGATCTGCTCGGCCTCGCCGACATCGAGGGCAACAGTCGCGTGCCGCTCTACGTGCTCAACGTCACCTATCCGCTCATTGATGAGGAGGTCGCGGCCTTCGCGCGCGGCAAGAGCGCGCTTCTGGTCGTCGAGGAAGGCCAGCCCGCCTACATCGAACCGGCCATTCACGCGATCCTGCGCAAGCGCGACATCAATACCAAAGTATTCGGCAAGGATCCACTGCCGCTCGCTGGCGAATACACCACCGCCGTTCTTCTGCAGGGTATCCGCACGTTTGTCTCCGACCACGATCGTTCACTGATACGAAACGACTCCCGTCTGCCGGACATGAAACCGGTGATGGAGCATCCTACGGTAAAGGCGCTTGCGACCACCGTGCCGCCGCGCCCGCCTGGATTCTGCACGGGGTGTCCGGAACGGCCAATTTTTGCCGCCCTCAAACTCGTAGAAAGAGAACTCGGTACACACCATGTCGCCGCCGATATCGGCTGCCATCTCTTCTCGATCAATCCGCCATTCAACATCGGCGCGACGACCATGGGTTATGGCCTCGGCCCCGCCTCCGCATCGGCTTTCAACGCGACGGCGAGTAAGCGCTCCATCTCGATCATGGGCGACGGCGGTTTCTGGCATAACGGCCTCACGTCGTCCGTCGGCAACGCGGTCTACAACAAGAACGACAGCCTCATTGTCGTCGTTGACAATCATTACTCAGCGGCGACTGGCGGGCAGGACCTACTGTCGTCCCGCGTAGGCAACAAATCACGCGCCACGCAACACACCATCGCCAAGGCCGTGCAGGGCGTCGGTGTAGACTGGGTGCGCCAGATCGACGACACCTATGATGTCGCCAAGCTGCGCGACACAATCCGCGAAGCACTAACCAGCACGGAAAAAGGTCCAAAGGTCATTGTCGCTTCGTCGGAATGCATGCTGAACAAGCAGCGACGCGAGCGCCCCTTGCAACAGAAGGCGATCAACGGCGGCAAGCGGGTTGTCAAAGCGCGCTTCGGCGTCGACGAAGACATCTGTACGGGCGATCACGCCTGTATCCGGCTATCGGGGTGTCCGTCTCTGTCGGTCAAGCACACCGATGACCCGTTGAAGGAAGATCCCGTCGCGTCGATCGATAATACGTGCGTCGGGTGCGGCAACTGTGGTGAGGTGGCGGAGGCTGCCGCTCTTTGCCCATCTTTCTATCGTGCTGACGTCGTGCACAACCCGAACAGCATCGACCGCCTACTCGCCCGCTTGCGTATCGCTGTCATCGGCTGGCTGGCTGCACGTCGTGAGCGTCGTCGCATCGCGTTTCCGGCGTGAGGCTGTGATGAACCAGGAACAAGACCAGCGCGCGACCGATCGTCCGATCACCGTTGCTGTGGTCGCCATGGGCGGGCAGGGCGGTGGCGTGCTAACGGATTGGATCGCCTCCGTCGGCGAGGCGAACGGTTTCGTCACGCAGGTGACCTCGGTACCGGGCGTCGCGCAGCGCACCGGTGCAACAGTCTATTACCTGGAGATGATCCACCGGCGGGCCAGTGGCCGAGCGCCCGTGCTTGCTTTGATGCCGGTTCCTGGCGATGTCGATCTGGTCGTCGCGTCGGAACTGATGGAAGCCGGCCGCGCCATTTTACGCGGGATCGTCACGCCCGAGCGCACGACACTGATCGTTTCAAGTCAGCGCGCCTATGCGGTCGCCGAGAAAGAACAACCCGGCGACGGCACCGCCGACAGCGCGACTGTGCACGATGCCGCCGCTGTCGTTGCCAAACGCTGCATCGTTGCAGATTTTGCAGCGATCGCCGATGCGAATGGCAGCGTCATTTCGGCGTCCCTTCTCGGCGCAGTGGCTGCGTCCGGCGTTCTACCGTTCGCGCGCGACGCCTTCGAACAGGCAGTCCGCAGTGGTGGTGTCGGGGTCAATGCCAGCCTGAAGGCCTTTGCCGCTGGTTTCGACGAAGCCGAACGAGGCACAGCAACCAAAACAACACCGGACGGCAAATCCTTGCCACACGTGCCCGAGCGCGTTGGCATTCCGGCTCTTGACGTGCTGTTGCAGCGCGTACGCGAGCACTATCCGCCGCGCGCACAACGCATGATCTATGCCGGCCTCCGGCACGTCGTCGATTTTCAGGATGCCGCGTACGGCTTGGAATTCCTGGATCGACTGGCGCCCATTGTCGCGTCCGACCTCGCCAACAACGGCACTACTCGCGGCCTCACCCTGACCAACGAGGTTGCCCGCCAACTCGCGCGCGCGATGGCCTACGATGATGTCATCCGTGTCGCTGATCTCAAGACACGCTCCGCTCGCGGAGCCCGAGTCATGCGCGAGGTCGGTGTCGACCAGAGCCTGCAGGTGCTCCAGACAACCGAGTATTTTCACCCGCGCATGGAGGAAGTTTGCGCAACGCTGCCGGCCCGCCTCGGTGCCGCCATCGAGCGCCGCCCTCGCTTATTCAAGATGCTCGCTCGTATGATTGCTGGCGGGCGACGCGTCCGCACGGATACCATCTGGGGTTATGTGCAACTCTATGCCATCGCAAGTCGCAAACAGAAACGGCGCGACACCCTTCGTCACGGTCGTGAAATGGTACATATTGATGCCTGGCTTACACGCGTGCTTGCTACTGTTCCCGCAAACTATGATCTTGCCGTTGAACTGGCGAAATCGCGGCGCCTGATCAAGGGGTATTCCGATACGATGTCACGTGGCCTGTCGAAATATGATCGCGTTTTGGCCGGGGCTGAATTGGTTGCGGCGCGCGCCGATGCGGCGGATTGGGTCCGTCGCTTGCGCCAGGCGGCGTTGCTTGACGAAAGCGGAATAGCGTTGGGCGGCGCATTGAAGACCATCGCGACCCTGAACACGGCGCCCGTCGCGACAGAGCATGCCGGAGCTTCATGACCGATCTGCTCCTCACCGTTAAAGACATCAAGGCCGAGACCGCAGCCATCACTTGCTTCTGTCTCGTCCGTGCGGACGGCGCGGCGTTGCCGGACTTCGCCGCCGGGTCACACATCACCATCGCCATTCCTGGTGTCGGTCCGCGCAAGTACTCGCTTGTCCATGCCGAACCCATCGTCAGCGATGTCATCGCGCCCACGTCCTACGTCATTGCTGTGCGCCTCGAGGTGGCTGGCGGTGGTGGTTCACGCTACATGCATGCGCTGAAGGTCGGCCAGACGCTGCAGGTGTCACCGCCACAGAGCAATTTTCCCATCGAATCCGGTGCCGCGCCCGTGGCGCTGATTGCCGGCGGCGTCGGCGTGACACCGCTGCTTACCATGGCAGCAGCGCTGAAAGGCGCGGGCCGCCCGTTCCGCATGGTTTATGCGGCGCGCTCACAGCACGACCTCGCATTTCGCGAAGCGCTGGAGCGGCTTGCAGGATCGGATCTGACCGTCCACCTTGACGATGTTGCCGGCCGCCTGTTTGACATCGAAGCCTATTTCAGGTCGCTACCCGAGGCCGCGCGCGTCTACATGTGTGGACCGAAGCCGATGTTGAAGGCCGGTATGGCTGCCGCGAAAAGACTTGGCTGGCCGCGCGATCGTTTGACATTCGAATTGTTTTATTCGGTAGCGCCTGCACGTGACGTGGCAGTTGCTACTCCAGTGCCGCCCCCGCTCCCGAGGGTGACCGACGGCTCGTTCGAAGTTGTTGTGAAGAGCAGTGGACAGTGTTTTCGCATCCCGGCGGAAAAATCTATTCTGGATGTTCTGATCGACGCGGGTGTTGATCCCATCCACGACTGCAAGCGCGGCGAATGTGGCGTCTGTCAAGTCGGTGTGATCGAGGGTATCCCCGACCACAAGGACCATATTCTGAGCGACAGCGAGCGCGCCGAGAACAAAGTCATGCACGTGTGTATCTCGCGGTCCAAGACACCGCGCCTGGTTCTAGATCTTTAAGCGGAGAACTGAGATGAGCCGCTATCGCAACAATCCCGACGCCGTGCGCGCTCTGGTGCGTGACACAGCCGTTCACCGCGACGTCTACATCGACCAAGAGGTGTTCGAACTTGAGATGGAGCATCTGTTTGCTAACACTTGGAGCTACGTCGGTCACGACAGCCAAGTGGCAAATGCCGGCGACTACGTGACGACAACCATAGGTGCACAGCCCGTTCTCATGTCGCGGCACACCGACGGCGTCGTGCATGTGCTCTACAATCGCTGTCCCCATAAGGGCACCAAGATCGCCATCGACAGGTGCGGCAATGCTGGAAAGTTCTTTCGCTGCCCCTATCACGCCTGGACATTCAAGACCGACGGCAGCCTGCTCGCGATTCCGCTCAAGAGGGGCTACGACAAGACTGGGTTCGAAACGAGCGAAGCCGCCAAGGGCATGACGCCCGTCAAGCACGTGCGCAACTATCGGGGCTTCGTGTTCGCAAAACTCAACGACGCTGGCCCGGATTTCGAGACCTACTTCGGCGACAGCCTCTCGTCCATTGACAACATGGTCGACCGCTCTCCGGCCGGACGGCTCGAAGTCGCAGGCGGCGTTCTCCGCTATATGCACAATTGTAATTGGAAAATGCTTGTCGAAAACCAAACCGACACCTGCCATCCCATGGTCGCACATGAAAGTTCTGCTGGTACCGCCATCGATGTCTGGAAGAAAATGGCCGGACCCGACGCCCAAAAGCACATGGCCGTCGAGATCTACGCGCCATTCATGAGCCCCTATGAATTCTACGAGGGTATGGGTATCCGCATCTGGGACAACGGCCATGGCCATACCGGTGTGAAGGGCTCGATTCATTCCAACTATTCAGCGGTGCCCGGATACTTTGAGCAGATGGCCGAGGCTTATGGCGAAACGCGTGCCAAGGCCATCCTGGACGAAAATCGCCACAACACCGTGTATTTTCCAAACGTCATGATCAAGGGGCCTATCCAGCTTCTGCGCATCTTCCGCCCGCTCGGTCCAGCCAAGACGCTTGTCGAAAGCTACACGTATCGGCTGGTTGACGCGCCTGACATGCTGCTGGAGCGCACATTGGTGTACAATCGGTTGATCAACGCACCGACCTCCGTCGTTGGTCACGATGATCTGGAAATGTACGAACGCGCGCAGGAAGGCCTGCACACCAACGGCAATACCTGGATTAACATTCAGCGGCTTTACGACCCTGCGGAGCGCGATCAAGTCGTCGCCGAAACCAATGGCACGACGGAATGGCAGATGCGCAATCAGTTCCGCGCTTGGAGCAAATATATGACGATGACGATGTGAGGCCATGCATGGACTCCCCCAGCGACGCGGATCTGATTGGCTTGGTCATTCACGAGGCGCGGCTCATCGACGAGCACCGCCTCGAGGAGTGGCTGGACCTGTACGCCGACGATTGTCTTTATTGGATGCCGCTTGAATGGGGGCAAACCGATCCGCGTCTACACGCCTCGTTGATGCACGACGACAAACTGCTGTTGCGCGTGCGTGTCGAACGGCTGAAGGGTAATCGGACCTTTTCACAAAAGCCCAAAAGTCGCTGTCATCATGTGCTGCAAACTCCGAGCATCGATCGGCGCGACGATGCTGGCGGCGCCTACCACCTTTATACGCCGTTTCACTACGTCGAGACGCGGCAGGACGAGCAACACCTCTACGCCGGCTGGGCCCGGCATCACCTCGTCGTCGCGGACGGGCGTCTACGTATCAAGGTGAAGCGCGTCGATCTGGTCAATCCAGACGCGGCGTTCGGCAACATCCAGTTGTTCATGTGAGGGATCATGGCTGGGGCGCAAACGGTTTTCGATGTGTTGGCGGCCACCGCCACGCGGTTTCCCGAGCAGCCCTTTCTGCAGGTTCTGCCGGAAACGGCCGCGATCTATGGCATCGAGGTCGGCGAAATTAGCTATCGCGACATCCACGCGCGAGCGTCACGCCGCGCCGATGCCTATCGGGCTGCCGGTTATCGCGCTGGCCACCGCGTCGGAATGCTGCTGCAGAACCGGCCGGCCACCTTCGAACATTGGTTCGCATTGAATGCACTCGGTGTCTCGGTCGTACCGATCAACCCGGATCTGAAGGCAGGCGAGCTCGAGTATCTGGTCTCGCATTCCGAAATGATCGCTGCTGTGGTTCTGCCCGAGCGCCACGCCGCCATCGATGCCGCCGCACGCGCTGGTGGACGCGCCATCGCGATCTACGCACCCGATGATCCGGTGCCTTCGATCGGCGTGCGAGCGACGGCACACCCTGCTCTCACACGCGATACGGAATGCGCGCTACTCTACACTTCGGGCACAACGGGCCGACCGAAGGGCTGCGTCCTCACCAACACTTACTTTCACAATTCCGGCCATTGGTATTTGACAACTGGCGGACGCATCCAGATCAACTCAGGCCACGAGCGCATGTTGACGCCGCTGCCGCTGTTCCACATGAACGCTATGGCCACTTCAACCATGACCATGTTGATGTCCGGAGGCTGCCTCATTGTGCTTGATCGCTTCCACCCGGCAACCTGGTGGCAGAGCGTGCGCGAGAGCAGCGCGACCATCGTGCACTATCTCGGCGTCATGCCACCGATGCTGATGAGCGCGCCAGTCGTCGCCGCGGACAAGGAGCATCACGTCAAATTCGGCTTCGGCGCCGGGGTCGATCGGCGCCTGCATGGGCCGTTCGAGCAACGCTTCGGCTTCCCGCTCATTGAGGCCTGGGCTATGACCGAGACTGGCGGGGGAGTGGTCATCTGTGACAATCACGAGCCACGCCGCATCGGCACCAGCTGCTTTGGCAAGCCCGGTCCGGAAAGTGAAATCCGCATTGTCACCGACGATGGCGGCGATGCCAGAGCGGACGAAAACGGCGAGTTACTTGTGCGCCGCGCCGGCGTCGATCCACGCCATGGCTTTTTCCGCGAATATCTGAAGGAAGCGGAAGAGACAGCGGAGTCTTGGACGGACGGATGGTTCCACACAGGCGATGTCATCCGTCGTGACACCGACGGCTATCTTTACTTTGTCGACCGCAAAAAAAATGTGATCCGCCGCTCCGGCGAAAATATCGCCGCTGTCGAGGTCGAGAGCATCCTCTCGCAGCATCCAGCCATTGCCGCCGCGGGAGTCGCACCCGTGGCAGACGGCTTGCGCGGCGAAGAGGTTTTTGCGGCCATCGTCTTGCGCGATCCGTCAGCAGCCTCGCTGGCTACAGCGAGGGACATCATCGCCCATTGCAGCGCGCGGGCAGCTTACTACAAGGCGCCTGGCCACATTGCGTTCGTGACGTCGTTGCCGCTGACTGCTACTCAGAAGATTCAACGTGGCACATTGAAGTCCATGGCGGCGGAGTTGGTTGCGGCGCCGACGACACACGACACTCGCGCCCTCAAAAAACGGACGGCGTGAACGATGGTTGCAATCAAGACAACGCCACGCATGACCTACGATGGCGTTGTCGTCGCCATGCCGATCACCGTGCCCTATCAGCGCTATTCGATCAAAGCGGCACATTGGTGGATCGGCCGTGCGCTGCAAGCCGTTGTCAAAACCGCCAAGATCCGTCTCGCCGACATTGACGGCCTGGCAGTGTCGAGTTTCACACTGGCTCCCGACAGCACCATTGGCCTGACCCAGCATTTTGGCCTGTCGCCGCGTTGGCTCGATCACATCCCGCTCGGTGGCGCTAGCGGCATCGTCGCATTGCGTCGCGCCGCCCGCGCGGTGCAATCTGGCGACTGCTCGATCGCAGTGTGCGTCGCTGGTGACACCAATCATGTCGATAGCTTTCGCAGAACGTTATCCTCGTTCAGCCGCTTTGCGCAGGATGCGGTGTACCCCTATGGCGCTGGCGGACCGAACGCAAGTTTTGCGCTCATTATGAGCCACTACATGGCAAAAACTGGCGCAACGCGCGAGGACTTCGGCAAACTCGCAGTCGCGCAGAGAACCAACGCGCTCACAGTTCCACATGCTCTGTTTAAGAAACCACTGACACTTGAAAGCTATCTGTCCGCGCGCGCAATCTCTGATCCAATTCATCTGTTCGACTGCGTCATGCCCTGTGCCGGGGCTGAAGCATTCGTGGTTACGCGCGCCGATATCGCCAAGGACCTCGGCGTGCCCTATGCACGCATCCTTTCCACAATCGAGCGTCACAATGCCTTCGCCGACGATCCGATCCAGTGGCGCGGCGGCTGGGCTGTCGACCGCGACGAACTCTACGGCATGGCTGGTGTTAGCGTCGGCGATGTCGATTTCGTTCAGACCTACGATGACTACCCGGTCATCTCGATGATGCAGCTGGAAGACCTCGGACTTTGTGAGAAGGGCGCAGCGCCGACCTTTGTACGCGCCAACACGTTCACGACCGATGGCAGCTGCCCGCACAACACGTGCGGGGGGCAATTGTCGGTTGGTCAAGCCGGCTGTGCGGGGGGCTATATCGGATTGGTCGAAACGATCCGCCAGCTGACCGGACAAACCAGTGGCGCCACCGTTCCCGACGCGAAGATCGGTCTCGTCTCGGGTTTCGGCATGATCACATATGACCGTGGCCTCGCCTCGGGCGCAGCGCTACTCGGCAGGGCATGATCATGACGAAGCCGCTTCAGCGACCAAAGCGCAAGGATCCCACCAAGCGCACACGCCTGCCGCTGCTGCCGCAGGGCGCACGCAGCCGGCAGGCGCAACTCTTGACGCGCACAGCCGCCGAGGGGCGCTTCGAACTGCCGACCTGTAATGCATGCGGTGCAGTGCACTATCCGCCACGCGACGCCTGCCCGAAGTGTCTGAGTGACACCATCGTCATGTCGCCAGCCAGCCCGCTTGGCACGCTCCTGGCGGAAACGACAGTACGCGTCTCACCCGACGTGTTCTTTCGCGAGCGTATGCCGTGGCGCATCGGCACCGTACTGATGGAGGCGGGCGTGTCGGTGGTTGCGCATCTGCACTGCGACGTTGCCGCAGGCCAGCCCGTTCGCCTCGCCTGGCATTTGGATCGCAGTGGCCAAGCCGTTGCGTTCGCATGGCCGGAACAGGAGACGCCAAACATGGCAGACGATATACAAGCGCGTGAGTTGACGCTCGACCCGAAGTTCCGCCGTGTTCTCGTCACCGATGCGCGTTCGGCAGTCGGACAGGCATGCATTCGCGCTTTCGCCGAGGCCGGCAGCGCGATTATCTTCGCCGGCCTCGCCGAGCCATGGAAGCCGTGTTCCGATCTTGACGTGCTGCGCAAGATGTCCGGTCTCGAGATCATGACTCTCGATGTCACTAACGGCGATACCATTACAGAATTGGCCGCCGAAATCGGCGCGCGCGTCGATATCGTCGTCAACACGGCGGAGCACGTCAGGCCAGGCGGCATTCTCGATCGGCCCGGGATCACAGTCGCACGCGAGGAGCTCGAAACGGGCTATCTCGGTCTCGTGCGGTTGGCGCAGGCTTTCGCACCTGTGATGCGCTTTCGGGGCGCTGACGGCACCCATGCAGCCTGCGCCTGGGTCAATGTGTTGTCGATCTTTGCGCAGGCAAACTGGCCGGCTTACGGCGCATTCTCAGCGGCGCAGGCAGCGCAGTTGTCGGCGTCGCACGCGCTGCGCGCAGAACTGCGGCCGGGCGGTGTGCGTGTCGTCAACGTCTTTACCGGTCCACTTGATACGAACTGGTTCCAGACTGTGCCACCGCCGAAAGTAACGCCGACGCAGGTGGCGAAGGCCATCGTCGATGCGCTCAAGCGTGGCCTCGAAGACGTCTATGTGGGCGATGTCGCGGAAGATCTACGCGCGCGCCTCGCCGATAATCCGAAGGCGGTCGAACGCGACCTCGCAAACGAGAGATGACCATGGCGACACCGTCCATTGCCCCGACCGTACTCGCGCAATTGGTTCTGGCCATGGCGGAAGGTAAAATCCGTATCGTCGATCTGACGCAAACGTTGTCGCCGGATTTTCCAACGCTCGTGCTCCCGCCGGAACTCGGCCAGTGCGCGCCGTTCCGTATCGAGGAAGTCTCACGCTACGATGCGCGCGGCCCAGCGTGGTATTGGAACAACATCACGATGAGCGAACATACAGGCACTCACTTCGATGCGCCCGTTCATTGGGTGTCCGGCCGCCATCTGCCGAACGGCGCAGTCGATAGCATTCCACCTGCGGATTTCATCGCGCCGGCGGTCGTCATTGATATGTCCGCCGCCGCTGCGAACAATGCAGATCACGAGCTTTCTGTCGACGAGATCAAAGCCTGGGAGAAATGCCACGGCCCTGTGCCGCCGCGCAGCTGGGTTCTGCTCCGAACGGATTGGTTCAAACGCGCGACTGTTGACTACGTCAATTTGAAGGATGACGGTCCCCATACGCCAGGACCGGGTCCAGCGGCTCTGAACTATCTTGTGCATGAGCGCAATATTCTCGGACTTGGCGTCGAGACGATCGGCACCGATACGGGCCAAGGTGCGCACTCCAATCCGCCGTTTCCAGCGCACTTCGTTCTGCACGGCAATGGTCGCTACGGACTGCAATGCCTGATGAACCTGGATCAGTTGCCGCCGACGGGTAGCCTCATCTTCGCGGCTCCTCTCAAGATCCGCAACGGTTCTGGCAGCCCCTTACGCGTGTTGGCACTGGTCGAGGGGCGCCCGTCATGACGGCGAAAGGGATAGCTGTCGTCACAGGCGGGAGTGTCGGCATCGGCGCAACACTGTGTCGGCGTTTTGCAATCGACGGCTACGACGTCCTTTCATTGTCGCGGCGTCCGGGCGAGGCGACACGTGGCGTCACGCACATTCCCGTCGATCTTCTTGATCCGCGAGCGACCGCCGCGACCGCACGCGACATTGCCAGCCAATATGACGTGACACGGTTCGTTCACAACGCTGGTGTTATTCGCGCCAATCCACTCGACAAGACGTCGGTGGACGATCTCGTGGCGTTGACGCAGTTGCATCTCGCCGTGCCGCTGACGCTATTGCAGGCCTTCGCGCCTGGAATGAGGACGCGCAGGTTCGGCCGCGTTGTCTTGATGTCATCACGCGCAGCGCTCGGGCTCGCGACCCGCACAGTCTATTCCGCGACGAAGTCCGGCATGGTCGGCATGGCGCGCACGTGGGCGCTCGAACTTGGCCCCTATGGCATAACCGTCAACGTTGTTGCCCCTGGCCCTGTCGCCGGCACCGAGATGTTCCATGATGTCATGCCGGCCGGCGATCCACGCATCGACGCGTTGGCAGAGAGCATACCGGTCAAACGTCTCGGCACCGCTGACGATGTCGCCCGGGCTGTCATGTTCTTCACATCCGACGATGCTGGCTTTGTCACCGGGCAGGTACTCTATGTCTGCGGTGGCGCCAGTGTCGGCAGCATCACGATTTGAAATCATCGCCGCTCCGGGAGTAGACCATGAGTAAGCCGATCCGTCTCTGGTATCAGAGCTACGTCGACTATGAAAATGGCGCTGTCTATTGGGATCGGCTGCGCGCGCATCTCGCTGCGGTTGTCGACCCCGGCACGATCATTGATGTGCATGGCATCACGCCGCATGACAACTATGCGCATCCGATCGTTGAGTTCCGCTGCGCGCGCGAAGTTATCTGCAACGCTGTCCGTGCCGAGCGGGAGGGCTACGATGCCTTCGTCATCGGCCACTTCCAAGATGCAGGTCTCTACGAAGCGCGTTCGGTCGTCGATATTCCCGTCGTTGCTCTTGGAGAAGCGTCGATGCTGCACGCCTGCCAACTCGGCCAGCGCTCCGGCATTGTCACCATCAACACCCGATACATCCCGTGGTTCCACCACCAGATCCGCAAGTATGGTCTGGAGCAGCGCGTTACGGGCGTGCACGCTATGTCGTTCGAACCGGGCCAGATCCTGAAGGCTTACGAAAGCCAAACGTTGGCCGACGATGTCGAGCGACTCTTTGCCGAGCAAGCCCAACCGCTCGTGAAGTCCGGTGTCGACGTCCTCATTCCTGGCGGCGGTATTCCGATGCTGCTGTTTGCCGCACTGCAGGGGCATGTCGTCGGCGGTGCGCCGGTCATCAACGGCATTCCGATCGTCGTGAAGCAGGCCGAAATGCAGGTGAGGCTGCGACGCCTGACCGGGCTTGGTGCCAGTCGCGTATCTGATTTCATGAAGCCGCCACCGGAGATCATCGCTGAATTCATGGCTCATCCCAAAGGCCTGTAAGTCAATCAGCACAAGAGGGCGCTTCCGCATTCAATGTTTCATGAGTGAAGTGGCTTTTGGGCACAAAGCAGCATGGAAGCGCCTGGTCGATTTTGTGCACACCGAGACAAGCGCCACGATCTGCTGTCAGGTTGGTCATTCCGGCCGCAAGGGGTCGACCCAATTGGATTGGGCGACTATGGACGCTCCTCTCCCAAGAAGTAACTGGTCTTTGACGCGAGACGGCGCCTTGGCATTGCTCACAAAAACCAATCTACAAAATCGGTCGATCGAACCGAGCGAAATCATTGCGATGGGCTTACGGCTTGGCTCTGACGCGGCACACGGCGTCAATGGCCAAGTCTTAGTCGGAGCAGGAGGTGAAGTTTGATGGACATGCGAACGCCAATCCCGCTGTCAAAAAGACGACTGAAAATTTGGATTAGTCTTCTCAGTGTTACGCGCTCAACTGAGCAACACTTGCGCGCGTTTCTCCGAGTTGACCACGACACCACGTTGCCCCGTTTCGACGTTATGGCCGCGCTGTGGCGTCGCCGCGACGGCATCACCATGAGCGAGCTCAGTCGCTTGCTCCTGGTGTCCGGTGGCAATGTGACCATCGTCATCAACAGACTTGTGTCTGATGGACTGGTTGCGCGCGCTACCTCAGTGACCGATCGCCGGGTGATCCACGTAAAATTGACGAAAAAGGGCCTCAGCGACTTTGAACGGATCGCCGAGCAACATGAGGCGGAAATCGACGCGCTCTTTGGTAACTTGACCGAAAGCGATCTCGTTAGGCTCCACGCTATTCTCAAGCGCGTGATGAAAGAAGCGTCATGATCACTCACGCCACACTTGTTCCGAAGCGGTCGAAATTGCTGAACGCATCGACGTTCTTGCACCCCATCCACTTGCACGATTGACACGTTGACGAACGTGCACCTGCCCGAAGACGCGCCAATCGGCAAATCAGGCGAGGGCTTCAGGGTCGCGATGTCCGTTCTTGACGTGTTTCGCTTGAGTGTCGCATCCATGATCGCTGCAGGTCAGGGCGCAACGGGATCCAGACCACTCGGGACTTACCGCACGCACGAAGTTCGCAAAGAACTCGTCGGCGTTCTTCTTCGCCACGCGCCGATCTCAACCGGTCACCGCGGCCTAGCACCGCGGCGAACCGGAATGCGGATGGCATACCACAGGTCGGGATAAATTCACTGAACAATGCAGTTTTAAGTTGATTGCAGACAGATGCGAGCCGCGGGTGCCCGCAGTTCGTTTCAGCTTCGGGGGCCACAAGCGCCACAACGGCCCCGAAGGGGCCGCAGGCTGTAGCCACAGGTGCAGCGCAGCGAAATCCGTGGTGTGATCGTCATACGCCCAGCCCCGAAGGGGCAGAGGAAACGCCGGCGCGGGCTCTCAGTCGAACGCATACGTCTCATCGCACCCGACGCCGTGCGCGCGAAGTAGCCGCATCACACAGATGCGCCAGAACTGGCGCCTTGCCCGGAACTCCCGGCAATTGACGTCGTCAGTCAGCTGAGCCAACGCAGGAACGGCATTCTTTCCGCGCGGACCGCTCATGCAACTCATCATCACGGACAGGCGGCTGGTTGTGCCGCTCGCTGTGATGGCACTGTTGTGGTTGTCCGGGTGTGCCGTCGTGGTGGAAAGCGATGCCGTGCGCTTGTGCCGCTCTCTCATCCCGGCCTTCAACACCGCCGACACCGACCTTGACGTTCGCACGGTCGAGGCCTCGCGAACTGTTCACGGAACGTTGGTCACAGTGAGTTATGTCGCGGCGCGCGCTAAAGAGCCGCCGGTGAAACGCGCCATCAGCTGCATCCTGCAACGTGATCCGGCGAAACCCGCGCGCCTCGACCTCACCAACCTCGCGACAGAATACGGCCCGCTCGGCGACGTCCGCCTGCATTTGCTGCGCCGGCATTGGATCGAGAGCGGGCGCGCAGCGGTGTCAGATCCAGCGCCCGTGCTCGCGCTCTGGCCCTTGCCGCAGGTGCCGCGGCAGGTGGCTGTCCTCACGCAGATTGCCGTCGGCAGTCTGACGAACCTGTCGATCTACGCCTTGCTGGCCGCATCCTACGCACTGATCTATGGCTTGATCGGCCGCATCAACCTCGCCTTCGGCGAACTCGCCATGCTCGCCGGCTATGGTACGTTTCTGGGCTTTGGGCTGATCGGCACCGATGGCAACGCTGCGCTCGCCATCGTGATTGCGAGCGGGGTTGGCATCTGGACCAGCGCGACGCACGGTGCGGCCATGGGCCATATGCTGCTGCGCCCGCTGGCATCGCGACCCGGCCAACATATCCTGGTCGCAACGGTCGGCTTGTCCATTGTCTGGAGCGAACTGGTGCGGCTCACACAGGGCTCTGGCGGCCGCTGGATGGCACCATTCCTGTCGCAGCCGTTTGGTCTGGTCCGTTCGGGTCCTTACATCGTCACGCTGACGCCGATGGCCATCGTCGTGCTCACGGTGGCGGTGACGGCCATCATGACCGCGCTTGCCTTGCTCGCGGGCAGCCGGTTTGGGCGGGCGTGGCGGGCCTATGCGGATGATCCTTTTGCCGCCAGTCTGCTGGGGATCAACCCCAGGCGCATCCTGCTGCAAACCATGCTGCTTGCGTCATGCCTGGCGGGTCTTGCCGGCGTGTTGACCGCCATGGCCTATGGCGGCGTCGGACACGCCGGTGGCTTGGTCGTTGGGCTCAAGGCTCTGATCGCCGCCGTCATTGGCGGTATTGGATCGGTGCGCGGCGCCGTTCTCGGCGCTGTCATGGTGGCAATTGCCGAGACGCTCTGGAGTGCGTTCTTCCCGATCGAGTATCGCGACCTCGTCATCTTCGCAGCTCTCGCGGCCTTGCTCGTACTGAGGCCCGAAGGCCTGTTCGGCGGCTCGACGCGCTGATTTTGCCTTCGGGGCATCTCACAGCGCCAGCTTCATGCCGTGATGGCTGGCGACGAAGCCAAGGCGCTCGTAGAAGCGCCGCGTGTGCGCGCGCCGTGTGTCGGTGGTCAGTTGGACGAGACGTGCGCCACGCTGGCGGGCGCGTTCGATTGCATCCTGCATCATCGCTGAGCCAAGCCCGCCGCCGCGCCGGTCAGCCGCGATGCGCACGCTCTCGATCTGGCCGCGCAATCCACCGGCGTGGCTGAGGCCGCGGATAAACGTCAGCTGGTAGCAGCCGACGATGATGCCACCTTGATCCGCGACGATGTAGCTATTGTTCGGGTCAGCCAGGATCTCGGCCCATGCGCTGTCGTATGCCGGCGAGGCTGCCTCGTGTTCGGGATTGCGGGCGGCGCCAAAGACATCATCCCGCAACAGTGCGATGATCTGTGCGAGATCTTCAGCATTGGCCTCTCGAAAGGTTGCGGCGGCGCTCATTCAGGCGCTCCCGTGTCGGTGGTTGAACCAGCTCCTGGCTCGGGTTCGCCGACCATCACAGGCATAATCACCACGAGCTTGCCGCCTGCGAGATCCACGGTGGGCACGTACGGATCGGTGAACGGGACGAACTCCGTCAGCTTGCTGCCCGTGAGTTGGATCTCCAGCAGGTCGCCAGCGCCGAAATTCTGCACGGCTAAGACTTTGCCGATCGCGACACCGTCGGGCGCGACGACCGCCAAACCGATCAGGTCCTCATGGTAGTAGTCGCCATCATCTGCGGGCGGCAGTGCATCGCGGGCAACATAGAGCTTCGTGCCGCGCAACGCTTCCGCGTCGTTGCGGGTCGCCACGCCCTTGATGCGCGCAATGACACCTTTGTTGGTCGCTTTGGCGTGTGTGATCTCAAACGTGCGGCGGCCCTGTTCGTCGGCGAGAGCGCCATAGGCGCCGATGTCCTCTGGGTCCGTCGTGTAGGTGCGCAGCACGACCTCACCACGGATGCCGTGGGCTGCGACGATATCACCGAGCAGAATGCGTTTCGTCACGGATGGGTCTCGCGGGTGCTGGACTGTCAACCGGGCCCTCATAGCGCGCATCGGCGTCCACCGCACGTCCCGCAACGTCGACGAGCCTATTCGCAGCTGGCCGATTCCCAACTTGTGCCAATGGCCAGCCAGCGCCATATGCGCGGGGCACAGGGCCGATCGGCCCGCCCAACGGAGCGTGACCTATGACCACCATTCTCACCGTGCGCAAAGGCGGCCGTGTCGTCATTGCCGGCGACGGCCAGGTGAGCCTCGGTGCGACAGTGCTCAAATCCAATGCCCGCAAAGTGCGTTCACTCGGCCGTGGCGACGTCATCGGCGGCTTTGCGGGGGCGACTGCCGATGCTTTCACGCTGTTTGAACGGCTTGAGGCAAAACTGGAGCAATATCCGGCGCAGCTCACCCGCGCCTGCGTCGATCTCGCCAAGGATTGGCGCACAGACAGGTATCTGCGCCGCCTTGAGGCCATGATGATCGTCGCCGATCGGGAGCGCACGCTGGTGTTGACCGGGACCGGGGACGTGCTGGAGCCGGAACACGATTGCATGGGCATCGGATCGGGTGGCTCGTTTGCCCTCGCGGCGGCCCGCGCGTTGCTCGACAGCGACAAGAGTGCCGAGGACGTGGCCCGTCGCGCCATGAAGATTGCCGGCGACATCTGCGTCTATACAAATGGCACGTTGGTGATCGAAAGCCTCGAAAGTGCCTCTTGAATGACCACCCAGCGTGGCGAGGCAAGCACAGCGGCCCGATTTCCTCTAGCAAAGCGGTAAGGGTTCTTGTTGCCGGGGACGACTCAGTTGATCGGCTGCGTATCCGCTGTCAACGAGGTCCTCAATGATCGCCCTGCGCACCCTTTTTGCCGCTGCCATTGTGAGCGCGTTTGTCGTGCCCGCAATCGCCGACGACAAGCGTGAATTCAACTACTCCTTCAACGGCGGCGTCACGACCGACTACGTCTTCCGCGGCTTCTCGCAGACGGCCGAGCGCCCGACCGGCCAGGGTGGCCTCGATCTAACCTACGGCATCTTCTACACGGGGTTCTGGGCATCGGGCCTGGACTTCGGCCAGGAGACGGGCCGTAACATCGCGCGCGGCGAACTCGACATCTACGCCGGCATCAAGCCGGTCTGGAACAACATCACATTCGATATGGGCGCGATCTATTACGCCTATCCCGGTGCCAAGGACAAAGCCACCGCCATCACGGGTGAACTCGACTATGTCGAGTTGAAGTTCGGCATGAGCCGCGAACTCTGGAAGGATGCGACGCTCGCATCGACGTATTTCTGGTCGCCCGACTACACAAATTCGACCGGCAGCGTGCTCACGTCTGAGACCTCGCTCACCCAGGTGTTGCCGGCGCACGGCTTCATCACGCCGAGCGTCAGCGCTCTGGTCGGCTACCAGAAGGGCCACAGCGATCGCTATCAGTCGCTCGTGACCAACGGCAAGAAGGACTACATGTACTGGAACGCGGGCGTTACCCTCACGGCCGACAAGTTGTCGTTCGATCTGCGCTGGTGGGATACGAATGTGCGCAATGATGGCCTCGCGACGGACTTCTGCAAAGGCGCAACGTTCCAGTGTGACGGCCGTCTGGTCGCGACGTTCAAGTTCACATATTGAGAAACCGTTAGCTAGCGCTTCATAATGGGCCTCCGGCACGCGCCGCGAGGCCCAAATGCTATCAAAATATGAATTTCTGTTATTTAATGACACATTACGAGCGTGGTGAATAAATAAAATCATCTGGATTAACAATATGTGGACCAGATACTAGACGCGGCGGGGGTATTGGGTTACAAATTCCTCACCGTCGATGGACAGCGGGTTTCACACAGGCTCGCATCCGTCGGCGCAATGTTCGAGAGAAGCACAATGCACGTCACGAACGCAGAGGGGCTATCCCAGAAGGGTGCGAAGGTTCTGGCCTTGGCATGTTTCGCGATCGCAGCAGGCTTGCTGGTCGCGGCGCTCTTCATCCCTTCGCCTGCACGGGCCGGCAAGTCCGGAAACCCTCCGTCGCAGTTGGCCTTGACGCAGCTGGCTTTGCGCTAAACGTACCGCGGTCTCGACGACACAATTCCACGCTTCGTTCCACACAGACGAGGCTGACCGCGAAAACCCGCCCTCCCCAACAGGGCGGGGTTTCGTGTTTTCGTGGCCCGCCCAGTTCGGGCCGCGCGTGCTAGAACTGCGCGTGCTAGAACTGGCGCCATGCCCGCGCCGTCACTATAGCGTGCTGACTGCATCCAGACATCGGAGGTTCGCTTGCAGGTGACAAAACTTGGGACCCGCGGCTCGCCGCTGGCCTTGGCTCAGGCGTATGAAGTGCGTCGCAAGCTCATGGCAGCTCACGGTGTGCCGGAGCATGCGATCGAGATTGTCGTCTTCAAGACCTCTGGCGACCGCATCCAAGATCGGTCGCTGGCCGACGCGGGTGGCAAAGGCTTATTCACCAAGGAGCTTGAAGAGGCGCTGCTCGCGGGCGGCATCGACTTTGCCGTGCACTCCATGAAGGACGTGGCGACGAAGCTGCCGGAAGGTTTGAGCCTCGCCGTCATTCTCGAGCGCGAAGATCCCCGTGACGCCTTTCTCAGTCCCGTCGCTCCGACCCTGGTTCAGCTGCCCAAAGGGGCTGTCCTCGGCACGTCCTCGCTCCGCCGGCAGGCTCAGGCCTTGCGTCGCCGGCCCGATCTGCAGGTCGTGGGTTTTCGAGGCAATGTCGAAACGCGGCTGAAAAAGCTTGATGACGGCGTCGCGGCGGCCACGTTCCTTGCCGTTGCCGGGTTGAAGCGGCTTGGGATGGCGGACAAGATCACGTCTGCAATTCCCATCGACGACATGCTGCCCGCCGTCGCCCAAGGTGCCATCGGGATAGAGATTCGTGCCGACGACGAGCGCACGGCGCAGCTCGTCTCTTCCCTCGATCATCAGCCTAGCCATATTGCGGTCGCCTGCGAGCGCGCTTTTCTCGCCCGTCTGGACGGGTCCTGCCGCACCCCGATCGCGGGCTACGCTCGCCTCGATGCCGGCCAGATCATGTTTTTGGGCGAGGTCGTGGCGCCTGACGGCAGCGCGAGTCACGTTGCAACCCGCGGCGGCGGCGCCAGCAGCGCCGTGCGTCTCGGGGACGAGGCGGCTCGCGAGATCTTGAGCACAGCCGGCGCGAGGTTCTGGGCCTGAGCGTTTCCCGACGTGTCCGAGCTGTCGCCAAACCAGTTGCGGCCCGACCGCTTCTCGTGACACCGTCGCCGCATCAGACACCCAGACTTGGGAAGCGCACCATGTCCGTCCCTGACGACACATTCTCCGGCGTCAAACCCGTCGAGGAACGCCACAAGCTGAACGAGGCCAGTCTCGCCCAGTGGATGGCGGCACACGTCGAGGGCTATCAGGGGCCACTTGAGGTGCATCAGTTCAAGGGCGGGCAGTCGAACCCGACGTACCGGCTCGATACGCCCGGCACGCGCTACGTGTTGCGACGCAAGCCGTTCGGCAAGCTGCTGCCGTCGGCGCATGCGGTCGATCGCGAATACAAGGTCATCACGGCGCTCCATAAAGCGGGCTTTCCCGCGCCACGCACCTATGGGCTGTGCTCGGATGAGGGCGTGATCGGCTCCATGTTCTACGTGATGGCGATGGTGCCCGGCCGCATCCTGTGGGACGCCGCTTTGCCAACGCTCACCAATGCCCAGCGCGGGGCCATCTACACAGCCGAGATCGAAACGCTGGCCAAGCTGCATGCCTATAATCCCGACAAAATCGGTCTCGGCGACTACGGCAAGCCCGGCAACTATTTCGCCCGCCAGATTGACAGATGGTCGAAGCAGTATCGCGCCTCCGAAACCGGCCGCATCGAGGAAATGGAGCGGCTGATGGAGTTCCTGCCCCGGACCGCGCCCAAGCAAGAGCGCGTCTCGGTGGTGCATGGCGACTATCGCCTGGACAACATGATTTTCCACGCCGAGGACCCCAGAGTGATCGCCGTCCTCGACTGGGAGCTGTCGACGCTCGGCGATCCCTTGGCGGACTTCAGCTACTTCCTGACCACCTGGGTGATGCCGCCGGCGACACCGGGATCAGCCGGAGCTCGCGGCATCGCGGGCCTTGATCTCAAGCCGCTCGGCATCCCCTCGATCCCCGAAGCCGTCGAACAGTATTGTAAGCTGACCGGTCGCAGTGGCTTGCCTGAACTCGACTGGTATTTCTCGTACAATCTGTTCCGGCTCGCGGCCATCCTGCAAGGTATCGCCGGCCGCGTGCGCGACGGCACGGCCGCCAGCGCCGAAGCGCTGACCACCATCAAGCGGATTGTGCCGCTGGCCGAGGCTGCGTGGGGCTTTGCCAAGAAGGCCGGGGCTTAGGGGAGAGGGGGAACTTCACCCGATCGCCCTGAACCGCCCATCAGGCCCCAAACCGCCCCGCGGAGAAAAGCGATATGTCCTGCCGCGTCGACCCGTCGATGGCGAGGTCGGCCAGGATCTCTCCGATCCCAGCGCAGAATTTGTAACCGTGGCCCGAGAACCCGGCGGCAAGCCACGAGCGGCCATGCTCCGGCAGGCGGTCGATCACGAAGTGGCTGTCGGGCGTGTTCGTGTACATGCAGGTTTTTAGGGCCAGCACCCCGCCAAGGCGATCGCCGTAGTAGCGGCGGGTGAAGCGCGTCAACACGGCCTCGTCAGTGGCATCGATCTCACGACGCACATCGTCTGGCGTCGTCACCTCGTGGCGATGGCCGTGGCGGCCAAGCTTCATGCCGGGCCGATCGTGTTCGGGGAGGCCGTAATAGACGCCCGTCTCGTCTTCAGCGATGAAGACCGGAAACGCCGCGCGCCCAAACAGCGCGTTCACGCGGGGCGCAAACCAGCCGACCACCTGGCGCTCGGGTACGACTTTAGCGCCGATGGACGTCGCCCACTCAGCCGCCCACGGGCCAGCCGTGAGGATCACTTGACCCGCCTCATAGCGGCCACGGCTCGTCTGGATGGTCACGTGATCACGCGCCTCTGTGATCGCTGTCACGCGCTCGCGCACCTGCACATCGGCGCCCAGACGCAGCGCGACGCGCACATGCGCAAATATAGCGCGGTCCGCCGCCAACAACCCTGCGTCCGGCTGATAAACGGCTTCCATGTCATCTGACATCTGCCAAGCCGGGAAGCGCTGCATGGCGTCTTTCGCCCGCAACACCTCATGCGTCAGCCCATGTTGCGTGCAGGCCAGTTTTGCACCGGTCACGACTTCGCTTGCGGGCAGGCCGACATCGAGCCCGCCGGTGCGGAACAGCACCTGCTCCTCAGCGTCACGCTCAAGACGCGACCAATGCTCGAAGGCGTGGTGCATCAGCGGCACGTAGGCGGGGTGCAGGAACTGAGCGAAGCGATAGATGCGAATCCCTGCGGCGGACGACCCGAGGTCGTGGCCGATATCGAACTGTTCAATGCCAAGAACGCGCTTGCCGCGCCGTGCAAGCGCGCAGAGTGCAGCAGAGCCCATGCCCCCGAGGCCGATCACAATGACGTCGTATTTTCTGCTCACGTGTCTGGTCCCGTTGGCGATTGTGGTGGTCCTGTCTCCCATGTCCGTCGAGCCACGTGAAGTATCCGTGCGCCCGCAACATCGCAGCTGGTGGCCAGACCGCTCCAGACCGCCCCATGGCCAAGCCTCTTCCTGCCAAGCCTCTTCCAGCTTGACTTCAAGCACAGATGCCTCACCCTTAGTCCCTCATCGTGGAGGGCCGGGGACAGACGGGGGACTTAACCCAATCGCACCGACCCGTTACGCACGACCAGGAGCCTGCAATGTCGGACGTCGTCGCCCAAATGAATGCCATGATGAGGAGCATGTTGCCGGGGCTGCTCGGCATGGAAGTCATCGAGGCCGGGCCGGAGCGCGTGGTCGGCAAAATGACCGTGCGCGCTGACATGTGCACCGCCGGTGGCATTCTGCACGGCGGCGCCTACATGGCCTTTGCCGATACGCTCGGGGCGGTGGCGACAGTGGTCAATATGCCCGGAGGCGCGCACACGGCCACGATCGAGAGCAAGACCAACTTCATCGGTGGCGCAAAAGTGGGAACGACCGTCACGGGCACGTCGAAGCCCTTTCACAAAGGCAAGACCACGCAGGTCTGGCAGACGGAGATCACCGGCGAGGACGGCAAGCTGCTCGCGGTCGTCTCGCAGACGCAAATCATCATGCCGCCAAAACCGTGATGCGTCTCATCGTCAACGCCCTCGCCCAGTCGCGCGGCAACCGCATGCTCTTTCGCGACCTGTCATTCAAGGTCGAGAGCGGCGAAGCGTTGATCCTTTCGGGGCCCAATGGCACCGGCAAGACCACGCTGTTGCGCACGATCGCTGGTCTTGTCCCGCAGGAAGCTGGAACCGTCGCGCTTGAAGGTGGCGATGACGAGCGCAGCGTCGGCGACCAAGCGCATCTCGTTGGCCATGCAAACGCCATCAAAGGCGCGTTGACGGTGGCTGAAAATGCTGTCGCCTGGAGCGCGATCCTCGGCGGAACGAGTGACGTTGCGCCTGCACTCGATGCGCTGGACATTGGGTCGCTCACCGACATTCCCGCGCAGTATCTTTCGGCAGGCCAGAAGCGACGGCTCGGTCTCGCACGCCTGCTGCTTGCGCCTCGGCCATTGTGGCTGCTGGATGAGCCGACGGTCTCGCTGGATGCGGGCAATCGCGAGCGCGTTGCGGTCCTGATCAAGGCGCACATGACACGCGGCGGCATCGTCATCGCCGCAACGCACCTGCCGCTCGGCGTCGACGGCGCACGGGAGTTGGCCCTCGGCCCCCATGATAGTGACTTCGATCAAACACCCGGACAGCCATGAAAATCACAGTTCTCGGCGCAGGCGCGCTCGGCGGCTACTACGGTGGGTGGTTGGCCGAAAATGGGGCCGACGTGACGTTTCTCGTCCGGCCGGCACGCAAGGCGTCGCTCGATGCCAAAGGCCTCGTCATCGAGAGCCCCATCGGCGCGTTGCGCCGCAAAGTGAAGACCGTCACTGCCGACTCCGTGAAGCCCGATGCCGAGATCGTGCTGCTGACAGCCAAGGCCTATGACCTCGACGATGCCATCCGTTCGATCCGACCAGCCCTTGGCCCCGACGCGGCCATCCTGCCGATCCTCAACGGCATGAGCCATATCGATCGCCTTGTCTCAGAGTTCGGCCGCGAGCGTGTGCTGGGTGGGCTGTGCAAGATTTCAGCGACGCTCGGGCCAGTCGGCGAGATCGTGCACATGAACACTTGGAACGAGATCATTTTCGGCGAACTCGACGGGCGCATGAGCGAGCGCGTGACGCGCCTGCTCACGGCCTTCCCGAAGCCGCAAGTCACCGCTCAGGCTGTGCCCAACATCCGCGCGGAACTGTGGAAGAAGCTCGTCCATCTCGGCACCGTCGCAGCCGTGACGACGTTGACGCGCCAGTCCCTCGGCGTGGTCAACAAGGCGGCCGACGGGGCGTGGCTGATCGAGGAAACGTTTGCGACCGTTGCCAAGATCGCCGAGGCTGAAGGCTTCAAGATTTCCGACACCTACAGGCAGCAATACCTGAACATCTTCAAGGCAGCCGACAGCAACTACAAAGCCTCGATGTTGCGCGATATGGAGAAGGGCGGCCGCACGGAGGGCGAGCATATCCTTGGCTGGCTGCGCGACCGCGCGACCGCCAACGACATTGCGGCACCGATGCTGCGCATCGCGGCCGCCAACGTGCAGGCCTATGAAGCCGGTCGCGGATGAGATCTCAATCCCACTTCGGCTGCACGGCCGGTTTGACGATGCGGCCGTCGACGCGGCTCAGCGACGAGAGCTGCAGCATCTCGTCGGCATTGAGCGAAAAGTCGGCCACCTGAAAATTCTCGGCAATGCGCGAGGGCGTCGCCGACTTCGGCACCGCGATGACGCCCGGCTGCTGTACGTGCCAGCGCACCACCACCTGCGCCGGGGTCTTGCCATGCCGCTTCGCAATCGCCGTCACGACGGTCTCTGAGAGTACGCCGCCAACGCTGCCGCGTCCAAGTGGGCAATAGGACGTCACGGACCAGCCCAGCGCTTTTGCCTCAACCAGCACTTTGCGCTGATCGAGATGTGGGTGATATTCGATCTGGTTGGTGACGATCGGCTCGCTGGTGAGCGCCGCAGCCTCCCGCATCAGGGCTGTCGGAAAGTTGGATACGCCAATATGCTTGGTCAGGCCGCGGCGCTTGGCGTTGCACAATGCGGCGATGCTGTCAGCCAGCGGAATGCTTGGGTTCGGCCAGTGGATCAGCAGCAGATCCACGGCGTCGAGCTGGAGCGCCTTGAGGCTCTTTTCAGCGGAGCGTTCAAGATTGCCCGAGCCGATGTCGTCCGCCCAAACCTTGGTCGTCACCCAGATGTCCTTGCGCGCCACAGGCGATGCCTTCAAACCGCGTCCGACCTCCGCCTCGTTGCCATACATGGACGCCGTATCGATGTGGCGATAGCCGCAGCCAAGCGCCGCTGTAACAGCCGTTTCGCACTCGGCACCTTTCAGTGGCCATGTGCCAAGACCGATGGCGGGGATGGATGCTCCTTGAACGGTCACATGTGGGATGGCGGGCAAATGGAACTCCTATGGTGTCATGCGTCGGCTCGGTCTTGGGCCGCATGCGATCAGCTCACGGCCACCCGAAGGCGACTTTCTCAAGCCGCGTGCGGCCGAACACCTCCATCACGCTGGCAACGGGTCTGCCGCCGCGGCGCCAATAGAAATGGCAGGCCTGGGGGTTGTCGACGAGGGCCCACACCACAAGCCCCTTGAAGCCGCGATCGTCGAGGCGATGGCGGCACGCCTCGAACAAGTGTTCGCCAAAGCCAAGGCCCTGATGCACGGGCGCAAGATACAGCTCGTAGATTTCGCCTTGATACTTGCTGCGTGCGCGCGACCTCCCGGTGGTCGCATAGCCGGCAACAACACCGCCGACCTCGAGCACGAGCATAGGATCTGAACTGCGCAACGCCTGCGTCCACCAGTGGCTCTCACGCTTCGCCAGCAGCTGCGCGAGCTGATCTGATGGCAAGATGCCCGTGTAGGCCAACGTCCAACTGTCCTTGAAGATCAGAGCCAAATCGCGCGCATCGCCCGAGCGCGCGGAACGGATCTGAACGGTTGATGGTGAACGCAGCATAGACGGACTATATCCGGCCGGAGCGTCTGCGCCAGTGGAAATTGCAGATGCATGTTTGATCGCAAAAAGCTTACGTCGCCGTCGTGGAATAAAACGGCGCGCGACAACACAATCAACTCGCTCCCTGGTCCGCGCCCATGACCGCCGACGACATGACCGCCGACGACCTGACCGCCGACGACATCATTCGCGAACTCGGCCTTCGGCCCCATCCTGAGGGCGGGCACTTCGTGGAAACATTCCGTGATGCAGCGCGTGCAGGCGAACGCGCGGCATCGACAGCCATCTATTTTCTGTTGCGCGCGGGTGAGGCGTCGCGCTGGCACACGGTCGATGCCGCTGAAGTCTGGCATCACTATGCCGGTGCGCCGCTGGAGTTGACGATCCAATCGCCCGGACAATCCCGGCGTGTCATACAACTCGGCAAGGATCTGGCGTCGGGTCAGCGCCCTCAGGCCATCGTGCCGAAAGCGGCGTGGCAGATGGCACGTCCGCTTGGGGCATGGGTCCTGGTTGGATGTACGGTCGCGCCCGCGTTCGAGTTTTCGGGCTTCGTTTTGGCCGAGCCTGGCTTCGACCCGCCGGCTTAACCGTCACGCAAATGTCTCGATTTTGATGCGACCGTGCAGCTCGCGTTAACTCGGGCGTAGTCGGCGCTTAAGGACTGTTCGATACTATTCGATGATGAGGCCGCGCTGTCGGCGCGGGCCTTGCATGGCCTTCAGGCGATACAAAATCGCCGGCGTGTCGTGCGAGGACCGAAAGTCGGGCGGCACTGTCTGAAAAGTCGTCTGTGAAAACTGAGCCTCGGCGGAGGCAGGCCATGTCTGACCCAAGGGTCGATTACAAAATCGGTTTGGCGCTCGGCGGCGGGGCGGCCCGCGGCTGGTCTCACATCGGCGTGCTGCGCACGCTGGCCAAGGCCGGCATTCATCCTGATATCATCGTTGGGACCTCGATCGGCGCCGTCGTCGGCGGCTGCTATGTGGCCGGCGAACTCGATGAACTCGAAGCGTTTGCGCGCTCGCTGACACGTCGCAAAGTGTTGGGCTTTCTCGATTTCAACTTTACCGGCGCCGGCCTCATCAACGGCGACCGGCTGTGCAGCCAACTCGACACCAAGCTGCATGGGCTGACGATCGAAGGCTTGCCGCGCAAGTTCACAGCTGTCGCAACCGAAATGGGCACTGGCCACGAGGTCTGGCTGTCGCGGGGCTCGCTCACCGATGCCATGCGCGCGTCCTATGCGTTGCCTGCCATCTTCAAACCTGTTGAGCGGGACGGCCGCTGGTTGTTCGACGGCGCGATGGTCAACCCTGTGCCTGTCTCCGTCGCCCGAGCGCTCGGCGCGCGCTACGTCATCGCCGTCAACCTGAATGCCGATATGGCCGAACGCGGCACCATGGCACCGATCCGCGATACGGATTTCGATGCAGCACCGACGCCGGTTCTATCGGCGCTCAACACCGGTGCTCCCGACGACCAACAGAGCAATCTGATCGTGCGCAACGGGCGTGCCTTGAAGAAGCTCCTGCAGCGCCAGGTGTTTGGGGCAAATGATACGGCCCCCGGCATGTCCACGGTCATGATGGAAGCCTTCAACATCGTGCAGGACCGCATTGCGCGCTCGCGCCTTGCAGGCGATCCGCCCGACGTCATGATTTCCCCGCGCACAGGCGCCTTCAGCCTGTTCGATTTCCATCGCGCGGAAGAGTTGATCGCGGCCGGCGAAAAGGCGGCGCACCGCGTGATCGACGATATCGCGCGCGAAATCGCCATCCGCCGAACGCCGCGCAGCGCGCGTGCCGTAGGGGGCGCGGAGCCAGTGTCGGCGTCCGCAAGCTGAAGCGCACGACTCTGCGGCGTCCTATCGCCGCTCATGTGGCAGCCGGGCGTAGGCGAGCAAGCCACACGACAAGACCACCGCGATCAATGCAAACATGCAGCGGTATGCGGCTTCAGCGTAACCGCCGCCAGCCGGCGCCTCGAACATCGGCGGCACAAAACCTGTCAGGATCGGCAAAGCCGACGTGCCGAGCAGTTGAAAGAAGTTGGCGCTCGTGGCGCCGCGCCCCGCGAGGTGATCGGGCACACGTGCCCTGATCTGGGCCAGCAGCAACGGGCCGTAGCTGGACGCAAGACAGATCGAGAGCAACAGGCCGATCGCCAACCAGAGCGGCGGCGTTGGCACGAGAGCCCAGAGCGCGAGCGATGCGATGGCCACGCCGACCAGCGTCAAAACCAGAGGCTTTGTGTGCCCCCAATAGCGCTCCACCCGCCCGATGCCGCTGTTGGCGATGACAAGGGTGATGGCAACCAGCGTCAGGACATGTCCCCGCGCGACGGCATCGAGACCATGCACGTCGCGCAGATAAGGTCCGATCCACAGACCGACAATCGTGAACATGGAGGCGTAGGCGACGGCGAAGAGCGCAAACAGATTGGGGATGCCGGGTTGCGCAAAGATCTGGCGTACGCCTTCGATCACGCCGGGTTGAGCCGACGCAGACGCTTGTGCGGGTGAATCTGTAGCAGCATGCCCTTCGGGCCGATCACGGGCAATGATGTAAAATGCGATGCCGACGAGCGCCGACACGATCGCCAGGCCGAAGAAACCGCGCCGCCAGCCGATGGTTTCCGCCACATAAGCGAGTGGCGCGCCGGCGAGGAAGTACCCGGCCTGGCTGACGGCAAAGACGAGTCCGAGCTTCGTGCTCCATTGCTCGCGCGGCACGAAACGCGGGATCAGTACGACCGAGGCCATGAAGCTGCCCGCGCAGCCGAGCCCAACCAGGAAACGCGCTGCAACCAGCATGGCGCCACTGTCGGCAATGGTATGCAATGCGGCGCCCGCGGTCATGGGGACGGACAGCATCGCGACCGACCGGCGCACGCCGATGCGATCGAACAGAACGCCGAGCGGCACCTGCAACAGCATCAACGCAATAAAGAACGCCGCGTTCGCCGTACCAAGCAGCTGCGAGGACAAGCCGAGATCACGGATCAGTTCAGGCGCGATAACGGCATTCGAGGTGCGATAGAACTGCGACAGCGACCCAGTGGCGATCAGCACGGCGAGCAGCGGCGCAATCGAATGCGCGGAAGTTTTGGTCGTCACGCGTGCCTCTTGCCAATCCGCTGCGTTGGCAAAGGTGCTAGCGGGATGCGCTTGGTGTGACCACCACCGCGCGCACATGCCAGCTGTGCCGCGGCCATCCTGCACGCGTTGCCATACCCGCGCCCGAGCGTGCGAAGAAATCCCAAAACCCGATTGTTCGGTGTCCCGGACGTATCGCGGCCGAAGGACCGCGATACGCATCCGGGAGTGCGCCAGGCATGGCGCGGAGTGCCGCGAGGCACGTTTGGTCGGGATGGTATCCGACCGATGACTTGGAGGTGGAAGTCCTCTGCGGGCCCTGGGTACCGCTAGCCGACGGCAAGGGTGCCCGGAGCGATCCGGGATCTGAAGGAAGCCCGAGGCAAAGTGCCGGCCTGACGAACAGGAAGCGCATATGAGGCGTCCGTATCCGGGTGAGTTACCATGTGCGGCGCACACCTTGATCTATGAAACAAGCTGCCGCGCAGCGGCGATTTTTGCGATGCAGCATTCGTGCTGCGCTGCAGCTAGTTACAGGAGAGTTACCATGCGCGCCGAAGGCGCGCACATGA
>JANMGQ010000266.1:0-4301 GCA_031374735.1 Hyphomicrobiaceae bacterium | reverse complement strand
TTCGAGCCTTTGATCAAGCTGCAAGTCGGGGTGAAGACCATCGTGCTTGTCGATCACCTCGATCCCGCCGCTGGCAAGATGTTCGAACACCTCTTTCGCAACGACACGCGGCGCTACTGGCACGGGCATAACTGAGCGGGGGCCAACAGTTTGATGCGGTCGACAGCACGCGGATTCCGGTTTTAGTTTCATGGGTTTTCGGCTATCTATGTGACAAACGACGATGACTTTGGACCAACCTTCTCCCGCGTGATTACATCGTCCAACATTTCGCCACGGCCAAGATGAGTGCGTCCATGTTGAAGACGAGGGTAAGTGGGGTTCTTGGGATCGACATCCCGATCATCATGGCGCCGATGGGACGGGCCGCAGAAGCAACACTTGTGAGCGCTGTCAGCCAAGCTGGAGGGCTCGGCACACTAGCGGCGATGTCAGGCAAAGCGGACGAACTATTAGTGCAAATTAAGCGTGTCCGTGAGGCGACGACACGACCTTTCGGCGTTGGCTTCATCACTCACCTGCTCGGCCCACGACCGAAACATTTCGATGTGACGATGGAGGCGCGCGTTCCGGCCGTCACACTTTCATTTGGCGATCCGTCGGAGTGGATACCGATCGCCAAGAGTTCTGGGGCAAAGGTCATTTGTCAGGTGCAGAGTTTTGACCTTGCACAACGGGCCGTCGATGCCGGAGCCGACGTTATCGCTGTCCAAGGCAACGAAGCGGGCGGTCATACCGGCCGCGAGAACCTGCTACCGCTTCTTGTCCAGGCCGTGACGGCCTTTCCACATGTACCCGTGATCGCCTCCGGCGGAATCGCCTGCGGTCGCAGCCTTGCTGCAGTCCTGGCAGCAGGTGCAGAAGGTGCCTGGGTCGGCACTGCATTCCTCACCTGCAAGGAAGCGGTCGTCACGATGCCCGGGACGCGGGACGCGATCCTCGCCTCAAATGGCCGCGACACAGTATTTACGCCTGCGACGGACTACGTTTTCGACCATGGTCTCGCGCGCCGCGGTTGGCCAGAAGGCGTCGCGGTAAGGCATCGGCCGAACGAGATCACGACCGCCTGGGCCGGCAAGGAGCACGATCTTGCCAAGACCCCCGAGACGCTTACGGCCTACTACCAACGTATCACCAGTGGCGATCCTGCTGTCGCGATGGTGTACTACGGCCAGGGTGCGGGTGTGATCACAGAGGTTAAGACTGCCAAGGCCACAATCGATGATCTTGTCTCTGACGCACTGAAGCGATTGCGCAGCTTCGGCTGATTGAGCAACGACCGATTGCTAATGACAGGCGAATAGTCGCATTCGAAACTGCGCCGCCGGATGAGCAAGTGGGCGCCAGAGTAACCAAAGCCAGCATTTCCCGGCCACCGGGGCCGTCCGCGCCCAGGTGTTGAACACCGCACAATTTCGCTACTACTTTCGTGCGTGTGGGGGCATACTTGCCCCATGGCGACCGTCGATCCGATCCTGACCAAATTCCGTGCTGCACTCACCGAACTCTACGGTGATCGCATCGAGCGGGTCGTGCTGTTCGGATCACGCGCACGGGGCGAAGCCAGCCAGGACAGCGACTACGACGTGGCGTTGTTTCTGAAAGAGCCGACCGACACCTGGGCGGAAATCGACCGTTTGACCGATCTCCAGCTCGCGATCCGCGACGACACCGGCGCCGACATCCACACCATGCCGTTCTGCGCCGGGCATTGGCGCGACCCGGCGTCGCCGTTGATGTTCGAGGTTCGCAAGGATGGTCTCGATCTATGATGCCGCAGACCCAATCCTTCCTCGCCGCGGCGGACGAGGCGTTGTCCGACGCCAACGTCATCCTCAAGGTCAATGTGCCGCGACAGGCCGCGCGGCTTGCTTACTACGCCCAGTTCCACGCCGCGCAGGCGCTGATTTTCGAGCGCACACAGAAAATCGCCAAGACCCATAAAGGCGTCGACCGTGAATTTCACAAGATTGCCAAGGGTGAGCCGACGTTTGCAGCCGGCTTCGCGGCCCAGCTAACCAAGGCGTACAATTACAAAGAGCACACCGATTACATTACCGACGGCTCCCAACCCCTTTCGCCAGCCTTGGCCGCTGCGGCCGTTGCCACGGCCGAACGCTTCGTTGCCGGGGTCAGGCTGGCGATCCAATCGCCGCTCGCTGCAGCACCATAATGCAGCGCTAAAATTGGCGATATAGGCTGCCGAGGTCGGGTATGCTCGGCGATGTCAACGGCTGCGGGCTTTCAACTTTGCCTGCAGCGTGACATTGATTGGGCCGACTGGCTGAGCACGCCATGGCACGGGGCGCACATCGGCAACGCATACTGCATGCTCCTCGCCGACTGTTTGATGTCTGGTGACCGACGTTACGTTTCTCGAAAGTCATCGGGAAGCGTGGCATGCCGACAGCCAATGGATCGACAGCAATCGTGGGCCGCGAAGCGGACGTAGCGGCCCTTGAAATCTCCTGCGAGCCGGCCGTCGGCGTCGATGCCGAGCAGGTGATCCTCCAGCTGGCTTGCGCACTTGCGCGCCTTGCGGCCAGAGAGGATGATGCTCGCGAGAATGCCGTATCGGACGCCAAGCGCGAGTAGGGAAATCCTCGTCATGCGCACTGCCATCTATGCGCGGTTTTCCAGTGAGCTGCAGGACGCGCGATCGATCGCCGATCAGGTTGCACTGGCCCGAAAGTATGCCGAGGCGCGTGGCTTGAACGTGTCGAGTGTTTATCAGGATGCCGCGATATCCGGGGCTTCGACACTCAACCGCCCAGGGCTGCAGAAGCTCCTTGCTGACGCGGTCGCCAATCGGTTCGAATGCGTGGTCACCGAAAGCCTGGATCGCCTCTCGCGCAGTCAAGCTGATATCGCGACACTCTACGAAAAGCTCACGTTCAATGGCGTGCGGATCGAAACGCTGGCCGATGGCGCCGTGTCGGAAATCCATGTCGGGCTCAAGGGCACGATGTCGGCGCTATTCCTGAAGGACCTTGCTCAGAAGACCCGCCGAGGAGAGGTCGGCCGAGTCAAAGCCGGGCGCATCCCAGGTGGTAAGAGCTTTGGCTATGAACTGGTGCACGCTGAAGAGCGGGGGCAGCGCACGATCAATAGTGAAGAAGCAGAGATCGTTCGCCGCATCTTCATGGAGTACGCTGGCGGGAAGGGGCCGCTCGCGATCGTGCGTGAACTGAACCGTGAGCATGTCCCGGGGCCATCGGGAGGAAAATGGAACTCGTCAGCTTTGCTGGGGTCAGCGAAGCGTCGCAACGGCATTTTGAACAACGAGCTTTATCGCGGCACGATCGTCTACAATCGCCAGCGCTTCATCAAGGATCCGGAAACCGGCAAGCGTGTCGCGCGCGAAAATCCCGAAAGTGAATGGCAGCGCCAAGCCGTCGATCATCTGCGACTGATAGACGATGTGATTTGGAACGCCGTCCAGCACCGGCGCGCGCAGCGCGGTGGGCCGCATCTTTATCAGCAGCGCCGCCCCAAGCGCCCGTTGTCCGGCCTCGTCTACTGCGCGACTTGCGGCTCGCGCTATATCATCGCGACGCATGACTACCTGCGGTGTTCAGGCCGCGTGAACAGCGGCATCTGCAATCAGTCGCGGACCGTCTTGATGGCCGAGATCGAGTCGCGCGTACTTGGAGCGCTGCGGCAGAACCTTCTTGCCTCGGGCGTCGTCGCGGCTGCCGTCGAAGTTTATCGTCAAGAGCGCATGCGGCTCGCCGAGCAGCGGCGCAAATCGCAGGGGCGCGCTCAGGCTGACTTGGCTGAGGTCGTTCGCAAGATCAATCGCATGTTGAAGATGGTCGAAGACGGTCATGCGGAACCAGCTATCGCCGGCCCTCGGCTGAACGAACTGGCTGCTGAGCGCCGCAAATTGGAAGAAGCGCTTTCGAGCGAGCCGAGCAATAAGGTGATCGAGGTGTTTCCGAACGCCGCCGCGCGATACGCGGCCAAGGTGGCGGAAATCCACAAAGCGTTGGCCAACGGCAAGACCGGTGAACTCGAAGCCGTTGCCCTCGTTCGTGCGCTGATCCGCCGGATCGTCGTACGCTCGACGCCAGCGCCCGAACCCCTCGGAATTGAAGTCGAAGGAACGCTTGCGATCTTGATGCAGAACGAAGGCGGGCAGATTCAGTCCGATATGGTCCGTTGCATGCCAGTGATTTGGACCAACGGCGCCAAACCCCAGTGTTTTCGGCCTTTTGACCCGCAACCAACTACACTCAACCAAGCATTTCTCAGCAAATCCAGCCCTCTACGTCGTTGGTTCAAATCGGAGCGGGTAAATC
>JANMGQ010000259.1:0-4645 GCA_031374735.1 Hyphomicrobiaceae bacterium | reverse complement strand
CGCGCGTGACCTGGCGCCGCAGCTCAAGACCGCGGTGCTTACGCCGGTTCGGGCGTTCCGTCTGCGCTATCTGCCTTTGCTCATGATCTACTTCTCCTACGGTGCCCTCAGCCTGACGGCGATCGCGACCGGCTTCTGGATCAAGCAATCCCTCACCTTGACGCCTGCCGACCTCGCAGCGCTCGCTGTCTGGCTGTCCTTGCCGTGGGCCATGAAAATGGTCTTTGGAGAACTGGTGGATGCGGTGCCGGTTTTTGGGTCCAAGCGCACCTTTTACGTCCTCGTGGGAGCGGGGATGATCGCAGCAGGTCTGCTGATGCTCGCCGGCGCATCGTCAGGCTACCTCACATTCCTGAGCGTCGACGCGATGTATATCGCTGCGTCGCTCATCTCGTTGATCGGCGTCGTGCTTCAGGACGTGGTTGCGGACGCGATGAGCACCGAAGTGGTGGAGCGCGCGAAACCCGACGGCACCCCGCGCTTGAAGGCCGATATAGACCGTGAGCTCGGACTCGTGCAGGTCCTTGGCAGACTGGCGATCTCGCTCGGTATTTTCGTCGTAGCCGGTCTTGGCGGCTGGCTCGCGCAAACGGTGTCCTACACCAGTGTGTTTCTGATCGGCCTCGTGGTTCCGCTCATCTCCGTGATCGGAGCATTGGTCGTTCGACTCGAGACGACAGAGCAACGACCTGTTGACAAGCGCATCCTGGTCGGTGGTCTGGCATTCGGATCGGGCGTCACGCTTTTAGGCCTGTCAAGCATCCCATTCGCTCAAGAGTTGGTCTTCGCGATATCGCTCACCGTCATCTTGATGATGTTACGCTGGCTCACCAGCGGACTGCCGCCCTTGCAACGTCGGCGAATCGCCGTCGCTGCGCTTCTGATCTTCATCTTCAGAGCGACCCCTGGTGTCGGTGAAGGGTTCACCTGGTTCTCGATCGATGTGCTGGGGTTCGACGAGGGGTTCTTCGGCGTGCTTCAACAGACCGCGGCGGCGATCGGCCTCGTGGCGCTCTGGCTTCTCAGCGATTTCGTGACGAGGCAGCCGGTCGAACGGGTTCTTCTTTGGCTGACACTGGTCGGGACTTGTCTGTCGCTGCCCACTCTGGCGCTGGTGTTCGGTTGGCATTCATGGACGGAGCAATGGCTCGGCTTCGGCGCCCGCTCGATCGCCATCGTCGATGCTGCGGCCGCGTCTCCCTTGGCCCAAATCAGCATGATCCCGTTGCTAACGCTCATCGCCGTCAACGCGCCTGAAGGTCATCGGGCCACATGGTTCGCACTGATGGCATCTCTGATGAACCTCGCGCTGGTCGCCGGTTCGCTATCGACGAAATATCTGAACGTCTTTTTCAGCATCGACCGCGGAGCCTACGGGCAGCTGCCAATTCTGGTCGTCACCGCGGTGGTCGTCGGCCTCATCGTGCCGTTGACGGCGATCCTCTGGCTGGGACCTCGGCTGCGCGCGACCCAACCGGAAAACCGGACTTGATCGCTGCGATGCACCATAGGCCTAACAGATCGAGGCGGGTGATGGTTTACGCCGGCGTGGCGCAAGATGCTGGGAGCCGGCTTCGGCAGCTAATCGACGAATGTTGGGCATGTGGTGCGATCTTGGAACCGCAGCGCGCTGTGCAGTGAGGAGTTGCTTGATGCCCGCCACCAAGCCTGCGTCTGGTATCACGGCACCCACCGCCATGCCTCGCACACTCACGCTGACCCACGCCCTTCTTTACGGCCTCGGCATCACCATCGGCGCCGGGATCTACGTCCTGGTCGGGACCGCTGCCGGACGCAGCGGCATGCACGCGCCGCTCGCCTTCGTGGGCGCCGCGATCGTCATGGCCTTCACGGCCGCCACCTTCGCGGAACTTGGGACACGCATGCCCGTCAGCGCGAGCGAGGCGGCATATGTCGAGGAGGCATTCGGCCGCAAACGGCTCAGTTTGGGCGTCGGACTCCTCGTCGTTGCGACCGCAAGCATCTCCGGCGCCACGATCACCGTCGGGAGCGTTGGATATATTTCGGTGTTCGCCCCCTTTCCCGCGTCTGGGATCATCGTCGGCGTCGTTGTCACCATGGGAGCCATCGCATGTCTCGCAACCGTCCAGTCGGTTACATTCGCGGGCATCATGACGCTTATCGAGGTTGGCGGCCTCGTGCTGATCATTGCTGCTGGCATCGGCTCAGGCGGCGCATTGCTGACACGCCTTCCTGAAGCTTGGCCGGCTTTGAACGATCCCTCGGCGTGGATGGGCCTCGCGAGCACCACTCTGATAGCGGTTTTCGCCTTTATCGGCTTCGAACACCTCGTCAATGTCGCCGGAGAGATGAAAGATCCTAGAAGGACGCTGCCGCGCGCGCTCTTTCTGACGCTCGGCTTAACCGCCTTGATCTACGCCGTCGTGGTCTGGATCGCCGTTGTCTCCGTTCCTCCGAACGAACTGGCTCGTTCTTCTGCCCCACTCGCGCTCGTATTTGACCGACTGACCGGCTTGCCGCTGTGGTCGATGAGCGTCATCGCGGTTGTGGCAACTCTCAACGGCATCATCGTGCACATGATCATGATCGCGCGCGTGCTGCATGGATTGGCCGAGCAGGGCAATCTTCCTTCCGCGCTCAAGCAGCTGAATTCAAAGACCGGCACACCGCTCCTGGCGACAGGCATTGGTGTTCTTGCGATCCTCATCCTGTCCCTCACGGTGCCGCTTGCGGGATTGGCCGATTTCACATCCCGTCTGACGCTCATCATCTTCGCTGTCGTCAATCTCGCGCTTCTGCGGATCAAGTGGAAGGAAGCCGCGCCACCGGCGAATGCGTTCATCACTCCGATGTGGGTTCCAGTCGCCGGCCTGGGCGCAAGCATACTGCTCCTGCTGTTGGATCTGTTTCTACGGGTATATTCGAAATGAATTGCCCGCTGTTCCGCGCGAACATCTCGCAGATTGTGTGGCTCTGCCCAGGGCGACATGAACCGGAGCGGTCGGCTCGTTGCGTCACGCAGGGGATCAGGGGATGGTCACCACTGACCGGTGTCTCCCAAGACCGAACACCAACGCGGATGTTGCTTCGCGGCGTCCGGCGCTTGCGTTTCAAGATTGAGGCGACGGAACTGATCGCTGCTCCAAAGGCCCGGCCGGCAAGCATGTGCCGACCCAACGACGCCTCCACCACATGCCGGGACTGAACACCTAGGGCTTTGGCGGAAACCGGCCGCTGCTGACCAGTCTGCGTCCGAACCGTTTCATCAGGTAGTTCTGCCCAGGGTAGAGTCCCGCGATGTGGCGGATGCCCCTGAGCGCGACGCGGGCATGATCGCCGCCGCCCAGCATCAGGACGACGGTGTCGCCTTTGGTCGTCTGCTCATAGGTCGGCATCACCTCGCCCGACAGCCAGAGTTCCGCAGTGTTGGCCTCAGCCAGCGCCCAGCAGGTCAGGCCGACCACGCGGTTGTTCTCGACCGCCAGAATGTAATGGCCGCGCTTGATGGCACCCGCCACCGTTTGGACCACGAAGCCGAACGGCATCGCCGAAAACGGCTCGCGCGCCGCCAGGAATGTGATTGCGGCCGTCATGGCGGCCTCTGCTCGCGGCGGCTTTACAAAGGTTAACGTCATCATTCGCCTCCAATGTTGGCAAATATCGACGGTTCTCGCTCAATTGAACATCGTAAATATTTTATTTCATCAGCGCATCCATTCCGGCGTGCACCGATTACACGCAATGCCCCGCGTGTACCGGCCATTCCAGACGGTCTGTCAATCGCGTGCTGCAGCGGAAAACTGTCCCGCCTAAGTATCAGCTTTTGCACTGCAACAGGACAGGCATCCATCCTGTCGAACAGCATGAGGATACGACAATGGCAGCCATCATCGGCACACAAGGCAATAACGACCTGATCGATACAGCCGGAGACGACGCGATTTTGAGCCTCGGCGGCAACGATACGATCACAGTATCGCAGGGGCGCGACGTTCTGGATGGCGGCGCCGGCATCGACCGGCTGATCGTCAGCTATGGGCAGCTGACGACAGGCATCAGGAACATCGGCGAGACCGGCTTTGACAATGCGGCCGGCAACGCCGCGACGGCCGTGACCTTCGACGACGTCGAGAGCTTCTCCATCACCACCGGGTCGGGCGACGACAGCATCCGCACCTTCGTGCGCGACGATGTCAGCGACACCAACAACCGCAACGTGATCTCAGGCGACGACTTTATCTCATCCGGTGCCGGCAATGACAGCATCGCAGGTGGCGGTGGCAATGACGAACTGCGCGGCGGCGAAGGCAACGACGTCGTCGATGGCGATGGATCGCTGCGCGGCAAGTTCGGCGGCCTCCTTGGCGACATCGAGTTCATGGGCAACGACGCGCTTTTCGGCGATGCCGGCGACGACGATCTTTATGGCGGCAACGGCAGTGACATCCTGAACGGCGGCATCGGCGACGACGAGCTTTATGGTGATCGCGGCGCCTTTCGCGCGATTGACTCAAGTGCTTTCGGCGGGCCGGGCGTGCAGATCCAGATGAATGTCGGCAACGACCTGCTGTCTGGCAACGACACGTTGGACGGCGGCGAGGGCAACGACATCCTGGTCGGCAACGCCGGCAACGACATCATCTTCGGCGGCGAAGGCAACGAT